>CALDPR010000024.1 GCA_937911575.1 uncultured Porphyromonadaceae bacterium | reverse complement strand
GAGCGAAGCGATTCAATAACCGGGGGTTGAGCGAAGCGATACCCTCGGAAAGCGAGATAACAAGCACAGCGTCTGCAAAGACGCGAATTTCTGCCTATACTTTCGACGCCACCCCCACTGCGCCGACCATGAAATGTGTCTCTACGGGAGAACTGAAACTGCCCGATAGATGCACTCGGTCGCAGATGCCACTTTCATACGAATTGCCCCTTATATCCAAACCGGCACCTTCCGAGATGCTTTCAACTTCAACGTCAGCCTCCACTCTCTTGCCATACACCCCTATTCTCCCAATGATTAATCCTCGTTTTGAATTATCTATCGGTGATGATATCCATTGCTGATTGTCGGTTGGAGATTGCTCTGTCGACAACAATTTAAGCACTCCCGTATATGTCGACATAGTCGGTAAGACGATATTCCCTAAATCTACATACAATGGTTCGCCACTATTAGAAATCAGATGATAAGGAATGGTGCTTGAAAGCCATGCTCTGAAGTTTTTTGTTATTTGAATCACAATAGAGCGTTGCCAACTATCGGTTGCCGAAGGGTTGGGAATGATCCATAATTCCTGCTTTGACCTATTCCATGCTAATGCGGCTGCTCCTTTAAGTCCTCCAAACAGAGTGTGTCGGCGACTATCGTTGAGTCGAACCAAGTCTCCCGATAGGCTGAGGGCATAGACTCCGTCTGATGTAGTAGTAATCTTCTTTGAGCTATCTACAATATCGGAGGCGATAAATCGACAATTCGTATGCTCTCCGTCGGGCTTGTGCATCAGAGCCACAATACCTTTATTTGTGAACAGATAGATGAACTGTCGAGTATATGCTCCTCCTCCGGCACTCTGTGCCGCAAGAGCAACTATCTCTCCCCCACAGTTTCGGGTGATGCTTTTCTCAACAAAAGGATTACCTCGCTCCGTTGTGATTAAGGTTGAATATTGAGAATCTTGCTCGCCTCCGACATCTTCATCGATGAATTCTTCTGTGGAATCCGTAGGCAATGTTATTGGTAAGAGCGATTCTTCGATATAGACCGATGCATTCTCTTGACTTTGGGCCCTGAGTAGGAAGCTACCATAATGAATACCATCATCACACAGCATTTTAATCTCCATTCTCACAGCATCTCTGTCGGGATACGACAGCAATGGTGTCAGTCGTGTCGACGTAAGTGTCTGCTCTGCCGACACACGCCGCAGGCCTAACGGTGTGCAGATGTCTACGCTTACAATGCATCGTATGGCTACTCCGTCGTTACCTGCCGAGTGAACGATCGGCTTCGGATAACTCCGACATACATTTCCCAAATATAGAAAATCGCCATGGCCTAATATTGCTTTTGCTTTTATGTCGAGAAATGTGTCGTTGACAAATGTGGAAGATGAAAAAAGATTATCAGCGACCGACAGGTCTTGGCTCAATGTGAATTCTGAAAGCATTTCTCCACTCAATAATGAATGACGATAATAGCGAGTGGATATCAATTCTTCTGTCAGACGGTTAAGTGTTTTCATAGGAACAACTGCCGATAAATAATTGACCGACGAACTGCTGTAGGCCGACACATCGACCGGCAGTTTGTCGTCGATGATGTCGAGCGACGGAGACAACCATACCTCAACACCCCTGACCACATCTTTCCAATTCCCTATATCCCAGTCATTTTTGATTGAAACAGCAATTTTGAAACTCTCAATATTCAGCACCACAGGCTGAGTCCCGGTGAATCCGTCGTTGCCACCTATAAGGGGCAATAATATGCGTTGTGGCCGATTGAAACCCCCTTCCGGTGCAACGATTTGTGGCTCGCTGACGTGCAAGAGTCGTCCGTCCCATAATCTGACGGCAAATCGAACACTGACCGGCTGGCTCCATCTCCCTCCGGCACCACTCGCAAGTTCTATTTCTTGCCAAGCACTCTTCACTGCCCGACCAATTTCTTGCTCTATTTTGTCGGGTATGTCAACACGCATATCGGTTATCGTTTCTCCGAAATCGATGCCGGCAATAGTGGTCTGATAGCCGACAATATCCGTAGGCATCGCATCGATCACAGGCATCTGTGGAAGCCTCCCCAATGGCGTATAGGTCTCTAAATCACTATTCCATAAAAGATACCACAGAGTGCCGTCGGATAGCAGCAAAATTAAAAACTCCCCTACTGAAGCATATTGATTCACCTTTTCGGGAAGAGTGGCCAAAAAGGTGTTGACTGCCTCATAATGGTTGTTGTCATCAAGAATTCCGTCAAGCATCAATCGTCGGTCGGTGCCACACGTAAACAGATATTGTTTGTCTCCTCGCTTATCGACGGCAACAGGTGTGTTGCTCAACGAGGCGATGCTTATCGGTTCGCCCACAGCTTCCAACTGTCCGGCATACGGCTCACGCATATTTTCGCATAATGCAGTGTCGCCAATAGTGGTCGGAATAATTGCCCCGTTGTCAAGACGTGGCATCTTTTCTGAATCTTGTTGGGGTGATAGTGTCATTGAGTATGTCAGCATATTATTCTGTCGGGTTTAAGGGTGAAACGTTATTATCGGTTTTTGATTTGAGTTGCTTTATCTTCATGTTTCGATGCTTGATGAAATCGCGATAACTACAGAAGATGTCGAGCATTGAGATATTTTCAATCTCCAGTTCAGTCCGTAGCATCTCTGCTCCTTGTGCCGATGACCGGCCATTAATGGTTGTCGAATTTCCGGAGATTTCATCGAACAGTTGCATTTGCAATTTCAGCATCTCGGTAGCTCCCGGTGAGTTGCCCGACGAGCTGAGCTGACGGGGACTTACATGTTTCGAGGTGCGTCGATAAGGTATGATACCATTGGGGTCCGACCATATACGTCGAATATCTCGCCACGAAAAACCATCGGGCAACTGCTCGGTCGGAAACAGTAATACACCCTTTGCCGACGAGCTGATGATGTCGTCGAGCAACGTTATCAGTCGATTCACATATTTCTGTTGGTCTATGATGTCTTCGACAAGACTATGCACTTCCCCATCTATCAGTGGATAGAATTTCATCACAAATGGGGGCGTCTCATTTTCTGACGCATAGTGCCGGGAAAGAATTTCTCCATCGGGTGTAAACCAGGTGCATCGCCATCTGTCGACAATATCTAATTTATAGGAGATTGTCGCTTCTTCTGTGTTCGAACGGCGTTTGTTCTCTCTTCGAAGGGCTGTGTGGTTCTCTTCTGTATGTGGCAACAGATAATAGTCGGCTGTCTGATAGTCATGGCATCGCAAAATCTCATACGGCTCATTATCCCATATCTCTATCACTCGCCGTTTGTCGGAATCGCTACTCTCTGAAAAGGCGATTTCAAGAGATTCTGATTCGTTTAATATGCCTTGTGAACTATGTCGTGAATAGCTCTCTTTGATGGCTTTTGATTTTGATATTGAGCCACCGGAAAATCGACGTAATATTTCGGACATCGACATGTCGTGGAGCATTCCGATGAATCGACAGTCGGTGCCGTCGGATAGCAATATGCGATTCCATAACATTCGTTCCGGACTGACGTTGATTACTTCAATTCCCGTTTTGTCGGTGTTGAGGCGTTGAATCACACAACCCGAAATCAGAAACTCTTCCAATCCTCGTGCATCTATATCAGATAATTGGTCGGAATGTTCGGTTTGATAGTTGTATCTGTATCTGCCGACAATGTTTTTGATCAGACGTCGGATAAGATTGTTTGTGATTGGCATTCGTCCTCGTTCGATCATTTGCTGTTCTTCGCTGATGATTCTGCCGGTTGAGGTGCGAAGGGTGTCTGACCATTGTCGTCCGTAGGCAAACGATTTAAAACGTCGTCGTCGCAGACGAAACGTCGACCCCGATTCCCAATAGTGATATGCTTTGTTGAGTAGTTCGATATCTTTGTTCATAGTATTAATATTTTTTTTATAGGAATTAATGAATGGTGAGTAGCAGTGAATCGTCGAATCTGTATGTGCCGTCGGTGGGCTCGGCTATCATTAGTAGTTTTTCCACACTCTTTTTCATTGGTGTAATCTGAGGTGTCGCTGAAGCAATCTCCGGAGTCGACGGATCAATATCCACTGTCGGACGGCTCACTCCGTAGGCTATCAGTTTGTTTCTGTCGACAACAACAATAGGATTTCGTGTCGTCGCTCGCAAATAGTAGTTCTTCTGCATCTGTGCCATTTCCGATTCCGGCGTATAGAAAAATCTCACTTCCTGTTTCCATTCTTTGAATTTGATGCTTACAAGTCGGATCCCTCTCGCCGGAAGTGAAATCTCGGCTGTCGCATTGTCAACGTATAGCGAACTGTCGATCTCCGAACTTAAATCCTCAATAGGCAGTAGACCGACATCGGCGGTGCGTAGCAAATTGGCATACCATGCTCGCATCTCCGTAAGTAAATATTCGTCGAGATGATTGCCGTCTTGTCGCCCGACTATCCCTCCGGTGCGTGCCTCAAATAGTCCCAAACGACGCTTATAGAGACTGAGCATCTCCTCTTCTGTATATGTGCGTATCATTTGTTTTAAGTCAGTTTTATATTTTAATTAATTGTCTGAATTAAAGGGAGACTGTCATAGCCTCCCTTAAGATTTTTTCTGATATGCATCAGAGTGCCACAATTCTGGCATGTGCTGCCGGATAGCGTAAGGTCAGACACGATGCTTCTGTCAGCACCATAGCTTCGGTGTTGCGTTGACCCGAACCTCGCAAGTCTAAACGATCTGCTCTGAATGGTATGAACACATGTTTTTGGATATATTCCGGATCTATTATCATTCCATTGCCCGGCATTCCCATCACGTCGAATATGTCTGAGAAGATAACATAGAGACGTCCGAACTTAGATTGCAATTCCGAAAAGTCGATACCCCACGATGTTACTTGGTCGCGTGCTGTGATCACATGGGTGTTCTCTATCTTGTTGAGTGCTGAGATGAGTGCCGAGCCCCCCACAAGTATTTTGCGTCGCGAACCACTATTCTCCGTAAACGCTTCGCATAGCATATCGACAAGTGAATCGGAATTGAAATTCCCCAAGTTGACACCTATCTCTTTGCCGGCTTGATGCCATATCCCTCCGGTGAATGTTACATTCTCTTGCTTCACAGGATCATATATCTTGCCTTTGGTGCCAAATAAGAATTGCTTCTCCATGCCAAGACGCATATCGTAGATTGCTGCCTCTTGCTGGTCGGTAAAGTCCCACCCTATCTCTTTATGACTCTGTTTCATAACCATCGATTGCTCGATCTGCATCTTGAAAATCTGACAAAGATTGGTGTTCTTCACCGGCAAGGCTGCAAATTGTGGCGTCTGAACATCTAATTGAGTGGCTGCCCTGCTCATTCTGACAATGTCTGTGCCGGCTTCCAGGTCATCAAGATTTTTCCCGTCGGTGGCGACACAGAGCAGACGCCCATCGCTCTGTTTGCTGATGATATAGGCCATCGGAATCGAGTCATCGCCTATCACTTTGAATGTCTCTGATGTCTCAAAGCGTGAAGGGTGTTCGACGGTGATAAGATATGTCGGCACTTCACTCGTCGAATCCGATACTTTCTCCACTTCTTCAATCATATCTGTGTCGTTTCGTGTATCGACACTGTAATAGTCCACTTCCATCGAATCAACTTGTCTGACATGCCCCAGACGACTTATCTGGTCGAGTGGTGTGGCCATCGGACGAATCTTCACTATCGCTTTGTCGATTGCGTTGGTTAATAATGAGGGGGAGGCTATCTCGGTCAAATCGGTGGTCAATGCCGCTCCGCTGATGTGTTTTCCTCCTGTCATTCCGTCAGTAATTAATTTGTCGGTTGCTGTCATAATAAATAAAATTTTAAATCAGTTAATAATAAGTTGTCAATAAAAAGTTAATTAAAAGTTTGAATTTAAGTCAGTAATTTCAATTTTTTATTGAAAAGGTGTAGGGCTTATTTATTGCCCCACACGCTTTTTCTGCCTGTCAGAAAGGGAAATGATTCGTCGTTTTGGAAGTTGTCGGTGAGAGCTGTGTGTGAATCGGCTATGATACGGGCTTCTATTGCCTCGTTTCGCCCTCTCTCGTATGCTTCTCGAAGTTGCTGTTCAAAGTCATCTCGACTTATGTTGATCAACAAATCTTCTGCCCGACGTTCTCTCTTTATCGTTTGAACAGGCGTTTCAGAAGCATCGGAAGCAGATGCATAAGATTCTTCTTCACCACATTCCAAATCTCCCGGAGCAATCTCATCAGCCATTGTGGCATCAGTGCTGATGCATTCTTCTCCTCGCTCGGATTCGTTTGTTGCTCCGATGTCGGTTGCCCCTCCTCGCTCGGATTCGTTTGCTGCTCCGACGTCGGTTGCTCCTTCTCGCTCGGATTCGTTTGTTGCTCCGACGTCGGTTGCTCCTTCTCGCTCGGATTCTCCCTCTCGGTCGGCGTCGGGTGTGTCTTCATAGTTGTTGCAGATTGAGGTTGTAGTTCTCTTTGTTCCCGATTCGGAAACCATGAAAACAGTTTTGTTTTCTTCGTCGTTGTGTTTTTCATTGTCTTTCATCGTTTAAGTGTTTTTTTGATTTGTCGTTGCAAAATTACAATCATATTTTGAAATATCCAAATAAATTTCAAAATAATTTTCAAAACTTTATTGCTTGCAACTGTTCGCTTGTGAGAATTGTTTTTGTAACATCTTTTTAATCAACCGAATCACTCTTTTTCTCGTCTTGATATTCTTTTTCCATTTCCTTTTTTCGACACTTCAGGTAAAGCATGATTTTCTTTTTTTCTATTATTTCGATTTGAAAGAAATCATATTTTGAAAAAAACTTTCGGTTGTTACCAATAATCTCATTAATTTTGCATAGCAAGTTGCGTGATATAAAAAAGCAATCTATTTCAATTAAATAGGATATGATATTAGACATTCATACACACAACAAAGAGGCGAACGAGAACAGCATCATCAATCTCTCTGTGGAAGAATATGCAGAATATAATCGTCCGGACCGACTCTATAGCATCGGTTTGCACCCATGGCATATTGGAGAGAATACGGATAAAAGCATCGAATTGTTGACAAAGTTTGCCGAAAATAAAAACGTGGTGGCAATAGGGGAGACAGGCATCGACTCCCTAAACGGAAATGCTCCTTTATTTCAACAACTGCTGATAATGAAACGCCATATCGAGATTTCAGAGCGAGTGGCGAAACCTCTGATTATTCATAATGTCAAAGCACACGACATTATCATATCTCTACGCAAAGAATTCTCCCCTTCGATGCCATGGATAATTCATGGATTTCGCAACAAGCCGTCTGTGGCAAAAATGCTTATCAATGCCGGTTGCTATCTCTCTTTCGGAAAGTTTTTTAACGAAGAATCACTCATCTCGACACCCGACAACAGAATATTGGCTGAAACAGACGATGCCGATATAGAGATTAACGATGTGGTCTGCCGACTATCAGACGCTTACGGCAAAGATATTGAACAGATAATATTGAGAAACACAGCCGAACTGTTTCTCCAACCTTGACTCCTGCACCCGGCTCGGAGTCTATCTGCTCACCGGATTGGGCGATCTGTTGGATTTTTAGAATTCGGAGAAGAACTTGGGCTTGATGACCAAACCGACACGAATGCGATTATGATGCTTGTTATAGTCAAGAAGACCTTCTCCATATCCATTGTAATATTGCAAGAAAAGATATTGATTCCCCTTCTTGAAAGGTTTCCAATTAAATTCGAAAATAATATTATGGTTGAAATTCCACCCTTTTCGCTTCACTAATGTCAAAGCCCAGCCAAAACGCTTGTTAGGCGACGTTATTGCAATTCCCGATTGCCAAAGCCCACAATAGTCTAAAATGTCTTTATTATTCTGTCCGTCGATAATCGGAATCCACACTTTGCCATGAACCATAAGTTGCTCGCCGATGAGAATATTCGCACCGAGAGAAACCTTGTTCCAACTTCTGGAATTAATGCTGTCTTTGCCGTTGCTTTCATGCTCGAGCATCAGCGACACCTTTCCGATATATCGTCCGTTGCTGAATAGTGGCTTGGCTATCCCTATGCCCGGATTAAAATTCAAGTCATACATCGGCAACGATTTCTTAAACACGTGCCAAAAACATTTTTGAGAATATGTCAAATAGAGATATGTGCCGAAGGGAAGAGTCGATTTAGTCAGGCGTTGGGAGATACTTATTTGAAATTTGACATCTGAATTGCTGCTTGTGGGTTTACTTCCCAATTCCGTCCCGACGAGAAAATAATTATCTTTATATAAAGTGAAATACGGACCATTGTCAAACTCCTTGCGAATGGAATCCGACAATTGTTTGCTCCTTGCATCTCCCACAATCTGTCCGCTGATTGCAAACGGACTGATCATCAGTAGGCAAATAGTTATAAGTCTCAAATATCTCAACATCTCTTTATTTCTCAAATCGGGTGCAAAGATAGATAAAATAAGCGAATTGAGTCTGTTTGTTATTGCTGATTTTTCTGTCTAAAACTCTTTTGTAGGGATTTTGTCGGCTGAGCGACACCTGTTTTAGGTTTTTATCAACTTATTTTACTTTGATTTTCGGTTTATTGCTTTGATTTTCGGTTTATTATATCTATTTTTGCACTCTGAAACATTAACTAAACAAAAATATTCTATGATTCGACAAGTCTTATTATGCTCGCTTTTTGTATCGCTGGCGTTATCTGCAAGAGCTGAGATTCCTCAAGGATATTACGATGATTGCAACGGAAAAAAACAATCAGCTTTAAAATCCCAACTTTACACAATCATCAAAGACCACGAACGCATCAGCTACGGAAAGAATGGCACATGGGTAGCATTTCAAGACACCGATGTCAGAGACAACAACACTTGGTGGGATATTTATAGCGACGATGAAGTGTCGACGGCAAATGTTCCCGGCACAGGAATGAACATTGAGCATACTTTCCCAAAATCGTGGTGGGGTGGCTCTAAAAATGATGCTTACTGCGATATTATGCATCTCATGCCCGTAAATTCAAATATCAATTCCCGACGCGGAAACAATCCGTATGCTGAAGTCTCTACTGTAGCCTGGGAAAACGAACGAAGCAAAACCGGTTCGCCCGTCTCCGGTCAAGGTGGCGGTTCGAAGACTGTTTTCGAACCCGATGACGAATATAAAGGAGACCTTGCTCGTACATATTTTTATATGGTTACCTGCTATCAGAATCTGTCGTGGCAAGGCGATGGGCTTAAAACAGCAAAAAATGGTTCCTATCCCACTCTTCAAGATTGGGCTATCGATATGCTTCTTAAATGGCATCGCAACGACCCTGTCAGCGAGAAAGAGTTGAACAGAAATGAAGCTGTCTATTCTCATCAGGGAAATCGAAATCCGTTTATCGATCACCCGGAATTGGTTGAATACATCTGGGGTAAATATCAAGATATAGCTTGGCATGAAGGCGAAACTCCTGATCCCGGTCAAGGGGGTGGAGACGACGACCCATCGCAACGTTTACCCGAAATGACTTCGCCTGTCAACAATGATCTCTTCTCTATGGGAAGTGTGATTTTAGGCGAAAGTGTATCGATCGAAATACCGGTATTAGGTAAGAATTTCACTCAATCGGCAATCGTAAGCATCAAAGGTGATGACACTGAAATGTTCAGTCTGATGTTTGCCGGAATGGAATGGCCGTCGCTGACTCTGACTGCAAATCAAATCAACAGCGAAACAGGTCATATATTGGAAGTGATGTATTCCCCTTCTTCAATCACTGCCGACAATGCTTGCCACTCCATCTCTCTCGAAATATCGTCTAAAGAACTTGCCGAACCTATCGTAGTTTATATTCAAGGTGAATGCCATGAGGCTGTCGACTTGACTCCCGTTGTGGCTCTCGAAGCTACCGATGTGAACGATGATGGCTACACTGCAAATTGGCTCCCAAGCACCGACGAAATTGACAACTATACTGTCTATCGAAACATATACGATGAAGATGGAAAAGAAATTGTTTTAACAGTGGAATACGAAGTGGAACCAACAGAAACATCGATAACATTCACCGATAGAATAGCAGACTGCATGGAGACTTACACTGTTACTACAACATGGCATGGACAAGAGAGCCAACACTCAAACGTAATCACCGTAGCAGCAAGTAATGCTATCGTAGAATTGGAATACGAATCAGTTGGCGATATTCAATATTTCTCTCTCGACGGCTGCAAAATCGAAGGAACACCTTCTGATAAAGGTGTTTATATCCGTCGACAAGGTGGCAAAGTAGAAAAAATAATAATATAAGCTAATATTTACTTTTTTGGGAAAAGTAATGTTTTTTATTATCATGTGAGAAGAGACCAATTGTGAAATTGGCCTCTTTTTTATATCCACTACCGACTATGTTGAGTGCGACCCCTCCGACGACATCGACATCACTTCCGACTATGTTGCTATCGTTCTTCGGTGATTCGCACTCTCATGCTGTGGGGAGGTTGTCGGGACGAACTCTCCGGCAGTCCTTTTTCAATCCGTAAAGCGATCGATTTTCTGACCTCCATCAACTGTAGAATGCAAAAATAGCAAGCAAAATTTTATTATCTACATAAAAAAACTTAATTTTGTTGCCGATATTAAAATCTTATATCAGTTACTATGTCAACGAATACAACAGACAACGCACGAAAAGTAACCACCCACCGTTTGATCGAAATGAAACAGCGTGGTGAGAAAATCTCAATGCTTACGGCCTATGATTATTCAAGTGCCAAGATTATAGATGAAGCCGGCATCGACGTTATCCTCGTCGGTGATTCAGCTTCTAACGTCATGGCTGGTAATATAACAACATTGCCTATCACACTCGACCAAATGATCTATCATGGCAAGTCGGTGATGAAAGCCGTTAGCCGAGCTTTAGTCGTTGTCGATATGCCCTTTGGATCATATCAGGGTAATTCTATCGAAGCACTTGCATCGGCAATCAGAATAATGAAAGAGAGTCATGCAGAAGCTGTCAAAATGGAAGGGGGTGCCGAAATTCGAGAATCGATAGAACGTATTCTCTGTGCCGGTATACCCGTTATGGGACATCTCGGTCTCACTCCTCAATCGATCAACAAGTTTGGCACATATGCCGTCAGAGCAAAAAAAGAGGAAGAAGCACAAAAATTGATAAGCGATGCTAAACTCCTTGAAGAGATCGGCTGTTTTGCCATCGTCATAGAGAAAGTACCGGCTGAATTGGCGAAACGTGTTGCTCAAGAATTGACAATTCCGATAATCGGAATTGGTGCCGGTGCCGGTGTTGACGGACAAGTTTTGGTGATGCACGATATGCTGGGAATCAACAAAGGATTTTCTCCAAGATTCTTACGAAGATATGCCGACCTTGCGTCGATTATGAACGACGCTGTGCAACACTACATCGAAGATGTCAAATCAGGCAATTTCCCCAACGACAAAGAACAATATTAATCCACTCTCACCCTATTTCTTGCCTACCCCCCCACTCGATTTTTTCGTGTGCCACTTCCACTACATTTTGCATTACACTCCGACTATGTTGGGTGCGAAGCACCTCCAAGCTAACAATATCATCTAAAGACCTAATGGAATATTATGTAGAGTATTATCCCATTGATGTCCAAAATTCAATGGTAGAATATTACAATAAGAATGTAATGCCTGTAAAAATAGAATTAGAAAAAGCAAAGGCAGAGATGAGTTCAAAAATAAAAGCACTATTATAATTATATGACCAAAATCTCCATTCGATTTTATAATGACCGTGAGGTGCGAGCTGTTTGGGATGAGGAAAATGCCAAATGGTGGTTCTCTGTACTCGATATCGTCGGGGTGCTGAACGACCAAGACGACTACCAGAAAAACCGAAACTACTGGAAATATCTCAAAACAAAGCTACGCAAGGAACAAAGTCAGTTGGTTAGTGCCACTAACCAACTCAAACTATTGGCGGCTGACGGTAAGCGATATGCAACCGATACCCTTGATTACGATGGTGTTCTGCTCCTTGCAAAGAGTTTTCCAAACGCCCGTGCAATGCGTTTTGTCGAGTGGTTTACCAATA
>CALDPR010000023.1 GCA_937911575.1 uncultured Porphyromonadaceae bacterium | reverse complement strand
AGCGATACCCTCGGAAAGCGAACACCCACCGACACAGCGTCTGCAAAGACGCGAAACACAAAAAACTATTACTCCCGATAAAAAAATTATTAAGGTCGTTAATTTGCCCGACAGCCGAGATTTTCTGTGAAAGGGGGGCTTGTAAATTGAAAAAAGAAATCTCAACCACACTAAATTAGCGATTAAGACTCATTCTTATATCCATTTCTTTTTTTATCGGACAGTAATGATTTTTATATTTTTTTGCAAGAGAGAAGGGAGCGACTCACCTGAGTAATATAAAAAAGCGACATTGCCCAAAACGGCAATGTCGCTAACTCAAATCTGATATTTCAGATTATTTTCTTGCTATTTTTTTGTAGCCATATTGGGCTGCAGCACCAAGTTCTTCTTGAATGCGAAGTAGTTGGTTATATTTAGCCATACGGTCTGAACGGCTTGCAGAACCGGTTTTGATTTGACCGGCATTAGTAGCTACTGCGATATCAGCTATTGTAGCATCTTCAGTTTCTCCTGAACGGTGGCTTATCACTGCTGTGTAGCCATTGCGTTGTGCCATTTCCACTGCACGAAGAGTTTCTGTCAAAGAACCAATTTGGTTTACTTTCACAAGGATTGAGTTTGCACAACCTTCTGCAATTCCTCTTTCAAGATATTTCACATTAGTAACAAACAAGTCATCACCTACTAATTGGCAACGGTCGCCAATCTTGTCTGTAAGGATTTTCCAACCTTCCCAATCGTTTTCAGCCATACCATCTTCGATTGAATCAATAGGATATTCGCTCACAAGTTTTGCAAGATAAGATGCTTGTTGTTCACTTGTGTAAACAGGGCCGTCGGCTTGCTTCCAAGTATAGTCATACTTGCCATCTTTATAGAATTCAGATGATGCACAGTCAAGAGCAATTGTAATGTCTTTGCCAGGTTCATAGCCGGCTTCTTTGATTGCTTGAAGAATCACATTGAGAGCATCTTCTGTTCCTTCAAGAGTTGGAGCGAAACCACCTTCATCACCTACGGCTGTGCTTAAACCACGAGCTTTCAACACCTTTTTAAGATTGTGGAACACTTCTGTACCCATACGAATACCTTCTTTGAAGCAACAAGCTCCAACCGGACGAATCATAAACTCTTGGAATGCGATTGGGGCATCTGAGTGTGCTCCACCATTGATGATATTCATCATTGGAACCGGCAATGCATATGAGTTTGTGCCTCCGATATATTTATATAATGGAAGATCTAAATAATCTGCCGCTGCTTTTGCAACTGCCAATGATACACCAAGAATAGCGTTTGCTCCAAGATTAGATTTTGTAGGAGTGCCATCAAGTGCTATCATTTTTTCATCGATTGCTATTTGATCAAGTGCATTCATGCCGATAAGAGCTTCTGCAATCGGACCATTTACGTTTGCTACTGCTTTTTGAACACCTTTTCCCAAATAACGACCTTTGTCGCCATCACGCAATTCAAGAGCTTCGTTCACACCTGTTGATGCTCCTGATGGAACAGCTGCACGACCTTTTGCTCCTGATTCAAGTATTACATCTACTTCTACTGTTGGATTACCACGAGAGTCGAGTACTTCACGACCAATAATTTTTTCAATTCTCATAACTTAAACTTTATCTTTTTTTAAAGGTTTTTATTTTCGGACTGCAAAGTTACAAATTTATATCCAATTAGGCAATCCACCCTCAGGGATTTTCACTTTTTTTAAAGAATGTCATTTTTTATTATGCTTTTTTACTATATTTGTACCGAATTTAAAAAGAAATATAAAATGAATAGTTCAAAGAAATTTTTATTGCTGTTGTTTTGCTCTTTATTGTTTGTGCCTATAACCACAAAAGCTCAGTATTATGAGATTGCCAATCAGATACCTCGGCTAATTTCTCCGGCATTATCAGGGAAACTAAACTATAAAGGATATGCTGAAGTGTCGTATATGAAAGGTATGGGCAACGACAGAATTGATTATCTCGATATCTCAACAACTCAAGGATTTAAGTTTGCTTCTTGGTTTTATATGGGTATAGGTGCAGGTATTGATGTAATGTTTCCAAATTATGAAAAATATAATACCGACAAAGAATATAATACGCCTGATGCCGGGATAATGGTTCCTTTATATTCAGATTTCAGATTTTTTATAGGGAAACAAGACAAAATATCATTAAATATTGACTTGCGTTTAGGAGCTGCCTTCAATTTCACAGAAGATTTCCGAACCACACATGGTTATCTTGCAGGGGAAGAATGTTTCTATTTGAAACCCTCATTAGGCATTCGCATACCAATAAATAAGAATCGTCCGAAACAAGCTATAAATGTCGGAGTTGGCTATCAACTTTTAGTATCTGATTGGTGGACATTCTCCGGTCATTATGACAACAACAAAGCATTCAGCAACCTTGGTGCCACCATTGGTTTTGAATGGTAAAAGATTATTCCTACCCAATAAACCTTGACCGATAACCTACAACAATAAGCTACAACAGATAATCTACGGCAGAAGAAACACCCCTTCTGCCGTTTTTTTTCACTTTGTAATAAAATTTACATAAACGTGTATTGATTATTTCAATCTTTTTGGTAATTTTACGGCCGTAAAACTTTAAAATCAAAATACAACTATGATTATTGGTGTTCCAAAGGAAATTAAAAACAATGAAAATCGCGTGGCATTGACCCCTGCGGGAGCAAAAGAATTTGTTAAAAGAGGTCATACAGTATATGTACAAGCAACAGCTGGTAATGGCAGTGGCTTCAGTGATGAAGAATATGAAGCTGCCGGTGCTACTATTCTGCCAACTATTGAAGAAGTTTATGGCATTGCTGAAATGATTATTAAAGTAAAAGAACCGATTGAACCGGAATATAAACTTGTACGCAAAAATCAAGTTCTTTTCACTTATTTCCACTTCGCTTGCGATCGCACATTAACTGATGCAATGCTTGATGCAGGTGCAACTTTTATCGCTTACGAAACAGTAACTGATCGTAATGGAGCTTTGCCTCTATTGATTCCGATGAGCGAAGTTGCCGGACGTATGTCTATTCAAGAAGGTGCTCGTTTCTTGGAAAAACCTCAAGGAGGTAAAGGTATTCTTCTTGGTGGTGTTCCCGGTGTAAAACCGGCAAAAGTACTTGTTCTTGGTGGTGGTGTTGTTGGTAGAAATGCCGCTCTCATGGCTGCCGGACTTGGTGCTGATGTAACAATTACCGATATCTCTTTACCTACATTGCGTCATCTTGCCGAAGTAATGCCTAAGAATGTAAAGACTTTATACTCTTCAGCTTATAACATTGAAAAAGAACTCCCTACGACTGACCTTGTAATTGGTTCCGTTCTTATTCCGGGAGCGAAAGCACCTCATTTGATTACTCGCGATATGCTCAGCCTGATGCGTCCGGGTACTGTTTTGGTTGACGTCGCTATCGACCAAGGTGGTTGCTTCGAAACTTCTCACCCTACAACTCACTCTGAACCTACATACGAAATAGATGGTATCGTTCACTATTGTGTGGCTAATATTCCGGGTGCAGTTCCTTTCACTTCAACATTGGCTCTAACAAATGCTACTCTTCCTTATGCTCTTCGCCTTGCCGACAAGGGTTGGAAACAAGCATGTCGCGAAGATCCGGGATTGGCTCGTGGCGTCAATATTGTAGAAGGCAAAATCGTATTCCAAGGTGTTGCTGACGCTTTCGGTATGGAAAGTTACTCTTTAAACTTGTAATTCAGACAAACAACTATATGTTGATTGCTTGTTCCCCTCGGAGCAAGCAATCTTTTTTTTATTTATGAATGATTTATTTTCGTTTATGCTTTGTTTCGATATGCAACAATATAGTTTCCGGCAAGTAGTAATCCCCGCAACAAAAGATAGGATAGGAAAGCAATCCAAAGCGTATGATTTGCCGGATAAGAAATGACATTTTCCGATAATGGGTGTATGAATGAAATCAAATAGAACACAAAAGTTGATATAAGGGTTACTATAAGCATTGTTCGTGTTCTTGTTAAGCCAATATAAACACCATCAAAGATGAATGCTGCAACAGTAACAAACGGCAAAATGATTATCCATTGTTTATATTCTTCAATCTCCACTATAACATTGATATTTGAGGTAATCATTCTAACTATATACTCATAGCATACAATATATCCTAATGTGAATACAATCGCAATAACAGCCGCCCATTGACACAGCCGTTTAACTGCACATTTCATCATATTCCAATCAGTGGCACCGGCATATCTCCCCACAAGGGCCTCTCCTGTGAATGCCAAACCGTCCATAAAATAGGAAAACATTATAAAAAATTGCATCATTATAGTATTGGCCGCCAATGTTAAGCTGCTAATGTGGGCTCCAAAGGCTGTTATCGACAAAGAAACTGACATTATACATGCCGACCGGAAAAATATATCGGTATTGATTTTGAAAAAATGCTTCAAATCTTCAACTTTAAGTATTTCGTCTATTTCAATTATAGGAAATCTATTCTTATTATACCTCCATATCAACAAAATCGATACTCCAACACCTATCCAATTAGCCGAAAGCGTGCCAATTGCAACTCCAATGAAACCAACATCTGCAACAAACACAAACAACAGACTCAATACAATATTCAACACATTGACTCCTATCGAAATCAACATTGTTGCGAAAGAGTTCTGCATACCGATAAACCAACCGGATACCGACATATTAATCAATATTGCAGGTGCACCCCAAATACAAATATAAAAATAATTGCGAGCCAAATCCACAACAGCCTGCTCCGGTGATATAAAATTCATCAAAAGCCATTGAATTGGATATTGTAGTGCAATCAGCAACAGACCAATAGCAAGAGCAATAAATATTGACCGATAAAGTAAAATATTACATTGACGATTGTTTTTGCGTCCGTATTCTTGTGCAGTCATGCCAGTGGTGCCCATTCGAAAGAATCCAAACAGCCAAAACACTACATTAAACATCATTGTTCCGACAGCTATGGCTGCAATAAACTTTTCCGAACCAAGATGTCCTGAAATGGCGGTGTCCGACAACCCTAATAAAGGGACACTGATATTACTTATAATCGACGGCAAACTAAGCCGTAATATTTCGCGATTCAATTTCATGATGCAAAGGTAGTTAGTTTTTCGTTTTTTCTAATTACTTTTGCACTATAATTCTTCATTAACAATCAAAGATGATAAAGTTTGTAAATGCAAAAATCAATTTAGGTCTTAATGTAGTAAAAAAACGTACGGACGGATACCATGACCTTGAGACTATCTTTTTCCCTGTCGGGACAGATAGCGGCAATCCTGATAGTGTGGGTATTTTATGCGATATTCTTGAAATTATACCTTCCGATAATGACTCTGATGAATTCTTCTTTTCAGGAAACCAAATTGACTGCCCAATAGAAAAGAATCTTATATATAAAGCTTTGCATCTGTTTAGAAAAGAATCAGCTGATTTTGGCAGAGAAACACCTGCCATGAAAATATATTTGGAAAAACATCTCCCCGACGGTGCCGGTATGGGTGGGGGTTCAGCCGATGCGTCATTCACTCTTTTAGCATTGAATGAAATCACCGGTAATCACTTCGACACGACAAGGCTTGCTGAAATGGCTCTCAAACTGGGTGCCGACTGTCCATTCTTCATCTACAACAAACCGATGTATGCCGAAGGTGTAGGCGAACAATTATCGAGCATCAATCTGTCATTAAACGACAAATTTATAGCAATTGTTAAGCCTCAAGTCAGCATATCCACTAAAGATGCATTTGCTAATATAACACCTAAACGCCCGATTATAGGAGTGTCTGAAATCATAAAACGTCCGATAAACGAATGGAAAGATTTGTTAGTCAATGATTTTGAAACGTCGATGTTCAAACTTCACCCGGAAATCAAAACAATAAAAACTAAACTTTACGACAAAGGAGCCATCTACGCATCAATGACAGGCTCCGGCTCGGCATTTTATGGCATTTTCAACAATTTAAATGATGCACAAAACGCCATTGATGAAATCAATTGTCCATTCGCCACTATAATTAAAACATGACTTCATCAAATCTATTATAGTAATACAAAATAACTCTCAAGTCAGACTTTTTTATCAACAAAATATGCCTAATAAACAAAATTAGGCACAATATTTGCAATACGGAATAAAAAATTTATTATGAGCAAAAAAGAAGATTTAAATCAAAATAATATGTCGGAAATAGAAAACGAAGAAATTATTACCGAACCTCAAGCCGGAGATGAAGAATTAGAGGTTCTTGAACCTGCAATAGAAGAAATATCTGAAGAAAGTCGAATTGCAGAATTAGAGAAAAAATTAGAGGAAGAAAAGAAATCGTATCTTCTTCTTATGGCAGATTTCGATAATTTTCGCAAACGCACTCGTAACGAAATCTCTGAAATAATAAAAAATGCAGGTGAAAAAATATTTCGAGATTTACTCCCTATTATCGATGATTTTGAGCGAGGCATCAAGGCCACTTCCAGCGACGATGAGAACTCGCAAGCTGTCAAAGACGGAATGGTTTTAATATACAATAAATTAATCAAATTCTTAGAGCAAAACGGTGTTAAGGAATTTAATCCCGAAGAGAATGAATTTGATGCAGACAAACATGAAGCAATTTCAATGATACCTGCTCCGTCCGAAGATTTGAAAGGTAAAATTTTAGATACTGTTCAAAAAGGATATATGATTAACGACAAAGTGCTTCGTTACGCCAAAGTAGTCGTTGCACAAAAATAATATAAAATATGGCTGAAAAAAGAGACTATTACGAAGTGCTGGAAGTCAGTAAAAATGCAACTGCAGATGAGATAAAAAAAGCATATCGTAAAAAAGCAATTAAATATCACCCTGATAAATGGACCGATAAGTCGGAACAAGAGCAGAAAGATGCTGAAGAGAAATTCAAAGAAGCAGCAGAGGCATATAGTGTCTTGAGTGATTCCAACAAACGTGCTCGCTACGACCAATTTGGCCATGCCGGTATGAGTGGTGGAGCCGGTGGATTTGGTGGTGGATTTGCCGACTTTGACCTAAACGACATTTTCAGTAGCGTATTCGGACATGGATTTAGTGGCTTCGGTGGCTTCGGTGGCTCACGAGGAGGAGGCCCTCGCAAACGTGTAAACAAAGGAACAGACCTTCGAATAAAAGTTTCAGTTTCTTTAACCGACATCATGAATGGTGTAGAAAAGAAACTCAAAATACCTCGTTTTGTAGCATGTCAAGATTGTAACGGAACAGGAGCCAAAGGGGGTACGGCTTTCAAGACTTGTCAACGATGCAATGGATCAGGTACGATAACAACTGTTCAACAGACATTCCTCGGAACAATGCAATCTCAATCCATTTGTCCGGAATGTAATGGAGAAGGGAAAGTTATCACCGAACGTTGTTCAACTTGCTCGGGTGAAGGTGTTCAGAAAAAAGATGACATTGTATCATTCAAAATACCGGCAGGCGTACAAGAAGGAATGACTCTTACTATTTCCGGACAAGGAAACGCACCTCGTCGGGGTGGCATAAATGGAGATTTACTAATTGTCATCGATGAGGAGAATAATCCGGAATTAATTCGCGATGAAAGTGATTTGATACATAATCTGATGATTGATTTTCCAACAGCTGCTCTTGGAGGTTCCGTAGAAGTGCCAACAGTGGAAGGTAAAGCACGTTTGAAAATAGCACCCGGAACACAACCCGGCAAGATTCTTCGCCTTCGAGGAAAAGGATTGCCTAAACTCAATGGCTATGGGAAGGGTGACCTCCTTGTTAATATAATGGTATATGTGCCGGAGCAACTCTCAGATGCTGAAAAAGCAGCTATCGAAAGTTTAAAAGGCAATCCAAATATCGAACCAAACAAATCGACTGCTGAACGCATATTCAGTCGTCTACGCCATATCTTCAGTAAAGAAGATTAAAATTTGGCATCTAATAAAACAACTAAGTATATTATTGGTATCCGATAATTCATTTACTATACAAAAGAGAAGTCGCTACATTACGTAACGACTTCTCTTTATTTTTCTTTGTTAAGTATTTCTTATTCGTTGATATAGCCAGTCCCCATTTCTTGTCCTTTGCGAGTTGCCGGGATACCATTTTTCATCCATTCCGGCATAGGAGCATCTTTGAGGTAATAGTCAAAGAATTGTTGCAGACGAATAGTTATATCTTTACGATTTTTACGAGCCCTGATATTGTGAGCTTCCCCATTATACTGAAGCATCCATACAGGCTTCTGCAATCGGCGTAATCCCATAAACAGTTCAATTCCTTGATACCAAGGCACTGCACCATCACCATCGTTATGCATGATAAGTAACGGTGTATCTACTCTGTCGAGGAAGAATAACGGAGAATTATTGATGTATAATTCCGGTGCTTCCCATAAATTTCTTCCTATACGTGATTGTCCACATTCATATTGAGCTTGACGTGAAGAACCACTTTCCCAACGTATACCACCAAATGCCGAAGTCATGTTTGAAACCGGAGCTCCGGAACCTGCACAAGCAAACATATCTGTACGCGTAATCAAGAATGCTGTTTGATATCCGCCCCATGATTGTCCGTCTATACCGATACGTTCTTTATCGATCCATTCATATTTATTGCATAGATCTTCTACGCCACTGCATATATAGTTATATGCACTTTCTCCCGGTATTCCCGGTGCATAATGAACATCAGGGACAAACACTACATATCCACGACTTACGTAGAATGGATAATTTACCCAACTCCAAGATGGTTCCATAGTGTAGTGGCGATAAAGTTCTTCTGAATTTTTTTCATAGAACACAACAAGCATTGGATATTTTTTTGTTGGATCAAGATCTTCAGGTGTATAAAGCACACCTTCTGTAAGGTCGCCATTATAAGCATACCATTGCACTAATTCTGCATTACCCCAATTATATTCTGCCATTTGAGGATTTGCATCTGTGAGTTGCTGTTCTTTTGCAAAGTTATTATTGCTTACCATATACACATTAGGCGATGTGTTGAAGTTTGCTTTTTGATAGACATACACTGGAGCCTCTTTTGCTTTGCGAATTTGTGTAAATTTATATTTATCCACCACTTTTATAGCAGGAGACATTGGTTTTCCGATTTTCAAGAGAGCAAAACCATTTTCTTTTGTTGTGTAGTCAAATACATCAAGAAGCACTTCGTCTCCATTTTCAAAAAAACGTTTCTCGAAGTCTGTCTTTATATATTTATATCTGCGATTTGCTTTGCGACCTTCTTCTTTAGTAATACAAACAGGAGCATTTAATCCTTTTGGATCTATCAACCAAATATCATGTCGGTCATAGATCATCAATCCGGCATCATCGGCAAGCCAACCCATTTCTCCGTATGGCATACGTTCCATAGGCATATCTTGCTCTTCGTCCCAGATAGGATAAGGCATAGAGTCTGTGATACATATAGTTTTTTTAGATGCTACATCATATGCATATATGTTGCGTTTATCATACCAATATACATATTTGCCATTTGGCGACATATCCGCCATATCAACCGGAGCTTCTCCAATATATTCTTTTATACCGGAAACAAGGTCAACGACATATAGATCTTCAAATGCATAATAGTCCCATTGATGACTTATAATATTTTTAGATGGGTCTTGAATAAATGCATATTGTGAATTTCCTCGATCTTCAACCCCAACATTTTCAAGAGGATTATATGTCAATAATATCTCTTTTCCTGTTTCCAAATCTATCATTACAGGATATGTTTTTTTGCGAGCTTTATCTACATCGTGATTTTCTTGAGGTGGGGTAAACGGAGCATCCCAACGCCAAATATCTAATTCGGCACGTTCGAAATCCACGATTGTCGTATCATCGGGAGCTACATATGGAGCCACACCTATAAATAATCGTTTTCCATTATGTGAGAATGACGGCACAGAATATTGGTTTACAAAAACTGAATCTCCTGCCATAGCTGCGACACGACGACGCATCTCAGCCATTATTGAATCTCGTTTTGACTCATCGGTTATATATGGTGGTCGAAGATTTGGATATTTTCCTTCATTGACAGCTTGAAGCACATAAATGTTTTGAGTATCTATCACAGAGCCTTCAATTTTTGATAAAAACAACTCTGCTTTTTTTGTTCCTGTTTCTACTGAATCATTTGAAGCAGTAAATGCCATCATTGAGCCATCTTCATTAAACACAGGAGCACCATAGAAACATTTTTTACTATCTACCATTTGAACCGTAGTGTCAGGGAGGAGCATAAGCATCATTCCATCTTCAGCAATAGAATCGCTTTCATGCACATTGATTGATGCTGCTATACGCATACCATTTTTTGACATTGAAAAGTCATCGACCCAATTCACCACTTTCTTAATTCCCGAGTTAAGATTTTCGACAACGAGAGGCATTCCACTCTCTTTGTCTTTCAATGCCTTAGGCGATATATATGCTGTGTCGGAAGATAGATAGGCAATCCAATCGCCACCGTCCTTACCAATTGTGTAAGATTTTACGAATGGGATCTTTCTCACAACTAACGTTTTCAAATCTACGACAGCAAGAGAATCTTGTGGCATATCATAACCCTTCTTCCCATCTATTTTTGCTTGACGTGTTGCCTTATAAAATGGCTTAATCAAAGCCACTGCCCATTGGCAATCTGCTGTAAATTGAGGATTGTATCCTCTTTCAATGACAATCTCTTTGCCATTTTTCACATTTTTGAATTTCAATACAGCATCACCTTCTTGTGGGACTATCATATACGATGCCCATGAGCCGTCTTTTGTTATCTGTCCCACTCTGACAGATTTCCAATCATCAAACGACGAATGATCGAGCACTTTTTTAGCATTTGCCGAAAACAACAACAGAGCCAAAATACTTATTACTACAAAAATTTTACGCATGATATTTCAATTTTAAGATTAATCTACATTATGTAAATCATGTCCCATACGCTCTTTTTTCGTATGCATATAGAAACGATTATATTCATTTGGTTCAACTTCAATAGGTACTTTCTCAACAATTTCCACGCCATAGCCTTCAAGACCTATACGTTTAATCGGGTTATTGCTCATCAGACGCATTTTTTTAATTCCCAATTCACGAATTATACTTGCTCCGACTCCATAATCACGTTCATCAGCCTTGAAACCCAAACATAGATTTGCTTCCACCGTATCCATACCCTTTTCTTGAAGTTTATAAGCTTTCATTTTATTCATCAAGCCAATTCCTCTTCCTTCTTGGTTTAGATAGATTATAGCACCTCGTCCTTCTTTTTCTATTTGACGCATTGCCAAATGCAATTGTTCGCCACATTCACATCTATAAGAGCCGAAAATATCGCCTGTCATGCAACTTGAATGTACCCTGACAAGCACAGGCTCATCTGTGCTTATATCCCCTTTGATAAGTGCAATATGCTCTAATCCGGTAGATTTCTGAAGGAATGGGATAAGACGGAAATGGCCGAAATTAGTCGGCATATCAACCTCTTCTCCTCGTTCTACAACAGACTCTTCTTTGAGCCTATATGCAATCAAATCACGTATAGAGATTAATTTCATATCCCATTTGTCTGCCATTTGACGCAATTCGGGCAAACGAGCCATCGATCCATCATCACTCATTATCTCCATCAATGCAGCAGCCGGCTGCAAACCTGCCAAACGAGCTAAATCGACACCGGCTTCCGTATGTCCGGCACGCTGAAGAACTCCTCTGTCTTGTGCATATAGTGGGTTGATATGTCCGGGACGACCGAATGTCTCCGGAGTAGATGTCGGATCTGCCAATGCTCGTATCGTTGCTGCACGATCTTGAATAGAGACTCCGGTAGAGCAACCCTCAAGTTTATCTACTGTTATTGTAAATGGAGTTCCCAACACAGACGTATTATAGTCCACTTGATGTGGCAACCCTAACTCTTTGCATCTCGAAATCGGCAGTGGCACACAAAGCACTCCTCGAGCCTCCTTCAACATAAAATTCACTTGCTCCGGAGTAATTTTTTCTGCCGCAATAATAAGGTCTCCCTCATTTTCACGGTCTTCATCATCGACAACAATTACAAATTTTCCATTACGAAAATCTTCAATTGCCTCTTCAATACTATTGAGTTTAATTTTATCCATGTTATGGTTTGATTATTCCTTTTTAATATTTCGTACAAAATTAGT
The DNA here is from genome assembly GCA_937911575.1 of uncultured Porphyromonadaceae bacterium. Classification (GTDB taxonomy): domain Bacteria; phylum Bacteroidota; class Bacteroidia; order Bacteroidales; family Muribaculaceae; genus Lepagella. The sequence continues at coordinate 56,782 of CALDPR010000023.1, read as the reverse complement.
CAAAACAATGCACCTCTGCAAATTTTTGAGTTCATCGAAGCAAATTATTATTTTTTATTCTTTCTATGTTTGTTCATTTCATATGCCTCTATTCTCCAACACCAATACCAAATAAGGCATAATCATATATCACCGGATCATCAGGACGAAAGATTCGCAATTTTTCTGTAAGTTCTACGACCGTACGTTTATCATTTGCTTTTCTCTCAATAAGTCCTAATTTGCGTGACGTATTGCCAACATGCACATCGAGTGGTATATATAGTTTTGATTTTGGGATAGAATGCCATATACCGATATCCACTATTCCATCATCTCTGACAAACCAACGCAACGCCATATTGATTCGCTTCAATGCTGTCTTGTTTAAATCAGTAGGCAAACACTGCGAACATGTAGCCCCTTTGTTTTCACAACTCATCACTTGTTGCAGTGCTTCGACAAAGTGCCATGACGGAAAATCATTTGCTCCCGAATTAACTGACATCGAAAAGGAATCAAGAGTGTTATATTTCTTATATACGGCATTTAATCCTCTCAAGAAATATTTCAAGTGGGAGCCAAACATTGTGCGATGAATATTTTGCTTATCATCAATTTCTTCATAAGCTCGATCCATAACATAATTATATGGTTGACTATTCATTATCTGCAATAATCTTTCAGCATCTCTACATATCATAGATCTTTTACCCCATGCTATAATCGCCGACAATAGTCCTACAATCTCAATATCTTGTTGCTTATCAAACCTCCTTGGAAACTGAATAGGATCATTTAATATAAATTCTTTACAATTTATCCGTTCCGATTCAGCATCAAGTAGTGATTTCAAATTTTTATCTATACTACTATCCCAAACCATTACAAAACAATGCTTTATTCATTTCAATTTCAATATAAGTTTTGTTGACCTACATCGCAAAATTAACATTTTTAGGATAGATTGAAAAATTTTTTCAAAAAAACCTCAAAAAAATTTGCAGGATTAAAAAAAAGGTTATACCTTTGCACTCGCAAACCGCGCACGTGGCGTAATTGGTAGCCGCGCTAGACTTAGGATCTAGTGTCTGACGACGTGGGGGTTCGAGTCCCTTCGTGCGCACCAATAGAAAAGAGGAATTTGAGATTCCTCTTTTTTCTTTTTATTTGACATCAACACTTCCCTATATGGAATGAGAATGGCTCGTTCAATAATTTTATTTGGATTGTTTACCGACGTAAAGATTTTTAATCGGCTTTATATAGGAAGCTATTATCAGCACAAATATTACGACACATAACCACATTGGCAATAATTCTATTGCAACTAAAGCACCACCACACACAACAACAGCGAGCAAAATATTACGCCGGCATTGTTTAGATAGAGAAAATTTGTAGCGTTTTGTATAGACAAATCCGACAATAAGCATATAGAAGAAATACCATAGTATATAGGCTATTCCAATTCCAAGCAGGCCAAATAGCTCGTAGAGCAATATATTGAGCAATAATCCAACAACAGCATCTATTCCCTCTGTGAGCATATATATCTTACCATCGCCTTTAACAATAATAGTATATGCCATGCACCACGATATAGCTTTAAAGATGCTACACATTATTGCCCATGAAATAAATGGTATGATTACATAAAATTCGGGAGAGTAAAGTATTTCCACTATCCACTGCCGACAAATAAGGAAAGAGAGGATAATAGGTGTGAGTATAACAAGTAACAATGATATTTCGTGAGAAACAAATAATTTTATTCTATAAGAGGAATTATGATTTGCCGCTAATCGAGGATAGAGTTCCATACCGATTGCCGTAAATATCAAACCTACATATTTTATTATCAGTGTCGTACCTGCTTGATAATATCCCACCTCTGCAGTAGAAGCCTTATTGTTAAGATAAGCAAGAAAAATGAGATGTGCAATATTCGTAATGAATGTAGCAGTAGCCATAAAAGCACCTAATTTCACAAAACTTTTACCTTGCATAATTGTTTCATTCAATGAAATTTTAGCTATTCGCATTTGAGTCCTATGTCGGAAGAAAAGAACACACAACAACATTGACACGGAATATGCAATTATACTTGCCACAACAGCATCTTCTCTCCAATACCAAAACATTGGCACAGACAACATAAGTCCAATCAAAGAGCCAAAGAAGCTACCCTTTGCTAATGCCTTAAGCATATTATTCCCCTGCAAAATTGCTTGTTCTCCATTGGTGATTGCATTTAGCAACATTGTAGCTGAAAGCAGAACAAATCCCCAACATTGCGACCAATCTTCAAAGAAAAATTTCGCCAATAATGGTGCAGCTCCACTAATTACAATTGCACCAAGCAATCCGGCAAAGCAACTCCATCGTCTGACAACCGCAACAATTATATTTAACCGGCTTTTATTATTCCGATTAATGGCTATATCTCGAATAGCACTTTGTCTAAGTCCCATTCCTGTAAGAGTTGAGATTGTTTCAATTGTAGAATTATATATCCCAAACAGCCCGACCCCCGAAGCGTGAAGCCACAGAGCCACCAACTTCATCTTTATGACAGAGCATAATATGTTGAACACCTCCAACCCGGAAAACAGTCCTATTGTCTTAAAGATTGTTTTCGATGTTGATGTCGTTTTTAACTTGCCTGCCTTTGTCGCCAATTTCATCTTATTGGACTTTAATTCTATATTGATTATACACTACTCCACTGCCTCCCATGCTATATTTTTGGTTCAGCAATCCTTCGTTGAGAATTCTACCCTGTTGCTCATTGGAAATACCGAAATCAAAGTATTTTCTATCAGCAAACACTCTATGTATCAGATGATGATATAGTCTGACAAGATAATACTTTTCTCGAGCCTTTGCTGTGGTCGCCGTATATTGAGAATGAGCCACTAAACCGGTGTCATAAATGCAAACACCTGCCTGAACTCCTTCTTGGTCTTTAATAGTAAACAATCGTATATTGTTTGGAAATTGAGATGCCAACAATGTTATTTCTTCTACGGAATGCACCGGCTCTGCTTCATGTCTTTCTTTCAGACATTCAGATAGAATTTGCCAAAACTCCGTATAGTTTGTAGTCTCTTCGATTATCAAATCTTCAGCCTCTGCTTTGCGAAGTTGCTGACGCTTTGTCATATTAAACTTATGTGGTTCTCGCAAATCAATAGTCGAAGAGAGATTTGCAACTTCGAGTGATGCATTATTGCGAAACAAAGCGTAGAGTTCTTCTTCTGCCGGCAGTTTGTGGTATATATGAGGAATCGACTTATATATTATCTCTTTTATATTGTTTTGTCTGCAATATTCAATGAATGAATCCCATAGAGAAAGCATATAAATTCCATCAAAATGGTGCATCGGAATAAGCCAACTGCCAAATGTAAGTCCTTGATGAGAATACAACTTATCCGCAACTATATTTGCAGGCAACACAGCACATAATTTCCCTTTACGATACGCCATTAAAGAATGATCAATAAATCTATCGGAATGATAGTCCATATATTCCCGATTAAGCATAAATGTGGCATTTCGTGAATTACTAACAAATTCATTCCAAATCCCTTTATCCGATTCCGTATATCTTCTTATCTCGATGTTATCCATTTGTGCGTTATCTTTACTTGATCCATTCTGTCGGATTCAATTTATCCCGACTACACCACACCTCAAAATGTATGAGTGTTCTATTTTTATCTGACTTGTCTGAAAACAACAATCCTAATTGTTGTCCTTGAACAACTTGCTCTCCGGTTTTAACCGTAGGAGTATCTATGTTTCCATATACAGTGTAATATTCTCCATGACTGATAATAATAACCGTACGGAAACCTTTCAGTTTATATATTCCTGATACTTTACCTTCAAATACGGCTTGAGCGTATGCTCCCGGAGCAACTTCAGCATCAATTCCCGGATTGTCGTATTCTACATCAGGGATATCGGGGTGTGCATGGCGTCCAAACTGATTGACCACTTTGAATCTTCCGGCAACAGGTTTAGGTAATTTCCCTTTTGCATCTTTAAAATCAGTTATTATATCTTGTAGTTCGATTGGCATTTGTCCTGTAGTCTGATCTTCCCGACGACCTCTACGTTGCCTTCCTCTCGCATCAGCATAATTACGTGAATTACTTGATGTTTGAGTCTCTTTTTTCTTCTTTTTATGTGTCGACGTCACTTCAACAGGTTCAGATTCTCCTGTGCCTGAATTATCTTCTTGTTCAGTTTGCTCTTGCAGTGCCAAACGGGCATTTTCTTCTTCTATACGACGTTGCTCCTCTTCTGCTTTCCGTTGCTCCTCAGCTATAAGCACCGATATTTGAGCACGCAAATTATTAGCTTCCGCTTGTTTTGCCGATAGATGTAACTGTAAGGCTTCTCCATTTTCTCGAAGTTCTCCCACCAATTTCTTCTGTTCGCTTTGGCGAGCAATAAGATTTCCCTTTTCCTTAACTTCTTCTGCCAACATTTTGTTTTTTTCTTTATGAGCGTGAGCAAGCATCTCTTTTTGAATGAGCATATTATTTTGCAACACCATTATTTGTGCTGTTTTATTTGCTCGCCAACGCCCGAATTGTTGCAGATAGCGAAGTCTTCTATATGCCTGACTAAAATTTTTCGAAGAAAAAATGAACGCCAACGGGTTAAACTTCCCTTTCGACATTCGTAATTGCTTTATGGCTTTAAGATAATTATTTCGTAAAAGGGCAAGACGAAATTCATTGGCATCTATTTCTTTTGTTAACGAATCTATCTGAATATTCAAACCATTGACCACATTCGAAATGTCTGAAATCAACTTTTCTGACTCCAAAATGTCTGCATCTAAAAGCAATAATTGATTCAATTGGTGTTCAATTTTTTGCTTATTGGCTTCAATCTCTTCTTGCGTACGCCTTATCTCTTCTTCTGTAGCTGTCTGTTGTCGTTGTGCTTCGGCTGATGTTGTCGGTTTTTTCGTTTTCTTTTTATTCGTCCGTTTATTTTTCTGCTTTGCCGTTTGTTCTGACGCGTAAATATCATTGCCCGAAATATAGAAAATTACAGGCATTGATAAAACAACGGCTAAACAAACGACTATAAGCTTACGCATATTGTTCAGAATGATTTAAGAAAATCTTTTACACTCACTTTCCTCCACCTGTTCGTAACAGATAATTTCTCAATCTTATCAGGCGTCCAATCCACCGTTGAATAGTCGAAGGTTGCTTCTGCCACTTTGCCATTAAGGTCGAGTTGCACTTTTATCTTATAGCCCTCCCCTTTTTGAGTATAATTGAATGTTGCTTGTGTGTCTGATTCGTTTGCTGCTACATGAAGCAACAACATTTTTCCCGACTTATCTGTTTTAAAACCATAATTGAACGCTTCCTGTTTCTCTTTTGGTATTATATACCACGCATTTGGTTCAGAATCATATTCATGTTTTTCAACCATCTTTTTGTGTTTCTCTGTTAAGGTGCCTTCGCCAACTACAAACAGACGTGCAAGCAGAATATCTTGCAGATTGCCTACCGAAAGATTAAATCTATCTGCCAACAATGCAAAATCCTCCTCCACATAGACATTTTTGAGTTTGTTGAATGCTTTGAGATTCTTATTGTCGATTTCCACTCTCCCCACCTCTCCAAGCAATGGCACTCGAAGCGACACAATTATCTCCTCATCTTTTTGCATATAAATTTTTGCTGTGGGACTTAAAGGCAATTTATCCATGCTTATCTTCCCCGACATCGCAACATTGTCCCATTTAGTATAGTTCTCAACTATTATTGAAAGATAATTATCATCTTGATTATTACCTATTTGCTCGGTTGCATCATAATCATGACCTACAATTTTCGACGATTGCTTGCAACCATTCAGCATCAGTATGACAACAAACAAGAGCAACGCAATATGTTTATCCACACCTATTTGTTTGACTTTATTCATAAAAATATGTTTTATGTTCTACTTTTCGTTGTAAAATCTCTCGTGTCGGATCAAGTTCTAAAGCTTTTACCCAATTTTCCAATGCTCCTTTGGGATCTCCACACATAAAGAGTATATCTCCAAGATGTTCGAGCAATTCACTCGATAAGTCATCTGCACTTTTTTCAACGGCCGATTCTTGATACATCTTTGCATTTTGATAATCTCCTTTTTTGAACAATACCCATGCATACGTATCCAAGTATGTAGGATTCTCCGGATCCCCCTTTATTGCTTTTGCACTCATCTCCTCAGCCTTCTCCAAATCACCCCCTGTAACAGTGAGAAAATAAGCATAATTGTTTAAAGTAAGAAGATTCTCTGAATAAAAAAAGAGCGAATTTTCGTATGCGATAAAGGCTGATGTCGTATCTGCTGATTGATAATATGTATCGCCTATTATGTTGTAAACACTGCTCAACTCGATAAGATCGTCATACGACAATGAATTGCGGAGCTCCTTATCTGTAATCGTATCTGTTACTGACAATCCGGGTGCTATTTTATCGAGTAATATTTTATATGTTTCAATCGCTTTATCATAGCATTCATCGAGCATATAGACTGCACCGAGCATATAGACCATATCATTTTGCGTACCAATACGAGCCACCGATCTATGATAGGTGTCGACAGCCTCCTCATACATATCAGCTGCTATCTGATACGACATCAATTGATTCCAATAGCCTACATTCGAAGGGTCCATATCAATAGCATATGAAATCTCTTCTGCCGCTGTTGCCCATTCCCCTTTGGCAGCACTATATCGAGCGGCTAAATCAATCACCTGTGGTTCATGTGGATATTGATCACGAAGCACTGAGAAAAGATAATCGCCTCGCTCCATAGATGAATTGTCTTGAAACAATTTTGCAAGATAGTCTGTCAGCAGACTCACCTTATCTGCCGTATCAAAATCATCACATAAGAGAGCCTCATAGACCTTGTTATCATAGGCGACACTATCGTTATGGTGTAAATAATATGAAGCCAATGCAATTTTAGCATCTCCACTATTAGGGTTCACATCCTCTGCCTTCAAATAGCACAACAATGCTGAATCCTCCATATGAAGATACGACAATACATCGCCTTTTAATAGATAATAATCAGCATTCACAGGGTTATGGCTTATCAGACTGTTGGCCTCGTTGATTGCACTGACAGTGTCGAGCAAATTAAGATGATATAAAATCTTCTGTAGACTGATCTGCGATGACTTCCCTTCTATTACTTCATATTTTTCGATACATTGAAGTGCTGACTTAAGATCACGCTTATGAGTATACATATCTGCAAGAGAAATCAAAACTTCCGACTTCTCCGGAAATAAAGAATCTATTCTATGGTAAATTCTGATTGCCTCATCATAATCTCTTATTTGCGATGATAGAAAAGCATAATGTTTAGATTCTATATAATCGCCGGGATAAGCATCAACCGAACGACGTATCATCGAAAGTGCATTTTGATAATGCTTGATGCTGTCAGACTGCATCATGAACAGCGAACTGCCGTAGGCCGACAATGCTTCCAAATTCTCCGGGTCGGTCTCTACTGAATATCTGAATAATTCATGTGCTGAAGCATTATCTCCATTGATGCTATGAATTATGCCTTGAAAATAGTAGTATCTCGACTTCTGCCTATTATTGTCCGACGTCTGTGCATATACACACAAAACAGCCACCAAAATAGTTATTGTCAATATAAAATAGCGTTGCCTTTTCATTTGCTTTTATTTTCTACCGGTATGGCCGAAACCTCCGTCTCCTCGCTCCGAACTTTCCAATACATCTGTCTGAACCCAATTGACGTGGGCATATTCCTTAACCACCATCTGGCAAATACGCTCCCCATCTTTGACAATGAAATCTTCACTGCCACAATTCATCAATATAACGCCGATCTCGCCTCGATAATCTGCATCTATTGTGCCGGGTGAATTAACAATTGTGATTCCATGTTTGAGTGCGAGTCCCGAACGTGGGCGTATCTGACACTCATATCCTGCCGGCAACTCTATATGTAATCCCGTAGGTATAAGTTTTCGTTCTCCGGGTTTCAAAACAACTGATTCTCCCTCTATATATGCTCTGACGTCCATGCCCGCCGACATCGGGGTTGCATACTCGGGCAACTGATGATGACTTCGATTAATTATCTTAACTTCTACATTTTTCATCTCTTATCTATTTTCTAATTTTTTCAATCTACAAAAATATAAAAAAAGTTTCAGACCACAACTATGCCTCCTCCATTTTTACTCATAGAAAGCAATTATAACACTAAAAAAAGCCTACTAATACTGTCTATTGTGCTACACCTTTTCGTTCTCTTCGAAACATCTACTTATATAGATAAAAACAATACTTTTAAATTCAATTTTAATCAATTTTACATTTCTTACAGATTAATGATAATTAACATCATTGTTGTTGTATACTTATGCCATATTTATATTATTTTAAACATTTGTAATACCAACTATCAACCTGTTAAAATCAAAAATAATCGGTCGAAAATCGATAAAAGTCATCTTCTAAAAAGCCATTTTTTTGACATAGTTAAAAAAATCAATCAAAATTGGAGATTTTATTAACAAAAATTTGCAAATAAGAATAATAAACACTAATATTGGCGTGAAATAAAAAAAATATTAATTTTAAAATTTAAATATTATGCTAAAAATTTACAAAAACTTAGTAAATATTGCCCTCATAGGGATATTTACACTTATTGCGTTCAACGCAAATGCTACTCCAAGTTTAGAATGCACTCCTGATCCAAGCATTCCGTTGGCATCTTTGGAAACGGTATCTGTATCATTTGTTGACTACTCCGGTCAGATATTAGTTTATAATAATGGTACAGTGTATGATGAAGAAGGAAACGACGTAGCAACTATAACTGCTACTGGCGGACCACAACCACTCGTTTTAAATGTTTCTCCTGCTATAACAAAAGCCGGTGAATATACAATAAGATATAACGAGGGTGATCTTAAAGTGTATGCAGGGGGGTTCACAAATATTCCTGCATTTGAAATAACATATACTGTAGATGGATCTGAAGACAGTGGTGAAGGTGGCGAAGGTGGTGGAGACGAACCATCAGGAACAGAAAATCCATTTATATTCACACCGGACCCGAGCGTAGCCCAAACTTCTCTTAAGGAAATTTCATTCTATCTTAATCCAGAGTTAGGATATGACGGTTTTTGGTGTAATATTGGTGGCACTCCAACATTTGATGTTTACTTTAATGAAGAAGTAGAACCTAAATATTCCGTTACATATTCTGTAGATTGGGGTAACAATAAATTAACTTTTGACAATCAAGTTACGGAAAATGGTACTTATACTATTAAATTCAACGAAGGTGATTTCACTTGCTATAAAGGCTCCTCTATGGAAAATACAGCAGCATTTACAATCACATACACCATCGAAGGTGGCTCGTCGCTTCCGGAAGTGGTTTATGACCTTGATCCAATAAGCATCGACCCTGAAAATAATGCTAAAATAAACTCATTCTCATCTCTCAAAGTTAAAGCATTTGCAGATGGTACGGCATATTTTGATGACTCAAAAGAAATTAAGATCTACAACAGCAATGACGAAGTTGTTGGAACAGGTATATTTGGAATTCAAGTCAACGATCATTCATCATTAAGATGTGATTTCGGACTCGGCTTCAACCTCACCGAACCGGGTGTCTATACTGTGGAAATACCTCAAGGAGCATTCGGAGATCAAGATTGGTCTGAATCAGGATATGAAACAGGTCATGCGAACAAGGAATTGACATACACTTACACAATTGTAGCACCTACGACATACGATTATCCTATTACTCTCGACAAACCAAACGCAGCTTATGCATCTCTTGATAAATTTGAAATTTGGGTAGACGATGTTAATATTCACCCTGAGAAAGGCACATTCCAAGTCATCAATGCAGACACTGATGCTGTTGTTGCAGAAGGAGTATTGCAAGATGCCGGCTACTATTCTCCAGCTATTGCATGCGTATTTGATACTCCGATTACTGAAGCCGGTAACTACACTGTTATCATACCTCAAGGAGCATTCGGAGACGACACTTGGGTAGAGAATAATTACATCTCAGGAAAAGCAAATGCAGAAATTCGCAAAGACTATGCAATCGGTGTATTCTACGACTTTGAACCTATAAGCATAACTCCGGAAAACAATGCAAATGTTTCTGAAATTTCTGCTATTGAAATTAAGACAGATTTAGGTTGGGCATCGGCAAAAGATAATTTGATATGGGTATATGATTCAGAAGATAACGCTGTTGTTTCAGGCACGTTTACGACTAATATGGAAGATTACTCTTCTCTTATCTGCACATTCTCTACACCGGTTACAGAACTCGGAACATACACAGTAGTAATTCCACAAGGCACATTTGGTGATGACACATATTTAGCTCAAAATTATGGTCATGCAAATGCAGAAATAAGATTGACTTACACTGTAACAATCGGTACAGGAATTGATGGAATCAATGCAGGAACAAATAATCTGACTGTTTACAGCATTGATGGTGTATGCGTGCTTCGCAATGCAAAAGCCGATGATTTGAAGAACCTTGAAAAGGGTCTATACATTGTAAACGGCAAAAAAATGGTTATCAGATAATCCTTTTAAACACAAACCATAATCTAAAGAGAGAGAAGTCGTGATGGCTTCTCTCTCTTTTTTCATATCCTAAATTATTGGTATCCGATAAAAACCAAATCTAAAGCAGAACCTTTCACTACAATCCTTCTGCGTTTGCGTGACATTCCGACTATGTTGGGTGCGAAGCGACAAACTATAATCCGATATTGTAGGGTGCGACACTTCTGGCTGCATAGGGGAGGTATGGATTCCGATGGTATAGGGTGCGAAGCACCGGAGAGCGAAGCGATTCAATAGCCGGGGGTTGAACGAAGTGATACCCTCGGAAAGGAGAGCGAAGTGATTTAATAGCCGGGGGTTGAGCGAAGCGATACCCTCGGAAAGGAGAGCGAAGCGATTCAATAACCGGGGGTTGAACGAAGTGATACCCTCGGAAAGCGAACACTAACAAACGATGCTGCAAAAGAGTGGTATAAAAAGCGAGAGGAGAAGCGAAAATTTGTCTATGTCAAAAATAATGCTTAACTTTGCTGTGTAAATCAGATTTATTAAATTTTGTGTGGTTGAAAAACCGATAAAGGGTCCTGCTGAGAGGTGGAGATTCTTTATTTTTTATTAATGTCAAAAAAATATAAATAATAAAACAGATATAAAATGGCAACTTATCTTACACAAGAAGGTTATAACAAAAAGATGGAGGAGTTGGCGGAATTAGAGGCTCAACGTCCTGCTGTCAAGCAAGCAATAGCCGAAGCACGCGATAAAGGCGACCTTTCGGAAAATGCCGAATATGATGCGGCAAAAGAGGCTCAAGGAATGTTGGAAATGAAAATTTCCAAAATCAAAGAATTGATTGCTACAGCTCGCATAATTGATGATAGTAAATTAAACACCGATGAGGTGCAAATTCTCAATAAAGTAACAATCAAGAATGTTGCTAACGGAATGACAATGACTTATACTATCGTAACAGAAAACGAAGCAAATTTGCGTGAACATAAGATAGCATCAAACACTCCGATAGCACAAGCATTGATGGGCCACAAGGTGGGCGATACAGTTCAAGTTAAAGCACCGGCAGGGTTGATGAATTTTGAAATTGTAAAAATAGAAATTTAAAAAAGAGAGACTATGACAATCTTCAGTCGCATAATAAATGGAGATATTCCATGCTATAAAATAGCCGAAGATGAAAACTATTTTGCTTTTTTAGATATCAACCCGGTGAATTGGGGGCATACGCTCGTGGTTCCAAAACGAGAAGAAGACTATTTGTTTGATCTCTCAGACAACGAATTGGCAGGTATGACAGTGTTTGCGAAGCGAGTGGCAAAAGCAATCAAAGAGACATTGTCTTGCAAGAAAGTGGGCATGGCTGTGCTTGGGCTTGAAGTGCCTCATGCACACATACATCTTGTCCCGATGAAAAGCGAAGGCGACATGGATTTCCGTAACAAGATTTCAGAACCTGATACCGAAAAGATGAAGCAAATAGCTGCAGCAATAGCATCGAACTTTAAATAAGAGAAAACAACGATTCGAATAAAAGTAGGACAATGGAAAATTTCGTATATTATTCACCGACAGAATTTGTGTTCGGTCGCGACACTCAGACACAGACAGGTCAATTAGTGGCCAAATACGGAGGCAAACGAGTGCTGCTTGTCTATGGAGGAGGTTCGGTGGTTCGCAGTGGATTGTTGGCAACCATTACGTCAGCTTTGGCGGCAGAAGGCATCTCCTATGTGGAATTGAAAGGCATACAGCCGAATCCGACCGACGATCGAGTGTATGAAGGAATCGAGATTGCTCGCAAAGAGAACGTAGATTTCATATTGGCAGTTGGTGGTGGTTCTGTTATCGATACAGCAAAAGCGATTGCAATAGGCACAGTCTATGAAGGTGATTTCTGGGACTTCTATTCCAAAAAAGCAGTTCCACAGAAGTCATTGCCGATCGGTGTAGTGCTTACTATTCCGGCAGCCGGCAGTGAAGGGAGTGGAAATTCAGTAATCACAAAAATCGATGGTAAGCACAAAATCAGTGTTCGCTATCCGATGATTCTTCGTCCCCGTTTTGCTGTAATGAATCCCGAATTGACATATACGTTGCCTTGGTTCCAGACTGCTTGCGGAGTGGTGGATATGATATGCCACATTCAAGAGCGTTATTTCTCAAATACACAAGGAGCAAATCTGACGGACGGCATTGCAGAGACAATTATGCGAAATGTGATGCTCAATGCACGCCGACTCAAATCAACTCCTAATGATTATGATGCAAGAGCCAACATAATGTGGGCAGGCACATTGGCCCACAACGGTCTTTGTGGTAATGGCAAAGAAGAAGATTGGTCATCGCATCGATTAGAGCACGAAATTTCAGCAATCTATAATGTGGCTCATGGTGCAGGGCTTGCCGTTATGGTGCCGGCATGGCTCACATTTGTAGCACAAAAGAATCCGGAAAAAGTGAAACAATTTTCGATCAACGTGATGGGAGTGGCTCCGGAAGATAAAGACGATAAGACAATCATTGCAGAAGGAATCTCCTTATTGAAAGACTTCTACCACGAGATGGGATTGACAACATCGATGAGAGAATTGACAGGGGTGGCACAACCGGATATTGAGGCTTTAGTCGCATCGCTCAATGGTAATATGGGAGATACACTCGGATTCTATGTCACTTTGTCAATGGAAGATTGTGCTGAAATTTATCGAATGGCACTATAAAGAGAATACAAACTTAATAAAACAATAAACTATTATTAACCGAGAAAAGGAATTATTCATTATGTCGACAACGGATAATTCCTTTTTTTAATTTTTTAAAAAAACTATTAGGATTAAACCAATAATATCAATCTTTGTCAAATAAAAGTTAATTAACAAAACAATAAAACCTATATGAAAAAAATTCTACTAATTATTTCTCTATGTGTGGCCCTTGGTCAAAATGCAATGTCGGACAACATTGTGAAATCATTCAAATCGTATTATAGCAGCGAGTATCAAGGGGAATATGCACTAACGGGCTGTTTCCAGGGAGTTTCAGGAAACGGTAAATATGCAGTCGGATATGATGATGGAGTATTCGATTTTATTTCCTATCTATGGAACGCTGAAAACCCTGATAAATTGGAGTATTTCTATTTCTCTTGCTACATGAATGATGTGGCAGATGACGGAACAGTTGTTGGTGCGGCATTGTTTAAAGAAGGAGTCAACGAAGGTGCCCCGGCATATTACAAAGATGGTAAATGGACATTCTTGCCGATGCACGAAACTTGCTATGGCACAGACCCAGGCACAAACATGGCTGTAAGAATTTCACCTGATGGAAAATACATCGGAGGTATGATTTGTTGCGAACATGCCACAGGCGAACAAAAGAAAATTTATCCATGCTTGTGGACTCGTAATGATGCAACCGGTGAATATGATTTGACAGTTCACAATAACATAAACCTTCCGGATCATCAAGGATTTATTCTCTATGATATGAGCGATGACGGTCGCTACCTTGTAGGTCGTGTATTCACAGGCTTCGGCAGTACGATTCCGGCATATATCAAAGACGGAGAATTATATCTTTTCAATGAGTTGACAGAAGAGACTTACATCGAAGAATGGGACGGCAACGGTGATGGTGAATTCACTCCCGAAGATCCTAGTTCTTACGACGTATATCTTGAAACGACAGATTGGTATATCGACGGTGTTAAAGACCAAGCACAAGCTGACGGACAAATCATGAGCGTCGATAATGAAGGAAACATGGTTGGTTGGATCACTCACCTCAGCGAAGAAGCAAGCTACAACACAGGTATCTTCTTCAATGAAGAGAAAAACAATGGAGAATTAGTTGATCTCCCTCATATGTTTGGTTGTGTTGTGCAAGGTGAAGATTGCATCTTTGCTTCAGATGGTGCATATGGCGATGTGTTCTATATGAGAAGTGCAACTGACGAGGGAATAGAAATTTCAGAAGCATTCGAAGTTGAAAAAGATAAGTTCTCATTAGTATTTGAAATGTCGAATGATTCAAAAGTGCTTGTCGGAGCAACAGTTTTTGCCGGAGAACAAAGCTATAATCAACCATTCTTGCTAATGCTTGAAAATCCATGTTCAGGAATCCAAACAATCACAACAGATAATGGCAACATCGAAATCTCTGCTAAAGCCGGAGAAATCAATGTGGCAGGAGCAAAAGATGTGGCTGTTTATTCATTGAATGGAACACTGATAAGCAAAAATGCTGTGGTATCTGTACCGGCAGGTATATATATTGTCAAAGCAGATGGAAATGCAACAAAAGTTGTTGTAAAATAAGGTTTAAGAGAAAAACCGATCAAGGAGAAGACATTTCCGTCTTCTCCTTTTTTGTATTTTGACAGTTCGTCAAGAATATCGATATGTTGGAATAATAATCCGGGTGGTTCATCAAAAATGTGATTGTAAATTTTGGAAAGAGGATTGGGCAGAGTTAATTTTGTGTAGTAAAATTTAAAAAAATGATATGAGAAAAAGAATCATTGGATTATCTTGTTTGATGTTGATTTCAACTATAGGATTTGTGAATGTAGATGCACAACGTAGAATATCTCGACATGGCGATGATATGCACTCACAGAATCAAATAAGAAAAGACAATCCGACAACACAGCCAACAAACGGAGTTATAAACAATCACGAATGGGTGGATTTGGGGTTAAGTGTGAAATGGGCGACGTGCAATATCGGAGCGAATAATCCGATGCAATATGGAGATTATTTTGCGTGGGGAGAAATTGCTTCAAAAGATGACTATCATAGTCAGAACTCAAAGACTTTTAATCAACGGATTAATGATTTTTCCGGAAACTCGGAATATGATGCGGCAACAGCAATCTGGGGGGAAGAATGGAGAATGCCAAGCATAGCCGAATTTGAAGAATTGATAGATAATTGCATATTTGAGTGGATACATATTGATGGTGCAGTAGTGTGTAAAGCGATAAGTAAGAAAAATGGAAAATCAATCAATTTTCCGGGAAATGGAAAGATGATAAATAGAAATCTTCGAAATGAAATTTCATATAATCATACAGATGGGTGTTGGGAAAATAGTTGGGGCTATTATTGGAGTTCAACACCAATAGATGATTCAGCAGATACACATGGAGATCCAAGAGAATATTATGCTCAAAGTTTACTGTTATATGGGGAGAAATTTGGAAGATATTGTAAGTATACTGTAAGTTGGGACGGTAGGTGGTTTGGTATGATGATTCGTCCTGTTACAGAATAATATTTTGTATGATCATGTACGAATATTTTGGATTTACCCCTAAATTTTGACTGATTTAAAGAATTTATGAATTTATCGAGTAATTTTTATAGCTGATTATACATTGGCTGTCCGCTAAAAAGAGTGCTTCTACATGTGGTTATATAGGTTTTATTGTAGACGCAAAATCACTAAAAAAGGCTGAATCCATTTATAGGATTCAGCCCTAATTTTCTATTTCTTCAAAAATATTTATCGGACACCAATAATAAATAATTGGTTTATCTATTTTCGTTTTCTTTTTTGCGAGCTATTTCGTTTGCTACAAGAACAGCTTTTGAGATATGGTCGCAGATATGTTCGCTGCTGATAAGCTTATCAATATTTGCTTTATGTAAAGTTTCGCTCACACTTGGACTGACACCAGAAAGCACAATCAAAATACCCTCCTTATGAGAAGCATTGATAAGCACTTCAAGGTTGTGAAGACCTGTAGAATCGATAAATGGCACTTTACGCATACGTATTATTCTGACAATCGGTTTTTCTCGCATACTGCTACGCATCAATTCATCAAACTTCGTTGCTATGCCAAAGAAGAATGGTCCGTCAATTTCATAAACAGAAACACCTTTTTCAACGTTTAGCACTTCGTGAGTGTCAAGGTCAGTGCCTTCGGCGGCATCAAGTTGTTGACCATATACTTTGACAGAAGAGTTTTCCATTACACGACGCAAGAATAGGACAACTGCAAGCAACAGACCGATTTCGATTGCGATTGTGAGGTCGAAAATGACAGTAAGCAAGAAAGTGACGATAAGCACATATACATCGGCTTTCGGACTTTTAAAGATTGAAACGACCGTACGCCAACCACTCATATTGTATGATACCATAATCAGCACAGCTCCGAGGCAAGACATCGGCACAAGATTGATTAGAGGCATAGCAAATAGGAATATTACCAAAAGCACTAAAGCATGAATTATGCCGGCAACAGGAGTTCGTCCACCGTTAGTGATGTTGGTCATTGTGCGAGCAATTGCACCTGTAACAGGTATGCCTCCGAAGAATGGTACGGTAACGTTAGCAATACCTTGTCCGATAAGCTCAGTATTGGAGTTTGTTTTTCCTCCGGTTACACCATCAGCAACCGTAGCACTCAATAAAGATTCAATCGCCCCCAGCATAGCGATAGTGAATGCCGACGGAAGGAGGAGGTTGATAGATTGCAAATTGAGACCTATTTCGTGGGGGTGAGGGATATCGGTTGGCAGATTGCCGAATCGGTCGCCGATTGTTTCAATTCCTTCTAAACCGAAGAACGTACGCAATACCCATACGATTGCAGTAACAATGATTATTGCTATTAAAGCACCCGGAAGTTTCTTTGAAATTTTTGGTGTATAGATAATAATCAGAAGAGATATTATGCCGACAATCATTGTTGGAAGGTGTATGGTGTCGAAGTTTTGGAAATAGACACCCCATTTGCTGATGAATTCAGACGGTACGGAGCCATCTATTTTCAATCCGAAGAAGTCGACCATTTGAGTTGAGAAAATGGTCAGAGCAATACCGGCGGTGAATCCGACAACAATAGGATAAGGAATGAATTTAATCACAGTCCCAAGTTTGAATATCCCCATCAGAATCAGTATGCACCCGGCCATAAATGTGGCAATAGCAAGACCTTGCAGGCCATATAGCTGAATAATGTTGTATACGATGACAATAAAAGCACCTGTCGGGCCACCGATTTGCACAGTGTTGCCACCGAAAGCAGAGACGAGAAAACCACCAATGATGGCGGTAACCAAACCTATCGTCGGACTTACGCCACTTGCAATACCAAATGCAATGGCAAGAGGCAG
Source organism: uncultured Porphyromonadaceae bacterium (assembly GCA_937911575.1). Taxonomy (GTDB): domain Bacteria; phylum Bacteroidota; class Bacteroidia; order Bacteroidales; family Muribaculaceae; genus Lepagella. The sequence continues at coordinate 39,000 of CALDPR010000023.1, read as the reverse complement.
TGCTACAATACCGACTACAATGCCGGCAATTAAGTCTTGTTTGAACTTACTGAAAGAGTAATCTTTGACTGTGCCTATCAAGGCAGGTCTGAAATCTAATTTTGAAAGAAACTCCATGATTTATAATCGTTTATAATTTAATTCAGCTGATTGGATAGTTTGTCGGTTATTATCTTTTCAAATTTGATGCAAAGGTATAAAAAATATTGCACATAGTTTTTTGTTTGTGCAATAAAAAGAATCAATCATTGATTTTAAAGAATTTGCAGATGATATTTTCCAAATAATTTATAGCTTTGACAGCCCATTTTATAAATGGGTTAGTAACTTTTCGGCGAACAATATCAATAGGTATGGTTACAGCAAATAGAAGAATGATTGTTATTGGAATGTAGACAAAATTATAAGTCCATTCGTTTAAAGAATTCATCATTGACTGACTAAAGTTGAGCAGTGTCGACCAAGTATAACTGCTTTGGTGCAGGAGGTAGACAGAAAATGCAGACCCGGCAATGAAATTGATTATTCTGTTTTGAAGATTGAGAGACATAAACAGAATGAAAAATGCAACGGAAGCAGTCAATGTGAATATAGAATTATAATCCATAGGAAATACATACTTAAAGCGTATGGTCAATAGGGCAGTGGCAAAACTGCAAGTAATGAATAGAGCCAAAAGTATAGATTTTGATTTTTTCGATATTGGCAAGATTCTATCCTTGAAGCGAGCGAGAGTCCGACCTATGATATATACGGTCAGCATATGATTGATTTGGTATGAGCCGAATAATAGAGAGCCACCTTTAACCCAACCAAGAATGTCGAGGGAAGTGAAAATCAGAGTGATTAAAATCAGTTTTTTATTGGATAGAGCATTTATTCCTTTGTTGATAAAATGAGATAGAAGATAGAGAATAAGGTAGGTTGAAACAAACCATAGTTGTTTGTCGATATGAAAGAAACAGGCGGCTAATTTGCGAAAAGAGAAATCAGTTGTGCCGATCAGATTCCCAATACCAAAACAAAGAAGAGCATAGAAGATGATATATGCCAGGAACGAGCATATCCCTTTTTTTGAAGGCTTGATGCCGAAATAACCACTTATTAAAATAAAACAATTTACGGCAACAATGATAAATGCTTGGTAGAGCATTAAAGAGAAACCATGCAAAGAAGTAAAATCGAAACTGCCATAACCATTTGCATAAGTCCAAGCTCCATTAAGATGTATGGCAACAACCATACTCATGGAAATTATGCGAAGCAACTCCATATTTGATTTCCTGACATTCGAATTCATAGAAAGAAATTTTTGCAAAATTAATCTTTTTTAGATTAATTAGCACAAGAGAGAAGCGTATAACTTTGTTAATTCTCCTATTTTTATTATCTTTGCACAAAGAAATAATGTATTTATTTAAAATTGTTACGACTATGGTTAGTTACAAAGATTTAGGTTTAGTAAACACGCGCGACATGTTCGCTAAAGCAGTAAAAGGGGGATATGCAATTCCTGCCTTCAACTTCAATAATATGGAGCAGCTTCAAGCAATCATCAAAGCAGCTGCAGAGACAAAATCACCGGTGATTCTTCAAGTTTCGAAAGGAGCTCGTAATTATGCTAATGCGACGTTGCTTCGTTATATGGCTCAAGGAGCAGTAGAATATGCAAAAGAATTAGGTTGGGAACGCCCACAAATATGTCTTCATCTCGACCATGGCGATAGTTTTGAACTATGCAAATCATGTGTAGACAGTGGTTTTTCATCAGTAATGATCGACGGAAGTCATTTGCCATATGAAGAGAATGTGGCTTTGACAAAACAAGTTGTGGAATATGCACATGCTCATGATGTAACCGTAGAGGGAGAATTAGGTGTGTTGGCAGGAGTAGAAGACGAAGTGTCGGCAGACCATCACACATATACTAATCCGGAAGAAGTGATTGATTTCGCTACACGCACAGGTTGCGATAGTTTGGCAATTTCAATCGGTACGTCTCATGGAGCATATAAATTTACACCGGAACAATGCACAATCGATCCGGAGACAGGCAAAATGGTGCCTCCACCGTTGGCATTCGATGTGTTGAAAGCAGTGGAAGAAAAATTGCCGGGATTCCCAATCGTGCTTCATGGTTCTTCATCAGTGCCGCAAGAAGAGGTTGAGACAATCAACAAGTATGGTGGAGCATTGAAAGCGGCTATCGGTATTCCGGAAGAATGGCTTCGTGAATCAGCAAAATCAGCTGTTTGTAAAATAAATATTGACTCAGATAGTCGCTTGGCAATGACAGCTGCAGTGCGTCAAGTGTTTGCAGAAAAACCGGCTGAATTCGACCCACGCAAATATCTTGGTCCGGCACGTGATAATATGGAAAAACTATATAAACATAAAATCATCAATGTATTAGGCTCTGCTGGTATGGCAGAATAATAATATAGAATATTAAAAATAGGATCTGTGGTGAAATGTCATCGCAGATCTTATTTTTTTATTATGCCTGCAAGAGCAGATGGTCAGATGAGTGTCGATTTAACTAATGGAGAAGATTAATAAAAAGTAATATTATTTATATTTTTATGGTAGCGTTGTAGCAAGAAGGCAAGAATGAAATAGCCTGCAGCAAGAATCCAAAGCATTAAATATTCGTTGGCAACTTGCCAAAGTTCGGCTCCATTAGAGTTCATTTTTATAAAGCCTTCGATAGCCCATGTAGAGGGAAACAACCCTCCTATGATTTGCCATAGTTGAGGCATGGCATAGCGAGGCCATGTCAGTCCGGAGAGAAAAATTAATATTATAGAAGTAGCAACCCACAGCATAAACACCGATTCTCGTTCGCTGACAAAAGTTTGAAAGCAAAAGCCAAAAAATATAGATGCGAGAAGCATTGGGAAGAGGAATAGTAAGGTTTCAAAGAAATTGCCGAACATCGGGAATGAGAAGATTATAGGGACGTAGTAGGTAAGGAAGATTATAGCAGGGAATATAAGAGTTAGATAGCAAAGTGCACGTCCGACAATTGAAATTGTCAGTCTTATTGAGGAGTGTTGCTGATGTTTTTGTTCTCTATATGCACCACCAATCATTCCTATAGCCAATATGATGCATTGGTGTAGAATAAGAATAAGCACACCGGGCATGATAAACGAATCGAGTCCTCCGGCAGTGTTGCCCATATTAACAGATGTAATCGGCATCAAGTCTGTTGATGTTTGCAAAGGAGAAGCCGAACCTAAAGCAGCCGATTTTTGAAATTGAATGTCGGAACCTAATTTTTGTGCTACGTTAGCAGATGCTGTAAGAAATGCCTTATAACGTAGTAGCAAACTCATATCGGAAAATATTATAGCGTCAGTTTGAATGTTTCGGGAAATATCCGTACTGAATTTGTGAGGGATAAGTAATATTGCAAAGCATTGATGGGAATGCATAGCGTGTTTTGCCTCTTCCATATTGGAGGCATGGCCAATGATTTTAATTTCCGGTGTAGCATCGAGGTCTCTGATGAGTTGACGACTTAACGATGAGCGATTTTCATCGACTACAATCATTTCAACATCTCTGACAATTTCAGGATTATAGATCAGAGAGTATATAATAGGATATATCAGAGGCAAGAACAATAGAAAGAGCAAAACACCTCCATCACGTACGACCATTAATAGTTCGTGGCAATATACTGTAACTATTTCGTGCAATATTCGTCTCATAGTCTAAGGAATGTAAATAGGGTTATTGTATGCTTTTTTCAGTTTCCATAAAATTGAGAAAGGTGCGATTATGAAAACGATGTATGCAGCGAAATAGAATCGGGAATAATATATGTCGATGCCGTTAAGTGCTTGATCGATGTAGATCAAAAAATTATATCGAGTTGGTAGTATCCAACTGAAAATGCCGATTGCACCATACATGCTTTCATAAGGCATCGAAAAAGCAGCAACAGAAAAAGAGAGCACTCCAATCAAAGCTGATGCTGAAACTGCAATTCGCAAGTTGGATAGAAGTGCCGTAAAGAATAGAGCAAACCCTTGTGATGCAAGCACAAATAGTAGTTGAGAAAGTGTAAGCCATATCCAGGAACCATTCATCGGATAGCCACACCACCCAAAAAGCCAAGACTGCATGAAGATTACGATTATCCACCAAATGATTGTTTGTGGCAACAATTGTCCGACCACAGCTTTAATTATTGAGCCATTGGCATATCTCATTAGCAAGCGAGAACGGCCTGTTTTAATCCTATGAGACAGGGAGAAACTTGTGGTGAGAAAAATCATTAATTGAATCATTGCCGGGATAAACGAGTTGCATAGATATATAGCATAATTGGTTTCGGGATTGTTTAATCCTCGCACACTGATATTGACAGGTTGAATCAAAGGAGTTATTGTGGTTTGAGATGCTCCGGTGTTTTCAAGCATTTTTATTGCTGTATTGGCTTTGGCATATAGGGCAGTTGTCTTGAATGTCTTGTATAGTAGTGATGCCGGAATATAGTAGGTCATGTTTGTATAGAACGATATTATCGGACTTCTTCCTGAGAGTAATTCTTGTTGAAAATCATCAGGTATAAAGAAAAATCCGAAGATTTCCCCATTTTGAACCATTTGTCGTGCTTGAGAGAAGCTGTCATATCGGTCGATTATATTGACCATCTGCATTCCTTCGATAGTTTGATGTATGGATCTCGACATTTTGCTGTTGTCAAGATCAACGATACCGGCAGGGATGCGTGTCGGCAATCCGTCGTGCATCAAGTCGGTAAGCAAAAACATTGACAACAATGGCACAAACAGAGTCGCAACCCAATATATAGGGCGACGTATCATATGCAGAAAAGAATCTTTGATGATGGCTTTTAGTCCCATTGTTGTCTACGGTTGTGATTTAATATTCTATCGAATGATTACCGACATTCCCGGCAAGAAATTTTCTATTTTTTCTGTCGGACGAGCTTTTATTTCGAAAGTGCGAGCATCGTAGTCGCCGGTTGCCTTAGTAGCTTGCCAATTAGCATAAGATCCACAATCTTTGATATAGTATATAATCATTTTCGTTTCTGTTTCGAGAGCCGGAATCCAAACTGTTATTTCATCACCGAGACTTAACTCTTTCAACATAGTTTCTTTCACATTGAAAACTGCCCAACGTTCATTTTTTTGAAGAGACATAAGAGGTGTGCCGGTGGCAACTAATTCGCTCTCATTGGTGTAGATTTCCGTTATTATGCCGTTGTCAGGAGCCAATAGATATTGGTCTTCCAAGAAAGCGTCTACTTCACCAACACTTCCACGTGCAGCATCAACCATAGCGGCCGCAGCTTGTCGGTCTTCTGGTTGAGCCCCTTGAAGAGTTAGTTCATATTGATTTTTAGTGGCATTTTCACCGGCAACAGCTACATCATAGGCTGCTTTAGCTTCATCTCGTTTTTGTTCACTGACCACCCCTTTAGAGTATAAATTTTCCATTCGCTCATAACTTTTCTTTGCGATCGTTAATTGAGCGATTGCTTGTTGCCATAGGTCGTAAGCACTATTTATGATTTGTGGTCGTGTGCCGGAGTCGGCTTTCCTGTTGGTTGCTATTGCAGCTCGTTGCATTGCAGTGGCTTGTTCTAATTTGGCATCCATAATTGATGAATAAATGCGAAGAAGAGTATCTCCTTTCTCTACTTCTTGTCCTTCTTCGACGTATAACTCCACGACTCGCCCGGGAAGTTTGCCTGAGATGCGTATCTCAGTGGCATCACATAGCCCTTGTACCACCTCGGATTTTGGCTTAATAAATAAAAAACCGGCTATAGCCATCATTGCAACAACGATGAGCGATAATGTGATTGTCAATACTAAGTTTTTTTCTTTTGCTGTTATATTCTCTTCAATATTAACATCATCTGGTTGTTTGTATATATTATCCATAAATTAATCATATGTTGAAAGTTAATAATCAGTTATTCCTAACACTTTTGAAAGATAGACTTTGCAAAGTTGAATTTCTATTTCGGCATCAATATTTTCAGAATGAGCTTGTAGCCATGCAGTTTGAGCTAAAATGACATCGTTGGCAGTCAATACACCTTCACTAAATCCTATTTCGGCATGGCGTAGGTTTTCGGTGGCTTTATCAAGATTCAATAAAGTCAAGTCATATCTTTTGTATGCTTCTTCAAACCGAAATGTGGCTTGACGAACTTGCAGTTCAATCTTTTCTTCAGCATCTTCTAATTGTAATCTCTGAATAGTGGTTTGAGATTGAGCAGATTTTAATTTGTTGTAATTACCACCCCAATGCCATATCGGCACACTTAATGTTGCACCGACAGAGAATCCTCCTCCGAAACGATTCTCAAATCCTGCAATGACATTTGGGTTTTGAAACGTGTATGCTCCCACTATGGCTAATTTAGGCAACATTTCCGAGCGAGTCAATCGCTCTTTCTGTTCGTATATGCCTATGCTTGAACGGAGCGATTGTAGGTCAGGTCGTTGCCTCCAGACATCAGTCATTTCTACTTGTATGATTTCCTGATTCATCTCTTTGTGAAATGGAGCATCATTAATTACCTCTATTTCTGAATCCAATGGCAATCCACATAACTGAGATAATGACATACATGCCAGCGTCAAGCCATTATCCACTTTTGAGAGTGCTATGCGTGCTTCATTTTGTCTGACTTCTATTGTTAATTTATCGGATTCTGTTGCTACGCCTTCCTTAAGCATCTCGGTGACATTATACATCAACGTGTCGACAAGTGTAAGATAGTTCTCGGCTAATTGTCGTTTTGCTTTGAGCGACACCACATTCCAAAATGCTTCATCTACAGCAAATATAACTTCTTGTATTTTAGAATTACGCATCGAGATGGCAATCTCTTCAGCATATTTGCTGATTTCATTCATGGCTCGTATTTGCCCACCCATGTAGATCGGTTGAACAAGGGTTATTGCTCCGGCAAAGACATTGTGAATGTCGTAGGTCATAGCTTCTTTTGGTATTACTGCCACTTCTGTTGGGATAACACTGCCTGTTGTCGGATTCAAAATCGGTTCTCCTGTGTCAGGATTTGTGAGTATATTATATCGATAAGACTGTGTTGTCGCATCAAATGTCATTGTCGGCAGTTTGGCATCTTCTCCCAACAAGGCAATCTCATGCTGATTATACATATAGGTGGCTGAAAAATCAACCCCGGGCAGATAGCTTGCAAATGCACTCTTTCGCAAATGTTCTGCTCCAATAATATTTTCTTCGGCCATACGAATCGACCTGTTGTTTTGCAAAGCCATAGAGCGACACGAATCAAGGGTCAACTTGTGTGCCGACATATGGCATGTAAATATCAATACGATAAAAAACAAACTTGAAACTCTCATTATTTTCATGATTATTGTTATCTATATTAATATCTCTACAATTTTAATTATAAATTGTTCATTCCAAAAATAATTTATAGGTGATTAACCAAATAATTTTCCATAAAAAATAGAAAATAGGTCTTTGATGTTCGCTTTATAAAATAAATTGCGTATTTTTGTAGTTCAAAAGATATAAAAAGACGAAAATTAATGAAAATTTTTGATTCGACATTGATTAGAGAAATTGATTACGCAACTTGCGAACATCAAAATATATCATCTCTTGAACTAATGGAGCGAGCAGCCGAAGCCATTAGTTTCAAAGTGATGTCGCTATTTAAGCCGAGCAAACGCATTGTAGTAGTAGCCGGTCCGGGTAATAATGGTGGTGATGCTCTTGCCACTGCCCGAATGCTTATTGAACAAGGATATCATAACATAGAAATTTTTCTATTTAACATCAAGGGGCGTTTGTCGGCAGATTGTGAAGAGGAAAGAAAACGATTGATAACTCTCGACAATGTGGATTTCACAGAGATAACAAAGGAATTCACACCTCCGTATTTGAGCGTTAAAGATGTGGTTATCGATGGCCTTTTTGGTTCCGGCCTAAAAGAGCCTATGCAGGGAGGATTTTTATCGCTGGCACGCTACATCAACGAAAGTGGTGCCTATACAATCTCTATTGATGTCCCGTCAGGATTGTTTGGGGAATGGAATAGTGGCATAAATCGTCGAGATATTATTCATGCAAATATAACATTGACATTTCAATTCCCTCGTTTGGCATTCTTCTTTGAAGAAAATGAGCACGTAATAGGAGATTGGGATCTATTGCCAATAGGTTTGTCAAAAGAGAAAATCGAATCTACACAGACGAATTTCTATCTTGTAGAACCATATGAAATAAAGAATAAATTGCACCCACGTCGTAAGTTTTCAGGGAAAAGAGACTATGGTTCGGTGCTATTGATGGCAGGACGTATGGGTATGATGGGAGCAGCTGTAATGGCAGCAAAAGCAGCAATGCGTACGGGTGCCGGATTAGTTACGGTGCACGCTCCACGCTGTGGAATGAACATCTTACAAACGGCTGTGCCCGAAGTAATGTATGAACCGGACAAGAATGATCGCAGCATTACGGATATGACTATATATCATGATCATCAAGCAATTGCAATAGGTCCGGGTATAGGTGGATTTGAAGAAACGATTAATGCTCTTGAACGCCTGTTCGTGTCTACAAAAACACCACTGATTCTTGATGCAGATGCTCTGAATTGTATCTCTCGTCGTCCGACGTTGCTGTCGATGATTCCTCCATTAAGCATTCTGACTCCACATATAGGAGAATTCGATCGCCTTTTCGGTGAACATAACTCTTCAGAGGAGCGACTGAGAAAGGCTATAGATATGGCTCGACAATATAGCATAATAATCGTGTTGAAGGGACACTATACAGCTACAATCCGCCCGGACGGCAAAGTTTATATTAATTCAACAGGTAATCCGGGAATGGCTACTGCCGGTGCCGGTGATGTGCTGACAGGTGTGATTTCAGCATTCATGGCTCAAGGATATAAACCGGAAATTGCTGCTATTATCGGCGTATATATTCATGGACTTGCAGGAGATATCGCAGTGAAAAAAACGGGTGAATATGGTCTGATTGCAACTGATATTATTGAGCATATCGGGAAAGCAATCGCTACGGTATTAAATGAAAAATAATTTGGAGATTTAATCGTATGAAAATTTTAAATCATATTTTTGCAATCATAGTTTTTGCTCTTTGTGCGTTCAATGTAAATGCACAACAAACAAAAGTATTAACAGCCGATAAACATAATGAGTATGGTCTGGTTTATTGTTTGCCGACGACTGCCCTTGAAATAGAGGTTGTTGCCGAACATAGAATATATAAAAGAGGCCCATATTATCAGTATGCAAAAAAATATATCGGCACAGATAATGTAGTCCTTGAAGATTCCGAAATATGGGAACTATCGGCAATCAACGTTCGTTCATATGGTATTGCCGATGAGAATGAAAAGTATCTGATGCAGTTGAAATCGAATTCCGTAACGTCTATCACTGTCGATGAAAATGGTGTTTTGCTTGCAATCAATGATAGCGATGTGAACTTGCCGGAAGCATTTCAAACAGAATTGATTCAATTGAATTCTTCATCGCTCAACACAAATGAGTATCTGAAATATGTCAATGGAGACTTCCTTGCGAGTCAATCATCGAGTAAACGAGCTCAACTATTAGCAGAAAATTTAATGGAAATCCGAGAATCAAAAATTAATCTTTCTCGGGGGACAGCAGAGACGATGCCTACTGATGGACATCAATTAGAACTGATGCTCAATTCCCTTGAAGAACAAGAAAGGGTCATCACAGATGCATTCATTGGCACTATACAGAAGGAGACAGTAGCGAAAAAATTTATTTTCATACCTTCAACCGAATCCGAACAGAAACAAGTGCTTTTTCGCTTAAGCGACTTCGCCGGTTTTGTTGCTGCCGATGACTATTCCGGCGACCCGGTATATATATCGGTTGAGGTTATTCGTCAACCTGAAATCCCCGTAGACGAAAAAGGTGAGGCTAAACGCTTGCCGAAAGATGCTGTAATCTACAATATCCCCGGTGCTGCAAATATCCAACTTTCATTCCTTGGCAAGACAATCTTTGAACAGGAATTTGAATTTGCTCAGTTTGGGATTAAATTCGGATTGAACCCTTCCTTATTTAGTTCGAAAAAAGAGCGATCATTTCTTCTTTTGGAACCTTCAACCGGTGCAATTCGTGAACTTGGCACTCTCTCCAATGAAGAGAATTGATTATGCTAAATAATCAATTTCATATGAATCCACCATTGTCGTTGCGAGAATTTACGGCTCGCATCGGCTCGGCTATTCGCACATCGGCTATTCAAAATCAGTGGGTGGTGGCTGAGTTGAGTGATGTGAGTTCTCGAGGAGGACATTGCTATATGGAGTTGATTGAAAAAGACGAACGAGGCAATACAATTGCAAAACTGCGTGCCACTATTTGGGCAAGTGTTTTTCTGAAGCTGAAAACAAAATTTGAATACGCAACTCGTCAATCCTTTTCTACCGGTATCAAAGTAATGGTGTTTGGCTCCGCAAACTTTCACGACCAATATGGCTTATCGTTTAATATTACAGATATAGACCCTTCGTTCACACTTGGCGATATGGCGCGCATTCGGCAAGAGATTATCAACAAACTTACTGTCGAAGGGCTCATAAATAGGAATAAGCAACTTGAAATGCCGATAGTGCCTCAGCGAATAGCCGTTATCTCAGCTGCTACTGCTGCCGGCTATGGCGATTTCATGAATCAACTGATAAATAATAGAAATGGTTTTTGCTTCTACACTCATATCTTCAATGCTATAATGCAGGGCGAACATACATCTGTTTCCGTCAGGAATGCGTTGGAACAGGTGGAAATGACCATAGACTTATGGGATTGTGTGGTAATTATTCGTGGAGGTGGAGCCACAAGTGATCTGAACGGATTTGATGAACTTGAATTGGCACGAGCTATCGCCACGTTTCCTCTTCCGGTAATTGTCGGTATCGGACACGAACGTGATAGGACCGTACTTGATGAGATCGCTCATACACGAGTTAAAACGCCTACGGCAGCTGCCGAATATCTCATCGAAAAAGCACAAGCTGCATTCGACAAAGCATCTCATCTGGCAGACTATGCGTTCAGATATGCCACTGAAAGGGTGTTCGGTGCAAAACAGCAATTAGCTAATATTGAGGCTTTAATCCCGGCGTTGACAAAACAGAAAATATCAGAAAAAAATTTGATGTTAAGCAAAATAGCCTCTGCATTACCCCACTTGGTGCAAAAAAATATCAATAATCAAAGGCAATTTCTCAACAATAAAGTTCAAGCGTATCTGTTTGTGGCAAATAGACACAAAACAAATGCTGAAACAAAGACAAAAATATTATCTGAAACTCTCCGACAATCGACTGCAAATGTCGTAAATAGGGAGAAACAGCGATTGGCAGGAATTTTTGCTGTCGTTGAGGCACTATCTCCTCAAAACACACTTCGCAGAGGATACTCAATAACTCGTCTGAATGGTAAGGCAATAAAAAGTTCGGATAATATAAATATAGGTCAAATAATCACAACTGAATTTGCCAACGGCTCAATAGATTCAATAATTAATAAAAAATAAGAAAAATGGCAACTAATGACAATATCACATATTCGCAAGCAATTTCCGAGTTGGAAGAGATAGTAAGAAAAATGCAATCCGACGAGTGCGACATCGATAACCTCGCAGCTTACACAGCACGTTCGCTTGAATTGCTTAAAATATGCAAAAACAAACTGCTTAAAACTGACGAGGAACTTCAAAAAATCCTTGCCGAACTTGCCGACACACCGACAACTTAACACTGCGACACCATTCTAATTAGAACAATAGAAGAATATCGGATCAGTACCTAATACCATAGAGTTCCAACTGCAGCAAAAGTTTTATTAAAGTAAATGATTTATTGTCGAAAAATAAATATCCGATAATATTATTATCGGATACCAATAATAATATTTTAAGATAGTTTTGAGGCTGAGTCAAAATACAAAAATTTGGCTCAGTCTCTTAAGGTTTGTAAGAATTAATAAAATACAAGACGTTGAAATTTAGGAAGAAAGGAGCAACACCCCATCCGCCGTCCAAACGGAGGCGGATTCTGTACTTCTCTGCCCAAGTGGGCATTTCCTATACATCGGTTTCTGTGGTTTCTCCTTTCATCTCTATTCCTCCTTCATTGATTCTCGCTTTTACTTTCGCCCAAGCGTGGGTGTCGAACAGGCAGCACTCACGCATTGTCCCCTTCATCGAGGCGAAGCGGCTGGCAGGAATAACGAAACTCAGTTCATCGGCTCCCACGTAAGGACGTACCGAAGGGTCGAACAATCCGAGGAAGGTCCGCTTGCCTCCTCTCCGGTTTTCTCTTACCGCCTGACTGACTACCGTCGAACATCCCGAACCGAAGATGGCCGAGACGGCATCCTCGCGGTCGTTGTCGAAGAAGGCCCACGTGGTGAGTCCTGCCAGCATATCAGGTGTCGCAAAGAAGAGCAGCCCTTCCATTCCATCAAACGTTTCCGCTTGGTCGATGCGAACGAAGTTTAGCCACTTCCCCGTGAAGGATTGCAATTCCAGACTTGCCACGTAGTCGATGACCTGTTGCGGAGTCTGCTTATATTTCTCCTTATGCGATACGAAGCCGGGGATGAAATCGTTCATCGGCGCATAACCTGTATAGAGTTTTCCACCTCCGCACCCGATGACTTCGGCATTGAGGCTGATGGGATGCCCCTCCCTCACGCTCGCCATTCCCTTGAAGAAGCATCCGTTGATTTTCTCGGTTCGGGCGATGGGTTCGTCACTATAATAGAAAAGGACGGGAAGCGGGGCTTTCTCGCCGAACGCTTCACGGTAGTTGGTGATGAAAGTCTGTATGTCCATAATGGTGATGATTGATTTATGTACAAAGATACCTACTTTTTCTGAGAAATAATCATTACCTTTGTTTCAAATTCAGCTTAAAACAAAAGAACAATGAAAACAAGAACCACACCCAACCGAATCACTGACCTTCGCTGAATTTACACCCCACTTTTTGTAGTTTTTCCCCTACCTTAATGAGATTTTGTTGACTGCGTAGTTTGGCTGTTGCTGAAAGCCTATACACTTTTTATGTGTGGTTAGTATGCTTACTTTTTATTTGTCTCTCTTTTGATTGTATTCTGCATTTAGGCGTGCCGATCTGATAAAGTCGAAATCAGAGAACTCTGCTAATGTTTTCAGGTCGTCGATAGTTCCTCCGGCATTAATATAGTCAGAAATTCTAACATAGATTGTAGAATCCATTAATCGTGCATCGGCAGGTTGCAAGGCATATCTTTGAGGCGACAATTTGCTGAGACGTGTTGAATGGCGAGCATCTCTAATCAGTGTTTGACGAACGGAATAACGCAACCATGTATTGCCTATTTGTTCGAGATTGAAATTGGCAAGTTGTGGAAGCACTTCCAATGCCGACATATCGCCACCAATCTTTTTGTAAGTGTCTATCAAAGAATAGAATCCTCGTGTTGTCAATCCGGTTGTTATACTTACATAGTTTTTTATACTTTTCGGGAGTGTATGTTGATATCGTAAGAACGCAGCATCGTTGATGATTTCTTTACGCAGAATATTGAGTGCGTGAGTTTGCAAACTATCATTGTTCATACGATGAGAAAGTGCCGAATATGCTTTTGCCATTTCAACAGCTTCGTTTGAAGTGATATATTCTTCGTTGAATGTCTCATACGGCCATACATGATTTGGCAATGATTTCTCTATAAGTTGAAGTAACAGCAGAGCTTTTTGATAGAGATTTGTTTTTGATATGTCGCAATCGGCTTGTGATATCAAATCATTTGCAGCAGCAATAAGGCAACGACGCAGACGTGCCATTATGTCTCCGGCTGTTTCGTCGAAATAAGGGATTTTTTCGCCTTGAGCCACATCTGCACCTCCCCATTTAAATTTATGCATAGCCAATTCATAGACCTTTTCTGCATCGTGTGGTGTGGTATAGCGACGAAGAGGAGTGAGTTGATAAACCATTCCAATACGTTTAAAATATGGTTTGAGGCCATAAAATCCTTGTAATCCTACGTCTTTTACCCAATAAATAGGGCGTTGCCACCCGTTGATAGCATTAGTGGCCACAATGTCTAATACGGCAAGTTCGTCTTGACGCAGATATCGTCGGTTAGTAGGTATCATATCATAGACACTTAATTCTATCGTGTCGGGTAATAGGGGGAACTCATCAGCTGAAATCAGACATCTACTTAAAGCCGATTCTTTGTGTGTTGGAATTTTGAGTATCGGATTGCTAATTTGTGGCTTGTCGGTTTTGCCGTTATATATCTGTTGTAAAGCTAAAGATGCATCTGCAGGCATATGGTCAATATTGCCAAAATGCACAACTGAACATCGACGCATGGCTATGTCGGCAGGTGTGGCAGTCAGAGGCAGTGCCTTGCTGTCGTAGGCATCAATCATCATTTGCATCAGATACCAATCAGTGGAGAGATACGCTAAATTAACAACTCTGACATCTCTTCTTATCCCCTCCACTTCTTGAGCGTACCATAGTGGGAAGGTGAAATTGTCTCCGTTTGTGAATAAGATAGCATTCTTATCTAATGATTCAAGAATATTGATTGCATAATCACGAGCAGCTGTCCGTCCGCTTCTGTCATGGTCATCATATGTCTGCGACAGCATTTGAAGAGGAACAGCAAGTGATAGGGCAACAACAATCGCAGCCATTGTTCTCTCACGTTTACATATTCTTTTGCATATCGAACGCACTATATCAAATATTGCAGGAACAGCTATGCCAAGCCATATTGTCCATGCATAGAAAGAACCGGCAAAAGCATAATCACGTTCACGAGGTTCATTTGGCGTTTGGTTGAGGTATATGACTATTGCAATGCCTGTCATAAAAAAGAGTAGGAATATAACAAAAGCATATCTGCAACCTGATTGTCTTTGTCGCATCAGCCATATTATACCCAAGATGCCTAAAATGAGAGGTAGCATATAGTAAACATTATGCCCTTTGTTTTCACTGCCAAGTTCAGGTGGCAACTTTGACTGGTCGCCAAGCATAGCATTGTCGATAATCGGTATGCCGGTAATAAAATTACCCGTATCAGCTTGTCCCTGACTATGTCGGTCGTTCTGACGTCCGGAGAAGTTCCATAGGAAATAACGGAAATACATATATCCCACTTGATAAGAGAAGAAGAAACGTAGATTCTGCCAAATTGTTGGTTTAGGCAGACGTTCCACCACTCTTTTACCGGTTGAATTATCGTATCGTGCCACAGCATTTCCTTCACAATCGATTGCCATAGACACCTCCACACTGTCCATTGTGGCAGGAGTCATGCCTGCCCAACTCGCATATGATGATATATGAGTGGGAGAGGAACTGAAAATGCGAGGGAAGAGCATATCCAATTCTGGAGTAGTTGTTATCTCATAGTCATAATCTTTGAAAAAATAGAAATCGTCGGTGCGCGACACAAGGTTCTGATTATAGGCTGAATCTGCCGTTGTGGCCATTTGACTGCGATATATTGGAGTTGCTCCGGCAATGCCTTTGGAATATCTTTTTTCACCTTTCTGACGGTGTATGCCTGAATATGAATAAATCTCTTTCCCTGTCATCTCATCTATTTCGGAATGCTCATTTTTCATTTGTCGAGCATAGGGAGTGGCTCCATATATAAGAGGATTTTTGCTGTACTGCTCCCGATTGAGATATGAAGATAATGCAAATAGATTGTCGGGTGAATTTTCGTTCATAGGAGGGTTGGCATCTGAACGAATCAAAATAATGGCATAGCTTGAATAACCGATAAAGATAACAAATATGCTCCAACAGATGTTGTTGAGTAATCGAAGGGGGAGGCGATTGAAATATGCCTTAGTTATGAGTGCTACACTTGCTATACAGAATAGTATTAACCATACAATGATATTATTGCCAATGAATATCAAGCCGGATAGAGTGATGGTAAGAATTGAACTTATGATTATTCGAGATTTGGATTTTGCAATCTGAATCTCTATAATGGTCCATATTGAAATAGCAAAGAATAACACCGAATATATAATTGCACCACTGTTGAATCCTAAATGAAAATTATTGACACATATAAGTTCAATCCATTGTCCGACTTTTACAAAACCGGGTATGAGACCAAAAAGAATCAGTGCAATAACACAAAAGGAGAGAAACAATGCTGTTAATACTTTCCAAATGGTTATGTGATTATTTTTGCGATAAAATATTATTAATGCTATGGCTGGAATACACAGCAAGTTAAGCAAATGTATGGCTACAGATATTCCGATTAAGTATGCTATAAGAATCAGAAAACGGTCGGAGTGAGGTTTATCGGCATTATCTTCCCATTTAAGAATTAGCCAAAACACCAATGCCGTACAAAGGGAAGAAAAAGCATATACTTCTGCTTCTACGGCAGAAAACCAGAATGTATCGCTCCATGTGTAGGCTAATGCCCCCACAGAGGCCGCTCCAAAAATCAGCCATAGTCTTGCTTTTGAATCATATTTGTCGGGGCGTAATAGTTTTCTGACAATATGACTTATGCTCCAAAATAGAAATAGAATTGTAAAAGCACTGAGAAGTCCACTCATTGCATTGACCATGAGTGCGACGTGTTCGCTTGAGGAAGCGAAGTTGGCAAAGAATCGCCCGGCTATAATATATATGGGGTTGCCGGGAGCATGCCCGATTTCAAGACGATCTGCTTGAGCTATATATTCTCCACAGTCCCAATAAGAGGCTGTCGGTTCGATAGAAAGCCAATATGTGCATAATGCAATCAGAAAGATTATCCACCCGATTGCTTGGTCCAATTTATTGAATATATGGCTTTCGTGTTGCATTATTATAATATGTTTTTTTTCAATATAGAAACCATCAGTTCTTGTTAAGAATGATTAAAGCCCCAATAACACCGGGAATCCAACCTATACAAGTTAAAATAAATACAATAAGAACTGAACCACAGCCTTTGTCTATTACTGCTAATGGTGGAAAAATGATTGAAAGTAGAACTCTGAACAATGACATGATTTTTATGATTTTTTTAGGCAGGTTTTTGTCTAAAATAATATTTGTAATTTACAATTTACGGTTGTTGAATATGCGTTTATATCCAACAACCGTTTTGTCAAAGTGCCCGGAACAGGACTCGAACCTGCACGTCTCTCAACATTCGCACCTGAAACGAACGCGTCTACCATTTCGCCACCCGGGCTTTGTTTGAAGTTTAGAATTTTATCTCTAAAGAAGACTTAGTTAGGTGCTTTCCTATTTCCCTTTTTTGGTATCACAATTTTCTTTTAGAAATGCTTCTAATGCCGCTGTCATGGAAGGTGCTTTTGGCGATGGTGCTTCTATGTCAAGGCGTAAGTTCGCATTGCGTACGGCTTGTGCCGTAGATGCTCCGAAACAGCCAATATAGATTCCTAATTCCTCTTGATTGAAATTTGGAAAATTCTTTAGCAATGAATCTATGCCGGCAGGACTGAAGAAGAGAAGCAAATCATAGTCAAATGGTTCGTCCGGACCAAAATCGTTGCTTACGGTGCGATACATGATTGCTTTCGTATAGTTGATCTTTATGTTGTCGAGTGCCGATAGATTTTCGTTGTGAATATCTGAAATGGGATATAAGAATTTCTCTTTAGAGTGTTTTGTCAATGCAGCCAATAATTGTGCATCATCAAATTTGCCTGATTTGCCAAAGAATATTTTGCGTTTACGATATATGATATATTTTTGCAAGTATAGAGCAATTGCTTCTGTCGTGCAGAAATATTTCATAGTATCGGGGATATTTACGCGACATTCTTCACATAAGCGAAAAAAATGATCTACTGATGTGCGTGATGTAAGTATGACCGCAGTAAAATCAGCTAAATTGATTCTTGATTGACGAAATTCTTTGGAAGAAAGCCCTTCTACTTTTATAAAAGGACGAAAGACTATTTCTACACCATATTTCGCCGATATGTCGAAGTATGGTGATTTATCGGTGGTAGGTTTGGGTTGTGATACTAAAATTTTAGATATCTTCATCAAACGTTGAGGTAATTAATAAATATTTAAATTAAATGAATAATTCACAAATTTCAATTGCCCCTAAGTAGGAAAATATAATTGGAATTATTTCTACACTGCAAAGGTAGTATAAAAAACTTATCAATGAAGAATATTGAGCAAAAAAAATTCTAAATCCCCTAAAAATAAAGATAATTTTTGTTATAATAAAGATAATTATACCAATAATTGTTATTAAATGGAGCCATTCTGAATAGAAAATGGAAATCATTGCAAAAGGGAATAAAATTACACCTCCGATGGCTTGGCATGTGGTTGCCCCTTTAACCCAAACCGATGTTTGCTGTACGTCGGAAAAGATATTTCCAAGCAGATAATATGTGGCATATTGCCAAATCACAAAGAGGGCTGATATTGCCATGCATATGCCGAAGCTGCCAAGTATGGGTAAACTTGTAAAGTGTGGGTAAGATACCATAAGGGTCTCGTGGAAGATGATTGCTATTGAAACGACATATGCACAGTTGAGTAGAAATAGAAACGAACTCTCGCGAATGGTGTCGTCGAAGAGGTTGTTGCGTTGTCTGACTTCTGTCAGGTTTTTTAGTAATGAGGTGAGATATCGAAAGTTTTTACTAAATCTGATACAAATAAGCACAAATAAGATTATCAAAAAGGAGAGTATAAGCGAAGTGCTGCCAAGTGTCTCTTCCTTCAAAATGCCATTATGCCCGGTGTTGGGTAGTGATGGTATTTCGACACTGATTGTGAGTGTGTCGGTTTTTAATGTCGTTGTGTCTGCAATGTCGATGGATTGCAGACGTAAAGAGTCGGTTGATTTTGTTTGAGGGTTGATTGTTGTGAGGGGCATTGTTGTTATAACCATTTATTCTCTTTGTACCATTTAATGCTACGGTTGATTCCTTCCTTGAGGTTTGTTTTTGGATTGAATCCGAAATCTTGTTGACCGGAAGAGATGTCGGCACTCCAATTTCGTTGTTTCATAATATTGAATTTGTCTCTATTCAAGGTTGACGGTTTCATGCGTGCTACACCCCATTTTTCTGCTATAACAGAGACAAGATAGACTGCCCATAATGGCATTATCAATGGAATAACTAATTTCTTGCCTAATTCTTTGGCTACTATGGAGCGAAATTCTTTTTGTGTATATGCTCTCTCTTCTGCCACTATATATGTTTTGCCTATTGGTGCTTTTTCAAGAGCATCAAATATTCCACATG
Organism: uncultured Porphyromonadaceae bacterium; assembly: GCA_937911575.1. Lineage (GTDB taxonomy): Bacteria > Bacteroidota > Bacteroidia > Bacteroidales > Muribaculaceae > Lepagella. The sequence continues at coordinate 19,650 of CALDPR010000023.1, read as the reverse complement.
CCAAGTCTTCGACATAGATAAACGACAATAATTGTTTTCTATAACCTACTGAAAAATCAAATCCATGTTTTATTGATTTAAACATTAGGAAATAGTCTTTTTCTCGAGGTCCGTATACCCCTGTTGAACGAAATATAATATATGGAATATCCGACATTGTCAAATTCATTTCGGCTTTTAGTTTAGATACACCATATTTTGTGTTTGGTGCCGGAATGCTTTGTGGTGTAAAAGGACTATAACTTTTCTCATCACCGGGTCCAAGTGCCGACAGACTACTCATAAATAAGAATTTCTCAGGCACTTTTCCCGATATTTTAAGTGATTCAATAAACGACAACAAATGCTCATTATTAATTCGGTTGAAATCGGAGAAATTCGTGCATTTTGTCGCTCCGAGATTATATACGATATAATCCCATTTTTCCTCTTTTGGCAATGCTGCATTGAGAATCTCGGCTGTTGCTTGTGAATCGTTGTTATCAAGGTCTAATTCCACGAATTTTATACGTTCGTCATTAAGATATTTACGTGATGTGCTTTTGCGTATTGCTGCCCATGTTTCATATCCTCGACGGAGCGATTCTTCAACTATAAATCCTCCTATGAATCCTCCGGCACCGGTTATAAGTACTCTCTTGTTCATTTATTCTCTGTTTTGATTGTTGAATGTCTCTAATGTTTTAAATTGGTAGCCTTGTTGTTTGAGCCATTCGATGCTTTTAGGTAATGCTTCTTTTAGTCGTGGAAAACTCTTTAGTGAGTCGTGGAAAACTATGATAGAACCGTTTCGAGCATATCGACATACATTTTTATACACATCGTTGGCAGTCAAACGTTTTGAATAATCACGAGTAATCAAATCATACATTACGATAGTGAAATGGCGTTTAATTATTTTAGCTTGCTTAAAGCGAAGCCATCCATGGGGTGGGCGAAATAGTGTGCTTTTGATATGCTCGTTGGCAAGTAGGATATTGTGTAAATAAGTTCGTGTAAGAACTTTTGAACCTTGCATATGATTCATGGTATGATTACCTACACAGTGTCCACGTCTTTTCACCTCTTGATAGAGATGAGGGTTTCGAACCACATTATCTCCGACCATAAAAAAAGTTGCCTTCACATGATATTGGTCCAATACGTCGAGCACCCATGGTGTAACTTCCGGTATTGGCCCATCATCAAAAGTGAGATACACACATTTTTCTTTCCCCGGTATTCGAAATAATGCTTCAGGGAAGAGTTGACGAAAGATTAAGGGAGGACATTCAATAAACATTTAGTCGATTTTATTTGTCTAAGGCAACCTACACAATAGGTTGCCTATTACTTTTACTCTATTCCGTTTTTCTTAAGAAATTCCTGATATAATCTCATTGAACGTTCCAAGTCTACACCTGCTAATTCTTGAGATTGTAACATCTTTTCTTCGCTTCCTCCTTGTTGTAAGTATTCTGAAATTGTTTCGATAAAGATTGTGTCTAATTGTCTGACCTCTAAAGGCTGATTAGCATAATCTTCCGGTGTCATAGCTTGCAATTCGCGAATATAGATGGCAAGTTGACCGATTTGTTCTAAAAGAGGATCGTCGGTTGTGGTCCCGGCTTGTAGCCCACTTGTTGAAATGCCAGCCTCCCAATTCTTTTTCATTTGTTGCAGGTTGATGCCTTGCATTGCAGTGTGTTGTTGCAGTTTAGCTACATCTCCTCCAAGACTTTCATACGTGTCGACAAAACTGTAATAATAATCAGGAAGATATGTGTTTTCGTATGACAGAGACGGATATGCATATTGTTGGCGAATAGTTGTTGTATATTTCACATTTTGTGCATATCGACACAACACATCTTCCATAATGGTCAACCCTTTTTGTCTCAATTTGTCATCGTTCATGAATTTTCCTATTCTGACATATAATTCACCAACTTCCATTCCTTCTCCAAAGAGAGAATAAGGCTTTATGGTTTGAGGAAGTTTTGTTTCCATAAGTTCGAGCAACTCTTTCGCTTTGCGATATTTATCGGTGGCTAATGACTGATTTGTCGTTGAGTCGGAAGATAAGATTTCTTCACCTTCTGCGACAAGTTGTCCGGCTGTTCGAATGATAGATGTTCTCACTCCTGTAAGCATACGCCCGGCTGTCTCGTCGAAATACGGAGTTGGATTCTTGCCATCTGTGCCCCATTGATATTTATTTTTTATCAAATCATAAGCTTTGTCTGTTCTTGCCGGTAATTCTTCGCTGTGGAGGATTGGTACTAATTGGTAAGTCATACCTATCGATTTCATATATGGTGTTAATCCCAAATGATATGAATTAGGTACGGTTGATGCCCAATATATCGGACGTTGCCAACCATTTGCAGCATTGGTGGCTATGATGTCGAGCATAAGGATTTCGCTCATAGTCAAATATTGACGAGAAGATAGGTCGATGTTTATTGAGTCAACAATCTTGGCAGAATCTTTAGCTTCAACGTAAATGTCTGATTTGAGAATGTCTGCCTTATTTATAGGTAAATATAAGTTTTGATGTCTCCATTCGATATAAGGAGCTCCTCCATAAGATTTTTCTGCATCTTTACTATAAATAAATTTCAGTGCAGTGAGCATATCTGTCGGTGTTTTAACAGCAGTTTCCGGATCTTTTTGAGCATAAATGAGTCGATCATAAGCATAATCTTTTGGTTGAGCAGTGAATTGAACCGGTTGTGATTCATATGCTTGCATACGCATCTGATTTGCATACCAATCCGATGCTAAATAAGAAAGATTGATTACTCTAACATCTCGACGCACTCCTTCAACTTCTTGAACATACCACAAAGGGAATGTATCGTTGTCTCCATTGCAAAAGACAATTGCATTCGGTTCGAGGCTTTCCAAATAATTAATTGCAAAATCTCTGGCAGCTGTTCGTCCACTGCGATCATGGTCGTCCCAAGTTTGACTCACCATTTGTATCGGCACTAATATGCCAATCACACATGCTATTATAACTGCATATTTTGATTTAGTGGCATTGTTTTGAGGCTCATTAATCAAACTTTCAAGTTGTTCATCTTCTTCTGATTGATGTTTACCCCACCATTCAATAAAACTTTTCTTTAATGTGGGTGTAGCCAAAATGATTCGCCAAAGTGCGGCAACTCCCATGCCAATCCATATTGCCCATGCGTAGAATGAACCGGCAAAAGCATAATCACGTTCGCGAGGTTGAAGTGGTGTTTGGTTGAGGTAAATGACGATTGCAATACCGGTCATGAAGAATAAGAAAAAGACCACCCAGAATTGGCGAATACCACGAAGACCGGCAAAAGCTTGCCAAAGCAAACCTAACAATCCTAAAATGAGTGGAAGCATATAGAACACATTGTGTCCTTTGTTTTCTTTGCCCATGTTGTCGGGAAGAAGAGATTGGTCGCCTAACCGAGCATTATCAATGAAAGGTATTCCACTGAGCCAGTTACCCGCATCAAGTTCTCCTTGCTGATTTGTTATGTCGTTTTGCCGTCCGGCAAAATTCCATAAGAAATAGCGTAGGTACATGTGATTTAATTGATAATCAAAGAAATAGCGTAGGTTTTGAGCAAATGTAGGTTTTGCTAATACTTTTGCTCTTGTCGCAGGATTTCCGTTGGCGTCAAGGTAATATTCTTGCTCCGGAATTTTCTCCCCTGATATGGCATCGACTGCAGAAACGGTTACATAGTTCATGTTTTCACGAGTCATGCCTGCCCAATACTCATACATTTTGATATGATTATTGTCGCTACTGTGAAGTCGTGGAAAAATCATGTTCATTTCACTTTGCATCGGTATATTATAATCATAATCGTAATGAGCATAATAATCCCCTCCACGTTGTTCCAATGCTGCATTGTTAAGTGAGTCTTCTGTTGTGCCAAATCCACTCATGAATAGAGGAGTTGCTCCACTGACATGTTTGGCATATTTGGCTTTCGATTTTTCTCGTTTGCTGAAAAGATTGGAACTTAGCATTTCTTGATAATTTCCGTTTTCGTCAGGCACGATAACTGTCTCATATCTAACTTCTTTAAGTGTCTCTGAATATGGTGTTTGACCGTAGAATAATGGTTGTTGTCCATATTGTTCACGATTAAGATATGATGATAGAGCAAAAACGTTGTCGGGAGAGTTCTGGTTCATCGGTGTATCAGCATTCGAACGGATAAGGATTAAAGCATAGCTTGAATAACCAATGAAGATTACAAATACACTCCATATGGTTACATTGAGTATGCGTATAGGCAATCCTTTTTTGCTAATATATCTAAGAACTCCCCATAAACCACACAATAATATCAATCCTAACCATATGCCACTGCCGAAAAAGAGCATTCCTGACAGACCTATTGCGATAGTAAATGAAGTGATGACAAGTAAAGAAGATTTATGTCGGTAGATTTCGAAAATAGACCATAAGATGCTTCCGACAAGAAGAGCAACGTATATCAGCACACCATTGTTGAAATTCATGCCTAAGTTGTTGACACATAATAATTCAAACCATTGTGATACCTTAATAAATCCTGGCACCAAACCATATAAAACTAAAACGATAAGAACAAAAGAGATTAGCAATGCATATATCGATTTCTTAACGTTCATATTCTCAAATTTTTTATATGCAAACACCAAGACAATGGCAGGAATACACAAAAGGTTAAGAAGGTGTACGGCTACAGAAACACCGATTATATATGCTATGAGAATGAGGTAACGATCAGAATGAGGTTCATCGGCTCTGTTTTCCCATTTTAATATCAGCCAAAAGACAAGGGCTGTGCAAAATGAAGAGAATGCATATACCTCTCCCTCTACGGCAGAGAACCAAAATGTATCGCTCCAGGTATATGCCAATGCTCCGACAATACCACTACCCATGATTGCAAAATATTGACGAATGTTGGGCTCTACATTTGTGCCGTCTTTCACAATAAGTTTCCTGACTAAATGTGTAATGGTCCAGAAAAGTAAAAGAATCGTTAATGCACTCAATAGACCACTCATCGCATTGACCATTAAGGCCACATCAGCTTGTGTAGATGCAAAATTGGCAAAAAATCGTGCCGTAAGCATGAATATAGGATTGCCCGGCGGGTGCCCGATTTCCAATTTGTCTGCTTGAATGATAAACTCTCCGCAATCCCAATATGATGCAGTTGGCTCTAATGTTAACCAATAGGTTATTAGGGCGATAATAAACACACCCCAACCGAGGGTATTGTTCAAAATGTTGTACCTTTTGGTAGGCATAATATTCTTAATTAGTTTGATTTTATTTATATAATCGAAATTTATCGATTAAACACACTTATTCAATCTGCAAAATTACAAATTCCCTCCGATACCACCAAATCAAACTGCGTGCCCAAATCTTAAATCAAGTTAACAATGGAATTAATCACGTTAAAAATATTAAAATGGAGTTGCTGTATGAATAAACTAAAAAGAGATTTCTCAAGCCGGCTATTGCATCAAAATTGTTTCTCAAATTTTATGTAGAATCGGAATGAATCAAAAATAAAAAAAGCACTCCGCCATCGAAGTGCTTTTTGATCTTATAGTTTAGATGGTTATTAGCCATTAACTTTCTTCATGTGAGCGATAAGATCAAGAACTTTGTTAGAGTATCCGATTTCATTATCGTACCAAGAAACAACTTTTACGAAAGTATCAGTCAAAGCAATACCAGCTTTAGCATCGAAGATTGATGTGCGAGTGTCGCCAAGGAAGTCTGAAGAAACGACAGCATCTTCAGTGTAACCAAGCACTCCTTTAAGTTCGCCTTCAGAAGCTTCTTTCATAGCTTGGCAGATTTCATCGTAAGTTGCCGGTTTAGCAAGATTAACAGTAAGGTCAACAACTGATACGTCAAGAGTAGGTACACGCATAGACATACCTGTAAGTTTGCCGTTAAGTTCTGGGATTACTTTGCCCACTGCTTTAGCCGCACCTGTTGATGAAGGGATAATGTTGCCTGCTGCAGCACGACCACCACGCCAATCTTTCATTGAAGGACCATCAACAGTTTTTTGTGTAGCTGTTGTAGAGTGTACGGTTGTCATAAGACCATCTGTGATACCCCATTTGTCGTTCAATACTTTAGCTATTGGAGCCAAACAGTTTGTCGTACATGATGCGTTAGAAACGAATTGTGTTCCTTTGACATATGTCTTTTCGTTAACGCCACATACAAACATTGGAGTTGCATCTTTTGAAGGTGCTGACATTACTACATATTTTGCACCGGCATCGATGTGAGCTTGTGATTTTTCTTGTGTCAAGAAAAGACCTGTTGATTCAACAACATATTCTGCTCCAACAGCTCCCCAGTTGATTTCAGCAGGGTTTTTGCAAGCTGTAACACGAATTTCCTTGCCGTTTACAATTAATAGGCTTTTGTCTAAATCATATGAAACTTCTCCATCGAATTGACCATGCATTGTGTCATATTTGAGCATATATGCCATGTAATCAACCGGAAGAAGGTCATTGATAGCAACTACTTCGATGTCATTTCTTTTTGTTGACGCACGAAATACAAAACGTCCGATACGTCCAAAACCATTAATACCTACTTTTGTCATTTTTTTTACCTTTTTTTGGTTTGTATTTATTATTTTACTAAATTTGCTACAAAATTATGATTCTCAAATTCGATGCAAATTTAATAATTTTTTTTAGAATAAACACATTGATTGTAAAAAAGTTTAATACTTGATTTTTTTGATTACAATTATACAAACATATCATTAATTTATACTAAAATGGGATTTATAAAAGATTTTAAAGAATTTGCCATGAGAGGCAATGTGATTGATATGGCTGTCGGTGTTATCATCGGTGGTGCATTCGGAAAAATTGTTACATCGTTGGTTAACGACGTTATTATGCCGGCAATCGGTGTCTTAACCGGCGGTATTGATTTCAAGGACTATAAATATGTGCTGAAAGATGCTGCTACGGCTGCTGATGGTACGGCAATCCCCGAAGTTACAATTAACTATGGAATGTTTGTACAAAATGTAGTCGATTTCTTGATTATTGCTTTTTGTATTTTTGTGATGATAAAAGCAATCATGAAATTCAAAAAGAAAAAAGCCGAAGCTCCTGCACCGGCTCCCGCACCTTCTAAAGAAGAATTGTTGCTGACTGAAATTCGCGACATTCTAAAAGAGAAGAAATAAGAAAAATGACACATTTGAGATATAGTCAATTCAAATAATCATTAAGTCAAAAATTATTAATCAAAAAAATATTTATTATATGAGAAAACTTTTCTTAACTCTATCGCTTTTGCTTGGCTTGACATTGTCGTCGCAAGCTACAGACTACAAACTCGTGTCTGATGTTTCGGAATTAGAAGTTGGTGCTAACTACATTATTGTTTATGACACTAATGCTATGGGTGCGATTTATTCATCAAACAAGTATTTCACACGAATTGAAATAAATCCGGCTGTAGGTGATGTGGTTACAATCAATGATGAAGCCGTTAATGTTTTGACATTAGGTGGTGAAACAAATGCATATACATTCCAAACATCACTCGAAGGTGAATATTTGGCATTGACAGCTAATGCAAACAATCTCGGCAAGTCAAGCTCAATTTCAACAAACTCAACATGGAAAATCACTTTTGATGAAGGTGTGGCTAATATAGTGCCAAATGGATACACTGATCGTGTATTGCAATATAATTCAAATAGTGGTCAAGAAAGATTTGCTTGTTATAAAAACACTCAAAAAGGTCCAAGTTTGTATAAGGAAATGACAGGTGTGGCTCCAACTCTAAAAGCTCCTATCGTTTCAGGTGTTAAGGCAAATCAGACATATTATGAATCACAAACCGTAAAAGTTTTATTCCCGGAACTTGCAACTTCAATGGCGGTAGAAATTCTTTTGAATGGAGAGTCAATCTATTCTGATAATGACCTGACAAGTGATTATGAATTCGTGGCATCTGAAGTTGGAGTATATACAGTAAAAGCATCTGCTACTGACGGAACAGAAACTATTGCTGCTGCTGATATGGTGTTCACTATTGCCGAGCCGATCGTGGTTGATTTCCCAAAAATGAATCCTGATGATGTCAAAGAAGGACGATATGTGATAGCATATACTTCTCAAAGCACTTCTTATATAATGAAGAATGAAGTCTTTAGTAGCCACTACGTTGCTGCTACTGAATTTGATTTGACAACAGGTGTTCTTCCTGCCGATGAATATATCTTTACTATAAAAGCAACTGAAGGGGGATACACAATACAAGGTTCAGACGAAACATATCTTGCACTTGTTCAAAGTGGAACTTATGTGAACTTGAAACCTCAACAAACTGATGCATTCGCTTGGAAATTCACAGGCACTGAAGATGCTGTGCAAGCGTCAGGTGATGGATTCGTGAAATACATTTGTTTCCAATTGTATAATGGAACAACTCCTGAATTCACAACAGGAACAGCAAGTGGTTCATATTATTATCCGGTGTTCTATCGTGTAGGAGATCTCCCGGTTGCTCCTGTAACAATGACTGTCCCGGCTATCGAAGGCTATGGCGATATTTATCTTGCTGATGAATACTATCCGGAATTTGATTTCACTATCGCAACAGACAATAATGACCACTTGACTATTTCAGCAGAATTCCTTTCTGAAACAGTAGGTGTTGAATCAATAAAAATGATTGTTGGTGCAACTGAAGAGGTGTCTATGCAAACAGTCAACAATATGAATTTTAACGGTACATCTACTTCTGAATACGCAAGAGGTGCGACTATAGAATTCTATTTCGAGTTGGTGGTTAAAGGTGAAACTGTTCGCACTCGTGGATATAAATATCAAATCGGTGGAGAAACAATGACAGGTATATGTGTGCCTGAAATCAATGTCGCAATAAACAATGATGTGTATAGAATCGATGGTGTTCGCATACTTCGTGATGCAGATGCCGATGCAATCAATTCTCTCCCGAAAGGTATATATATCATCGGAGGTAAAAAAGTTGTGAAATAATAGAATTGGTAAAAATAGGGTTAGACTGTGCCAAAATTTTGTATTTTGGCACAGTTTTTTTTACCTTAAAATCTCGCCATATTAAAAGAAAATAGTAATTTTGTGTTGATTCAAATATTCATGAAAGCAAGGATAAAAGAAATATTGATGACTATGTCGGGGGCAGAGACTGTTGGTTTTGCCAAAGCTGAATCTGTCAATGATATATGCTCAGATAAATATTCTCAATGGCTGACAGACGGAAATCATGCAGAGATGAAATATTTGGAGAATCACCCGACGCTGCGTCATGACCCCCGATTGCTCCTTGAAGGAGCAAAGACGGTCATATCCGTAGCATTTAACTATTATCCTAAACAGCACCGTTCGGAAACACTCCCAGAAGTCTCAATGTATGCTTATGGAGAAGATTACCACGACGTGTTGCGAAAGCGTCTGAATATCGCTACTCAACAATTAATGAATGAATTTGGTGGCCAAGTGAGAATATGCATCGATTCAGCACCCATACATGAAAGATATTGGGCATGGAAAGCCGGTATCGGATTCCAAGCGACTAATGGAACTATCATTATCCCGAATAAAGGTTCATTCTTCTTTTTGGCAGAAATACTGACTACTCTCGATATAGAACCCGATGAGCCACTCGTTCAGTCGTGTGGGAATTGTCGACTATGCGTCGATGCTTGTCCCGGAAAAGCTCTGTTGGGCAATAATTTAATGAATGCACGAAACTGTTTGAGCTATCTTACAATTGAATGCAGACATGATTGGAGTGCCGAACGATTTAAAACCACTCCACTTTTCGGCTGCGATATATGTCAAAAAGTATGCCCACACAACACGAAAAGTGTGCCTACTGAAATTGAAGAATTTCAACCATCTGTTGAGTTTCTCAACTTCGATTTCTCTGACTTTGAACAAATGACTGATGATGACTTCAAAAGAATATTTCGCAAATCACCAATCAAAAGAATGAAATTTGAGGGGCTACAACGTAATTTAAAAAACTGTAAAAGGGATTCCGAAGAGAAATTCTAAAGATATTATTAGTGCCGGATAAAACGCTTTAATTCTCCTGCTAAATTTGACTATTTCCATAGCCCTATATAAAAAATCAAGACTTGTCGAGAGTGTTGAATACGTAAACCGTAATTACTGATTTTATAGGTCGAGATTTCTTTTATCAGACCAATAGCTTTTTTATCTCCTTTTTATTCTTACAGCATGCCAATGATTGTGTTTAGTTGATTAGAGGTGACATTTTGATATAAAATAAAGAAAGAGTCTAATCAAAAGTTAAAAAAATGGAGTATTGGCCTTTTAAAATCTTAAAAAACGTTAAAACTAATATCTATTTTTTCTGAATTTGATATATATCAAAAAAAATACTTGCAGATATATTTGATATACTTTATTTTTGTGCCGAGATAAACACTTAACGTAAACTTAATAATCTAATGACATGAAAAAAATTTTAACGGTTTTATTCATTATGTTTTCTGTATTGACAATGTCAGCAGAAGATTTAGTATGGGCTATGAATGCCAATAGTGGAGAGCAAATTGCTCTATCAGAAGTTGATTATATGATTGCAGCCGACAATGCAAAAGAATTTTCTATCGTTTTAAATGGAGGGGCAACAATCAATGGAGTAAAGGAAGTGACATTCACACAAGTTAGTAGCGTTATTGAAATTGCAGTGCAAGATGATTTGCAAATTTTCCCCAATCCCGTGATTTCGACGTTCAATATATCAGGTTGTCAAGAAGGAACAACTATTAATATATTCAGTATTGATGGAGAGATGAAGAAAAGCATTACCACTGCATCTCCGAATCATACAATCGATGTTTCAGATTTAACTCCGGGATATTATTTGTTGTCAACCGAACGTTCGACAGTGAAATTTATCAAAAAATAAACTTATTAAACTTAAAAAATCACAAAAACGATGATAAAAAGAATATTCACATTAGCAATTATTGCCACATTTGCATTTTCAATGGCAAACGCACAATTTTTGATTAATAAAAAGGAAGGCACAAAACACAATGTTGAAGGTAATATAGAATTTGTTCAGGCTCAAGACTCATGGACTATCGATGGCATCTCAATAGACGACATTGAATCTATTACACGTTCGATGCCTCTCACAGAATTGACAATTCAAGCTTATGCAGCATATTATGCCGGCATGAAAACTTCAAGCTTTGACGGAAGTGCAAACTATTATTTCTGCTTATCTGATGTGCCTATAGAATATAATGTAGAAGGTCAGATGCTTCCAAGCGAGCCGGGTATGTTAATGATGTTCGATATGTTTGGGACAGATAGTACAGACCCTGATAATGCTATTCTTCCGGCAGGTGTATATCCGGTAGATAACTCGCAAAAATCCGGTTCTGCAAACGTTCAACTTACATTTGCTCGAATCCTTGATGATTCAGGAGAAATTGTCTATAAGGTGCTCGATAGTGGGTCTATTGAAGTAAAGTATACGGACGATGGTGGTTACGATATATATGGACAATTTGTTACAACTGAGGGAGAAAAATTTGAAGTGAAATATAATGGCTCTTTAAAATTTGAAAATTTTAGTCAATCTTCGACCGATACTTTGATGCAAGACGATCTTTTTGATACGATATTTAAAGGACTTACGATTACAGCTCATGGAGGTGATGAAGACTATCATCGATTCTCACTTCAATTATTTGATGGAGATGTAACCTCGGAGGGATTGATAACATCAGGTGTTGTATTAAATGTCGACCTTTTTTCAACGCCAAATTCAGCCGACGAAATTTTCATTGCTGATGGTGTATATAATGCCTCATTAGACTATCAACAAATCGAACAATTTGAGCCATTCACTTTCCTTGCCGGAGATTGCTACACTGTACTTGGTTATCCTCTTTATGTGGGTACATACGTACAGGATTTACGTACAGCTGCCGATGAAGGATTCATACGTTCCGGATATGCAAATCAAGGCACAATAGAAATTCGCAGAGAAGGCGAAAACTATTATTTAAAAGCCGACCTTACGATGCGTAATGGAGTGCGTCTGACAGGAGAATATCCGATGGGAGAAGTAACAATCCTCGACGAGCGTCCTATCGAGCCGGCAGGACCATGGTACAGCACTCTGACTGCTGATAAAGAAATGGCATTTTCTAATGATACATATTCATACGCTCACATGTATAAAGGTTATAGAGATAAAGATTGGAATGAATATTCAAATGTCAATGAATTTGAGATAGTCGTAAATGATCATGTTACAAATGAATCATTCCAACTCAATGTTTTAGTCCCAGCATCTGCTTCAACGCCTGAGGGTACATTCACCGTCGCTGATATTGAAAATAATGGGTATGGCGAATATACATTTATTCCGGGATACTATGAATATGCTACAATGAGAGGCACTTGGCCTTATGAGTTATTTGAGACAGATGGTAACTATCCTATTGCTCAAGCTCCGGCTACCGAAGGAACAATAGAGATAAAGAAAAACGATAATGGCACATACACAATCAGTTACGAGCTAAAAGATGATGCCGAACCGAAAAATACTATTAAAGCCGTTTGGACCGGCGTAATAAATGACCCATACGACACATGGGAAGAATAACATTATATGCAACTTGATATATGCTTTTTGACTTACTGAATAGGATAAAAACTTGAGGTGTAAAAATGCGAAAATGCGAGGCTCTTGAAAGAAGACCTCGCATTTTTTGTCGGTGTAATATTATGTTTAGCGTATTATAATCTTCTTTACAATCGCTTTCTCATTTTCTACAACTCTGACAATAGCAACTCCGGTGTAGTTGTCAATTGTCATTTCTATTGTTGCATATCCACTGTTTTGAGCAAGTTTAGTACCGTCAGCAGCATATATTTCAGCAGTCATTTCATCGTCTGAATTGATGACTACACGATTGTCGATTACGTTGATATCAAGATTGTCAGAGGCAACATTGTCAACGCTCAACACATCGTAGATTTTACCTTTTACGGCATTAATGACTTTATCCGTATTAGCATCAATCATCATCACTACGATATCGCAGTTTTCAATATTAGAAACTGTTTTTGGTATGTTCATATCGATTGTTGCATTGTAAGCCTGACCGGAAACCACAGCGTCAGGGATAAGACCACCCGTACCATTATAAGTAACGCCAAACACTCCACGAGCGACTTCGTTGAAGAAGTATGGAGCAACAGTTTCCTGTCCGTAGATACCCCCTTGTCCCCATTCTCCGAGAATAGGATCTGCAACTTGGAAGAAACCATTCTTTTGATAACCTTTAAGGTTGTTTTCCAAAACGACTGCAAAAAGGTTAACATTTAAGTTTTCCATGTCTAAAGCATATTTCACTTCAACAGGCACACGAATTGTGCCGGCTTCTTTGTCGAAAGTAGCTCCATTGATGATATTGATGTCTGCATCGGCATATGATTCAAATTCAGTAGCCACTTCGTCCCACCATAGAGGCTTTTCAGGATTGCTATAGCGATATAAAGTGTTGCCTGAGTCATCAATATATGATTCCATTGGAGATGTGATTCTGCCGGAACGATTAATCATCGCACTTGGATATGCCATTATTCCTAAGAATGAACTATAGCCAGCCATTCCAGCTCCGTAAATATCGCCTGAATAAGTATGAATAGCGATAGGTATGAATTTGTCTCCATATGTTTGGTGAAGTTTCTCAATCATTTGATGTCCTAATGGGCAGTTTTGGCAACCTTGACCGGTGCCTTCTTCCATTACAACACGTTTTGTCGGAACGAAATGTAAATTCTTGATTGTTCCCGTTGCATTGTTTTCCACTTCACCCATACGCACTTTTACGGTGTATTTATTTATTGAACCGAGTTCAAGTGGTAATTTTTTCTCAAATGTGAATGGGTAGATATCTCCTTTTTTAAGACTGATTCCACTCTCCGTATTTGTTTCGAGTTCATTGCCTTTATCATCATAAAGTGTCAGTGTGATGTCAGAGAAAGTAAGTGTTTCTGATTCAACACGTACACGCCCGGTGATTTCAGCTTCTGCTTGTGCGGCCATTGTAGATTCTGATTCAAGAGCAATAACAAAATCAACACTGCGAGTAACCTTCACGTTGTCGATGAAGATTGCAGATTGATTTGTGTTTTCGTTAACAAAGGCGATATAGATGCTTTTGCCGGCATATTGCTTGAGTTCAATGACATTGTGTCTCCAATCGTTGTCTAACTCATCTTCGCTCGCTCCCGGTGATTGAATCTCATTATATATCAATACAGCATTTTTGCGGAAATCTGTGATTGTAGCCGATGTTAATGTGTTGATTATATCTTCATTTTCCCATATATAAACCGACAATTTGTCTTGAGCCGAATTACGATAACTTTGAGAATCAAATATTAATTGGCATGTCTCATCTGTGATGTATAGTTGAGGAATAACCATCCAGTCGTCGGCAGTGCCGTTGTTGTTATACATAGAGTGGGAACCGGCAGCATTGTTGAAATTCTCTTCATTGCTGCGAACCAACCACCAAGGAGTGTTGTCGGCATCAAATCCCCAAGTGGCAATCTCTTCGACAGGAGTCAAATGATCACCTTCAAAGAGCATCATATTATTGAGGGCCACATTATAGTCGTCAAATGATTCTTCAAACAATACATTTCCGTCAACGACGATTTCTCGTTCATAGTTACCGATATATGTAAGTTCAAATTCTTCATTGCCATTGTTGCCCATAATGTCGTATACGGAATTGGCATCTATGATGACCTTATATGTGCTGCCCTTGTAGAGGCGTTGTTCGTTGAGAGGATAGATTAAGACTTGATTTGCAGATACCATGAGATACATGTCTGTAATCAACTCTTTATCCGAACCATCTTCGTTGAGGAGATAGAGATGAGCCAATGGATTTTCTCCGATTGCAAGTGTTGCATCATAGTTGACAACAATAGGGCTTGTGGTCAGATTGATACGCTCAATGACAGCTTCGTTTTTCGGATTTACTGAAACCACTTTCACCGGAGTATTTTCTCTACCGACATATTTAATAGAAATTTCTTTGTTGATTTTTGATGCATCACCAGCCACATTGATTGCTCCTTCCGGTATGACTACAAAGTATTCCTTGTCTGCTTCAAGTTCTACCGTACGGAATCCGATTTCAACATTCTTTGAGTAGCCACTTTTTAATGCAAATTTGATTGATGTCTTCACCACATTGCCATCAGCATCTCTCAATTCGATGTCGGCTTTGTCGGCAATAACCTCCACATCTCTATTGAATTGAAGTTCTATGTTGCTGAGCATAGAGAAAGATGTGCCGGGTGCCGGAGTAACGACATATTCACCAAGAAGATCTATTGACTTTGTCAATTCAGCCATGCTCTTTGGAAGATCCACCACATAAGATTCTCCCATAGGATAAGGGAAAGAAGCAAAACGCAGATTGTCTTCACTCACAGCAATAGCAGTTCCACTGTTTTCGAAGCCTGTCTTATCGGTGAAATCAGCACCGAAGCATTGAATCATCACTTGGTCGAAAGAATACCAATAATTGCCAATGCGAGCACTCCATGTGCGAGCTGCACTTCCTGAAGGTGATGCTCCATATAAAGTGCCGTCATTGCCCACTGTAGGAACAATCATTGATTTGTCTTCTTGTGTGTCGAATGTTTCGAATTCGGAAGTCTCCACATTGTGGCGATATACAATGGTGTATTCATTGTAAAATTCAGAACCCTCAATCGGCTCTGCAATATAGAATGTGCCGGCAACATATTTGCCATTAGGTGATAAAACAGCACTATTAATGAATAGTCCATTGTTATATAAAGGGCGATTGTATGCTCCAACCTTTTCGTATCCTATTATTTCATAATCGGCACTATCGCGATTATATAAGAAATAGAAAGTGTCGCCCGGATAACTGTATGATACACAGCCTAATATTTTTTTGCCATCGGGAGTGATGCCAATGAAGCGTGTTTGTTCCTGGTTGATGCCACTCAATCCTTTGTCGGGCCAATTTGGTGTTTCGATAATTGATGGAGTGCCTTCAAGACTCCACATCACTGGCTGTTCGCCGAATAATGATTTGTAGCTCATTGTCCCGACAGCATATTTGCCGTCTGGTGTAATAGCAGCAACATAACCGTCGCACCATTGCTCGTTTGCCGGGGCTGCCGGAACAGGAAGTGTTTCCCATTTGCCGGTTGACTTACGCCATATGCCGGGCAAACAGTTATATGTCCCTACAACTATTGATCCATCGTTGCTTACATCTCTTGCCGCTACTGAAGTGGCAGTCAATTCTTCGTCTGGACTTAAAAGATAAGTAATAGCATCTGTCGATAAATCAATTAAACGTGGATAGAAAGACCATGTGTCATTAGCAGGATTCTTACCGTATGCAACAGCATACTCTCCATTGTCTGACATATTCTGAACTATTGCCCCATCTGAGAAATTCAAAATATGAAAATTGGGCATATCAGCAGTCTGAGCCATTGCTGAAATGCTCATAATAATAACGCTGACTAATGTCAGGGTTCGACTTAAAAAGTTTTTAATCATTTGAGATATTATTTTTAGTAGTTGTTAGCATGTAAATATACAAAAGCATATGTTTTAGACTGCAAAGGTAACATTTTTTTGATTAACTTCAACTATAACAATGACTTATTTATCGGCTAAATTATACAATTAATCTAAACGTAAAAAAACGACCGGTATAATTAATCTTCATCTTTTTCTTAAGTTTGCACCCAAAACTATATTTGGGCAAATTTATAGATGTTTTACTTACTATTTTGATACGAATAGGTAATTTTTTGGCAAAAATCGTCTAATAATGTTTTTTATATGAAAATAAATCAGTAATTTTACTGCCAATTCTAATAAAAATTAAATTAATAATTTTAAAGTTGTTAATATGAAAAAACTTTACTCTACATTTCAAGCAGTTATTGCGTTGATGATGTTGCTTTGTGGCACTAATGTTGCATTGGCAATCACTACGCAAGAGATGCCGTTAGGAGAGTTGATATCCGGACAAACATATACAGTGCCGGAAAATACTCTTGTAACAGGTCAATTTACAGCACCATCAGATGGCTCTATCACTTTGCAATCATCAGTTGATGCAAACACAAATTTAGTGCCGTATTCTGATTCAGGTTTCACTACAGTTGTGAATTCAACTCGTGATGAAGCAGCTCGCACGAAAACTTTCGATGCAATATCGGGGACTACTTATTACTTTAAACAAACTACAACTCCGACAACATCGTTTGATGTAACATTCACTTTTACGGCTGTTCAAACGCCGGGTGAATCAATACCGGGAGCTCCGATAGCTACATCTCCTGAAGCTGGTTCTACAGTTGAATCATTGTCAGAAATCACATTGTCATTTGGTAAAGACTATTATCCAGGTGGTGTTAATTATGACTATATTGCAGTGCCTAAAGTATATAATGCAGAGGGAGAAGCCGTTGAAGTTACAGCATCTTGGGCATTTGACTGGTCTGATTTCCAAAATTTGATTCTCAAATTGAATCCTGCATTAACAGAAGCTGGAACATACACAATCAAATTCCCGGCCGGAGCAGTTAAGGACTTCGATAATATGTCGATTACCTCTCCTGAATTTGAATTGGTATATACAATAGAAGGAGGAGGAAGCTCTACATTAGATGTGTCAGCAAGTATAGACCCAAAAGAAGGTGCTGTTGCAATATTGAACGAATTTACAGTTACATTTGAAGGGGTTGAAAGTGTGGCAATGGCTGATGATGCATCTCAAATGCCATACTTAGCAACTGTAGATGGCAATGGTAATTTGACAAAATTGTCAAACCTAATGGTGTTCCCTGCTTCATCGGCAAATCAATTAAGCCTTGGAACATATGACGATATCATAGAGCCTGGTAAATATGCTGTCGTGATACCATCTTCATCATTGGTTTTCAATGCAGACGCAAATTTAGTGTCTAAGACAGAAGAATTTATATTCCATTATGAAATCAAATCTGCTTCTCAATCCGATATAGAACCATTCGCCGGATTTGCAAGTATAGAACCGGCTGATAAATCAGTCGTTAAATCACTGCAAACGTTTATTATAAAATTTGAATCCGGAATGACAAATGTAAACTTCTCAAGCACAGGATTGGCAACAATCAAAGATTCGGAAGGAAATATTATTACATCATTCGGAGTAAATGATAGTAATTGTATAAAGATGGACTGGCTTGATGATACAGTGCTAAAACTAATATTCCCTGAAGAAATCACAACTGAAGGAGAGTATACGGTTAATTTCCCTGCAGAATTCTTCCTTTACGGAATAACTACGGGAGGTGCATCTAAATCTTTTGCCGGCGAAATGACATTTACTTACACAGTGAAAGATGAAAGCAAAGGAGCTTTGCCAATTTCAATTGATCCGGAAGCAGGTAGTGTGGTGGAAGAACTTACAGGTGTGAAGTTCACATTCTCAGCCGAAGATTATCCCGGAACAATGATATATAACGAATCAGAAAAAGTAGAAGTCTATGATGCAGAAGGCAATTTGGTAACTATTGGCGGTTATGGATATGCTGACGCTACATATTACACAATCAATTCAGTGTTCGAAAAAGCAATTACTGAGCCGGGAACATATACAGTAAAAGTCGGAGAAGGACATCTCTTCGAATATGGTGTAGAAAATCCTAAAATTTGTCCTGCTTTTGAAGTACAATACACTGTGGGTAAAGTGGATAATATAACAGCTGCGTGGAGCATCGAAGAAGGTGCAGAGGTGGAAAAATTCGAATCTGTAAGTGTTACATTTGAAAATGCACAATCTGTAAGATCAGTAACTTTATATCCGGAAGTCTTCTATGCTGTTGCTGAAGATGGCTCATTATCATTGGTTAAAAATTATTGTAATGCCGGAGTATTAGATGCATCGGCAGTCGGCAATGTATTGACATATACGGTAGATTATGAAAATTGCTATACTGAATTGGTAGCAGGAAATTATCGCATAGTAGTGCCTGTTGGTTCTGTATATTTCAATGGAGATGAAAATAATAAAAACACTGAAGAATATGTATTGAATTTCTCAATCAAAGAGTCCGGTAGTGGTGATACTAACTATGGAGCTTTACCAATTTCAATCGATCCGGAAAATGGTAGCACAGTAGAAAAATTAACCGGTGTAACATTCACATTCTCAGCCGAAGATTATCCGGGAACAATGAACTATGATTGGAACTCGAAGGCTGAAGTTTATGATGCAGACGGCAACTTGGTAACTATTGGTGGTTATGGATATGCTGATGCTCCGGTATTCATGAGTATAAATACTACATTTGAGAAAGCAATTACCGAGCCGGGAACATATACAGTTAAAGTCGCAGAAGGCAACATATTTGAATATACTGATAATGTCAGTGAAATGAAGATATGTCCGGCATTCGAAGTAACATATATTGTAAAAGAAGGTGGAAGTGGTGGAGCTACACAAATCGAAGTAACAGCGACAGTAGATCCTGCAGAGGGAGTAGTAGATAAATTGAGCGACT
>CALDPR010000022.1 GCA_937911575.1 uncultured Porphyromonadaceae bacterium | reverse complement strand
CAACCTTGATGCGAGTGATGTTGTGATACTTCACATAGTGGTAGAGCTGGTCGCGTGTGAGGTTGTATTTCTCCATCGCTTCGGGTATGGTGTAGTATTGCGGCACTTCAGGCGTGGCGATACCTTTGGCTATGTCAAAATGCTTTTTCGAGTAATAGACCATCTTGCCCTCCTTGCGCTTGGGGATGACATTCTTATATACGAAGGTGTAGATTGCCGATAGCGTCATACCGAACTTCTCCTGTAACTCCGCCACGCTGTACCATTCGGTAATGCTCGCATCAGGAGCTTTCTTGGCAAAGTAGGAGTCGATATGCTTCTTGCTCCAATAGGTTCTACCACGATTGAATGTGCGAGGAATATTATGCTCCTTCGCAATCTCATAAATCCACGACTCCTTAACGCCAAATTTCTCTTTAATCTCAGCAATGGTGTAGAAGTCGGTGATGGGGACAGTATCTTTAGGGTGCAATGTCTTGTATGGTCTATTTTCAAGCATAGCATCTATATCTACTCGCCTTATAAAAGACAATCTGCTGCTAATCTTCGATGCTTTGAGATTCCCAGCCTTAACCATATTATATACAGCCTGACGAGACAGTCCTAATAGTTTTCCTGCTTGGGCAAATGATAGATACTCTTTGTTCTTTACATTTTCGATTGGCTTTTCCAATTTGATTGAGAGCGTTTCTGCCTCCGCCTGCTTTACTCTCTTGTCTCGCACTGCTTGTTTGTAGGCGAGATTGGCACAACGATGCGAGCAATACTTTGTAGATACTTTTTGAGCCACGAACTCAACTCCGCACCATTGGCAAATTTTCGTAATTCTAATACTGCTTGTAGCCATTTTTACATTGTTTTTAATGTTTATTTCTCCTGATTTTTGTCAACTATCGTAAACTATTGTAAACCATTGTCAACTTTGTCCATCACCTCGCCAACGCAAAATCGCATTTCAAGCGGCGAGGTACACAAGAGGTACAAAAACAGGCGTAAAAAGGCTTAGCAACGATTAACAACGATGCTTGCACAAACAAAAATAGCACCCGTAAAGAGTGCTATATTAATCATTTATGATTGATTTAACTATTTGATAATCAACAACTTACTTTCCGATGCAGAAGTTGGCAAATATGTTACCAAGTAGATCGTCGGTAGTAATGTTTCCTGTGATTTCTCCAAGATAGTGCATACATTCTCTAATGTCTTGAGACACAAAATCTCCCGGCAATCCATTATCAAGTCCGTCTAAGATTCTTTCAAGTGTTTCTGATGCTTTAATTAGAGCTTGATAGTGTCGGGCATTTGTGATTATAATATCGTGTTTTTCGGTTTCTGTTTCGTAAGTAGCCACAAGTTGTCGCTCAAGTTCATTAATACCTTCTCCTGTTTTAGCAGAA
Organism: uncultured Porphyromonadaceae bacterium; assembly: GCA_937911575.1. Taxonomy (GTDB): domain Bacteria; phylum Bacteroidota; class Bacteroidia; order Bacteroidales; family Muribaculaceae; genus Lepagella. Next base: position 54,946 of record CALDPR010000022.1, on the reverse strand, counting down.
ATCTCGACCACATTGTACTCTCCAATCAATTGAGTATCTATTGTAGCAATATCTTTTTTGTTGACAACTATTATTAATTTTTGTTCTTCTGTAAGTGATTGTTGGGCATGTCTCAATCTATCTATTTGGGGATATATTTCTACAGTAGGATCTATAACCCATAGCAATAACGATGCATCTTTAATCTTCTTTTCAGCACGCTCGATACCCAGATTTTCTACTATATCTGTTGTATCACGAAGTCCGGCAGTATCAATAAATCTGAATAGGATACCTTTAATTTCAATTGTGTCTTCGACGAAATCACGTGTTGTGCCATGTATGTCACTTACAATAGCCTTTTCTTCATGCAGTAATTTGTTAAGCAATGTTGATTTACCTACATTTGTTACACCGGCAATTGCTACGGGGATTCCATCTTTAATTGAAGTACCGATAGAGAATGAGTCTGCAAGTTTATCTACAATATTTTTTATTGTTGTAGCAAGTTGAACGAGTTGACTTCTATCTGCAAATTCCACGTCTTCTTCAGAGAAATCTAATTCTAATTCAAGCAATGACACAAAATTCAGTAGTTTTTGCCTTAAATCGGATAGTTTCTTCGAGAAATCGCCACGCATTTGGCTTATAGCAAGTCTGTGGGCAGCACGTGAAGAAGATGCTATCAGGTCGGCAATTCCCTCTGCTTCAGCGAGGTCAATTTTTCCATTCAAGAATGCTCTTTGCGAAAATTCTCCTCCGCGAGCAGGTCGGCAACCACGACGTACGAGTTCGTTTGTCAGTTCTCTCTGTATCCATAATGAGCCATGGCATGCGATCTCGATTATATCTTCACCGGTAAATGATTTTGGATTTCGATATATAGTCAGCACAACTTGATCAATCGGATTTCCCTGTTTATCTATAATATACCCAAGATGAGCCGTATGAGATTTTGCTTTGACAAGATTAATCCCTTGCCATGCAGAGTTTACTATTTCGATTGCTTGGTTGCCACTTACCCTTATAACTGCAATTCCACCAATTCCATGTGCTGTTGAAACAGCTACGATAGTATCATTAATATCAATCATTTTTATTCCACATTTTAAAAGAAGAAACTGCTTCAATCTGATTTTCTATTTCATCGGGTAAATTATAGAAAAAATCCATATTCGATAGTTCTTCTATAGCATCTATTGTCATTATATAGTTTTGCATATTTCCGGGGGAGGGCATATTAGGATACACAAATCCTATTCCTCGAGGTTCTTTAACATATGGAGCTACAATCACTTTAAAAAATGCAGAAGGCACTCTAATTTTTGTTTTACCAATTTTTTGAACATCTCTTTGGTTGTAGATCGGACCTGCCACAATAATAATGCATGAATCACGCTTAGCCCATTGTCTTGTTTTATTTTCGAGTGTTGACCAAGCACCACTATTGAGAGCTGGATTTTGGGGACAAACATTCGCCATTACGAAGCTGTCAAACATTGCTTGACTACTCCATTTTTGGTCAGCTGCAGGAATCATATGTCCTCTATCATAACCTGATTTTTTATAGTCTTCGTGCCAAGCACAGCCCTCGACTATTTCATCATGCCAAAATTTCTTCTCTCGAGGGATATCGCCTTGCGTTTCTTCTCCAAGAAGTTCCCAAGCAACCCAATTAGGGGTATGATTCTCTCTATTATATGATAGATTAAAACCTGTATAACGTCTTATTTGATTGGGTTTATTGTCGTTTAATTTCACTAAATCCAAATCTGAATAATGCAATCCTACCGATATTGAAGATTGCATCTGACAACTTTCTTTATCTGATTTTTTTTGAGCAAAAAGATATAGCCCACACCCAAAAATGAGGCACAAACAAATCAGAGTATAGACCTTTTTTAATTTTCGTTTCATAAATCAGCATCATTAATCGAATGCGAAATTAATACATTTATACAATAATTTAATGCCTAAAGAGATAAAAAATTCAATTATCAAAAAATTAAGCAGTTATAAGGAAGATTAATTAGATTATTTTGCTTAATTTTGCATCATATTTTAAAATAAAAACCACCATGACAATAGTAGAAAGATTTTTAGACTATGTAAAGTTTGACACACAAAGCGACGAACTTACAAATCTAACACCATCAACACCGGGGCAAATGGTCTTTGCTCAATATTTGGAGAAAGAGCTTCAGAAAATGAATCTTGAAGAAATCAGCCTTGATGAAAACGGCTATCTAATGGCAACTCTTCCGGCAAACACAGACAAAGAACTCCCTACGATAGGATTCATTGCGCACCTTGACACAAGTCCGGATATGTCGGGACGCCACGTTAATCCTCGCATAGTGAAGAACTACGATGGAACAGATATAATTTTAAATAAAGAAGAAAATATTATTTTAAGCACATCTGAATTTCCTGAACTATTAGACCATAAAGGAGAAGATTTGATTGTAACCGACGGGACTACCCTACTCGGAGCTGACGACAAGGCCGGTATTGCTGAAATCATCTCTGCTATTGCATATCTTCAAGAACACCCTGAAATTAAACATGGGAAAATTCGCATTGCTTTCAATCCTGATGAAGAGATTGGTCTCGGAGCACACAAATTTGATGTTGAAAGATTTGGTGCCGAATGGGCATATACCATGGATGGAGGGGAAGTTGGAGAATTAGAATATGAAAACTTCAATGCAGCTGTCGCTCGCATAACCATCAAAGGTCGCAACGTGCACCCAGGTTGTGCAAAACATAAAATGATCAACTCAATTCGTGTAGCTAACCAATTCATGATGATGCTTCCACGTTGGGAAACACCGGAACATACAGAAGGCTATGAAGGCTTCTATCACCTTATAAGCATCGAAGGCTCCGTTGAACAAACAACTATTACTTATATAATTCGTGACCATGATCGTTCACGTTTTGAGTCAAGAAAACGAGAAATTGAGCATCTTGTGAAAAAGACTAACATGGAATATCCAGGTTGTTGTTCAGTTGAAGTCAAAGACCAATATTATAATATGCGAGAAAAAATTGAACCAGTGATGCATATTATTGAGATTGCAGAAAAAGCGATGCTTAATGCCGGAGTAGAACCTAAGGTGCAACCAATCAGAGGGGGAACAGATGGAGCTCAATTATCATTCAAAGGACTTCCATGTCCAAACATCTTTGCCGGAGGATTAAATTTCCATGGACGATATGAATTTATACCTATTCAATCTATGGAAAAAGCACGCAATGTAATTATCGAAATTGCAAAACTCGTTGCAGAAAGATAACACCCAAACTCACATCTTTATGAACAAAATGCTGATTGTCATTGTCGGACCTACAGGCATAGGAAAGTCAGACACAGCGATTGAGATAGCACAACGACTATCGACAGAAATTATATCTGCCGATAGTCGTCAGTTATATAAAGAGATCCCTATAACGACAGCTGCCCCAACAGACGAAGACCTAAAAAAAGTCAGACATCATCTGATTGGCACATTGAATTTACACGATTATTATAGTGCCTCTGAATTTGAAGAAGATGCACTAAAAAAAATTAGAGAGATTCATCTCAAATCTGACTATGCTGTCATGTGTGGAGGATCGATGATGTATGTTGACGCAGTATGTTCAGGAATTGATGATATTCCTACAATTCCTCAAGAGATAAGGGATCGGCTATTGGAAGAATACAACACGAAAGGTGATGAATGGCTACGTTCTGAACTTCTTCGCCTTGATCCCATATACTACAATCAAGTTGATTTAAAAAACATAAAGAGAGTCATTCATGCAGTAGAGATATGTGTTGCCGCCGGCAAACCATATTCCGATTTGCGTCAAGGAATCAAGAAAAAGCGTGAATTTGATATTTTAAAAATAGGACTTACGGCATCTAGGGAATATATTTTCGACAGGATAAATTGTCGAACACATAAAATGATTGAAGCAGGAATGATTAAAGAAGCCCAAAATGTATATCATTTACGGCATCTCAACTCACTAAACACTGTTGGATTCAAAGAGATATTTAAATTTTTTGATGGAGAGTGGGATTTAGAGACTGCCGTTTCCCGTCTACAAAAAAACACACGTGTCTATGCAAAAAAGCAAATGACATGGTTTAAACGAGACCCTGAAATTAATTGGTTTAACGTGGAAGTCGCTAAAAAAGAATTAACCGATCAAATAATGACAAAAATAGCAGAATTTACAAATCATTAAATCAGAAGAAATAACAATTTTACGACATAAAAAAATTAATATTTTTTTGGTGCTTAAAAATTGAATGATTATCTTTGTAGGACAAACATAAAATCAACTTAAAAATATAATATCATGACATTATTTGAAAAATTGGCTATCAAAGCCCAACAAAATCCCCAAAAATTAGTTCTCCCAGAAGGAACAGAACCACGCACACTTCAAGCAGCAAATCAAGTGCTCGCAGAAGGAATAGCACAAATCATATTAATAGGCAAAGAAGATGCCATTTTAGCTAAAGCATCAGAATTGAATTTGCCAAATATAAAAAATGCTACAATAATAGATCCAGACAATGCTGAATTCACAGAACAATATGCCCAACTTTTCTGTGAACTACGCAAGAGCAAAGGAATGACAATCGAAGAAGCACGCAAGATAGCAAAAAATCCTTTATATCTTGGTTGCTTAATGATTAAGAATGGAGATGCCGACTGCCAAGTTGCCGGTGCATTATCAACCACAGGAGATGTGCTTAGAGCAGCATTCCAAGTATTAAAAACAAAACCAGGCATATCAGTTGTCAGTGGAGCATTTATCATGCAATTACCTGAAAATGTACCATACGGAACAGACAATATGCTTATTTTTGCTGATTGTGCCGTAGTGCCAGATCCTACAGCAGAAGAACTTGCAGAAATTGCAATTTCCACAGCTGCAACAGCAAAAAATATAGCATGCATCGATCCGGTAGTTGCAATGCTTAGTTTCTCAACAAAAGGCAGTGCAAAACACGAACGTGTTGACAAAGTTATCAAAGCGGTAGAAATTGTGCATGAAAAAGCACCTGAACTTGTTGTAGATGGAGAAATGCAAAGTGATGCAGCACTTGTTGAATCAGTGGGTAAATCAAAAGCTCCAAACAGTCCTGTTGCAGGAAGAGCAAACACACTTGTATTCCCATCATTAGAAGTTGGTAACATCGCATACAAACTTGTACAACGACTTGCCGGAGCCGGAGCAGTTGGTCCTGTACTCCAAGGATTAGGAGCACCTGTCAACGACCTTTCTCGAGGCTGTTTAGTGGAAGATATTTATAACACAATAATAGTTACTTGCAACCAAGCAATAGGAGAAAAAGGACTATAATTAACAAGAAACAACAATAAAAAATAAAAAAAAGATGAAGATTCTTGTATTAAACTGTGGTAGCAGTTCAGTGAAGTACAAACTTATCGAAAGCGACGATAAGAAAGTATTGGCAGAAGGCGGAGTAGAAAAAATCGGCTTAGAAGGTTCGTTTTTAAAATTTAAACGACAAGATGGAAGCAAAGGCATTATCGAAACACCTATGCCGGAACATCATTCAGCAGTAAGCAATATTCTAAATTTACTTACAGACGAAAAAGAGGGAGTTATCAAAAGCTATGATGAAATTGATGCTGTTGGTCATCGTGTGGTTCATGGCATGGAAACATTCAATAAGAGCGTTCTCATCACTCCTGAAGTTATCGAAAAAATTAAAGAATGCTATACTGTTGCACCGTTACATAATCCTGCAAACATGACAGGTATTAATGCAATTTCTGACATTCTTCCAAACGTGCCACAAGTGGGCGTTTTCGACACAGCATTCCACCAAACAATGCCACCGAAAGCATTTATGTATGCCCTACCATATGAAGCATATAAGAAATATGGAGTGCGTCGTTATGGCTTCCATGGCACAAGTCATAGATATGTATCTCGTCGCGCTTGTGAATTTTTGAATATTCCATACGAACAACAACGTATCATTACTTGCCATATCGGAAATGGAGGTTCAATTACAGCCATAAAAGATGGTATCAGTGTTGACACATCAATGGGTCTTACACCAACAGAAGGATTGATGATGGGAACACGTTCAGGAGATGTTGATCCAGGAGCTTTGGCATACCTCATGGAATGCGAAGGCCTTGATGCAAAAGGATTGAGCAATTTAGTAAACAAACGTTCAGGTGTTGCCGGCATTATGGAAGGCTCAAGCGATATGCGTGATGTAGAAAATGGTGTTGCAGCAGGCGACGAACGTGCTATTCTGACTCTTGATATGTATGAATATCGCATCATTAAATACATCGGTGCATATACAGCAGCTCTTGGTGGTGTTGACGTACTTGTATTTACAGGAGGTGTCGGTGAAAACCAAACAATCACACGCGAAAACATCTGTCGTCAACTAGAATATCTTGGAGTTACTTTCAACAAAGAAGTCAACAAAATTCGTGGAGAAGAATTATTGATTTCAGGCGAAGACTCAAAAGTAAAAGTTGTGGTTATTCCTACAGATGAAGAAATGATGATTGCTCAAGACACAGCTGCAATTGTGAAAGGCAATTAAAATTTATCTCAAATATTATTAAAATATCGGTACAATTTCTTATTTTTGTACCGATATTTTATTTCTATCAAATAATAAATTTTTTCTAATGCTTGAATTTATCACATGGAATGCAGACCCGGTGCTTTTTAGCTTGGGTTCGTTATCTGTCAGATGGTATGGTTTAGCGTTTGCCTTAGGTTTCATCTGTGGATATGAAATGGTTGCCAGAATGTTTAAACATGAAGGAGCCCCTGAAAAATGGTTAGGTGTTTTACTGACCTACGTAGTTGTTGCAACAATTATTGGTGCAAGATTAGGGCATGTTTTTTTCTATGATTGGGACTATTATTCTCAGAACATCGGTGATATTTTCAAAATTTGGGAGGGTGGATTAGCCAGTCATGGAGGAACAATTGCAAACATTATTGGAGTACTAATTTTTTCATGGTTCGTTACTAAGAAAAATCCATCGTGGACATTCGACAAACTTGTCATACCCACAGCCCTCGTTGCCGGACTTATACGTCTTGGCAATCTAATGAATAGCGAAATATATGGAGCTACAACAGATTTACCTTGGGGATTCATATTCATTCGAGATGGACAGTTGCTTCCGGCACACCCAACACAAATATACGAAGCCCTCTGCTACTTTATTTTATTTGGATTACTAATGTGGCTATATTGGAAGAAAAATGCTCAAGAACGCCCATGGCTCATAACCGGCATTTTCTTTATTGGCATTTTCTTACCTCGATTTATTATTGAATATGTGAAAAACGTACAAGAAGAATTTGAAATTCAGATGATTGCCGACTATGGCATCAATATGGGACAATTACTTAGTATCCCATTCATTATATTAGGATTTTGCTTGGTTATATATGCATTGTATCGTCCTCGACAAAAATGGATTTTCCCAAATAAGTTTGCCGACGAAAAAGAAAACAAAAAGTAATGGCAAAGAAATTGAACAAAGAAAAAACAAAGTCGGAGAATGAACTATATCTTAATAAGATAAGCCAACAAGATAATATACACCACCTACACAAAGGGCTCTTGTATGAAATTCTAAATGAAGGTGTAGGAAAATCTCCAAATACCAACAATGTTGTTACTGTCTTCTATAAAGGGACATTAACAAATGGCAAAACATTTGATGACAATACAAATCAAGGCTACCCAGATGCTTTTCGTTTTTCTGAATTGATTGAAGGGTGGCAAATTGCTCTTTATTCTATGAAAGAAGGCGATAAATGGAGGATATACCTCCCTCCTGAATTAGGTTATGGTTCTCGTGGCACTGTTGGCATTCCCAAAAACTCTATACTGATTTTTGAAATTGAACTTGTCAGTGTCGTATAATTTTAGAGTAAATTCTAAATTATGTTTTTCTTTTAGGCATATTAGATTTCAGGCGTTTCTACTTTCTCTGTTTTAGCAAGTGGAATAGTATAAACAAGAGAAAATGTCGCACTGAGCTTTGAATTTCGAGTTCCGAAACCCGGAATGTACCAAGCCGACGAATTTTGTGTGTCTTCACATTTAAAAAGATGATGGTATCTGAAAGACCAACCCATAGAAAATGCTTTCCAAATTTTCACTTTCAGTCCAAGCACAACTTCACCATAAATCGCAGTTGTCTTTTGATTAAGAATATCAAAAGAATTTGTCTCTTGCCAATATGAAGAATTAATAGTTATATCGGTAATATCATAGGAAAACGAAGAGAATCCTCCCCGAACACCTGCATATAACTGATAATCCGGATTGCTCTTGCGAAAAAAATTATAGTTCATTCCAACCTTACCATAAAACGACGGCTGACATTTATATCTAAAATTCCCATTTTCAGGTTTATCGTTTGCCAATCCTATTCCAACTTCTACAATAGGGAAAAATGTATTATGCAACGACAAATCTGCCCACAAGTCAATTCCTCCATACTTTTGCCCAATTGCGACCATAATCGGGTCCCAAACATTTACTCCGATTGAAACAGCATTCAACAATGGGAACTCAAATATCTTTTTCTTCTCGCTTTTTATTGTATCAAGCTCACTCAAAAACAATACCGGTTCATCGAGTGGATTTCCATGACGGTCGAAATAGTGCATTGTGGGTTGTTTAGGTTTTTTATCATCTATATCAACAGGTGTTATATCTCGTTGCTGTGCAACTACTGATACAACAAGATTGAAAATAAACAATATTATAATAACCAATCGTCTCATCTTTTATTCTTCTGCTAAAACGCGAAAATAGATTTTCAAATTTTCCATGTCTACATTGTCTATTACGTCTGAACTACAGACGACAGAATCAATCAGATGCTTTGTGCAAACAATATTTTTTATCTTATATTTATAGATTGCCCCACACTCTTTTGATACAAAGAATGGTATTATATCGTAGCTAAAGGCTATTGTGTCATTTAACCTACTATCACTAATATGTGTTTGATGATAGTCAAACACATAAGTAGTCGTTGGTTCATCTATACGGAAAGGTAGATATACATTATGCACATTTCTAACTGAATCAAGCAATCTTGACTTCTCGGGAACTTCAAGCCCATAGACTGATATTGAATCAATAGAAATTTGTTGAGGAGAAACTTCTGATGAATAAAATCCTGCAAGAGGAAGACTATTTTTATTATCCAGACATTCTCCCGATGAGCAATTAATTAATGATGTGGCAATAGTTAATACCGACACACATATTAACACTATCTCTTTAATCCTCCTATTCATCACCTTATTCTTCCCTTTTCCTCAATCAAAATTCTTCCGCTATCAGATAATTATTTCTTTCAACTGAATTTCGGGTTATCAATTCTCCGATGAAACCGGCAAGGAAGAATTGTGTGCCTATCACCATTGCAGTCAGCGATAGATAGAAATAGATTGAATTAGTTACATAAAAATAATACGTATCCGAAAACAAACTAACAGATTTCAATATTAGAACTATCAATACGGCAATAAAGCCTAAAATAAACATTAGAGAACCCAACAATCCGAAAATATGCATCGGTTTAATTCCGAATTTTGTTTGAAACCATAATGTTCCTAAATCCAGATATCCATTCACAAACCTGTCTAAGCCGAACTTCGTTGTTCCATATTTTCGAGCTTGATGTTGCACCACCTTCTCCCCTATCTTCTTATAACCTGCATTTTTTGCAAGATATGGTATATAACGATGCATATCGCCATAAACTTCGATGCTTTTCACCACTGCTTTTCGATATGCTTTCAAACCACAATTAAAGTCGTGTAAATTCTTAATTCCACTCACCTTTCGTGCTGTAGCATTAAAAAGCTTCGTCGGAATAGTTTTTGACAATGGGTCATAGCGTTTTTTCTTCCAACCTGAAACCAAGTCATAACCATCAACGATAATCATCTTATATAATTCGGGGATTTCGTCCGGGCTATCTTGCAAGTCAGCGTCCATTGTTATAACCACATCTCCTTCTGCTTTTCGAAATCCGGTATTCAATGCCGGAGACTTTCCATAATTGCGTGAAAATGAGATGCCATGAATATTACTATTCTTTTTCTGAAGATCTTTGATAACAGACCAGGATTCATCTGTACTGCCATCATTGACAAATATTATCTCATAAGTAAAACCATTTGAAGCCATAACTCGTTCTATCCACCGTGTTAGTTCCGGAAGAGACTCTGCTTCATTATACAAAGGCACTACTATCGAAATATCCATTACTATTATTGTTTTTTAGATTTCACTTTTTTTAAGAAACAAACTATTGGAGCAAGTAACATTGACATCAACGATCCTAACAACACCGTAAACCACATCATAGAAAACACATATTCTATAGGAGTTGGCAATGCTCGTTCGTCAATCATTTGTCGAGTTGTTGCTATTTCATTCATATATTCATCTTTCAGTGGGCTTTGTTCTAACATTGAAATAACCATCTCCACATAATCGTATATATGATTTGGTGCAAATATAAGCATATATCCAATTGTCAGCACCCCACATATTAATGAACCGAAAAGATAGACCGAACTTCCAAACATTAACAATGAAGAATAGTTGCCATATTCCGGTTCGATTGATATTAGTCGTTGAAAAAGAAGAATCGTAGCTATCGGCAGGCTGAACGCCATTAAATAAAAAATGACAACGCCATCTGGAAAATACGGAAACAGCAAAAGACTTGCAGACATGACAGTGAGATACAGACCTGCATACACGCCATATTCAGCACCATAACGATAAACTGATTTTTTATTGACCATTGTCATTTGATAATCTTTCTATTAAAGATATATATGCTACTTTTTATCAAGTGCAAAGGTAACTATTTTTATGAAAAAAATAAAATGTTCCACAGATTTCAACTTAAGAATCATGTGGAACATCTTATTTATTTGTAATATTTTATATTTCTATTCTTCTTAAATTTCAATTAAAACGGGAAATTAATACCTAAATTGAAACTTGCGTTAGATGCCAACGGAACACCTTGCTTTGCTATTTTGAAGAAAGTGTTGTCCATACCCATAAACAAATTGAAACCTTTCATATGCAAATTCAATAGCCAACCGAATGAACAACCATATGTTCCGGCACCAAAGTTGATGCCTGCAGAGAAAATATCAACCGGAGCCACATTTGCAGATACTCGAAAATCTGTCCATGTGTATTTACCTTGGAAACGTGTGCTATTCAATAATCCGAAAGTCAATCTGCGATAAACCGGCAATGTATATTCTACACCGAGATTCATTGTGGCTGCAAGCATTCTTGTACGACTTCCCATATCTCCATTATCATCTAATTCATACAATTGCATCAAATCTTCTTTCATGATTTCCCACTCATTTTCGAAGCTATTGGCTGTTTCGTCATCAACATTGAAGATATATTTATCCAACTCAAATGTCTTATTCCCATTTGTTGAAGCTACATAATTATTGCTCCATGAAATAAAGCCTAAATCGAGCAATGCTGCACTAAATCTCCAATCCTGGAACTCATAAACGGCTCCTAAATCTAACGCAACACCAAAACCGGAAAGTCCGGGGGTATCAATCTCTACACCATCGACATATTCATTTCCTGTCGTTTCATTAAATGCATGCGTATATGTCAACCCTTTCATATTTGCTTGAATAGTCGCATTTGTAACTGCAGTCCAATTATCTTCCCCAAGTGTCAGATATGCATTATCTAAATTTGCATCTAAATTTGCAGCGCCGAACAAGAATTTCAATGTAGCTCCTACTCGTAGATTATCTATAATTTCACGAGAATGACCTAATGCCATCTCTACATATGCATCTGCATGAGCTCCCAAATCGGTAATATCATATGTTGTATTTGATATTCCTTCCTTAGCCAATGAGAATATCGATTTTGGCAACATAACATTCATATTTGTTGCTACATTAATTCCAATTGTATTATACCCTCCAAATGCTTTAAATCCACCATTTAAAATGCCAAATTTCATGTTGAATCCTGTCTTGTTTTGGTCACTTAGATTGCCCATAACTTCTGCAGCAGAAATATTAGGATTTAGAAAAGTGGTGGTTTGACCATTCACATTATAGATAAAATCGGTCAGACTCATATTCCCATTTAACGAAAAATCTATGTTTCCTAATGTTGGCATTGCAACAAAGTTCTTATCATTGCCGAATGCCGGATTCATTTGATAACGATACGTATATTCATCAACAAAATATCCGGATATTGTTGATTGTGCTATTGCACACATTGAAATACTCAACGCTATGACTGTTAATATATATTTTTTCATTTCTCCAATCTCCTATATTTTATAATTCATCGACATAGTTTCCCGACACTTTCACTTTCAAGTCTTTCAAATAGATTTTCAAATCAGGTGATAATGTTATACCCGAATCATCAGCTATTGCCATCACTAAAAATTCGATTCCGTCAAGATGTGATATTTCGCCTGAGATTCTCATTGTGAATGGTGTTTCTTTTGCTTCAGCCAAAATTCTTGCACCTTCAATATCAACTTCTTCGTGAATGTTGCCGTCTTTATCAATCGGGTGTCCGTACAAATCAAATTCAAGTGGCAATTCTGAAGTTACAACACCACTAACTTCGAGTACCTTTATAACTAAATTATCGAGCTCTTCACTATTCCAACCATCAACAGTCTCTCTATACATCACATCTGAACCTCCTTTGAAAGAAAATGGAGCATATACGGTATATTTACCATGAATATCACCCAAATCCACTCCTAATTGAAAATCTTCAACTGTCTGCTCCGGAACCATAGCATCAAGCATATCAATATCCAAAGCATACGGCAATCTTGGTCCACTCAACACATCACCAAGAGTTGAGAATAAGACGTGATCAGCATCTTCATAACCTTCATAATAGTGTGCTGGTTGTGATGGAGATAAGCAGAAATGATAGTTGTCATTCCCTTTATCATAACCTAAAACAATGTTTTCATCAAGTGTGTATTTTCTATCTTCGGCATTTTGGAAATGCGATGAAATAGACAATCCTGTTTGTGCTTTCAATTTAAATCGAGCAATAGGATTATTCAAAGTAAGATAAATTTGAGGGTTAGTAAGCATTATGTTTGTTCCCTCTTGATTTAAGATTGCAGGAAGGTCCTCCAAATGAATTGGGTCAACATGAAGCCCGTCAAGCTCATATTTGACTTTGCCCGAGAAACTCTTTACTTCTATATCGCTCAACGTATAATCAACTTTCAATGTGAATTGAGCAGGCACATCAAGAAGTGTAAGGCCCGGTTTAAGGTCTTGCAGGCCAATCACAAGTGTTCCTCCATTTATTGCCAATTCATCTTCAAAATTCAAAGTGTGTGATACCCCATCAAATACTGCTGTCGATTCATTGAAAATCAATTCTGTGGCACTTATTGCCAGCTCTATCTTATTATTTTCAGCTCTGACGTCTCCAACAGTAAACAGACCTGTAGATGCATCATACGTGCCATCATTTGTTTCTATTACTAAACCTTTAGGCAACTGGAATGATAAATTTTTAATATTCACTCCTGTTAGCACTGAATTCAATTCCGGAATAGATAATATCAGAGAAATCTCAAAGTCTGTTTTAGCACTTTCAATATCAATTACAGCCTTATCCACATTCTCTACTTCATAATTAAATGAAGTTGTTTCACGAGGAATCTCTAATTCTATTTGTTCGGCTGAAGCATATGCTTTAACTTTACGTGCTGAATTTTGAGACTCTCCCAACACTATTTGAATTGGTTCTACATAAGGAGCCAAAGCGATAATTTCAGGAATGCTGATGCCTTCTGAACTGAATTCTCCATTTTCAAGCAATACATATTCGCCATCTACAACCTGAACATGACCGTCTCCCTCAAGATTAAAAATTGTTTCCAATTTGATTTCATCGATATTGACCGGAACAACTAAGTCATTGACTTGAAGACCAACTGTCATATCAATGTCAGATAAATCATACTTGTCATCTACACAACTACATAAGGCGATTGACAAGAATAATGCCGACAGTGCGATTTTTCTTAATCTCTTCATATTATTGATTTTTTTAAATTAATAGTTCGGTTTATTATCTCTTTAATCAGTAATAGAAAAATGGGTACTACTCATAGCACTAATTTTAGAATCACTTCTGTTAGGCACAAAGTTAATAACATTAATTAACATTTCAAAGGTTTTTTTAAATATTTTCACATAATTCGTATTTTATATCCCTTATGTCCTTTCTTCTTTAATAAAAAAATTTCTAATTATCTGCATTTCTTTGATTAGATAAATAATTTTGAGTAACTTTGTTTCACTAAAGTGCAATAACAATGATTCAAGAAATTAAACAACGTGTCATTAACGGCGAACAGATAAATAAGGACGAAGCTTTAAAGATATATAGTTACCCCGACATCAACTCTCTATGTGATGCCGCCGATGAATTGACCACTCATTTCGTTGGAAGAAACATCGATTCATGTTCCATTGTGAATGCTCGTTCCGGAATGTGTGGAGAAGATTGCAAGTGGTGTGCTCAAGCAACTCGGTTCAACACTGGCTGTAAAACATACAACTTCATCGACCATCAAGAGGTGATGAATGCAGCAAAGACAAACGAAAAAGAGGGCATTCGTCGTCTATCGCTTGTTACAAGTGGCAGGAAAATTAGTAATTCAGACCTGCCTCACTTCTGTGAAATATATCGTCAATTAAGTGCCGATACATCTCTTTATTTATGTGCTTCGATGGGTCTCCTCGATAAGCAACAACTCATCGCATTGAAAAATGCCGGAGTAAAACGTTATCATTGTAATCTGGAGACATCAAAAGAATTTTTTCCAAGCTTATGTTCTTCTCATACGACAGAAGATAAAAAAAACACAATACGTGCAGCTCAAGAGGTTGGCATGACAATATGCTCGGGAGGAATCATCGGCATGGGAGAATCAGTTGAAGACAGAATAAACCTCGCTTTTGAACTTCGTGAACTAGATGTGGATTCCGTACCTATCAACATACTTAACCCAATCAAAGGCACTCCTTTAGAAAACACGCCATTGATAAGCGAAGAAGATGTGATTCGCACAGTTGCCACATTTCGCTTTATCCTCCCTCAAAAGTCACTCCGTTTTGCAGGTGGGAGAATGAGGTTAAGCCAACAGACGATGAAACGTATCTTAACAGGTGGAATGAATGGCGCTTTGATGGGAGATATGCTGACAACTATCAGTAATCAAATTGCCGACGATCGTATTCTTTTCGAATCTGCAAATATGAATTTCTAAAATATTAGTGTCCGATAAAAAGTGGTCTCAATCGCATCAAATCAGCGATTGAGACTCTTTTTATATCCATTTTTATTTTATCAGACACCTATAATTTTCATCAGGCATTACCATTGCTAACAACAATCCTCATAAAAAAAGGCAAGCACTAAAATAATGCTTGCCTTAAAATATTTTAACCTAAAACTAATTATTCAGGATTGTTTGAAGTGATAGGTTCTTGATTGATACCCAAGTTATATTGAGTTTCGAAACGTGGGATAGCATATCTCCATTTATTAGCTTCTTGAGGTTCGATGCGCTCAGCAATTTGAGCAGGAGCATTACCTGATTCAGTATTACCGGCTTCCCAACCTACACGATCGATAGCAACATTCCAACGTTTGAAGTCAAAGAAGTTGAAACCTTCACCCCAAAGTTCAAGACGACGATACAAACGAACTTCTTCAACAAGAGCATCACCAGTAGCTGTACAATTATAACCAGGTTGACGTTCTTTATTCAACTCGTTAAGCAATGCTTGAGCTGCAGTTGTTTCACCCATTTCAGCTCTTGCTTCTGCTTCAATCAAAAGCATTTCAGAAGCACGCATGAAACATACAGCTGAAACACCAGGAAGGTCTTCTACCCAGAATTTGATTTGACCACCATATTGGAAAATTGGGTTAGCTTCAGCACCATCTGCCGCTACATATGCTCCAGGAGCAGTTGCAGGAAGACTTGCAGGTTTTTTTGCAGACAAGAATTCTTTAACCGAACGAGTAAATCTACCTTTTTTAGTATCTACACTCACACTTTGAGGAACGATATTGTCTTTTTTATACCAGTTAGCCAACGACATTACTTCTGTTTGTTTTCCATCTTTTTCATAGTAGTTTCCTTCCATGATGAATAATTGACGACGGATATCATTTTCAGGGAATTTACGCAACAATAATATGTTTGCAGCAGCAGCTCCATTATCTGTATTTACTGCATAATATCCATTACAAGCAAATTGTGTACCGAAACTCCAATAGTAGATTTGGTCTTTAATGTCACCTGAAGAGTTCCACATCCATTCTTGGTTCTTTCTGCAGAAACCTGAGTGGTATTCTTCATTTGTCATCAATGTAGGATATGCTTGACGTGCTTTTGCAGCCATTTTTGCAGCTGTAGCCCAGTCATCTTTCAAAAGAGCAGCACGTGCAAATACTCCACAAGCAACACCATAGTCCGGTTCCCATTCAAATGTACGTTTAATATTCTTAACACCTTCTTCTTCCATTAATGAAACAGCTGTTGTCATATCAGAATAGATAAGTTCAAAAATATCATTCATTGAAACAAGTGGAGAATCACCTGTAGCCATATCTTCTGTACGAAGAACTAAACATTTTTCTTCTCCATTGTTAGAATCTGCCCAACGAGGAGCATACATTTGAAGCAAACGAGTGTAACCGTGAGCACGAAGTGTTAATGCTTGTGCTTTAACAAACTTACGCAATGCTTCATCTCCTTCTGCTTGATCAATACCTTGGATTACTACGTTAGCACCATTGATCATTGTGTAGCTATATGCCCATGGGAAGAACATTGTATAATATGCACTTACTGTTTCATGGAAAATTTCCATGTTACAGAATTGAGGGAATCCTACAGCATATTGATAGTAAAAATAGTCTTGAGAAGGCATTTCACCATTTAAAGTCATAATACATGCTTCACCATTATAACCTTGTGTAGCACTTTGGTATTGGTTAAACATACCACGACAAACACCATAAACTGCCATTTGAGCATTTTCCACAGTTGAAGTAACCTGTGTTGCCGGAATTGATGTAATCGGTGTTGTATTCAGATAATCTTCTGAACATGACGCCAACATTCCGACAGAAAGCAATGCTATTGCACACTTTTTTAATATATTATTTTTCATAATTAATCTTTTAAATTATCTTAATTAAACAATTCTATTAGAATTTAGCTGTCAATTGGAAAGAGAATACTCGTGGAGTTACGAAATATGCACTTTGACCACCTGAATAACTTTGTTGAGGGTTCATACCTGTACGGTGTGTAACTGTGAACAAGTTATCAATACTTACACCAAGATTAAGACCTTGCATCTTAAGAGCTTTTATCCATTTAGCTGGAAGATCATAAGAGATGTTAAGGTTCTTGAATACAAGATATGAAGAGTTTGTCAACCAACGAGAAGAACTAGCATTGTCGTATGTTGAGTTATAGTAGTCAATTGCAGGAATACCATTAGGATCAATACGATTTGGACTTTCTTCTGTCATTCCTTCCGGCACACCATTCCATGACTTAAGAATATCTTCGTGTAATGCACCTAAGCCAAGAGCTGAAGTAGCCATCAATGAAGCGTAGTTGCTATCGTATGTCTTACCACCAAGGCTATATGTGAACAACAAACCTAAGTTAATACCTTTCCAAGACAAGTTAGTTCCAAATGAACCATAAACTGTAGGAATTGCAGAACCACTCCATACTTTTTGAGCATTAGAAACATTTGTTGTATAGTTAACACCATTGATAGTAACTAATTCTTCATTTTCTGCTGCTTTGTCAATTACTGATTGGTTATCTTGATCCATGTAATATAATGCACGACCTGTCATTTGATCTACACCGACATATTGATATGTATAGTATTCATAGATTGAACGACCTTCTGCCAAACATTGTAATCCACTTTCAATATCACGACCACCAGGAAGAGAAACAATCTTGTTTTTCAAGAATGTTGCATCAATGCTTGCAGACCAATAGAAATCACGATTACGGATAATATCACCGCTGAAAGAAAGTTCCCAACCACGGTTAGATACAGAACCGATGTTACGAGTTACTGATTCATTTAAACCACCCCAAATTGAAGAACCTGCTGACAATGGTAGAGGCACTGCAAAGAGAAGGTCTGTAGAACGTTTGTCGAAGTAACATACAGCAAAGTTCAAACGGTCATTGAACAATGTACCTTCCAAACCGATATCAAATGATTTTGTTGTTTCCCACTTAATTGATGGGTCTGCAATTTGAGCACGATATAGAATTGTTTGTTCTGTATATTTTGTTCCCATTGCATATAGATCCCAATATGCATAAGCACTTGCACCGGCATTGTTACCTACTGTACCATATGCTGCACGAAGTTTCAAATAGTTAATCCAACTCAAATTAGGATGTTGCATAAAGTTTTCACGTGAGATGATCCAGCTACCACCAACAGACCAGAAGTTACCCCAACGAGAATCTGGGTGGAAACGTGAAGAACCATCGCGACGGAAAGATGCTTCAGCGAAATATTTTTGGTTGAAGTTATAGCGAGCACGTGTAAGGTATGATTCAGTCTTATCTTCTACTTCACCACCTTGTGCTGCCATATTAACTGTAAAGTTACTCAATGTGTAGTTATCATCGAATGTTTGTGTATTATTAACAATATATGAATTATCTGAATAGTAATCAGAGTTTTCGTGTCCAAGAAGAACATCTACATGGTGCAAACCATAGTCTTGGCTCCATGTCAATTGTTGCATGAATACGTGTGAGTTAGCAAAAGAGAATTCTTGTGTGATAGATCCTTTAGGTGCAGCATCACCAATTTCTTTATTGCTGTATTCATTAGCAGTTTGATTGTAGCGACTCAAGTTACCACGAACTGTAAGTTCAAATCCATAAGGAAGAATTGCTGTACCGAACAATGTAGCATCAATTGAGTCGTAACGATAGTTAGTAAAGTTCTTTCTCAACTCATATGCAACGTTACGGTTGCTCAAATATTGAGCTGTCAAGTTCCACATAGGATTACCGAATTCATCAGTTCTGATTGTGCCATATTCATCTGCTTCGTGTGCATAGTAAGGATAAATCGGAGCAGTAAACATTGTTAAGAATGGGTTGATTGCAGCATCAACAGAGTCAAACTGACCAACTTCAGAATTTTGAGCAGTAGCATTCAAATTCAAACCGAATTTAAAATAAGATGTCGGATTGAAAGTTGCATTAACACGACCATTGAAACGTTCGAAGTCTGTACGAAGCAAATAACCTTGTTCTTTCAAATAACCAACAGATGCAAAGATGCTGTATTTTTCAGCAGCTGCTGCAGCATTGATGTTGTATTCTTGACGATAACCTTGACGAGATACAGCGTCCCACCAATCAAGGTCAGTGTAACCAGGTTTTATTTGAGCAACTAATTTACCATTTTCGTCAAATATTTGATCGTTTGGCAAATTATAAATATTGTTTTTAGCATAAACATCAATGAAATTAATGCGAGCATCTTCCAATGATTGTTCGAAGGTTGGGAATAATCCACTTGATACACCATAATTAGCAGCACCAACTAATTGAGCTTCCATCCATTGGTCTGCAGCCAAACGATTGTATTCAGGAAGACCACGGTTGTACATACCTTGACGTACAGAAAGAGTAACCTCTACTTTACCTGCTTGTTTTGCACGTTTTGTTGTGATAAGAATTACACCATTAGCAGCTTTGTTACCATAAAGAGCAGCTGATGCAGCATCTTTCAACACTGAGATAGACTCAATATCAGCAGGGTTCAAGTCTGCAATAGAACCATTAAATACAATACCATCAACAACTGTGATAGGTGCATTAGAACTGTTTACTGAACCAAAACCACGAATACGGATTGAAGGGTCAGAACCAGGTTGACCTACTGTACTGTTAACTTGCACACCAGGAGCATTACCTTCAAGAACTGATGTTGCTGATGTAACCGGACGATCTTCGATATCTTTTGCACCGACAACTGCAACAGAACCTGTCAATGATTCTTTGTTTGCATTACCATATGCAACAACGATAACGCCGTCTAGTTCAGATGCAGACGCATTCAAATGAACTACCATACCATCTTGTAATTCTACAGTTCTTGGACTGTAACCTACACATGACACTACTGCATTTTTAACATTTGCAGGAACGGAAATTGTAAAATTACCGTCAATGTCTGCTTGTGTTCCATGACCTCCACCATTCGGAATAATTGTTGCACCGATGAGAGGTTCGTCGTTTGTAGCGTCGAGAACGGTTCCTGTTATTGTGCGATTTTGTGCCATCACACTAACAGAACAAGTAAGAACCGCCATCAAAAATAAAAACAGTTTTCTCATACTTTTAATTAATTTTAGACATAGATTTTTATTTATTATTATTTACTCGAATTGTCGCTTTTTATCGGGTTTTAATCGCTTTTTTATAAAACTTTTATCTCGTTGTTAGTTTTGAAAAATCTTCAGCTATTCTCATTACAAAATTATATCTCCTACCAATTCAAATTTTTAAATAGTTGATTATCAAAATAAAACACTTGCAAAGAGTTTAAACCACAATATTCTTAAAACTTCACAATAAAACTTAAATTAATGCAAATTTAGCATTTTAATTTTATCCACAAAGAAAAAAAGTAAATTTTAACATTTATTTTTTGATTTATGTCATCTTTTGTTAGATTTTAAACATACGCCTCAAACAATAACATCTTTAGCATTTTGCTACATACACCCCAAAATATTAAGGTTTTTAACACCCCTAATTATTCAAACAACATTTTGCACGCGATTTTCTCTTGCAATATTACAGAAATTAAAAAACAACACTACTTTTAACAACTATTCATTTTCTTCCCCAAAAGGATTGCTTTTAAAAAACAATAATTTAATTTTTAAGTTAAAATTTTTTTTATTTTAACATTTGGCTTTAGTCTTAATCTAATTTAAAGCAACATTAAATTAAAATTTAATTAATATTCAAAAAACGATCTCCTCAGCAATAATCAGTTAGAACATTTCTTTATACAAATAAGGCACTAAATTTAAAGTAAAAAACTAAAAAAGCAGTTATCCTAAACAATACTTAAAACAAAGTAATAGACGAAGAGCATCATCAGACAATTCCAACAAATTAATCCACTTTATATTTATCCCATACCATTATCCTTTTAACAAAATAGCAAATAAATTAACGAATTTTATTTTTTTAACACTTTTTGTATTGTAAATTAACAAAACGCAATTATCTTTGCAAAAAAATTATTAAATTTATCAATCTACAAACATTTTAACTAATATGAACTTAAAATTTTACCCAACGGTTGCAGCAGCAATGATGTTGATAGGCACAGCGACATCAAAGGCTGATACAACAATTGAATTGTATCCGTCGGACACAGACAACGACGTACTAAAAGTCAATTTGGTTGATATTAGAAAGATAACCTTCGGAACAGAAGAGTTAAGTATTTACCAACATGATTCAACGCAAATTATGATGTCGTATGCTGATATAGGCAAAATCACTTTCGATGAGCTTAACAGTGTTGAGTCAATTATTGACAACCATGAGATTGTTTCTGTCGTGCCTAATCCAGTAGTTAATGACTTCACGCTTACCGGAGCAGAAAAACACTATGGAGAAACATTGACAATCTATTCAATCACAGGGCAAGTAGTGCATCAACACTCAAATTGGAATGGAGAAAAAATCGATGTTTCAAACTTGCCACAAGGCATCTATTTATTAAATATTAACGAACTAACAATTAAATTTATCAAATTATGAAAAAACTATTTTTCGCAATACTGACAATCATATTTTGCAACACCGTATTTGCACAAACAAGTGAAGATCTTAATCGAATGATTATCCACGAAAGCAGTGGCAGTTTCAAAGCATATGCAATCGAAAAAGTGGATAGCATCACATTCCGTTCGGTTGAAGGAACAGTAGCTGCCGAACTTGAGTTAATTGAAAGCACATTAGAAAAAGCAGTAATCAAGGTTACTCGCACTCAAGCATGTTATGGTTTT
The DNA here is from genome assembly GCA_937911575.1 of uncultured Porphyromonadaceae bacterium. GTDB lineage: Bacteria > Bacteroidota > Bacteroidia > Bacteroidales > Muribaculaceae > Lepagella. Next base: position 32,724 of record CALDPR010000022.1, on the reverse strand, counting down.
AAAATTGCATGTGCTCCAACAATAACAATCAAAAACTATTCAGACGATGTATTAGCAACATATATCGATAGAAATTCTTCTGAGATTTATGATCAAGATTTTGAATCTGCAGAAATGACAGGTTTTGAATTTCAACCAAACACAGATTATACAATTGCCACAGTAGGTATAGATGAATTAGGAGTGCTTTGCGACATTTCTAAAATTTCATTTACAACACCATCTCTTCCTCTTGTCGGCAACCCACAAATAGATATTGAAGTAACTGATGTTCAATTGTACGAATATACAGTGAAATTCACACCGAACGAAGATGTATCAAAATTCAGTGTGGTAGCAGGTGAAAAAGGTTCGCTACAAGCACAATTTGAGATGTTTGCTCCTATGTTTGGTTTTGGAAACATTGGTCAAATGATTGAAATGTGGGGACTTCCATATACATCAGAAGAATCAGTTACATGGACACAACAAGCACCAAATACCGACTATGAAATTTACATCCAACTTTGGGACGCTGAAGGAACAATGGCACCATACTTGGTGTATGAACTTTCAACACTTGAACTAGGAGGCGAAGGCACAGCAGAAGTTGCTATCACGTTAGGCGACTACGTATTGGCTGATTGGTATGGAGAAATGCTTCCAAGTCAATTTGTTACATACACACCTAACGACCAAGCAAGTTGCTACCGTTTCAGCGTATATCTTGCTGAAATTTATGATCCTGAAGCAGAAGCAATTCGAGAAGAATTATGTTCAGAACCTCCAATGGCAATGTCGGGTTGGTATCAATACGAAGAAATTACTACTGATTATCAAATCAACCCTAATACAGAATGTGTGATTATCGCAGCTGCAAAAAATATTAATGGAGAATGGGGACCTATAACTGAATTACGTTTCACTACTCCGGCAGATGCAGCCGCAGCATATGCACCTTCAAAAGTCATCAAAAAACGTCATACTGCGAATCAAAACAATAGAGCCGGAATGATTCCAAATATTAAACCGACAACAAAGGTTCAACTTATCAATAAATAATTAGAAATCAACAGTTTAAAGAGGCTGTATCAAAAAAATACAGCCTCTTTATTTTTTAACCATAAATAATCAACCCCCAATTTTTTATTTAGCTAAAACATCTCAGACAACATATTACTGAACATTTTTTTCTTTTATCGACATAAATTGCACATAATTAAATCAATTTTGTTAATTTTGTAGTTCGAAACAAAAAAAGACATACGCAAGATATTGCAACACTACAAAAAATTTAAGACAACACAATGAGAGAAATAAAAAAGGGAGTCGGACAAGCAGCTTGGAAAGAAGACCAAATAAGATACAAACAAAATATCACATCGGAATCGGCAAAACTTATAGAATTCATGTCGACAATTATCCCCGATGCCAAACGAAACCAGTTAAAGACTTGGCTTAAATATAACCAAGTTATGATTAATGGTGTAGTAACACGTCAGTTTGACGCTGCCGTAGAACCGGGTCAATGGGTTGAAATCAATCTAACTCGACCATTTGTAATATTCTCTCACCCACGAATTAAATTGACATATGAAGATAACGATATCATCGTCATCAACAAAGGTTATGGATTATTATCTATGGGGACAGAGACCTCAAAAAAGAAAGAAGATACAGCTTATGCCGCATTAAAAAATTATGTTAAAGAGAAACACCCCATGAATAAAATCTTTATTGTACATAGGCTTGATCGCGACACATCTGGATTGATGATGTTTGCCAAGACAATAGAAGCAAAAGAAGCTATGCAACATAATTGGAACAATATGGTAATAAGTCGCAATTATGTAGCGGTTGTTGAGGGTGTTGTTGAACAAAATGAAGGAGTCATCAAAAGCTACCTTGGCGAAACATCGCAATACGAAGTATATAGCACTCATGATGAAAATAAAGGGCAACTTGCCATCACACGATACCGGGTTTTAAAACGAGGGAATGGCTACACATTGATCGAATTCTCACTTGATACAGGGCGAAAAAACCAAATTCGTGTTCATGCGTCAAAGGAATTGGGACACCCGATAGTAGGCGACCGTAAATATGGTGCAAAAGCAAGTCCTATTCATCGTTTGGCACTTCACGCACGTACGCTTAGATTTGCCCACCCCATCACACGCAAAGATATGAATTTCGAACTGCCGATACCTTCTCGATTTGCAGGATTAGTAAAATATAGCACACAAAAATCTGATGAGTAACACAATTGACGTTGATAAGACATTGACTGACATGGACTTGCAGTCAAAAAATAAATGGAGATTAATGGCCGGAATATATTCATGGATCACATGTCCTCTTCTATGTCCGGTTTACGGGATAATATTGATTTTTATATTGTCAATACTTTCCTATAATCCTTTAAGCACAAAAGTAATGTTGTCGCTTATGGTATTTGGTATAAACACAATATTGCCAATACTGCTATTCATATTGCTTAAAATATTCAATATCATTCAAGATGTAGCATTAAACAATCAAAAAGAGCGAGCATTGCCATATGTTATAGTAATCTTATGTATGTTGGGTTCAGCCTTTTTTATATGGACTCGTCAAGCACCCAGTTGGGTAGTAATGTTTTTCTGTGGAGGCAGTGTCGCAGGAATAATCAATTTGATAATCAATAAATGGTGGAAGATTAGTGCTCATGCAGCCGGATTATCTGGGATTGTAGCCATGCTCATTTGTTTAACACAAATAGGCACACCTCAATCTGATGTATTACCATATATCTGTGGTTCAATAATAGCAACAGGGTTGCTTGGAACATGCAGAGTATATCTTCGCCGACACACATTATGGCAAGTAATAGCAGGGACAGTTGTTGGTTTTTGCAGTGTTTATTTTATGATGAAAATAGAATTTTAAATTTAATATATAAATATGAATCCAATTGTTAGCATAATAATGGGTAGCACTTCCGACCTTGCAGTAATGGAAAAGGCTGCCGAATTTTTTGATCAAATGGAAATACCATTTGAGATGTTGGCTTTATCGGCTCATCGTACCCCACATGAGGTTGAACAATTTGCGACATCTGCAAAAGAGCGAGGCATAAAGGTGATTATTGCAGCAGCAGGCATGGCAGCACACCTTGGTGGTGTTATTGCATCTTTGACTACATTGCCCGTCATCGGTGTTCCGATACGTTCATCGTTCGATGGTTTAGATTCACTGCTAGCCATTGTTCAAATGCCTCCGGGCATACCTGTCGCAACAGTCGGTGTGAATGGTTCGCTTAATGCCGCTATTTTAGCAACACAAATACTCGCTTTGACAGACCAAGCTATAGATAATCGTATGAATGCTTACAAACAATCATTAACCCAAAAGATTGTCAAAGCAAATGAAGAGTTGTCAAAAGTGGAATATAAATTTAAAACCAATTAACAATAAAAAGATATAACGATGAGCATCTACAACTATCGTCGCAGAGAAAGTTCGGAAGTAAGAATCGGAAAGATAAAAATCGGAGCAAATAATGCAATCAGCCTTCAGTCGATGACTAATGTATCGACAAATGATATTTCCGAATGCGTTGAGCAATCAATCAATATAACAAAAGCAGGTGGCGATATTGTACGTTTAACAACACAGGGTGTCAAAGAAGCCTTAAACATCGGTCTAATTCGCAAAGAATTACGCGAAAGAGGTTGCGAGACTCCACTTGTGGCAGATGTTCATTTTAATCCCAAAGCCGCATTTGTTGCTGCAGAAAACACTGACAAAGTACGTATCAATCCGGGCAATTTTGTAGATGCCGCTCGCACATTTAAAAAATTGTCATTCACAGAGGAAGAATATTCTGCTGAAATTCTAAAAATTCGGGAATCATTAATTCCATTTCTCGAGATCTGCAAAAAGAATTCAACAGCTGTTAGATTAGGTGTGAATCATGGTTCATTAAGCGATCGGATAATGAGTCGATATGGCGACACCCCCGAAGGAATGGTTGAATCAGTCATGGAATATCTTCGGATATGCCGAGAAGTGAATTTCGACCAAATAGTGATATCAATAAAAGCGTCAAACACTGTCGTAATGGTAAGCACAGTTCGTCTACTTGTTGAATCGATGAAAAGAGAGGGAATGGCATATCCATTGCATCTTGGAGTTACAGAAGCAGGAGATGGTGAAGATGGCAGAGTTAAGAGTGCCGTAGGCATAGGTACGCTTCTTGCAGAGGGTATCGGCGACACCATTCGTGTTTCGCTCAGTGAAGATCCTCAAAATGAGATACCTGTGGGGAAGCTACTTGTCGAGCATATCACTTCGCGTGCCGGACATAAAAATATTATTGAGCCTAAAGAATTAGACATCACACCTCGTGAATATGCTTTGCCTATACCGGGATTTGACTCCATACGCTACCCGTTGGCATATGGGGTTGACTTTGAATCCATACACCCGACATGGGTTGAGTTAGATGCTTCAGAGGACGTGGGGAACCTACCTTCCGATGTTCCAATTATATTATCATCAAAACATCAAAATAAGATTGGTGAGATACAAGCATTTATCGCAAAAGCCATAAATAACGAGAAGCATAATCCATTTATAATCAAGATGTCGTATGACACAGCATCAGTTGAAGAACTACAAATAATGGCAGGAGCAGATTTCGGGGCAATGCTTATGAATGGTTTTGGAACAGCAATATGGCTTGATGCTCCCAACATTTCAAAAGAAGACCTTGACAGAATCAGTCTTGCTATCCTTCAAGCTTCTCGTCTAAGATTCACACACACTGAATTCATCGCATGTCCGGGTTGTGGTCGCACACTATTTGCTCTTCAAGACACACTAAAAGAGATCAAAGCAGCGACATCTCATTTGAAAGGATTAAAAATCGGTGTAATGGGGTGTATTGTCAACGGTCCGGGAGAGATGGCTGATGCCGATTATGGTTATGTCGGAGCAGCGGCAGGGAAAGTAAGTTTATATAAAAATAAAGAATGTATAGAAAAAAACATTCCCCAAGAAGATGCACTTCCACGTCTCATTGCTCTTATCAAAGCAAATGGAGATTGGATTGAACCCTAACTTCAACATCATTCTCGTCTAATAAATTATTAATTGGCATTAATCTCAAACATGAAAAAAGAATATCTAATAAATGGTTTAACCAAAGAAGAGATTGAACAAAGTAGAATAGAACATGGCTTTAATCTACTGACTCCTCCCAAAGAGACACCTTGGTGGAAATTATATCTTGAAAAATTTCGAGATCCTATTATAGTAATTCTACTTGTGGCTACAGCCATTTCATTGGTATTTGGCATAATACACGGAGATTTCACAGAATCAATCGGTATTATTGCAGCCGTATTGATTGCTACGGGAGTTGGTTTTTGGCAAGAATGGAATGCCAAGAAGAAATTTGATGAAATGAAAACCGACAAAGACTACGAGCCGGTAAAAGTTCGCAGAGATGGTCAGGTTATAGAAATCACAAAAGATCAACTTGTCGTGGGTGATGTAGTAATCTTATCAGCCGGAGATGAAATTCCTGCAGATATTGAATTATTTCATTCTATGGACATGAAAGTTTCTGAGGCATCAATGACAGGAGAATCAATTGCTGTATCTAAACACCCAATAGATGAACCATTTACCGGATCCGGATTTGCTCCAAATCTATTGTTAAGAGGGACTACCATTGAACAAGGCTTGGGAGAAGGTATTGTCGTTAAAGTTGGTGATGAAACAGAAATTGGGAAAACCACAAGACAAGCTTCTGAAGAGACTGATAATAAAACACCATTGGAGGAGAAACTAACTGAACTTGCAAGCAAAATCAATATAGCGGCATTTACAATTGCAGCATTAATGTTTATAATCCTAAATTTAATGCACTGGGATTTTGCTTTTGGAGATAACTCATTTACGTGGTCAATCGCAACTTTATTAACCGAAGTCCAGTTCTTGATGGGAGCCGTTGTTGTAATCATTGTTGCCGTACCGGAAGGTCTTCCTCTATCTGTTACTTTAGCTCTTGCATTCTCAATGAAAACTATGGCAAAAGAGAACAATCTTATAAAAAAGATGCACGCTTGCGAGACTATTGGAGCCGTAAATGTAATTTTCACAGATAAAACAGGCACACTGACTCAAAACAGCATGACTGTTGTTGATGTTGATGTTGACGATGAAAACAGAAATATGTTGAACATTATTGGAGCAATCAACTCAACTGCAAATTGGTCAAGCAGCAATCAAGTTTTAGGGAATCCTACTGAGGGTGCAATTCTTAAATTCATTGGCAACAATCACACTGAAGAGTTAAGGAATTCATATAGGATACTATCATGTATTCCATTTTCCAGTGCATATAAATATATGGTAACTCAAGCCAAAGATATTAAGACTCAAGAAGAAATTATTGTCATCAAGGGAGCTCCTGAAGTAATCGCACGAATTATCAAGAATGACAGATTCTTAGTTGAAGTGTCTAACCAACAAGCACGTGGACGCAGAGCAATCACAGCGGCTGTGATTGGCTCAAATAATTATGAATCTATTAAAGAACGATTGGAAGCGGGAGAATCGTTGGATAATTGCAAATATATCGGCACCTGGTTTATTGAGGATCCCGTAAGATCAGATGTTCCAGATGCAATCAAGAAATGTTACGGAGCAGGCATCGATGTTGTAATGATGACCGGTGATAATCTTAAGACAGGCTCTGAAATTGCACGACAAGCTGGTTTCCAAAACATATGGGCTATTGAGGCAAAAGATTTTACAGAGGCCGTCAAGAGCAACAAAAACGGGCGAGAGTTCCCAAATGTCATAACAAGATGTACGCCTACAAACAAACTTGAAATACTTAATTGGGCTCAAGATAGAAAATATGTATGTGCAATGACAGGAGATGGAGTAAACGACTCTCCTACGTTGAATCACGCAGACGTAGGTATCGCTATGGGTTCAGGCACATCTGTAGCAAAAGAAGCATCTGATATCATACTTCTTGACGACGCATTTCCATCAATTGTAACCGGCATTAAGTGGGGACGCTCATTATTTAAGAATATCAAGAACTTTCTTTTCTTGCAATTGTCTATCAACGTATCAGCTTGTATGATTGCCGTTTTTGGACCTTTTGTTGGAGTTGAAATGCCATTTACCGTAACACAGTTTTTATGGATAAATCTGGTAATGGACTCTTTAGCTGCGATAGCATTGGCGTCGGAGCCAGCCGACGAAAGAGTGCTTAAAGATAAACCAAGAGACCGGAATGAATTTATTATAAACAAATCATTAATCAAAGCAATATTTGGCTTCGGTGGCTTTATCTGGCTTTTATGTACATGTATCTTATGGGGAATCAGTAACATTGACATCATTCAAGGACATGGACACACAGAATTAGCTAATATCCTCTCCAAAATTGATTTGACAGTATTCTTCGCATCGTATATGATTCTTAATTGGTGGAATATGTTTAATGCAAGAGTAATTGAAAAAAATCGTTCAATTTTTGACGGACTTGGCAAAAATTTTAAGTTTATAGGAATCATTTGTCTTATTTTAGCTACGACAATTTTAATTGTTCAAATAGGAGGAGAAGTCTTCCAAACACACCCATTGTCATGGCAAACATGGTTGACCATAATATTAGTTACATCGCCGGTTGTTATCGTTCGAGAATTATATTTTCAATTGGTTAGCAAAAGAAGAAAATAACATTGTTCATACAATAAAAAAGCGAATCCCAAAATGAGATTCGCTTTTTTTATTTATACTACGCCTTCCTTTTATTTTGTCACGCTTTCTAATCTCTTCATCATCACAAACATAAACAGTGCAGAGAGTAAACATAAGGAGATAAATACTGTCCAAACTATCCACAAAGGGAATCCGGCCCAAAGGAAACCTCCGACAGCAACCAATGCATTTCCAATTGCCGTTGCAACAAACCAGCCTCCCATCATCAAACCTTTAAGTTTTGGAGGAGCAACTTTTGAAACAAATGAAATACCCATCGGAGAAAGCAACAATTCAGCAAATGTGAGGACTAAATAGGTAAATATCAACCAATAAGGAGATACTCGTGTTTCAACTTTTGTGTCGGCTTTAATTGTTTCTATAGTTGTCATTGCTGATACCACCGATTCTGATAGCGGTTTCTCTCCCTTAACATCATTTGATGCAAGAATAATCATAGAAGCGTCAAACACTTGATTGAATAATTCCTTATTTTCTTTTGTAAGTTTACTTTCAAAATCTGATTTTTGTTTTTCTGCAATTTTTAGTTCGGTATCATTCGCTGCTAAATGGATATTTTCAGCAATTAATTCAGCCTTATTTACTGCAATAGCACGTGATTGCTCGTCAGGTGTATTCAGTCCTTGAGAACCTGCAGCCATAACGGCAAAACCGATAGCGGCAACAAGCATACCATATGCAATTTTACGAGGAGCAGATGGCTCTTTCCCTTTTCTTGCTAATGTTCCAAAAATAGCCATTGAAACAGGAGTCAAAGCCACTACATAGAAAGGATTGAATTGTTGGAATATAGGAGCTGAAACATTAATTTCCGCACCCTCTGTTTCAAATAAGCGATATACCAAGAAAGCAAGAATAGCACTTGCCAATAATCCTGAGAGTAATTTTCCTTTTGGCGATTCACTTTGGAATATTGAGAAAGATGCATAAACAGCAACAATAAGCAATGCTAAATTCCAAACATCAAATAGCATCGTATCAAAACCTATTGCAAATGTATTAGTGAATTCATCGGCAAAATACGTAAGAGTCAAACCATTTTGATGGAATGCCATCCAAAAGAAAATAACAACAGCAAACACAAGGCATAGGGCCACAATACGTTTTTTTGTTTCTTCAGGCGACAGATTATCTTCAACTATTTGCTTACTATTAGATGTTTTCTTGCCCCCTTCTACATGACGGAATGTATAGCGAAACGCATAATATATTACAATAGAGAGAATTAATGCAACACACGCAACAGCAAATGCAAAGTGATAAGCATCATTTGATGAATATCCTAAATCATTTTGAGCCCAATTTTTAATTCCAACGGCTGTTGTTGGAGCAAACAGAGAGCCTACGTTTATTGCCATGTAAAATATTGAGAATCCGGAATCTCGTTTATCGGCATATTTTGGATCGTTATATAAGTCCCCAACCATAACTTGAAGGTTGCCTTTAAACAGACCTGTCCCAAGACTGATAAATAAGAGAGCCGCCATCATGGCAATCATAGCAATCATATCTCCTCCAAGAGGGAATGATAACAACATATATCCGACAAACATAATTGAAATTCCGATGGTAACCATTTTACCGAATCCAAATTTATCTGCCATTACACCACCAATAAGAGGCATAAAATAGACTAACCCAAGAAATGTTGAGTAAATAGCACCGGCAGTGCCGGCTTCCAAGCCAAAGTTTTCACGTAAAAAAAGTGCAAATACAGCCAACATGGTATAGTAACCAAAACGCTCACCTGTATTTGCCAGAGCTAAAGCGTAAAGTGCTTTTGGATGTCCTTTAAACATAGATGTATAACTTTATTTGTTAATATTATTTATTTTGTAAAGTCAGGTATTAATCTTTAGATAAACACACTTAAAAATTAAGTCATCAGATTTCACATAAATAAAGAGAAGTTGATTTTCAACTCCTCTTTATCTATATTGAAATGAGGTTTACTTATTTTGTAACTTTTTCAAGCCATTTTACCATTCCAAGCATCGTACCCATAGAGATTAAACAAACAACAAGGAATACTGTCCAGCATTGCCAAATAGGCCAAGCATTATACATCAACGGACCCATCCACAACAATAGGTTACCAACAGCAGTAGCTCCTAACCAAAGACCTTGGCATAGACCTTGAAGATGCTTTGGAGCAACCTTTGAAACGAATGAAAGACCAAGTGGAGAGATAAACAATTCTGCCACTGTCAAGAAGAAGTATAAAGCAAACAGCACCCAAGCACCAGCCTTAACTTGGTCTGCAATCGGTTGTGCAAGATAATCTTGAGCTGAAGGATATTCCATGATATATGAATATATTGCAAGGAATAAGTAAGCAAGTCCGGCAATAAACATACCAATAGCAATCTTACGTGGAGTTGAAATTTCTTTTCCTCGACGACTTAATGCTCCAAATATTGCCATAATAACCGGAGTAAGAACAATCACATAGAATGGGTTCAATGCTTGCCATATTTCAGGTTGCACTGTTGATGTTTCAACGAAGTCGCGAGCAAACAATGAAAGAGAAGTTCCATTTTGGTGGAATGAGAACCAGAAGAAGATTGCTACACCAAGCACAGCAAAAAGAGCATACATGCGTTGTTTAATATCTTTTGCCATAGCTGCTTTTTCTTCAGCTGTATAATTAACAGTTTCTGACGCTGCCTTTTTAGCCGGAGTTGGGAATTGCTTTTTAGTTAATATGAATATTACTAATGAAATAAACATTGCAGCTACTGAAGCTATAAATGAGTAGTGGATACCTTCATTGAAAATTTGAAGATAGTTTTGACATGATTCAGCAAGATTTTCAATACTTCCTCCTGCTGCTGTCATAGCTGTTGTAAGGTTGTTCATTGCTTCAGTTGTCATTGCCGCTCCATTAGCAAGGAATTCATGGCACAATGCCGGAAGATTGGCATTATATACAAATCCATTTTCACCCAACCACCAAGAACGAAGTAATGGTGCAACAAATGGAGCAATCAAGCCACCTACGTTAATAAACACGTAGAAAATTTGGAAACCACTATCACGTTGTTTTTCGTATTTTGGGTTATCATACATTTGACCTACGATTGCTTGTAAGTTACCTTTAAACAAACCATTACCAAATGCAATAAGGAACAATGCACCACAAGTAAGAGTAAGCAACCAAGTTGTATTACCTTCTGTTGCAAGGATTGGAATTGACAAAATCACATAACCTAATGCCATAATAACAAGACCGGTCATGATTGTTCCCTTGTAGTTTTGTGTTTTATCAGCAATAAGACCACCGACAAGACTTAAAATGTAGATACCCGCATAAAAGAATGAATAAACAAGGGCACTTGTCTCATCACTAAGGCCGAATTTAGAGCATAAAAACAGCACTAAAACGGCATTCATAATGTAGTAACCGAAACGTTCGCCCATGTTGCTGAGGGCGGCAGGGATTAACCCTTTAGGATGGTTTTTAAACATAAACTTAAATTGATTTAGTGTTAGAAATTATTATTATATTTATTTTTGTAATGTTTTGAATGCTAGAGCATACATTCGCATCTGCTTCACCATTGCAACAAGCCCATTACTGCGTGTTGGAGATAGATGCTCTTTCAATCCGATTTTATCTATAAAATATAACTCTGTATTTAAAATATCATCAGCAGTCTGCCCGGATAAAGTCCTCAACAACAAGGCTACAATACCTTTAACTATCAGAGCATCAGAATCGGCTTCAAATACTATTTTACCATCATCTTCTTGTGTTGCATGAATCCATACCCTACTTTGGCAACCTTCTATCAAATTCTCCGGAGTTTTATATGATTCTTGTATCGGTTGAAGTTGATTGCCCAACTCTATGATGTAAGCATATCTATCCATCCAATCTGTCAGACCTTCAAATTCTTCGATAATCTCCTCTTGTATATCCGATATATTCATTATTAATTTACTGTTTTATTGTATATTAAAACGCTAAACAAACAAATAAATGATTCTTAATTTATTTTGCGTCAAAGATACGAAAAAAATAGGAACTACCGAAATTAAATTCACATTTCATTAGAATTATAATTGGATTTCAGATCTCAAAAATTGCAATGCCATTAAAATCTTATCAAATACTATTCTGTAGGCCCCCCTTAAAATAAAATTAAGAAAAAATTTGCACAAAGAAGCAGTTTTCATTAACTTCGCAAAATAAAATACAGCACACAATGAGTAAAGAAGAAACTGTAGCACGATATATTGATGAATTTCTTAAAGGACGGTCTCCTAAAATGGTGGAAAAGTTCAGAGCTAAAGATGTAGACAAACAATATTTCTCCATCATGCAATGGAAACGTAAACAACGTTTAGAAAGCATTCCTCCCCAAGATATAGATATTATAATAAATAATATCAAAGCCACTAAATCATCTATTTTGAATGCCAAAGAATTGACAAATGAAGAAGTAAAAAAAATAAATATATTGTTGGAGGATATTCAAAAATGCCTTAACGAATACATTTCTCAACAACGCGTCCGTAAAATTCAAGAATTGGAACAAAAGCAAAGTGAAATTGCACGCCAACTACAAGAACTGCGTGGAGAGGAACCAAATTTATTTAATATGATATAAGCAGAAACAGAGATTATCAAAATAAATAATCTCTGTTTTAATTTTATTGAGTCGCACGTATTACTCTATTCCGTATGCTTCCGTCAACGGAACAAGAAGTTTAGGAATATCGAAATCATAAACCCTTAACAGCTTTAATTTGTCTAAACCATTAGACGTCAATGAAATATACATCTGTCGCCTATCCATCTCTCCCAGATGACGAATCAGCAAATTTTGCTTTTCAAGGGAATTGATTATTTTTGAGACATGAGATGGTTTCATTCCCGTTCGATCAGATATACTCGTTGCCGTAATTTTTTCATCGCCCACCGAACACAGCAACATTGCTTCATTCAATGAGAGATTGAATCTACACATCAACTGTTCTTCAAGTTCAGTGATTGACTTCATTAAATCTCTCATCATACAAATACATTTTACCTTTTCCATTCTATTATACCACTTTTAAGGAACAACCTACAACTCCTTTAAATAAACAAATTCACATTAGATAATTCTGCACGCTCCATATATGTTGCGACTCCACCGACTGACACATTATCCAGGAGTTCTTCTTTCTTTATCCCCATCACGTCCATCGACATCTGACAAGCAATGAATTCAACTCCATTATCTATCGCTTGCTGACGCAATGATTCAAGAGAATCCACTCCTTTTATCTTCATAATGTAACGCATCATTTTAGGTCCAACACCAAACATATTCATTTTAGACAACTTAAGTCTCAATGAATCAGCAGGCAACATCAAGCCAAACATTTTAGCAAATATATCTTTCTTTACCTTTGGCTTTCTAATTTTTTTTATCGTGTTCAGTCCCCAGAATGTAAAGAAGATTGTTACTTTTTTACCAGTTGCTGCCGCTCCATTAGCAAGCACAAATGTAGCTAGAGCCTTATCAAGGTCATCGCTAAAAAGGATAAATGTCTTTCCTTTTTCAACAATGGTTGATTGCTTAATCGTGCAATTTCCTTTCTTCTCAATAGTAACATAATGTATGCCACCTTCTGAACGTTTCTCTATCAGCCGATGTCCTGTCGTATTGCACCATGCTTCTGCATCTCGAGGGAATCCATTATCTGTGGAACTGACTTCTAATAATTCACCTTCCGAAAGTGTTTCAATAGTAGATTTTAATTTTAACACAGGTCCAGGACATTGTATGCCACAAGCATCTACTTTAATTTTCTTCTTACTATCCATTCCTATATGTTGTTTTCCTTCTTTATACTTATTAGTAATTTCACTTTTTTGTGCCAACATAGCAGCATTATATGTCTTAAGTCCTCCTATTAAGTTCCTTACATCTGAAAAACCATTATCTTTAAGAATATTTGAAGCAAGATAACCTCTAAGGCCAACCCCACAAAATACAAAAACCGGTTTATCTGACGGCAACTCCAAAATTCGTTCTCTAAGATTATCCAGAGGCAGATTAATTGATCCGGGGATACTATTTAATGCGACCTCATCTGCTGTTCTCACATCAAGAAGGGTAACCTTCGATGGATCGGCATTCGCAAATTCTCTCCAATAAATCGGTTTCATCTTGCCAGTTAGGATATTCTGAGCAACATAACCTGATATTGCAACCGGATCCTTTGCCGATGAATAAGGTGGGGCATAGGCATGTTCAATTTGTGTCAAATCATACACCGAATCACCTCGTTTTATGGCATATGCATACTCATCAATCCTTTTATCAACGCCGGAATATCCAACAATTTGAGCGCCATATAATTTACCATCAATAGGAGAAAATGTGATTTTTATATCTATAGGAGTAGCACCCGGATAATATCCCGCATGCGATAACGGGTGGATTGTAACAGATTGATATTCTATATTTAACTGCTTCAATTTTTTTGCCGGAAGTCCTACTGATGCAACTGTAAGGTCAAAAATTTTTGCAATAGATGTTCCTATAGAACCTTCATATATTACTTTATTACCATAAACCATATTATCTGCAACTATACGAGCTTGTCTATTAGCCGGACCTGCTAAATAGTTGAGCCACGCTTTACCTGTTAACAAATGTGGATACTCGATTGCATCTCCCACTGCATAGATTGAATCATCAGAAGTTTGAAGATATTTGTCTACAACAATTCCACCAGAAGCTCCAATCTCCAAACCAGCCTCAACTGCCAATTTTGATTGAGGACGTACGCCTATAGACAACAAAATCATTTCGGTTTCTATTTCTTTTCCCGACGTTAACGTCACAAGAAGTTGACTCTCCTTCTTTCCTATTTTTTCAACTCCTTGTTTCATATATAATGCCAAACCTTTATCCAACATATGTTGACCTACAATTGCAGCCATAGAAAAATCTATTGGAGACATAACCTGATTTGACATCTCAACTACCGACACATCTATGCCACGATGCAAAAGATTTTCCGCCATCTCTAATCCAATGAATCCGGCACCTACGACAACGGCTCTTTTTACCTCTTTCTTTTTTATATATTCGATAATCTTATCCGTATCATCTACATTTCGCAACGTAAATACCCCCTCGTTATCAAGTCCTTCTATTTGTGGTTGAATAGGAACAGCTCCCGGAGAAAGTAATAATTTATCATAACTCTCAACATATTCAACTCCATCTGAACGTCGAACCATAACACTTTTATTCGACTTATCAATTTTTACTACTTCACTTTTTATTCTGACATCAATATTAAATCGCTTCCCGAACTGACTTGGTGTCTGCACGAATAATCTGTCCCTTTCTTTTATAACATCACCTATATGATAAGGGAGTCCACAATTTGCATAGGAAATATAATCCCCTTTCTCAAATAAAATTATTTTAGCATTTTCAGTATTTCTGCGAATACGTGCAGCAGCTGTTGCTCCTCCAGCAACACCTCCGATTATTAAATATTTTTCTGACATTTTTTTATCCATTGTTTATATATTGTTAAGTTTGTATTTTATTTTCCATTGGAAATTATTGCAAAGATAAATCAAATTTTACAACAATAAAAATTTCCTGTGGAAAATATTTCCATATTTAACTTTAATTAACTTTTTTAAATAGATCAATACAATTTATCCGTAGCATATATAATTGTACGTCTACTCTGTACTTTGGCATGGAGACAGATAATGGATTGACTCTAAAATGTGCTTATTAAATGAAATAAATTATGATGTTGTCTATTATTTTTCAAAGAGAAGATGAGAGCAATTACACATTAATAAGCAGCCATTACTTAAACAAAAAAGAGAGACTGCCGTTTGCAGTCTCTCCTAAAAAACACATAATTACAATTTAATATAATGCTATTTTCTTACCATTCACGATATAGAACCCTTTTTGAAGTTTTTTCAAATCTTCATATTTCGCATTGCGTAGCAAACAAACTCCATCAATGCTATAAACTGTAAATAGAGCATCATCACTATTGATATATTCAACCCCGGTAGCAATAGTTACATTATATGTCAATATCAACTCTGCATTGGCACGACCACAATTTTGAGAATACCAACGAGCATCACCAAACGTACCTTTTGGTATCACAATATTATAAGAACCAACAGCAAATTTTTTATCAAACTCACAAACTATAAATGATGTATCATCAGTGCGAGTACGGAATTTCCCGGTTGCTACAACTTGATCATTCGCATCGTATACGTTAATTACATTATCTTTTACATCTGCCAATTCCAAATCAGTCTCTATTTCAATAAATTCAAGATTGACTACTTCCGCATTATTTGCCGGGAATATGCTTTGATAAGTAAAATCATATATATTACCTATAACATATTCATAGCGAAGTTCAGGGTTAGCACGTCCGGATTCTGCATTAGCCTCAGCCCACACACTATCTCCAAATGACCCTTGAGGAATTACAATCGTATATGTACCTTCTTCTGTTATTTCCTCTTCAAATGTAGCTTCAATTCCAACAATCCAACTTCTTGAATCAGGAAGCATTGTTCCGGTTGTAACTACATTATTATCTGCATCATAAACATATATTAGATTTTTTTCTTGATTAATATATGATGCCACACCATCAACTTCAAACGTAAATTTACTTAATTTAGCAATATTGAGAGTATTTGATGGGTCAATCGTATAAGGTTTCGGTTCAAAATCATACGTAACCACCTTTGGAGCCTCTACAACATACGTTATTTCAAATGCAGGAATATTTGTCATCCCTCCTGCATATACTACAAGATCACCCTCATTATACCTTATTGTATACTCACCTGGAGTTGTAATAACAGGAGAAACATTTAAAACGAGTGGTTGTGATCCGGAAACAGCAGTTGTAGTTGCCACTTTATTTCCATCCTTATCATACACTGCACCATCATTATAAACTAATATCTGACCGGAGTAGTCAACAAATGATACAGATACCGTTTCCAAAGATGCCACTGGAATGCTTGGATCAGGAGTGCATTCCAATTTTACGCTTGGCTCAGGTTCCGGCTCTTCGCCACCACCTTGCGACATATCACCTACATAATATACCAATTCGAACTCTTCATTAGGTTCTCCTTGCCATGTATATGCACCGGCAGGGAATACTACCGTATATTTACCCGGTTCGTTGCAATATATTCCATCAGTTGCAATTAAATACAAACATGCCCAATCTGAGTCATGATTTTTAGTATACGGTGTTGCATATGGTTTACTAAAATCATCGTCCTTATATATTTTTATGGCACTGGAATCAACAATATCAGGATCTGCACTGATTGTATTATCAATTTGAATATATATAGGCAATAACTGTTCAATAATTGGACCTTCAACCGTATTAGGCATAGGGTCAATCTTATAAAAATCGGTATTTGTTATTCCCGGATCTTCACCTTCTGTGCCATTATCGACATAAAATGTAAGATGTATTTCCTTATTTAATTCTCCTAACCATGTATATGAATTAGCTGGTATGACTACTGTGTATTTACCTGTTTCACTGCAATCTTGACCATCAGAAACTTTCTCTATATTAATCATTGCCCAATTAGAGTAGTCAGCACCCATTATCGCTTTTGTATAAACCGAACTAAAATCATCGTCCTTGTAAATATTAACTATCTTATTGATGAACTCTGCATCTTGAGTTACTGCTGTGCTTATTGTGATATTTATTGGCAACAACGAGCGATCTGTTATCGGACTGTCCACAGTATTTTCAGCCGGAATTATACTTTCAAAATTATGTGAAGTATCGCCACTTTCACCACCTTCGCCCTGCTCTGATTCCTCAATAATATATGTTACTTCAAAATCAGGACATTTCACAGAATTATCGTTATAAGCATAAAAATGTCCGGCTCCAACTTTTATTGTATAAGTACCCGGTTCCGTAATCAACTCTCTAAACTGAACATAGCCTAACCACCAATCTGAACTATCATAATTATATGATGCTACAATCGAAGATAATTCTCCGTCTTTATATATTTCGGGTGAAGCATATGAATAGTCTATTCCTCCCGGATAATCCGACGAATTAAATTTAATTCCAATTCTGTAAAGGTTCTCAACTGTCGAACCCGCAATCGGATCATATGAGATTGGAACAGATCCTTGCTGAGCATTTACATTGAATGCAATAAGTGTCAATATACCGACAAGTGCGATATCAACCAATTTTTTGTAAATTTTTAGCATAATTATAGTGATTAAAATTAATAGTTCAACATAATATTGGCAATATTAAGCACTTTTATTCTTAATAGCAAATATATTTAACAAATTATTCCAATTCAGCATCATTTTTTTACCTATGTCAAAAAAAATCACATATCAAACATACAATTAAGCACCTTCGAATAAGACAACCGGATAAATCAATATGCAATATTATACTGATATATATATTAAGAAAAGAGTTATAAATTAATCTCCCACACAAGATGATTCGAAGATTTATTGTATCTTTGCAGTGAAAGTATTAAAATAGATTGTTATGAACATAAAATTTGCATATATCATATTCGTTATAGTGCTATTAGTGGCTTGCAGTTCTCAAAAAAATCAACAACCGGAATCAATCATAAAAGAAGGTGAAGTCGACATGGATAATTCCAGTGTCATTTTCGAAGCAGATAGTGCATATAAGTATATTGAACAACAAGTCAACTTCGGACCACGAGTACCAAATACAGAGGCACACAGACAATGTGCCAAATGGCTTGCATCTGAATTAACCAGACATGGAGCAATCGTTCATGAACAACATGCCATTCTCAAAGCATTCGATGGCACAAAACTTAATGCAACCAATATTATCGGGCAGTTTAACCCTGAAGTTGAAAACAGATTATTACTTATGGCTCATTGGGATTGCAGACCATGGGCCGACGCTGATCCTAACCCTCAAAACCACACGAAACCTGTTGATGGAGCCAACGATGGAGCAAGTGGTGTTGGAGTGCTTCTTGAATTGGCACGTCTGATAGGACTATCTCAAACAGATAAAGGCATCGATATATTATTTTTAGATGCTGAAGATTGGGGAACAGAAGGAGACGATGAGTCTTGGGCTTTAGGAGCACGATATTTTGTAAACAACCCTTTCAAGGCAGGTTATGTTCCAACAGAAGCAATATTACTTGACATGGTCGGTGGACATAATGCCATATTTCGCAGAGAACTTTTTTCCGAACATTATGCACCAACGTTAGTAGATAAAATATGGGCAGTTGCAGCACAATCAGGTTATAGCAACACTTTTAGCAACGAAACGGGAGGAGCAATCACTGATGACCACATTGAATTCATTAAAGCCGGTATACCGGCGATCGACATCATCGAATATAACCCATACACCGAAACAGGATTCAACCCCACATGGCATACTGTCGGCGATAATATGAGTGCTATAGATCGGACATCTCTAAAAGCTGTCGGGCAAACAGTGATAAACTATATTTTTACACAAAAGTGATCCTTTTCATATTAGAAAGGACTATTTCAAATTTGGAATATTTAAACATATTTATTAATTTCGCAAATACAAAAAAATTCTTTTGACGAATTTTTATCTAAATAAAAAATCGATTTATGAAGGATATAATAAGTCGCGTAGACAGAGAACTAATTAAGTCAGAATTAACCGAAGAGCGACTATTGCGACATACAAATAAAGGAGGCAACGACATATATATCATCGATGCTTTTTCTGCACCCAACACAATGCGAGAAATTGGGAGACTAAGAGAATTTGCGTTTCGTGATGCCGGTGGAGGAACAGGTAAAGAATGCGACATAGATGAATTTGACACTATGGACAAACCATGTCGACAACTTATCGTATGGGATCCTCAAGCAGAGGAAATCATTGGAGGATATCGATTCATTTTAGGTGAGGATATTGTTTTTAACAGCAATGGCGAACCAAAAATTGCCACTTCCCATATGTTTAAATTTTCTGATACATTCCTTACTAAATATCTCCCAAACACATTAGAACTTGGTCGCTCATTCGTTTCTCTCGGCTATCAATCATCAAAAGCCGGCACTAAAGCTTTATACGCATTAGACAACCTATGGGACGGTTTAGGAGCATTAACTGTTGACTACCCTCAAATAAAATATCTATTCGGGAAGGTTACAATGTATCCTAACTATGGAGAAGATTGCCGAGATATGCTGCTTTATTTTCTGAATAAATATTTTTATGATTCTGAAAATCTTGTCTCTCCCAAACAGCCATTAAAGACAAAGGATTTAAATCGATTTGCACACCTTTTTGAAAACAAAGATTTTAGAGAAGGGTATAAAATATTGAACAACTCTATTCGCGAACGTGGCAACAATATTCCTCCATTAGTAAATGCATATATGAATCTTTCTCCAACAATGAAAATATTCGGTACAGCAATCAATGATGAATTTGGCAACGTTGAAGAAAGTGGCATTTTCTTTGCTATATCAGACATCTTTGAAGAAAAGAAAAACAGACATATTGGAACATATAATGGAAAATAAATTAATCATTCCTCATATCTTAATATTTACAATTACACTCTTGCTCCCAATCTCCTTATCAGCAGATAAAATATTCGATTGGGAAAGCACAACAACTGTAAACTTAGGAACTGGAAAATTTGCACCTTACTACATAAGTTCCAATAATGGAGGGTTATATACACAACCGATAACATTTATGGAACAAGGTAAAATATACCGAGAACTAAAAACCGACAATCGTTTTGAATATGGTTTTGGAGCAGACATAGTTTTTGATTGGTCTAAAACCACACAATATGATAAATACGACCTCGCCACACAATCATTTTACGCCACAAGCCAACGTCCTGCCTATGTATGGTTACAGCAATTATGGGCTGATATTAAATACAGAGGTGTATTCTTGTCAATCGGAAGTAAAGAATATAATAGAAGTTTATTCAATCAATTTTTAGGCAGTGGAGATTTTGTTCAAAGCAATAATGCACGACCTATACCTCAACTACGAGCCGGTTTTATTGATTTTCAAGATATTCCTTTTACAAATGGCTGGGTCCAAATTCAAGGAGAATTTGCATATGGCAAAACTTTAGACAACAAATGGATTGAAAATCACTACAACGAATATAACTCTTTTATAACTACAAATTGGTGGTATCACTACTCCAAATGCTATTTTCGCACTAATCCTTCGCAACCATTTTCCGTAACTGTCGGAATGCAACATGCCGCTCAATTTGGAGGAAACCATAAAAAATATAAGAATGGAGAGATCATGAGTGACGAAACAATCAAAGTAGGTCTTAAAGATTTCTTTCGCATATTTGGTCCCGGGGCAGGTTCAATAGCCGGAGATCAAGAATATCACTATGGGAATCATCTTGGCTCATGGGATCTCAAACTTCGCTATCGTTTTAGCAATGATTCCGAGTTATATGCCTATATGCAAAGTCCTTGGGAAGATGGTTCCGGAATTGGAATGATGAATGGTTTTGATGCCATATGGGGATTAGAATATCGATCTGCGACAAAAAGTTTCTTAAATGGTGTTGTTTTGGAGTATATCGATTTAACTAACCAAAGTGGACCTATGCATTGGGCTCCCGATGATCATGAAGATACACAAATCATGGGAGAAGCGACAGGAGCTGATGATTACTACAACAACTATATGTATAATGGTTGGGCATATTATGGAATGAGTATTGGTTCTCCATTTATCAAATCGCCACTATATAATACCGACGGATATATGCGATACACTGATAATCGTGTCAGAGGATTTCATTTAGGTGTTTGTGGAAGCATTTCTAAAAATACAGACTATCGCATACTCTTCTCTCATCGCACATCTTGGGGGACACCATATTTACCCATTTTAGAGAAAAGACACGACACATCATTATTGATTGAAGCAACATATCAATTCAAAAATATTCCGAACTTACATATCAAAGGTCAATTAGCATTTGATGCAGGTTCTCTTTACGGGAATAATTTTGGAGCATTAGTCAGTTTAACATACAAAGGAAACTTCTCTAAATAATTTAGCATGAAACATTTAAATAATATCATATTGTTGTCAACTATTATAGTTCTATCTCTGT
This sequence comes from uncultured Porphyromonadaceae bacterium, assembly GCA_937911575.1. Lineage (GTDB taxonomy): Bacteria > Bacteroidota > Bacteroidia > Bacteroidales > Muribaculaceae > Lepagella. The sequence goes on along the minus strand of CALDPR010000022.1, from coordinate 10,763 downwards.
TTACATCAAATTGCACCACAAACGATGGTGACATTGGTCCTTTATTCGGGAAATGGAAGTTGGTTGAAATAATAGATAATAACGAAGTTGTTGGCCAATACACAGGCAATATATATTGGTCTTTCCAAAACAGCACTTTAGGATTTACTCGTGTCAACAATCATAATGCATATGATGAATCTTATTGCAACTGGACAACCAACGATAATACATTGATTATAAACTTTGTTGATTCAATTTATCGGCCATTCTCTGAAATGGGACTTACGGAGCCTGTATGTGAACTGAACATCAACAAACTTGATGGTTCAGAAATGATACTTTCACTAATCAGTTCTCCAACAACGGGCAATCCACGCATATACAAATTCAAAAAATGGTAACTATCTAAATAGGCATAAATATATATGAAAAATATTTTAGTAACCGGAGCAGACGGCTTCATAGGTTCACACCTCACAGAATTACTCTTATCTGAAGGTTATAACGTCCGAGCATTAAGTCAATACAATTCATTTAATAATTGGGGGTGGCTTGAAGACATACGACACAACAATTTAGAAGTTGTTTGTGGAGACGTACGAGATAGCGACTATTGTCGTCATATTACGCAAGGCATGGACACAGTGTTCCATTTAGCTGCTTTAATAGCCATTCCATATAGTTATATTGCTCCGGATAGTTATGTCGACACAAACATAAAAGGGACATTAAACATGTGTCAAGCTGCCAGAGATTTAGGTGTTGAAAAAATATTAGTTACTTCAACATCAGAAGTATATGGCACAGCGAAATATGTGCCTATTGATGAGGAGCACCCTCGCCAACCACAATCTCCCTATTCTGCCACTAAAATAGGAGCTGATGCAATAGCAAAAAGTTTCTTCAATGCTTTCGACCTCCCGGTTACAATTGTAAGACCTTTCAACACATATGGTCCCCGACAATCTGCAAGGGCAATCATACCAACAATTATCACTCAAATAGCTAACGGAGAAAAAGAAATTAAAGTTGGAGACCTATCTCCCACTCGAGATTTCAATTTTGTAAAAGACACTTGTCGAGGATTTTTAGATATCGCAAAGGCGGCAAACACTGCAGGCGAAGAGATAAATATTTGCACCGACACTGAAGTGTCGATGCAAGAAACTCTTAATTGCATAGCTAAGATTATGAATAGCGAGATAAATTGGGTTAAAGATCCTGAACGATGCCGACCTTCAAAGAGTGAAGTTTTCAGACTACATGGTTCAAACAAAAAAATTTGTAGTCTGACAGATTGGCAACCAAAATATTCCCTTGAAGATGGGTTAAAAGAAACTATCGAATGGTTCACAAACAAAGAGAACCTAAAAAAGTATAAATCAACCATTTATAATCGATGAGCAAATCTGCCGAAATAGTAATATTGATGCTGGGGGGTGCCAGAAGAGTTTCTGTTGCCGAACTTCTTAAAGAGAGTGGAAAAAGATTAGGTTATGATGTCAAGATTCTCAGCTACGAACTTGATGCAAAAGTTCCTATTGCTGTCATTGGAGAAGTAATCATTGGCAAAAAATGGTCAGATCCGGAATTAATGTCGGATCTTGAGAATGTGATCTCAAAATATAATGTCAATATTATCTTACCATTTGTAGATGGAGCAATTGAGATAGCATCTAAATGCAAATTGGCATTTCCTCATCTATTTGTTCCCGTAAGTGATTTTGCATTAGCTCAACAGATGTTTGATAAAACTATTGCTGCCGAAATCTTTGAGAAAGCCAACCTACCTATCCCAACTACATATTCAACGTCAGATATAAAATATCCGGCAATAGCAAAGCCCCGACGAGGTTCTGCTTCACAAGGCATAAAAATATTAACTAACCCAACCGATTTTGCATCTCTAACAAACATTGAGGATTACACCATTCAAGAGTATATCGAACAAAATGATGAATACACAATCGACTGCTATGTTGCAGACAATGGGCAAACAATGTGTGTTGTCCCACGAATAAGATTAGAAGTTGTCGGTGGAGAAGTAACAAAAACCCAAACTTGCAAAATACCAGAACTAATTGAGATAAGCAATAACGTGTTATCCTCACTTAATTTTAGAGGTCCGATTACTCTGCAATTCCTATTTGATAAAAGGAGACAACAATTTTTTCTTATGGAGATAAATCCTCGTTTAGGTGGTGGAGTTGTATGTTCAATACTTGCCAATGCACCTATTGCAGACTATATAATCAAAGAATCTCTCAACCTACCCATCTCTCAATGTAATAATTGGAAAGACCATACTCTAATGGTCCGATACAGAAAGGAAGTAATTTTCTATGAATAAGGTAATTATAATAGCAGAAGCAGGTGTCAATCACAATGGTTCTCTTGAAAGAGCCAAACAAATGGTATATGCAGCAAAAGAAGCTGGTGCTGACTATGTTAAGTTTCAGACTGCTGTGCCTGAATTAGTAATTTCTTCTATTGCTCCAAAAGCGGAATACCAAAAGGAAACGACCGGAAACGAGCAATCACAACTTGAGATGTGTAAGGCAATACATCTCCCTTTAGAAGATTATAAAACTCTTAAAGAACTCTGCGAAAAAGTTGGAATCGGTTTCATGAGCACTCCTTTCGACCTTGTTTCAATCGAGCTCCTTGCCGAGCTTGGGCAAGATTATTTTAAGATTCCATCGGGTGAGATTACAAATCTACCCTACTTACGTAAAATAGCAGAAAAATCAATCCCTGTCATTCTGTCGACCGGAATGTCAACAATCGACGAAATTAAAAATGCCGTTGACATACTTACCGGTAAAAGTCTTGAATATCCTTCTTCATCATCTCTTTCAAAAAACGATATTATTTTATTGCATTGCAACACCGAATATCCTACACCTTTTGAAGATGTAAATCTATCTGCAATGAAAAACATTGCTGATGAGATCGACATTAAAGTGGGATATAGTGATCACTCAATTGGGATTGAAGTGCCAATTGCTGCTGTTGCAATGGGTGCATGCGTGATTGAAAAACATTTCACTTTAGATAAAAATCTCCCGGGACCTGACCATAAAGCATCTCTTGAACCAAATGAATTGAAAGCGATGATTAATGCTATACGAAACATTGAAAAAGCTATAGGGAATGGGATAAAACAAGTCAGCAATAGTGAACGGAAAAATATGTCAATAGCTCGGAAAAGTATAGTAGCAGCAAGAAAAATTCATAAAGGGGAATTACTTACTGAAGAGAACTTAACTATCAAACGCCCTGGCAATGGCATTTCTCCGTTGATGTGGGATAAAGTTATCGGTTCGCAAGCTATAAAAGATTTTGATTATGACCATTTAATTGAACTATAAGCTCAACACATATTTAAATCTATTCATACAACTTTTCACTCTAAACAATATATATGAAATATATGTTAATCGCCGGAGAGGCTTCTGGAGACTTACACGCAAGCGAATTGATTGCTTCGATTAAACAAATCGATCAAGAAAGTGAGTTCCGATTCTTTGGAGGAGACTTAATGCAAAAATCTGCCGGTATAAGTCCGGATTTACACTATAACGAAATGAATGTTATGGGTTTTAGCGAAGTAATACGCAAACTCCCTTCTCTCTTCGAGCATCTCAAAAAAGCTAAAAGATTAATTGCCAACTACCACCCCGACATTTTAATATTGGTCGATTACCCAAGTTTTAATCTTAAACTTGCAAAATATGCTCACTCTTTGAACATTCCTGTTCATTATTTTATATCTCCAAAACTCTGGGCTTGGAAAGAATATCGAATTAAAAGCATCAAACGATATATCAGTGCGATGTACTCAATATTGCCATTTGAAATTCCTTTCTATCAAAAGCATGGCTATAAAGCGACATATGTGGGGAATCCATCGGTTCAAGAGATGGATTATGCTCTCGGACATATGCCTCCTCTTCGACATTTTCTTGAACGACAAGGAATTGATGACGACAGGAAAATAATAGCCCTCTTGCCCGGCTCTCGCAAAGGAGAAATTCGAAATAATTTACCTCTGATGATTGAAGCTGCAAAACGCTTCCCAGATTATCAATACGTAATTGCTGCCGCTCCTACCATACCTCTTCGATTCTACCGTCAAATAGCACAAGACCGAGGACTGAAAGTAGTGGTCGGTTGCACTCCTACTCTTGTAAAACACGCAAGTGCCGCTCTTGTTACGTCCGGAACAGCTACTCTCGAAACTGCCCTATTGGGTACGCCTCAAGTAGTATGTTATCGTTCCAACGGCAAAAGATTGGCTTATAAAATCATGGAGAAACTATTGAAAGTTAAATATGTTTCTCTTCCAAACCTTATTATTGGCAATGAAATCATACCGGAACTGTTAGTCCACTTTTGCACTGTCGAAGCAATTGCTCGCAACTTATCACCTCTGTTGCAAGCAAGTCCTCAACGTGATTGGCAAATCAGTGGCTACAAAACGATGCGTCGAAAACTTGGCACATCGATTGCTGCCAACTATGCCGCCGAACTAATATGTAAATCTTGTGGCATAGATGTCGACACACAAAAATTGATTAAAAATAATCCTGCAAGAAAAATAAATAAAAGAGAAAAAGAACCTCCAATTATCTGATAATACTCTTTTAGAATAGATTGAAATGATGATTAAGAAAAATAAATCATATCGTTTGCTTTTTGTGTGTCTTGGCAACATATGTCGGTCTCCCGCCGCTCATGGTGTGATGCAACACTTGGTAGACGAAGCTGGATTAGAACAGATTATAGAAATTGATTCTGCCGGATTATATGGTGGTCATGCCGGTGAATTACCCGACAAACGAATGCGAGTCCATGCCGCCCGACGAGGCTATGATCTCAAGCATCGAGCAAGAAAAGTTACGACCGACGACTTCGAAAACTTCGATTTAATATTAGTTATGGACGATTCAAACTATGAAAATCTCAAACGCTTAGCTCCTACAATTGAAGACGAGAAAAAAGTTGTCCGTATGATCGAATTTTGTCGACTTCACCCCTACTATTATTCCGTTCCGGACCCTTACTATGAAGGAGCTGAAGGATTTGAACTTGTACTGGATCTTCTTGAAGATGCCTGCCAAGGGCTCCTTGATGATATAAAAACTAAATTCGAGAATAATTATAACTAAATTCCCAATCAAATATTAATTATTGTTGTTTGGTGTTGAATTTTACATTAACTTTGCAACCTGTTAATTTTCTGTATTGAACCTGATTATCTTGAATTAAATTTCATATAAAAAAAATGACACCTTTATTCATACTTAAAAGAATTGGGTATAAAACATTGTTGCTAATTTTAGCAATATTATTAGTCGAATGTTCTGAATCTCAGAAAACGACACAAACTGACAGCGTAACGACAACCGACACTTTGCAGTCTGAATATGTTGCCGACTATGATATTGCAATGACCGTTCGCAGCATCGTCGATGCCATATCTTTAGGCGAACCGTTAGATACTGCTGAATATAACTATGAAGGTGTGCTTACCGACGGTCGAGGAACTCCTCTATATACCGATATTCAAGGTTCGCCCGGCGAATGGCAAATAGATGTTACGAGCGAACATTCTGCTCGTATAACAAACATTTATCTTGGCGACCTGATGCCTGAATATCTTTCCGATTATATCACAGAATCTTTGAGCTTGGATTCTGCAAATGAAGTGCAATCTGATGAATATGTCAACGACAAAGACACTTCTCTTGAAGTCTATGATTTCGGATCCGGCAACATCAGATTTGAAACACGTACAGCCTATGCTCCGAATGGTTTGGAAGGGCCTTTGATGTCGATCGTTCTGTCAAGTAACGATAAAAAATAAGTAATGTTTTTTCAATAAAAACATTACTCTTGCTTCTCCCTCTTTTCAACAAATATTTTTCTATTTTAGTACAAACCAGCGAGATGGTTCATAGCGAGGCAATGCCATTAATTGCACATTTGCCTTACGATCTTCAATCGTCTCTTGAGCATATCCCACTGTCAATCCCTCTTCCGTCAACGCATTCCTTACTGTCTCAACAGCCTTCTCGGGCGTATTATTATCTTTACTCAAATGGCATAAGAAAATATATTTCAATGACGGATTTATAATCTCTTTTAAAAACTTGGCTGTGTCGGCATTGTCTAAGTGTCCGTTATCTATCTGAATACGTGCTTTCAAATACTCCGGATAGGGGCCTAAACGAAGCATCTCAACATCATAATTAGCCTCTATCATCAGATAATTGGCTTGGCTCATATAATGATATGCTCTTTCTGCGACCTTCCCTAAATCGGTAGCCACCACAAATGTCTTCTCTTTGACTTTAATGCTAAACCCTACATTATCTTCTCCATCATGGGGGACATCGAATGCTGTGAGTTCGAATTTTCCGATTTTAAATGGTATCTCTTTAAATATTGGGATATGGTAATCTTTAATCCGTTTCGACACATTATGTCTACGGAAAATTCCATTCAGTGTTCTGTTCGTACAATAAACCTTTATATGTTTATATTTTCGCACCAAATTATATGCAAATCTGACATGGTCGGCATGATCATGTGTCAGACATACAGCTTTCACCCTATCCATCGACACTCCGTTGACACGCAACCATGATGCAATATCGTCGGGTTTAACCCCCGCATCTATTATTATACCCTCTTTGTCTGTGCCGATATAGCAACTATTGCCACTACTCCCACTCCCAAACGACATATAATAGATATTCGTATCTTCGCTGAATTTCAAAGCATCGACATCATCGCCGGGCTCATCAACAGATTTTACTGCCGCTTTCTCTTTAAAATCCCACGTATCAAATTCAATCGAGTATTGTTGTTTCTTATTTGTCTCCTTAATCATGAATGATAGATTAAAAAAATAGTTGGTGTTTTATCATAGTTATATGTCGCTCTCGACCACTGTTTCGCACTCTTAGTGAGAATTGACTCATGCTCTATATCAGTAATTGCCGATGCTACACAAATCAACGTTTCGGGACGTAATGTCTTTGCTAACAATGCCAACAATTTATTGTTCCTATATGGTGTCTCAATAAATATTTGCGTTTGGTCTTTCCGATACGCATCATTCTCCAATTCTTTAATTCTATGAACACGTTGTTTTTCTTCTATGGGAAGATAACCTACAAACGAAAATCCTTGTCCGTTAAACCCGGAAGCCATTTGAGCCATTAGAATACTCGATGGCCCGACTAAAGGAATAACTCTATACCCTTTACGTTGTGCGATAGATACCGGCAATGCTCCGGGATCAGCAACTGCCGGACACCCGGCCTCGCTCATCACTCCGACAGGTTCGCCCGATTCCAATGCCGTCAGGTATTTCTCCACTTCTGTCAAATCGGTATGCTTGTTCAACTCATAGAACGTCAAGCTATCAATATCGATGCTCTTATCACAGCGTTTGAGAAAACGTCGGGCTGTCCGAACATTCTCTACTATAAAATATTTTATCTGACGAACCAATTCGAGATTGTATTGTGGCAACACATTCTCTAATGGAGCTTCACTCATATTGACCGGAATTAGATATAATGCAGCAGATATTGACATATTTAACAATTTTACTACAAAATTACAGCAATATCGCCATATTCACAAATTTTTATCTCATCTCAATCTTATAATCTGCTGATTTTCTGAAATCTCAGAATCTATTTTACTGCAATTTCTGCTATTTTTTTGGTTAAAAATATTCGTTTACTGAAAGATTATTTTTAAATTTGCCACAGAATTTGGAATTATAAGCTGAAGAGACAGCCTTACCGAATTCAACTTTTGTTGAAGACAGAAATTCTGTCATAAAGGTGTTATTGAAACTTTATCTTCTACATTCAAACTTGGCAGTATGAATTATTACACGGGGATAGATGACAATACACCTACATCAGTTGCTATACACGCTCCTACAAGGGATAAGTATATGCATACTCGGTGTGGGGCTGTCGTCTTATCTGTGTAATAGGTAGCCAAGACCTGAATGTAAGATAAGAATATCGCAATCCTCACACCTTTTTCTTTGCTCTCATAACCATTATTATTATTCGAACAACAAAGATCTGACAATCTCAATTCAAGTTTCAAATTAGAAGATATTACAGATATCCATCTGTCTGTGCAGGGTGCGAAGCACCGGAGAGCGATAGCGATTCAATAACCGGGGGTTGAACGAAGCGATACCCTCGGAAAGCGAATATCCGAAAATCGAAGCAACATTGCCGGTTGAGATTCGGCATACATCTGATATTGTTCTGAAGACTTTACCATTTCATTTTGTGTAATTATCCGACTGCACAAATTATTGTTGCATCAACAAAAAACAAAAAAGAATATCATTTGGTTGTAAAAAAATTCGTATCTTTGCATTTCAATACAATTTAATTATAACAGGCTATTAATCTTATGGATAAAAAGTTTAAACGTACGCTGATAACCACAGCATTGCCATATGCCAATGGTCCGGTTCATATCGGTCATCTTGCCGGGGTATATGTACCGGCAGATATCTACGCTCGCTATATGCGACTTAAAGGGGAAGACGTAATTCTTATCGGAGGTTCCGACGAACATGGAGTTCCCATCACCATAAAAGCTAAAGATGAGGGAGTTACTCCTCAAGACATTGTCGATCGTTATCATAATATTATAAAGAAATCGTTCGAAGACTTAGGTATTTCATTTGATATTTATAGCCGGACAACAAGCGATATGCATCGCAAAACTGCAAGCGATTTTTTCAAAAAACTATTCGATAAAGGGGAGTTTATTGAAAAAACATCAATGCAACTATATGATGAGCAGGCAAACCAATTCCTCGCCGACAGATACGTAACAGGCACTTGCCCTCATTGCAAGAATGAGCGTGCCTATGGCGACCAATGTGAAGCTTGTGGTACATCACTTAATGCCACCGACTTGGTAAACCCGAAATCGGCAATCACTGGCAATGTCCCGGTACTTAAAGAGACTAAGCACTGGTATCTGCCTCTCGACAAGTGGGAACCGACACTTCGCAAATGGATTCTTGAAGATCACAAGGAATGGAAACCGAACGTCTATGGTCAATGCAAATCATGGTTAGATATGGGATTGCAACCACGTGCCGTAAGTAGAGACCTTGATTGGGGGATCCCCGTACCGGTGGAAGGGGCCGACGGCAAAGTGCTTTACGTCTGGTTCGATGCTCCGATAGGCTATATCTCAAACACCAAAGAACTCCTTCCCGATAGTTGGGAAAAATGGTGGAAAGATCCGGAAACTCGCATGATTCATTTCATCGGAAAAGACAATATAGTGTTCCACTGCATCGTCTTCCCTGCAATGCTGAAAGCTGAAGGCTCTTTTAATCTGCCCGACAATGTGCCTGCCAACGAATTCCTCAATCTTGAAGACGATAAGATTTCAACTTCAAGAAATTGGGCTGTATGGCTTCATGAATATCTTGAAGAGCTGCCCGGCAAACAAGATGTGTTGAGATATGTTCTTACAGCAAATGCTCCTGAGACAAAAGACAACAATTTCACTTGGAAAGATTTCCAAGCTCGCAACAATTCCGAATTAGTTGCCATTTTAGGCAACTTCGTGAATCGTGCGATGGTCTTGGTTCATAAATATTTCAACGGGGTTGTCCCAGCCACCGGCGAATTGACAGACTACGACCGTCAGACAATCGCCGACATCGTCGATTCTGAAAAACAACTTGCCGAAAACCTCGACAATTTCAAATTCCGTGAAGCTCTCAAAGAGGCTATGAATATTGCTCGCATCGGAAACAAGTATCTTGCCGATACCGAACCGTGGAAGTTGATTAAGACCGATGAGTCGCGTGTGAAGACAATTCTTAATCTTTCTCTTCAAATATGTGCAGACCTTGCCATCGCTTTCGAGCCGTTCTTGCCATTTATGGCTGATGACTTGAAACACCAATTAAGAATCGACAATCTGAAATGGAGCGACCTCGGAAAATTGAATCTTATCGCCGAAGGCAACGAAATCGAAAAGCCACATCTTCTTTTCGAAAAGATTGAAGACGACGTGGTTGAATTCCAAGTCAACAAGTTGCTTGCTGCTAAAGAGGCCAACAAACTTAAAAATTGGCAACCGGAACCGATACAGGAGAATGTGGATTTCCCTACTTTTGAAAAGCTCGATATTCGTGTCGGTAAAGTATTGGAATGCCAAAAAGTGCCGAAAGCCGACAAGTTGCTTCAATTCAAAATTGACGACGGCATGGGGGGACGAACAATTGTGAGTGGTATTGCAAAATTCTATAATCCGGAAGACCTCGTTGGCAAGGAAGTTTGCTTCATTGCCAATTTCGAACCTCGAAAACTGAAAGGAGTAATGTCGGAAGGTATGATTTTGAGTGCCGTAAACGCCGATGGTTCTCTTGTCGTGATCGGTCCTACAGGCGAAGTTGCTCCGGGGAGCAAAGTAGGATAATCAAACGATACGATATAGAATAATGAGCGACTGAAGTGTGATATCTTCAAGTCGCTCTTTTTTATGTCTAATTAGGAATCGGAGCATATCAGACCTGTCTGATCGATCGGAGTGGCTTCGAGTCAATGTCATACGGTTGCCGAATCTCAATCGGTAATATCGCTTCGTCCTTAAGAGTTCGCGTCTTTGCAGACGCTGTGTCTGTGGTGTTCGCTTTCCGAGGGTTTCGCTTCGCTCAACCCCCGGTTATTGAATCGCTATCGCTCTCCGGTGCTTCGCAC
>CALDPR010000021.1 GCA_937911575.1 uncultured Porphyromonadaceae bacterium | reverse complement strand
GCAGTGCTACACTCCTTGACATAGCAATCGGACGAAACGAAATTGCTATCCCTAATGGCATATACATCATCAGAATCAATAATCAAACTTTCAAACTTATAATCTAATTATCATGAAACCGAAAATCAGAAATCAGTGGCGAAGTATGATACCCATCATTATAGCATGCCTATGGTGTTGGGTAGATGCATTTGCAATACCGGCAATTCCAAAACCATACAGTGTAACACAACCAGACGGCACAACAATAACTATTCGTTTATGTGGCGATGAGTATTATCACTATTATGCCACAGAAGATGGAACTCCCATTACATTGTGCGAAGATGGATATTATCGTTATACTACTGTAGATGCACAAAACAATCTTGTTGCGAGTGAAAACATCGTTGGTAAAGTCAATACATCACTCTTATCTGACAAAAAAAGTGTCGTAAAACGCCTCAAAGAATTATATAAAATAAACAAGACACAAAAAGTTGCTAATATTCCGGGAGTGAATGCCCCAATGCGTAGTATTATCAGAAATGCAGCAACCGACGGCAACGTGGTAAAGGGTATTATTATTTTGGTAGAGTTTCAAGATCAGAAATTTACTTTTGAACAAAGCGTCATCAACGAAATGATGAATAAGGAGGGATATACCGATAAGTATGGCTCGATTGGTTCAGCTCGAGACTACTTTGTGGCACAAAGTTACGGACAATTCCAACCTGAGTTTAATGTTGTCGGACCGGTTACATTGAGTCAAGATATGGCTTATTATGGAGCATCAGACGAATATGGAGGAGATATAAGACCTCATGAAATGGTGGCTGAAGCATGCCAACTGGCAAGTCAACAAGGTCTTGTAGATATGTCGGATTATGATAACGATGGTGATGGCTGGGTTGATCTTGTATATATAATTTATGCGGGATATGGCGAAAATACGGGAGCAGATCCATCAACCATTTGGCCTCATGCAGGGTCCGTTTATTCATCAGGAAACAATAAAGTTACAATAAATGGTGTAACACTAGACGCTTATGCTTGTTCGGCAGAACTATATGGCAATTCGGGTTCTGACCTTTGTGGAATAGGCACATTCTGCCATGAATATAGTCACACTTTGGGTTTGCCAGACTTTTATGATATCGATTACTCCGGTGCTATGGGTATGAGTGAGTGGAGCATCATGGATAGTGGTTGCTATGGTCTTAATGGATATGTCCCAATCGGTTACAATGCACATGAACGCGAATTATGTGGTTGGTTAGAGTTAAATGAACTCATAGAAAACACCTCTATTACAATGCCTGAATTGAATACTGATAAGACTGCCGCATATAAAATAACATCGACTAATGCTAATCAATATATAATCCTTGAAACACGTTGTAAAAAAGGTTGGGATATATCACTTCCTGCCGAAGGTATGATGGTAATTGCTGTTGATTATAGTATCTTCGCATGGGAAAGAAATGGTCCTAATGACGACCCAAATCGTCAACGTTTTAAACTCATACCTGCTGATAATAACTGGAGTACAGCTAGCTTGTATGGCGACTTATATCCATATAGAGGCAATACAACACTCTCCTCGACGTCGTCTCCTAAGTTGCAAGTACACAACACCACTATTAATGGTAAGTCTATTACCAGCATAACATATAACAATGAAGTAATAACATTCGATTTTGAAAAAGAGGATCTGCCGGGAGACGAACCAAGTGATGATTTATCTTATTTAGAGGGCACATATAAAGCCTTTGCTAATAGTGCTCTCGTAAATTCTCCTGATGAAAAATGGCAAGTCGCCATCACAATTGATGAGTCAGAAAAGAATAAAGTATGGATACAACCAGTGTGTATGTTTGGTGGTCTTGATGCTTCAGATATTACTCCAATTTATGCAACCTATAATTCTACTGACAACACACTTATCATGCCATTGGGACAAATAGTATACGAAGATACTGACCACAAATTGGTTATAGCGGAAACTATAGATGGTTCAGAAATAAACATCTCGGATAATATTATTTTGCAAATCAATAAAAATGATTATGGCATTGAAATCTCATTTGAAAGCAGCAATATATTTGTAGTGTGCGATATCCTTAATAATAATTTATATCAAGCATTATTTAATATCTTGTATAGCAAAATTACCGGTGGTGAAGGATCAGATGAAGTGCCGGCAGAGATTGAAGGTGTTTATAATGCCTTTGCTAATAGTGCGATCATTGATTCTCCTGATGAAGAATGGCAAGTAAACATCACTATTGATGAAACTGAAAAAAACAAAGTATGGATACAACCAGTGTGTATGTTTGGTGGTCTTGAAGCTTCAGATATTAGCCCTATATATGCAACATATAATGCCTCAGATAATACTCTCATCATGCCTTTAGGACAAGTGGTATATGAAGACTCTGATAACAAATTAGTCATAGCAGAAACCACTGATGGTTCTGACAAGGATCTTACAAGTAATATTATTTTGCAAATTAATAATCATAATTATGATCATGGAATTGAAATTTTATTTGCAAATAATAATATAATTGGAATAGGTGATATTATGAATGATGTTTGGTGGTATCAAGCATTATATAATATTTCGTATAGCAAAGCAACTTTTGAAGGGGAAATCGCAACTTCTATAACTCTCGACAAGTCAGAAGTAAACCTTAAAGTTGATCAAACAACAACACTTGTAGCGACAGTTCTTCCTGAGACTACTACAAACAAAGCTGTAACATGGAAATCTTCAAACGCAACTGTTGCTATAGTAGATAATAATGGCGTTGTAACTGCAATAGCAGTCGGTGAAGCTATCATCACAGCAAGCACTACTGATGGTTCAAACCTGGAAGCTACATGTCAAATTATCGTTGAACCTATAATGGTTGAAACAATCATATTAGATTATGAAGAACTTAATTTGATGCTTAATAAAAAACAACAACTGACAGCAACCATATTACCCGAAAATGCTTCTAATAAAAAAGTGGAATGGACTACATCTGATGAGACAATCGTGAGTGTTAGCAAGCGTGGAGTAGTCAAAGCAGAATCTATTGGGGAAGCAATCATTACAGCAACAGCAACTGATGGTTCAGGTATGTTTGCAACTTGCAGAGTGATTGTCAAACCAATACTCGCTACATCAATTGAAATTACACCATCAACTATCGAAGCAGAAGAAGGGACAGAAGTTCAATTAACAATCATCATCAACCCTGAAAATGCCACAAACAAAGATATTATATGGACAAGTTCAGAAAAATCTATCGCAACAGTTGATGAAAACGGACTGGTAAATATCCTCAAAGAAGGATTAGCTGAGATTTCTGCTACAACTACTGATGGATCAAATCTTACAGCAACTTGTTCGGTAACTGCTTTGTCAGGTATCGAAAAACTTGAGAATTCAGCCATTTCAGTTAATGTAGAAGGTAATAATATAGTGGTTAACAATACAGAACCTGGCAACCAAATAATACTATATGACATTGATGGTAAGATAATTAGTGGCAAAATAGCTGTAAATTCAAAAACAATCATTACTGTTACTTCAACAGGCGTTTACATAATAAAAGTTAATAATCAAATTTTCAAAGTACTAATTTAAAAACAAATTTAAGATGGAATTTATAAAATTTATTTTTGCAACTATTGTTGCGACTTCAACTCTCATAGTGAATGCTGAAAATTCATTTTTTATAGAAGATTTCTCAATTGGAGCAGGAGAAACAAAAGAACTTGCAATAAACTTGACTAATGAGGTAACTTATACAGGATTCCAAGCCGATGTATATCTACCTGAAGGCATGGAATTTGTGTATAATGAAGATGAGCTTGGTTATGCATGGCCTAATTATGACCGAGTAAATTTTAGAACGCATACATGGTCTAGTGAAATACGACAAGATGGTTCATTGAGAATATTGTGTTATTCAACCCAAAACAAGTTGTTTAGTGGTAATGAAGGAGCATTAATGTATATAACGGTACAAACTTCAGCTGATTTTATCGGGAATCATCAAATAAGAATTTCACAAATGAAATTTGCTGAAATTAAAGAAGGAGAAGATCCCATTGATCATATACTTCCTGAAACAATCACTGAAGTAACCGGACCATCGACAGAACCAGCCGGTATACCATTAACATTAAATGTTGCAAATTGCAGAGGAACGGTCAATATGTATGTGGAAAATAACAGTATTCAATTCTTCAAATTCGTCGCAGATGAGGGCTACAAACTCCACACAGTGACTTTTAATGGAGAAGATGTAACAGAAAATGTAAACGAATACAATGTGTATAAAACTCCTACAATTACAGAAGCATCAGTTATTGGTGTTGCATTTGAAATAGTGACAGACGTGGAAGAGATAGCAGTTTCAGACCGAGTGAAAGTAACGGCAATAAATGGATATATTAACGTTAATGGAACTATTGCAGGCGAACAAGTGTATCTATACACTTCTGACGGTGTGTTGTTAAACTCAGCAATCTCTAATGGTGATAAAATGGAATTTGAGGTAAACGCCGGCGAAATATACATCGTCAAAACACTTAATCACATAGTTAAAGTGATGATGTAGAGAAATTAAATAAATAAGGGTAGTTGAATATTATACCCTTAAATTACTGACTATTATTGATGGAAGAGAGAGTATGAATTCATACTCTCTCTATTTTTATTATAGAACAGGCAATATTGAATTGCATCTATTAAAATAATGATGGTTAGATTAAAAAAAAATATTATCTTTGCAGATAAATTTCAAACGAATAGTATCAGGATAAATAATTAAATAAATTCATCAAGTCATGAGAAAAAACATTGTAGCAGGGAACTGGAAAATGAACACAACAGTTCAAGAAGGAATATCATTAGCACAAGAAGTTGATAAATTGCTTCAAAATGCAGATGTAAAATGTGATGTAGTAATATGTGTGCCATTTACACATTTAGTTGCAGTAAACAATGTTATTGACCAAAAAAAGTTGGGTTTAGGAGCAGAAAACTGTGCTGACAAGGATAAAGGAGCATACACAGGAGAAGTAAGTGCTCAAATGGTTGCATCAACAGGAGCAAACTACGTAATATTAGGACATAGTGAGCGTCGTCAATATTATGGAGAGACAAATGAAACATTGAAATCTAAAACAAGATTGGCTTTAGACAATAATTTAACTCCTATATTCTGTGTAGGTGAAGTATTGGAAGAAAGAGAAAACGGGACATTCAATGAAGTGGTTAAATCACAAGTAGAAGCCCTCTTTGACTTGTCGGCAGAAGATTTTGGCAAAATAGTTATTGCATATGAACCGGTATGGGCTATTGGTACCGGCAAAACAGCAACAGCAGATCAAGCACAAGATATGCATTCACACATTCGCAATGTCATTGCATCTAAATATGGAGCAACTATTGCTGATAATTGTTCAATACTATATGGAGGCAGTTGCAAACCATCAAACGCTAAAGAATTATTTGCTAAACCTGACGTAGATGGTGGATTAATTGGAGGAGCAGCTCTTGATGCAACATCATTTATGGGGATTGTAGAAGCATTTAATTAAAATCAATTAATATATTGTCATGCATAGAATTCTATGCATGACATAATTATATTTTATATGGCAATTAAATATCTTAAATATTTTCTCATTCTCTTTTTTCTTGTAATAAGTAATTTAACAATTAATTCACAAGAAAATAATGAGAATAGCCAGAACATTATTGAACACATTGAAGAAGAATCTAACGGAATGATTTCAATCAGTGTGCCTCAAGAAATTTATGACTTAATGGAACCATATAATCAATCATTGGGACAATCCGGTCATAATAGATCATCTAAAACGGTTGGCTATAGGATTCAAGTATTCAGTGATGGTCAGAATCAACAAACACTTGAATCTCGAGCAAATGCAAGAGGTGATTTAATTGTTTCACGCTTTCCTAAATATAAAGGGCAAGTCTATACATTTTCAAAAGCACCTAATTGGTACACTAGAATAGGTAATTTTGAAACAATCACAGAAGCTAATGATGCACTTAAAGAACTTAAAAAAGCATTTCCCAGATTTGCTGGTGAAATGCGAACTGTCAAGTGTCATATAATTATAAAAAAATAAAATTATTTTTGTTTTGAGCAGAAAAGAAATACATGATGAATTTCTTGTAGAGAAAATTGCAGAACACTATACAGAAATTCTTAAACTCATCGGAGAAGATCCTGATAGAGAAGGCTTAAAGAAAACTCCAATCCGAGCAGCTAAGGCATTGGTCGACATAACGGTGGGTTATAAACTCAATGCTAAGGAAATTGCTCAAAAAGCAATATTTGAGCACTCTGGTTCTAATATTGTAATAGTAAAGGATATAGAGTTCTATAGCATGTGTGAACATCATATCTTACCTTTTTTCGGCAAAGTTTCGATAGGATACATACCCAAAGGTAAAATGATTGGTTTATCAAAACTTGCTCGAGTTGTTGATGTTTTTGCTCGTAGGCTTCAAGTACAAGAACGTCTAACTGCAGAAGTATGTGAATTACTTACAAATACACTTCCTAATGAAGGTGTTATAGTAACTTGCACAGCAGAACATCTATGTATGAAAATGAGAGGTGTCGAAAAACAAGATTCATCAACCACAACAATGGATTATAGTGGTCGATTTGTTGATGAAATAAAATTGCGTGAAGAATTCTTAAGATTATTAAGGATATGATTTTATATTCCTGGTGAGTCTATATTTAAAAAATGGGAATAATTGAGTTATTAATTGTAAGTATTGTACTCGCTATCGACGCATTCACCGTATCTATTAGCAAGGGATTATCGCAATCAAGATTAAAATTATCACATTATCTTAAAGTAGGCATATGGTTTGGAGGATTTCAAGCACTAATGCCTATGTTTGGTTATTATTGCAGTATTGGTCTCAACGAATATATTTCTGCATTTGATCATTGGATTGCATTTGGTCTTTTATTTATAATAGGATCTAATATAATCAGACAATCACTTTCTTCAAAAGATGAAGAGGGATCTAACCAATGGTCTGACTTTTCCATAAGAACAATGCTAATGTTGGCAATAGCAACAAGTATTGATGCGTTAGCGATGGGTGTTTCTTTTGCCATATTAAATGTAAACATATTTATTGCTATATCAATAATTGGTGTCGTTACACTATCATTATCAATGATTGGATTAAAAATTGGCAAAATAGTTGGGAATAAATTTAAACAATCGGCAGAACTAATTGGTGGAATTGTACTCATTCTATTGGGTATTAAAATCCTTTTAGAACATATTTTATAAACTAAATGTTACGACAATTATTGATCATATTCAGTTGTTTGGCAATCGGCGAATTATTTGTATGGCTAACAAATATTAATTTCCCTTCAAGTATCATTGGAATGTTGGTATTAACAACTATATTACATTTCAAAATAATTAAATTAAAATCGGTAAAAACAATAGCCGATTTATTAAATAAAAACATCGGACTATTTTTTGTTCCTGCTGGCGCAAGCATTATATACTATTTTGATTTGATTAAAGCTGATATATTATCAATTATAATTGTTTCGGTTGTCAGCACTTTATTAGTAATATGGACAACGGGTAAGAGTTTTACAATTGCACGAAGATTAACCATTAAATTTAAACATAAAAAATAAATATGGGATTGGATATAGTATTAATTACATTGACAATTCTTGTGTTTTATTTTGCCGGAATACTACAATCAAAAATTAACATTCCTATTTTCAATCCGGTATTAATTACTATTATTATTTCCATATGTATAATATCAGTTCTTGATATTACATATAATGAGTATAAAGACAACGTGAAATATATCGAATATTTGTTAAAACCTGCAATTGTATCATTAGGTGTACCATTGTATCTAAGTATAAAATCGATAAAACGACAGCTAATACCCATAATTATATCTCAAATTACTGGTTGTATAATTGGTATTGGATCAGTAATAGTGTTAGCATCAATATTTGAATTAAATCGAGAGATTATTATATCTCTATCTCCTAAATCTGTAACGACACCAATTGCAATAGAAATATCTGAAATAATTGGAGGTAATGCATCGATAACAGCGGCAGTGGTAGTATGTGTCGGCATCTTTGGTGCAGTATTTGGGAAATATATTTTAAATATATGTAAAATAAAATCAGACTATGCTATGGGATTAGCTATTGGAACAGCGACTCATGCAGTAGGCACATCAGCAGCAATTCAATGGAGTCGACGATGTGGAGCATATTCCGGTTTAGGTTTAATCATAAATGGTATTCTCACAGCTATTCTAACTCCATTCATAATAAAATGGTTTGGTTTATAATAACTTAATAATTTATATATTTCAATGATATTTTGGTTTTCAGGAACAGGCAATTCAAAATATGTTGCCAATAAATTATCAATATTATTAAACGATCGACTTGAGAATATAGCTCAGTATAACGAAGAGTGCAAATTAGCAGATTTTGAAAAATTAATTTTCATTTTTCCAATATATTCATGGGGAATTCCTCCAATCGTATCAAAATTTATTGATTCATTGAACATAAAAAATTTTAGGAACAATTATATCTCAATGATTTGCACATGTGGAGATGAAGTAGCAAAGGCACCTGAAATGTTTCTAAAATTAATGAAAAAGAAGAATTTAAATGTAAATTCTATTTTCTCAGTAACAATGCCTAATAATTATGTTCTTTTACCCGGATTTGATGTAGACACAGAAGAGGTAGAAAGAAATAAAATAGAAAAAGTAGATCAACGAATAGAACATATTTCAAAACTTTTAAATCAAAACATTGAAATAATAGACGTGGTAAGAGGTTCTATTCCAACAATAAAAACAACATTAATATATCCATTATTTAAAAAATGGGGAATATTTCCATCTAAATGGTTTTCAACAAATAAATGTTTAAGTTGTGGATTGTGCAAAAATAATTGTCCTATAGGAAATATTACTGTTGATGCAAAAGGAAAACCTATATGGGGTAAAAACTGTATCTCTTGTTTAGCATGTTTTCACATATGCCCTACAAATGCCGTTCAATATGGGAAATTAACTAAAGGGAAAGGGCAATATTTTTTTAAAGTAAAAAAATAGATTTATGCTGTAAAAATCTTGAAAATCAGTTCTTTAAGCAGTGAGTATTCTTTTTGCATTGAATTAATTCCTTTACTTTTAGTATCAAATTCACGTATATAGGATATAATTTTCATGCATGCCATATAATTATATTTTGGCAATGCAGTCTTAATATCGTTCAAAGCAAATGTGGACTTAAAACGAAGTTGATGCATTAATCCTTGTTCTGACTTATCAGGAGCAAAATATGCCATTGTTAAATTTGAGAAAAAATTAAACAACAATGCAATTGTCATTTGTGTAGGATTCTGCTTGGAATTTTTTTCAAAATAATTGATTATCAACATCGCTTTAGAATAGTCTCTAACTGCGAGAGATTTTATTAATTCAAAATTATTAAAATCTTTACTAATCCCAATGTTTCTTTCAATGTCATCGGGTGTAATAATATGAGACTTATCACCAATAGCTACTATTAATTTGTCTATCTCGCCAAATAATCTTTTTAAGTCTGTACCAATATAATCCTTAAGAATTGCTTTAGACTTATCATCAATCTGTATATGTTTTTTTCTACAATAATCAGAAATAATAGTTTCAAGTTGATATTCTTTTACTTTTGAACTTTCAAAAACAACTCCACTATTTTTAATCGTTTCTTTAATTAATTTACTTGTTGTTTTTATTACATCTCCTTTAAACACAATTACTAAAATTGTAGATTTAACTGGATGTGCTGCATATGACGCAAGTTTTTCCAATTGATTTTTAGCATCATGTAGAGTTTGAGATTCTTTAAGCATAACCAATTGATATTCCGACATAACAGGATATCGTCGGCAGACGTTAGCTACTATGTCAATATTAGCATCTGCTCCATAAAACAACGATAAATTAAAATCTTTTTCATCATTTGATAAAACGGTGTTTTGAAGTAAATCTGTTATCTCATCAATAAAGTAAGATTCCTCTCCCATAAGTATATATATAGGGGCAAATTGTCTTTTATTGATATCTGAGATAATATCTCTGTATGAGTTTTGTTGTTTTGCCATTTTATCTTATGTGATTACGTTGTTTAATATATTGTTTTAATATATATAATGTTGATACCGTAAATATTACACTTACTAATGCAAGATATGGAATACCATTATCTACAGGTCCTATTTTATCGAATTCGAAATTTATATAGCCATTGTTCGTCAAAAATGAAACAACTACAACAATACTATTATTTAAAGCATGAGCAAAAACCGAGCACCATATAGAACCGGTCCAGAAGAAAAGATATCCAAAAAATGCTCCTAATAGCATTCTCGGAATAAAACCAAAAAACTGAAAATGTAGAATGCTAAAAAGAATTGCAGACAACCATATTGCAACATGAGGATTCATTCCATTACTAGCAATAACACGTTGCATGGTTCCCCTAAAAAATAGTTCTTCTCCAAATCCTGTCAAAACACCAATTACCAAAACACCACTTAAAAGGCCAAAGAAAGAGGATGTATTTAGCATGACTTTTGTTGTTTCAAATGCAGAATCTTCCATATTTCTCATTATGACTTCAATATCTTTGAGATAATCAGGCAAATGAACTTGTGCATTCCAATTTATAATAAAATTCAGGGCTGGTACAGACAGAAGCATTACAATAAAAATTAAGAAAAAAATTTTAATTGAAACTTTTTTCTTAAAGCCAAAAGTATTAATCGGCTGAGAATATATAAAAAAAGAGGTTGCAATAGCAGGAAGGACAAACATTACAATATTTTGGACAATTGCAGATATCAACAAACCGTCTCTTGAATTTTGAGGATATAGCAATGTAATTGGCTGCAAAAGAATACTTGTTGCTATTATTCCAATAAAAAACAACAAAAACATTAATAATAATTTTCTACTATATGGAAGTAGAAAAAACATTTTTTGTTTAGTCATAAATTTTAATCAAAATTTTTACGTCTGAATACAAAATTCTGTCCTAAATATTTTTCTCTAACTATTTGGTTCGAAGCCAATTCCTCACTTGAGCCTTGAAAAAGGATTTTCCCTTCAAACAAAAGATATGCCCTATCAGTTATACTTAATGTTTCGGGTGCATTATGGTCTGTTATAAGAATTCCAATATTTTTTTCCTTTAATTTATATACAATTTTTTGAATATCTTCAACAGCAATTGGATCGACACCGGCAAAAGGTTCATCAAGCATTATAAATTTTGGATTTATTGCTAAACATCGAGCAATTTCTGTTCGACGACGCTCTCCACCTGATAATCTATCACCTAAATTTTTTCTTACTTTCTCTAATCTAAATTCAGAGATTAAACTTTCCAACTTCTCTTTTTGATACTCCTTGGTAGTATTAGTCATTTCAAGGACAGCCTTTATATTATCTTCTACACTAAGTTTTCTAAATACTGAAGGTTCTTGAGCTAAATACCCAATTCCTAATTGGGCTCGTTTGTAGACGGGTAATTTTGTTATATCAATAGAATCAAGAAAAATTCGTCCTTCATTAGGTGTAATAAGTCCAACTGTCATATAAAATGTTGTTGTTTTTCCTGCCCCATTAGGTCCAAGCAAACCAACTATTTCTCCTTGAGTAACATCTATTGATACATGATTAACAACAGTCCTCTTACCGTAACGTTTTACTAATAAATCAGTTCTAAGTATGCCTTTATTTATAACATTATCATTAATAGTATTTACAATACTTTCTGATTCATTTTTATCTATAATTTGTTCTACTGTTGAATCCATAACTATTTTGAAATAAGAGAACGAATGTAATCAGTTAATAATTTGATAGCCACTTTATTATTTCCACCCTGAGGCACAATAAGATCTGCCAATCTTTTAGTCGGCTCTATGTGTAGTTCATGCATCGGTTTTAAAGTATCTCTATATCTATCAATTACCATCTGAGGGGTTCTCCCCCTCTCAATACAATCTCTACTAATCACCCGTATAAGACGTTCATCTGCATCAGCATCAACAAATACCTTAACGTCTAACATATCTCTTAATTGCTTATCACATAAGACTAAGATTCCTTCAACTACGATTACTTTTTGTGGTTTTACGGTAATTGTTTCTTTCTGTCGAGAACATGTAATAAATTCATATGTAGGCATTTCAATAGATTTGCCAGCCTTAAGGTCATTTAAGTGCTTTACTAATAAACTCCATTCAATCGATTCTGGTTCATCATAATTCATTTGCAAACGCTCTGCTAACGGAATATGATGATTATCTTTATAGTAACAGTCTTGAGGAATAACTGCAACTTCATCTTTAGGCAAACTTTCGATAATTTTACGAACAACAGTAGTTTTTCCTGAACCGGTACCACCGGCAATACCAATTATTAGCATATTATTCTTAAATTATGATATAGAGAACAATTAAAAAGCATTATGTTATATTAATGAGTGCAAATTTACGCAATTTTTTTTGTAACTTTGCACCGTAATAATGAAAAATTATGGTTATATCATCGATAAAATCCTTCGGTCGGTATTGTTCCCTTATGGTACAAGTTTTTAAAGCGCCCGACAAATGGAAAGAATTTTTTAAAAATACAATTTTTGAAATTAATAAATTGGGAGTTGATTCGATTCCACTTGTATTAGTTATTTCCTCTTTTATTGGAGCTGTCATTGCTATACAAATGCAATTAAATATTACATCTCCATTCATGCCGGCTTACACAGTGGGATATGCCACACGTGAAATTTTACTTCTGGAATTTTCATCATCGATTTTAGCTCTTATACTTGCCGGAAAGGTTGGTTCAAACATAGCTTCTGAAATTGGTACAATGAGAGTAACTGAACAGATTGACGCAATGGATATTATGGGAGTTAATTCAGCAAACTATATTGTTTTGCCAAAAATTGTTGGCTTTGTCCTTTTTGTACCTGTATTATGCGTATTATCAATGTTTATGGGACTTTTGGGAGGTTGGTTTATCGCACAATTCACAGATATGATATCTGTAGAAAAATATCTGTTTGGTATTCAATCATTCTTCAATGAATGGTATGTATGGTATGGAATAATAAAAACATATTTCTTTGCTTTTATTATAACAAGTGTAGCTGCTTACTATGGCTATTTCGTTAAGGGAGGAGCATTAGAAGTTGGTAAAGCATCAACAAATTCTGTCGTATCAAGCAGTATCTTAATTCTTCTTATGGATATAATCTTAACTCGACTATTAATGTAATGATTGAAGCAAAAAACATATCAAAATATTTTGATGGAGTACAAATTCTCCATAACATTGATGCAATATTTGAATCTGGCAAAACAAATCTTATTATTGGGCAAAGTGGTTCAGGTAAAACTGTCTTAATGAAAAGCTTGATTGGCCTCATTATGCCGGAAGAAGGCGAAATTCTATATGACGGAAGACCTTTTAAACAGATGTCAACATCTCAACGTAAATCCTTACGTACTGAAATAGGAATGCTATTCCAAGGGTCTGCATTATTCGATAATGAAACTGTATTGGGTAATGTTATGTTTCCTTTAAAGATGTTCAGTCCGTTATCCAAATCAGACCAACTTGAACGAGCTAAATTCTGTATTAAACGTGTAGGATTAGAAAATGCAGACGACAAATATCCTTCCGAGATATCGGGAGGAATGCAAAAACGCGTTGCTATTGCACGTGCTATTGCCCTTAATCCTAAATATTTATTTTGCGATGAACCTAATTCAGGACTTGATCCTAAAACATCAATTCTTATCGACGAACTATTGAGTGATATCACACACGAATATGGAATCACGACTATTATAAACACCCACGATATGAATTCTGTATTGGGAATCGGTGAAAATATTATATTTATTAATAAAGGGCATTGTGATTGGATTGGAAATAATAAAACAATCTATAAGAGCAAAAGTCAATCACTCAATGATTTTGTATTTGCTTCTCACTTATTTAAAGAAGTTAAAAACCACTTAGAAAAAGATTTGTAATTACAACTATACCTGAAATTAAGATAAAAGACGGCACAGAATTTTTGCTGTCTTTTCTTTTATTTCAGCCATATCTACTTTATGTCCGATTTCTTTTTCAATTGTTGTAACACCTTTATCAACAAAACCACACGGATTAATTGCGGAAAACCAGTTTAAATCTGTATTTACGTTTAACGCAAAACCATGCATACTGACATAATGACTACATTTCACACCTATAGCACATATTTTTCTTTCTCTTGGAAGTCCTTTATCAATCCACACACCGGTTGCTCCATCAACTCGTTCGCCAATTATACCATATTCTTTAAGAAGGAGTATCACACATTCTTCAAGCAAATCAATAAATAATTTGACACCTAATTTATGTTTTGACAAATCAATTATAGGATACACTACTAATTGTCCCGGACCATGAAAAGTAACATCTCCTCCTCTTTCAATCTGAATTAATTCTGCTCCTTTATCTTTTAATTGTTGTGTATTAAAAAGCATATTTGACATGTTTCCATGCTTGCCAATCGTATAGACTGGCAGATGCTCAACGATAATTATATATTCATTATCAATCTTTTCTCCACGCTTCTTGGCTTCAACCAATTCAGAAAACAGACGTTTCTGAAAATCCCAAACTAAATTATATTGTTGAACATTTAGATCAACAATACTCAATTTGCAATTCATAGATTTAATTATATTTAATGAATGTGTTTTTCTGCATGATAACTTGAACGGACAAGAGGTGAACTTTCAATATATAAAAATCCTTTTTCCTTACCTATAACAGCATATTCAGCAAACACATCAGGGTGTATATATTCTTGAAGTGGATAATTGTCTTTTGTAGGTTGAAGATATTGTCCAATAGTCATAACTGAGCAGCCGACAGATAATAAATCGTCCATTGTTTGTAATATTTCTTCTCTTGTTTCACCTAATCCCAACATAATACCTGATTTCGTTCTTATTCCACTATCTGAGATATGTTTCAAAACTTTTAGAGAATTATCATATGTAGCAAAACATCTAACGTTCGGAGTTAATCTTCGTGTAGTTTCAAGATTATGTGAAATTATATTAGGTTTCTCAGCAATAACAAGATCAACCAAGTCTAATCTACCTTTAAAGTCAGGAATTAAAACCTCCATTGTAACTTCAGGACATTCTCTTTTAAGAGATCTAATCATATCAGCCCAGTGTGATGCTCCACAATCCTCTAAATCATCTCTATCAACTGAAGTAATTACGACATGCTTTAAATTCAAACTCTTGACTGATTCTATAACATCATCAATTTCTTTCTTATTAAGAGGTATAGGCTTTCCTGTTGTTACATTACAAAAACGACAATTACGCGTACATACATTTCCCCCTATCATAAAGGTTGCCGTTCCATTTCCCCAACATTCACCTCTATTCGGACACATACCACTTGAACATATAGTATGCAAATGCTTTTCATTAAGAAGACCAACTACTTGACTTGTTTTGAATCCTCTCGGTAGTTTTATTTTCAACCATTCCGGTTTACGTCTATAATCTGCTCCCATTATTATTTATTTTATTGTGCAAAATTAAAAAAAAGTTTCTATATGACAAAAGTAAAAAAACCATCTTAAATATTGCTGATTTAGATAAAAAGTAATAATTTTGCATACTGAAAAATTAAGAAAAATTAACACTTTGTATAAACTTTTAATTAATTACATTTATTAAGTATGAAGAGATTGATACTTTTCGCTTCTGCAATTCTTTTATTTTGCTGTTATTCAATATCAGCAAATGCAGAAATTAAATGTACCGGTACAGTAGTTGATGAATTAAATGATCCTATAATAGGGGCTACTGTATCAATCGATGGTACAACTAATGCAACGGCAACAGACATTGATGGAAAATTTTATCTCAATGCACCGGTGAATTCTAAAGTTAAAATATCCTATATCGGATATAAAACAATTACTTTAGATGCAAAATCTCAAATGGGAGTCATTCAATTAGAAATTGAATCAACAATGTTGCAAGACATTGTCGTTACTCAATCTATTGCAAAAACTCGCGTAACACCTGTTGCAATATCAGTAGTAGATGCAAATGAAATTGATGTAAAATTAGGTAATCAAGAGTTCCCTGAAGTTTTGAAAACGACACCGGGTGTGTGGACAACAAAAGATGGTGGTGGTTTCGGTGATGCAAAAACAAATATGCGTGGATTCAAATCTCCAAACGTTGCAGTGCTTATAAATGGTATTCCAATTAATGACATGGAATGGGGAGGCGTATATTGGTCAAACTGGGCTGGTCTTTCTGATGTGGCTTCAAACATTCAAACTCAACGTGGTCTTGGTGCTGCTATGCTATCTGCTCCTTCTGTTGGTGGAACAATAAATATTACAACTCGCTCACTTGATGCAAAAAAAGGTGGTAGCATTTGGTATGGTATGGGTAATGATGGCATGAACAATATCGGTCTTATGCTTTCAACTGGTTTAATGAAAAATGGTTGGGCTATTACAATTCTTGGTAGTCGCAAATGGGGCGATGGATATGTTCAAGGGACAGCCTTCAATAGTTACAACTATTTTGTCAATGTATCAAAAAGAATAAATGATTCACACCAACTATCATTTACTGCTTTTGGTGCTCCTCAAAAGCATAATAAAAGAAGTTCGGCTGATGGACTTTCAATAGAAGAATGGCAAAATGTCCGTCAATATATGGATGGAGATAGTCCTTATAAATATAATCCTACTTTTGGTTATGATAAACACGGCAATGTTCGTTCCTCAAACTTAAACACATATCATAAACCTCAAATCTCTCTTGCTCACATTTGGCAAATTGACTATAAATCATCTCTCTCTACAACGGTATATGTTTCTCTTGCTAAAGGTGGTGGTTATTCAGGTCAAGGAAGAGGAACATGGAATGGCAATTCTTTGAGCTATTCTTCTTGGTATGGTGCAACTAATGGTGTTGTTAATACATTATTTAGAAATCCTGATGGCACATTTGCATACGATCAAATTCAAGAAATGAATGCTCAAAGCACTACAGGATCTAATATGATTATGAGTCAATCAAATAATAGTCACGAATGGTATGGTCTTGTATCTACATATAGAAATGAATTTATTCCTAAGAAATTGATTTTCACAGGTGGTATAGATGTTCGCTATTATATCGGACATCATAATAACGAAATCATCGACCTTTATGATGGTGCATACTATATGGACGACTCTAGTCGTGATGATGTTAGACCTGAAAATAATATAGCTGCATTAGACCCTAACTGGAAATATGAAAAATTGGGTGTTGGAGACGTTGTATATCGCGATTATGATGGACACACCCACCAAGAAGGAATCTATGCACAAGCTGAATACATTGCATTTGATGGCAAATTAACAGCCATTCTTGCAGGTTCATTAAGTAACACAGGTTATTGGCGTGTAGATAATTTCTATTATGACAAAGAACATGCAAAATCTCAATCACTAAATTTCCTTGGGGGAACAATCAAAGGTGGAGTTAACTACAACTTTGACCGTCATAACAACGTATTCCTAAATGCAGGTTATATTAGTCGTGCTCCATTCTTCTCCGGTGGTGCTTTCTTAACATCTACTGTCAGCAACGCAACAAACCCTGATGCTATCAACGAAAAAATTGTATCAGTTGAAGCTGGTTATGGCTACCACTCTCCTATTTTCTCTGCAACAGTTAATGCATATTTCACTGAATGGATGGACAAAACAGCAACTCGTTCAGGCGACATCACATCTGGTGATCATGCCGGCGATCGCTACTACTTTAATATGCAAGGTGTAGATGCTCGACACTTAGGTGTTGAATTAAATTTCACATATCGTCCAACAAACTGGTTTGAACTTGATGGTATGTTCTCTTGGGGTGATTGGCGTTGGGATAGCAATGCAACAGGTTATTTCTACAACCAGAATGGTCAACCTCTTTCTGACCTTCGTGGAAATATCGCTTCAGGCATCATGGCTCCTGATCATGCTCATGCAATACTTAATCAAAAAAATGTTATGGTAGGAGGCTCTGCTCAAACAACAGGTTCTTTGGGTGCTACATTCCGACCATTTAAAGGATTTCGTATCGGTATGGATTGGGTAATGAGTGCTCGAAACTACTCTGATTATCAAATCTCCTCATCAAGTTACACTGCAGGTGCAGAAATTAATGTTGCTGATCCTTGGGAAATTCCTTGGGGAAATCAATTCGACCTTTCAGCTAGTTATCGTTTCAAAATAGGTAATATCAATGCCACTCTTTACGGCAACATATACAACCTTTTCAACTATAATTATGTTATGGACGCATACACCAATTCTGCTGAAACAGGTACTTGGCAAAATGCATACCGAATTTTCTACTCTTTCGGTCGTACATATTCAATGAAATTGAGAATTAACTTCTAATAACAAAAGACAACAAAATGAAAAAATATATTTTAAATACTTTAGTTATCAGTGGATTGATAACTGGTCTTGCAAGTTGCAATGACAATAGTTGGAACAATCATCTTGATGGCTTTGAAGAAAATAAGACTATTCAAGATATTCAAACGTTGGAGTATACGCTTAATGACACTGATTACGCTAATTTAGCAGCTAATTCCACCAACAAAGCTATCGCTTCTGAAGCCGGAGTAAGCAAAGAACTTACTGCTGTTGGGACTCAGCACTATTTCACTGATAAAATCACAGCAAGAGAATATGTGCCTGCATTCCTTAGTGATCCTGATTTCGCTTATTTCACCTTAAGTGATGGTTCTGCTATTAAATTGACTTATAATGTAGCTACTAATCTCCCTGATGAAATTACTAATATTGCAAATGCAAGTCAATTTGAAATGTCAGAAGGTCTATACAAATATGTATGGGATAGTGAAGAAGATTATGTTAATTCATTTTCTCCATCTAAACCGGCATCAAAATATATTCCAAATATACTTAGCTCAGAATATCCCGATGCTGTAAAAGGAGAATATGTTATTGTTAATTATAACACATCTGATATAGATCCTATATTTGATAATAGTTCTACTACTCCAGATCAACCATCATTTGAGATGTCTTCAATTATCGGTTCTGTTGAAGAAGGTAGTATTTATGACATTAATGGTGTTGTTACTGCTAAATGTACAAGTGGATTTATACTAACAGACTTAACCGGATCTATATTTGCTTATTTCGGAAACTCTTTTGACTACTCTTCATTTAATATTGGTGATCAAGTTATTATTAATGGAGAAATTGGCTCATATAACAATGGTCTTCAAATAGTTGGTTCATCTGCTACTTATGAAATTGTTGGTAATCAAAAATACGAATATCCGGAACCTATAATCTATGATGGAAAAGCTCTTGATGAACAATTATCAAGGACAAAACCTGAACTTGCAATTTATGCACAAATAACAGCAACTGTTTCAATTAATGGGAACTACACTAATTTTATTGTTGATGGAGCTGAAACTGCTCAAGGTTCTCCTTACTATGTGCCAGAAGAAATAAAATCTCAACTTGTGGCTGATCAAAAATTGACAATTACAGGATATTATATCTCAATCTCTGGTGGCCGTTATTGTAATTTTATTATAACAGAACTTTCGTCTGCTTCATCTGCACCTATGAAAGTTGTATCTATACCTTCTGTTAATGAAAATGCAATATATATGTTTGATGGAAGCAAGTGGGCACTCGCACAAAACACATCTATTCTTAATCCGGCAGACTATACAGCTATGGGACAAACATATGGAAACCTTTCAGGAAATGGTCCTGCTCAATATCTTCCAACATACCTTAAACAAAAATTCCCATATGCTCAAGCTGAAGATGTAGAATTTGTTGTTTACAAATATTATGGTGGAGGTACAACTACAAATAAATGCGACCAATACGTATTTAATGGTTCTGAATGGCTTCTTAACAACGGTGTAACTACAGAAACAACTCAATTTGTACGTCGAAATGGAACATGGATTTACGATCCTAATGTTACTATTAACCTTCCTATTGGCAAAAACATAGAAATTAGTACTCTATACTACCAAACTTGTGTTGATTGGGTATATGAAAATATTGACAAGCCTCTTGGCTCTACAAGTATTAAGAGTGGTAAATACTACATCACAAGCTATGGAAATAATGAATACTATTCAGGAACATCTGCATACCAAGGCAATGTTGACCTACGCGCGGCAGCTGCACGTCAACAATACCCCGATGCTTATGCTGACATGACAGATGAAGAAGTAGTTGCAACAATGAAATCACGTTTCTGCAATGAAGTAATGCCTGGTGCTCTATCAATTCTTCACCCTGATGCAACTCCAGTAGAAGGTCTTGATGTTATCTATACCATAAACTTTGGTGTATACACTGGCACAACTTCTGAATACACAATCAGATTCAAAGTAGTCGAACAAGGTAAATTTGAATATCTCGATTGCACGTGGGATAATTAATATAGTCAATAATCATATTGTTAAAAAAAGGAGCGATATATTCGCTCCTTTTTTAATATTTTTTTGTAATTTTGCATCATATTAGTTTACAGCAAATAAATTTAATTTATCACATTTATGAAACGACAAATTCTTGCTATTGTCATTTTCTTTACTATATTAAGTAGTTTAGTAAATGCAGCTACTCATTTCCCAAATCGCACTGATTTTAGAGATGAATCAATCTATTTTGTTATGACAACACGCTTTTATGATGGTGATGAATCCAACAATGTTCAATGTTGGGACGGACAACAGTACAATCAAGGCGATCCGGCATGGCGTGGAGATTTTAAAGGTTTGATCGAAAAGTTAGATTACATCAAAGCTCTTGGATTTACTACAATATGGATTACTCCTGTGGTTGAAAATGCTTCAGGATACGATTATCATGGTTATCATGCAAGTAATATGAGTGCTGTTGATCATAGATATGAATCAGATGATATTGGATTCCAAGAATTAATTAATGCCGTTCACGAAAAAGGCATGAAATTAGTTTTAGACATAGTACTAAATCATACCGGCAACTTTGGAGAAGCAAACCTATGCAAACTTTTTGAACGTGATTGGAATGCAGACCAATCAGATATAAATTCTTGTATGGTTCCTTTCACTCAAAAAGATGGTGGCAAACTTCCTGATAACTATTTAGATTTACCATCAGGAGAGCAATATTGGCATCGTCTTAGACAAATGAAAAATCACGATGGACAAAACCATGACAATAACAACTTATGGCACCATTTTGGCAATTTCAATTGGGATAATGAAACTCGTTGGTGGGCTCAAATAGCTGGCGACTGTGTTGATTTAAACACTGAAAATCCTCGTACATACAATTATTTATTAGAGTGCTACATTAACTTTATAAAAATGGGAGTTGATGGTTTTCGTATTGATACAGGTGGACATATTCCTCGCTTAGTATTTAATAAAGTATTTGCTCCAAAATTTAATGAAGCTGCAGAAACATACAAATCTGCAAGAAATAATGGACCTTTCTTTATGTTTACTGAAGTATGTGCAAGATACACACAAATTTGGTATCGCGAACAACCGGCTCTTTCTGTCCCATTTTATACATGGAAAGAATCAAAAGAATATTCTTGGGACGATAATGAATCGTCATGGGATAATTTAGTAATTTATGAAAATAGTGCTTTTAGCCACACAAATCAACTATCATGTCTATCTCACTATAAAGATAATGGCAGTAGTAGTATAAATAGTCAACCGACCTCAAACAACGTATTTCTTGACGGTAACAATTATCACAAACCCGATTACTCAAAATATTCAGGAATAAGTGTTATCGATTTTCCAATGCATCATAATTTCAAAAATATTAGTAGTGCATGGGATATAGCAATTATTGGAGATAAATACTATAATGATGCATCATACAATGTTGTCTACGTAGATTCGCATGACTATGCTCCTAATGGAGCTCCTGAAGATCAACGATTTGCACAAGGCACTGACACTTGGGCTGAAAATCTTTCTCTTATGTTTACTTTTAGAGGTATTCCATGCCTATACTACGGAAGTGAAATTGAATTCAAAAAAGGTTGCACAATTGATAAAGGTCCTAATATGCCACTCAAAGACTCCGGACGTGCTTACTTTGGAGGTTATATAAAAGGTGATATTAATGTAACCGATTTTGCCGAATATAACAATACCACAGGCAATATAAATGCTACTCTCAACTACCCTCTCGCCTTGCATATTCAACGACTCAATAAAATTCGTATGGCTATACCAGCTCTCAGAAAAGGGCAATATAGCACATCTGGTTGCTCCGGAAAATACGCTTTTAAACGTAGATACACTGACGCTGAAACAGATAGTTACGCACTTGTTACAATTTCTGGAAATTCAACCTTTTCAAATATAGAAAATGGCACATATATTGATGCAATTACTGGAGACAAAAAAGAAGTTACAAATAATACTCTTACAGCAACCTGCTCAGGACGTGGAAATATGCGTATATATGTACTATCTACTGATAAAACACCGGCTCCTGGCAAAATAGGCAATGATGGCAAATATCTTTACACGTCTTCTCCTGTAAATATTTCACAACCATCATACGATGGCACACAAGAAGAATTATCCGGAAATGAAGGTTTAGGAGGATCTGAACCGGGAACAATTATTCCTCCAGTGATAGAGAACGATGAACAATGCGTATTCTTCGAACGACCAAACCATTGGGGCTCAACAATCTACACATATGTCTATTACAGAGACAACTATAACAACGTTCATGAAATTTGTGGCCCATGGCCGGGCAAAAAATGCACATCACTTGGCAACAATATCTACAAATATTCTTTCCCTGAAGGCACAGAGAAAATCGGAAATGGAGGCACATGGTACATTCTTTTCAACGATGGTTCAGGAAATCAAACAGCCGGAGACCCGGGATTCCTATGTGAACAAGCCGCATATTATACTAT
Organism: uncultured Porphyromonadaceae bacterium; assembly: GCA_937911575.1. Lineage (GTDB taxonomy): Bacteria > Bacteroidota > Bacteroidia > Bacteroidales > Muribaculaceae > Lepagella. The sequence goes on along the minus strand of CALDPR010000021.1, from coordinate 20,831 downwards.
TAATGGGAAAGACCATATTGTAACAGAAACAACATTTATTAATAATTTAGTCTTAAACAATTTAGATATATATACAAACGGACGTAATTTGCATATCTATACTTCAAAACCATGTAACATAAACATATATGGTATTGATGGAAGAATCGTGCAATCAATTAATCTAACAGAAGGACTAAATGTAATAAATGGTTTAGAGTCTGGAATATATATAATTAATCGCAAAAAGATATTCATAAAATAGCAATACTATTCTCAATACTTAATATTAATTTATTTTAAATGATATAATAGAAATATCTCAAAATGAAATAAAAAATTGTTAGACATATAAAATCTAATGATACGGGGTACGGTATTATGCATACAATCTTAATACTATACCCCGTTTGTTTATCAATTAAACGCTCGTCAACGGCAATAGAAAACCATTCGAACAGTTTTTGAACGATGTTCGTAAGATTGACAAGACCTACAACCGCAATTATCTGCGGGCTGAATACAACTTCATTCAGGCTTCGGCTCAAATGGCTGCAAAGTGGGAGGAGTTCAGCAAGTATGGCGACAGATACTATCTTCAGTACCGGACAGCTGGCGACGGCAAAGTGCGTCCGGAACACGAGGCAATGCACGGCATCACTCTACCGATGTCCGACCCGTTCTGGGAAGAGTTCTACCCACCTAACGGTTGGAACTGCCGTTGTACCGTGGTTCAGGTACGCAAGTCAAAGTACCCTGCGACAGACCACGAGGAGGCAATGGCTCTCGGAGAACTCGCCACAGGCAAGGATACAAAGAGAATGTTCAGGTTCAATCCGGGCAAGGAGGAGAAGTGTGTGCCGGACTATAATCCGTACACCATCAGCCGATGCCGGGACTGCGACATTGCCAAGTGGAAGCTGAACACTGCCAAGCCGTTCATGCCAGACAATGAAATGTGTGCTGCTTGTAAGCTCTTGCACGCTTGCTATGAACAACGAGATTTCGAAATCAAGCATGGTCGTGGGGCTATCCTCATCAATCGTATGGTCAATCATAATGATAGCGATTACTCTAAATTGTACGAAATAGCAGAATACTTCGCCAATGATGGTGCAATGGTTGAACTTACGCCCAAAATGTCGCGCCCATCAAAATTCAAATACGAATGTATCTATGAAGACTTGATAGGGACTAAATACGAAGGCAAATGCCCCGACTTACGCATCAATGGATTGTGGTACGAGCACGAGGGATTCATTACTGATAATCCCAAGCGTGCATTCTCAAATATGATGGCTCACGGATTGAAACAATCTAATCGAATCATTATTGATCATCCCGGTTTAACAGAACGTTATATGAAACGAAGCATATACAATCGAATCAACTATGGGGAGGATATTGAAGAGGTATGGCTAAGAGAAAGCAATGGAAATCTTACCCTGTTGTATAAAAAAACGGACGGCTAACCAATGGTTAGCCCCCGCTATCAACGAATCGGTGGTCATTAGCCACGGAATCGTTATCGCAAAGTTAATAACTTTTTTTCTAATAACAACAATATGAACAAAATTATTTCATTTCCAAATTACTAGTGTTCGGTAAAATTTAGTAAAGAGAAAAATGAAATAACACAAAAAAGTAGCAGTCCAATATAATAGACTGCTACTAATAAATGGAGAATATTCGATAATTATCCTATCCTAAAAAACTTAATAGAACACCTGCTGCAACTGCCGATCCTATCACTCCTGCAACATTTGGACCCATAGCATGCATCAACAGATAGTTTGTCGGATCATATTCCAATCCGACATTGTTTGAGATACGTGCTGCCATAGGAACAGCTGAAACTCCGGCATTACCAATTAGTGGATTAATTTTCTTATCTTTTTTCAAGAACAAGTTAATTAATTTTACTGATAATACACCTGATGCAGATGCAATGATAAATGCCATGAAACCTAAGGCAAAAATACCTAATGTTTTAGCCGATAGGAACTGTGATGCTTGAGTAGATGCTCCAACAGTTAATCCTAAAAGAATAGTAACTATATTTGTTAACTCATTGCTTGCTGTTTTAGCAAGACGAGTAGTTACGCCACTTTCTCTTAGTAGGTTGCCAAAGAATAGCATACCTAATAGAGGAAGACCTGATGGTACAACAAAACAAGTAAGCATCAATCCAACAATTGGGAAAATGATCTTTTCGTTTTGCGTAACCACACGTGTAGGTTTCATCTTTATAAGACGTTCTTTCTTAGTTGTAAGAAGACGCATTACAGGTGGTTGAATAACTGGCACTAATGCCATATATGAATACGCTGACACAGCTATTGCACCGAGCAATTCAGGCGACAATTTAGATGTTAAGAAAATAGCCGTAGGACCATCTGCACCACCGATAATAGCAATAGAACCTGCATCCAATGGATTAAATCCAATAGCTAATGCTACCATATATGCTCCAAATATACCAAATTGAGCACAAGCACCAATTAACATTAGTTTTGGATTAGCAAGTAATGAAGAGAAATCTGTCATTGCACCAATACCTAAAAATATGAGTGGAGGATACCAACCATAGCGTACTCCACTATATAAGATATTGAGCACGGAGCCTTCTTCATATATGCCAATTTCCATACCTTCTTGAAATGGTATATTACCAATCAACATACCAAAACCGATTGGAACGAGCAATAATGGTTCGAAGTTTTTCTTTACTGCTAACCACAAAAAGAAACAACCAACCAAAAGCATTACTATATTGCCTATTTCACAATTTGCAAAACCGGTGAAATTCCAAAAAGTATCAATACTTTGGCTTAAAAACTCGCCAAAAGAAGTTGAAGTTTGATTAAGAATCATATTATTTCTTTATGAGTCTCACTCTAATTTATTCAATAATCATCAAATCTGCACCTTCAAGCACAGCATCACCAACACCAACAAGTATTTGTTTGATAACACCACCTTTTTGAGTGTGAACATCATTTTCCATTTTCATTGCTTCAAGAACGCATACAGTATCACCTGGATTAACTGTATCTCCAACTTTTACGCGGAAACTCATAATTGTTCCAGGAAGAGGGCTCTTAACAGCAGTAGCAGCACCGGCAGCAGCAGCTGGTTTAGCAATTACTTTTTCACCAGACTCTGTGCGTGGAGCAGCTTCTGGGCGTTTTGTTTGAGCAGCAACAGCAGCAACTTTAGGTGCAGCTGATTTGTCAAGTTCAACAGTATATGCAGTACCATTAACTTCAACTTGCACATGATTGTCATTTACATCACCAACGCCAACAGTATAGTTCATACCATTGATTTTGTACTTATATTCTTTCATTGTCGTTTAAGTTTTAATTATTTAAAATTTTTTCTTAACATTGGCACTTCACGCATGTTATAGATTTTAGAGTTCCATGGAGAATAAGCACGCTTCATTCTCTTCATTGTCAGAACATTGTCTTCTATATCATGAGCATCAAAATGTTGGGCAAGAGCCAAAGATATAGCAGCGATAACTTCGCCTGAGTCCAAATCTTGTTTTTCCATAGGGAAATCTTTCTTTGTTTTGCCTTGTGCGGCAAGTTTCTTTTTTGCTTGTAGATGAGAAGATATTTTACCAAATCCAAGAAATAGAAGATATAGAATAGCTAAAGCACAGAGAAGAATTACCATCGCAATGACAGTTAATGCAAATCCATGTTCATCATTTTTTTTAAGATTATCTGCTTTCTCATATTTGGTCATGGTTTTCGAACCCGAAACTTCGGAAGAAATCTCCACTTGTGAACCGGTTTCTTCAACTTGCTCAATTACTGCTATCTCTTCGTTATCACTGATAACTGTTGATACAGTATCTTGAGATTCCAAATTATTATGCTTAGCAATAGGCGAAACGGCAGAATTGCCGATCGCCATTGCAAAACATATTGATATTGATAATAAAAATGTTCTCAACATTTTGTATTTTTCAATTTAATTATAGAGGAATGTTTCCGTGCTTTTTAGCCGGGTTAGTTTGCTTTTTAGATGCTAGCATTTGTAATGCACGGATTACACGGAAACGAGTATTACGTGGTTCAATTACATCATCAATGTAACCATATTTAGCTGCATTGTATGGATTAGCAAACAATTTTCTGTATTCTTCTTCTTTTTCAAGAATAAATGCTTGAGGATCAGCTTGCTCTTTAGCTTCTTTTGCATAAAGAACTCCAGCAGCTCCTTCAGCACCCATAACTGCAATTTCTGCAGTTGGCCATGCGTAGTTCATATCACCACGAAGTTGTTTACAACTCATAACAATATGACTACCACCATAGCTCTTACGCAATGTAACTGTTACTTTTGGCACAGTAGCTTCTCCATATGCATAAAGCAATTTTGCTCCGTGAAGAATTACACCATTGTATTCTTGACCTGTACCAGGCAAGAATCCAGGCACATCAACTAATGTTACCAATGGGATATTGAAAGCATCGCAGAAACGCACAAAACGAGCTCCTTTACGTGAAGCATTTGAATCAAGCACACCTGCTAAAACTTTAGGTTGATTTGCAACAACACCAACAGCTTGTCCATTCATGCGAGCAAAACCTACAATGATATTTTTAGCATAGTCGCGTTGTACTTCAAGGAATTCGCCATTATCAACGATAGATCCGATAACTTTATACATGTCATATGAGCGTTTTGCATTATCAGGAATAATATCGTTTAGTTCGTCAGCTACTCTGTCTATTGGATCATCGCAAGCAACAAGCGGAGTTTCTTCTAAGTTATTTTGTGGAATATAACTCATTAATTTACGAATAAGCATTAATGCTTCTTCTCCATCTTCTGCTGCAAAATGCGTTACACCACTCTTAGAAGCATGCACAGATGCTCCACCTAATTGTTCTTGAGTTACATCTTCACCTGTTACTGTCTTTACAACAGTTGGACCTGTTAAGAACATATATGAAATGCCTTTAGTCATAATAGTGAAGTCTGTCAATGCAGGGCTATATACAGCACCACCCGCACATGGTCCAAGGATTGCAGAAATTTGAGGAACTACACCCGAAGCCATAATGTTACGTTGGAAAATTTCTGCATAGCCGGCCAAAGCGTTTACTCCTTCTTGAATACGAGCACCTCCCGAGTCATTAAGACCAATTACAGGAGCTCCCATCTTCATAGCAAGGTCCATTACTTTGCAGATTTTTTGAGCCATTGTTTCTGACAAAGAACCACCAAACACAGTGAAATCTTGTGCAAAAACATAAACTAAACGGCCATCGATTGTACCATAACCTGTAACAACACCATCTCCTAAATAATGTTTCTTATCTTGACCAAAATTAGTGCAACGATGAGTTACAAACATATCTAATTCTTCAAAAGAACCTTCATCTAAAAGTTGAGCGATTCTTTCACGTGCAGTATATTTACCACGCTCATGTTGTTTTGCAATGGCTTTTTCACCACCACCCAAGCGAGCTTCATGACGCTTGTCAATCAATTCTTGGATTTTTTCTAATTGTTTACTCATTTGATATTAGTTATTTAATTTATTATTATTTCTTTTTAGGATCTTCACATAGTTCTGTTAATACAGCTTGTGTATGCTTTGGGTGAAGGAATGCGATTTGAAGACCATCAGCACCACCACGAGGAGCTTTATCAATCAATGCAACACCTTTGGATTCAGCTTCTGCTAATGCATTAGCAACGCCATCTTCAACAGCAAATGCCATGTGATGCATACCTCCTTTGCCTCCATTCTTTTCGATGAATTTTGCAATAGTGCTTTCAGGACATGTAGCTTCCAATAATTCGATTTTTGTGTCGCCAACTTGGAAGAATGCAGTTGTTACTTTTTGATCAGCAACTTCTTCTGTTTTGTAACATTTAAAACCTAATACATTTTCATAATAAGCAATAGCTTCAGCCAAATTTGGCACTGCTATACCGATGTGTTCGATGTGTGAAATTTTCATCTCCGTAATTTTATTTAAAATTAATACATATAACTCTTATATAAAACGGATTATACCCCCATATTTAAAGGCAACCCAAATTCTCTGCAAATATACAAATTTTTTGCAATATATAAACCCTTTTGACATTATTAATTTATATCACATTTATAAAAGAGTAAGAAGGATTGCACATTCTTTTGCAATAATCATCATACAGCATATAAAATAGTATCAAATAATATTTTAGATGATTATTATGATTTTTAATTTTTAATAAAATATCATATTTTAAAATATTTAGGCTTTTTTATTTTGTCAATTCAAGATATTTTACTAATTTCGGCACAAATTTGTATATATACCTATATTAAATGATCTAATCATGAACAATTTTGATATTTTAAGTAATCTTTTACAACAAAATAGGAGTTATCGGAGATTTGATGCAACACGCAAAATTTCTGAAGAAGCACTCTCTGATTTAATAAATTTATGCAGATACTGTGGTTCAGGTAGAAATGCACAACCTTTGAAATATCGCATAGTTACAGATCCTAAAGAGTGCGAAATAGTATATTCCACACTTGGTTGGGCAGGTTACTATAAAGATTGGAATGGACCAATCCCTGAAGAACGTCCGACTGCATATCTTATACAGTGTCTTGATATTAAATATGGTCCTAACTGTCTTTGCGATGATGGATTACAATTACAAGCAATAACACTTGGTGCAATAGCCCAAGGAATTGGTTGTTGTATTCTTAAATCGTTTAAAGGTCAAACTCTATCAGATGCTCTTAATATCCCTAATAATTTAATGCCACGATACGTTTTAGCATTAGGCTATCCTATTGAGAATGTCAAAATTGTAGATATGAATGGCGATCCAGATGCTGACTTTAAATACTATAGAGATGAGCGAGGGACACATTATGTTCCTAAACGTCCATTAAAAGAGTTAATCATAAAATAAAATAAAAAAGCCCGATGGGCTTTTTTTATTTTATATAGACTATATTTTCTTTATTCCATTTATTTTTTACGTCTGGATTCTCTGCCGGATATCCAATAGGTACGGCACACAAAGGTATTAATCGTGAATCTAATCCTAATACCTTCCTTATTACTTCCACTCTATCTATATTTGGATAAGCTCCAGTCCAAACAGCACCTAATCCAAGTGAATGTGCAGCTAATAGAAGATTTTCTGTAGCTGCAGAGCAATCTTGGACCCAATATTCTCGAGCATCTCCTTCCAAAAACCTTTCAACATTGCCACATACAATAATTGCCAATGGTGCTTTTTTAATCATTTTAGCATAAGGGAGACTATCAGATAATTCATCTAACTTGAGTCTATTTGTAACTACAACAAATTTCCATGGTTGCTTATTTACGGCTGTAGGAGCCGACATAGCAGATTTTAATAAAATCTCAATAGTGTCTTCTGAAATTGGCTGAGATGTAAAATCTCTGACACTTTTTCTTGACAATATAGATTCTATTGTTTCATTTTCAACTTTAACATCATTTAGTTTTTCACTACTACCATAACATGAATTTAGAAATAAGGCTAAAATTCCAAACAAACACAATTTATAAATTCTTTTCATAACTATAATAATTTAATTAGAGTGCAAATATAATCAAAGAGATCAAAATATCTGACAAATTTTCTTCTCAAATGACACTTTTGTCATGTTAACATATTTTTTTAATTTTAGCAGAATAGTGATAAATATAATTTTTTTAGGCTGATTTACAAACACTTACATTAAACAGTTAAATAAAAAGATAGATAAAAAATTTTTTTAGCATATAATTTGTTTAATTTAGTAACGACAATAAATATGAATTAAAAACAATTAAAATAAACTTATTATGGGAAAAATTATTGGTATAGATTTAGGAACCACAAACTCATGTGTTTCTGTACTCGAAGGTAACGATCCTATTGTTATTCCAAATAATGAAGGTCGAAATACGACACCTTCTGTAGTAGCATTTGTTGATGGAGGAGAACGCAAAGTTGGTGATCCAGCTAAACGACAAGCAATTACAAATCCTACACGAACAATATATTCTATCAAACGATTTATGGGTGAAAAATGCTCAAAAATTGGAGAAGAAATTACTCGTGTACCTTATAAGGTAGTATGTCAAAACGATATGCCAAAAGTTGATATTGATGGTAGAGACTATACTCCACAAGAAATCTCAGCAATGATTCTACAAAAAATGAAAAAAACAGCTGAAGATTATATTGGGCAAGAAGTAACAGAAGCCGTTATTACAGTTCCTGCATATTTTGATGATTCTCAACGTCAAGCTACTAAAGAAGCTGGAGAAATAGCTGGTTTAAAAGTACGTCGTATTGTTAATGAACCTACAGCAGCAGCATTAGCTTATGGATTGGATAAATCAGATAAAGAACAAAAAATTGCAGTCTTTGACCTTGGAGGAGGAACATTTGATATTTCAATTCTTGAATTAGGAGATGGCGTTTTTGAAGTAAAATCAACTAATGGTGATACTCACTTAGGTGGAGATGACTTTGATCATGTAATAATTGATTGGTTAGCTAATGAATTTAAAAACGATGAAGGAGTAGACCTACGTCAAGATCCTATGGCAATGCAACGTTTAAAAGAAGCTGCCGAAAAAGCAAAAATAGAACTATCTAGTTCTACATCAACTGAAATCAATTTGCCATATATCACAGCAACAGCAAGTGGTCCAAAGCATTTGGTTAAGACACTTTCAAGAGCAAAATTTGAATTATTAAGTGATAAATTAATCAATGCAGTTGAAGCACCTTGCTTAACAGCACTAAAAGACGCTGAACTATCTGCATCTGAAATTGATGAAGTAATTCTTGTCGGTGGTTCAACACGAATCCCTGCAATCCAACAAAAAGTGAAAGCAATTTTTGGCAAGGAACCAAACAAAGGAGTAAATCCTGATGAAGTAGTTGCAGTTGGTGCAGCAATTCAAGGTGGCGTTTTAAGTGGAGATGTTAAAGATGTACTTCTTCTTGACGTTATTCCATTGTCAATTGGTATTGAGACTCTTGGTGGAGTTATGACAAAACTTATTGAAGCAAACACTACAATACCAACACGCAAAAGTGAAGTCTTTTCAACAGCGGCAGATAATCAACCAGAAGTAACAATTAGAGTTCTTCAAGGAGAACGACCAATGGCAGCTGACGACAAATTACTTGGCGAATTTAATCTTGGAGGCATAGCTCCTGCTCCACGAGGAGTGCCACAAATTGAAGTTACTTTTGAAGTTGATGCCAATGGTATTCTAAATGTGTCGGCAAAGGATAAAGCAACCGGAAAGGAACAAAGTATTCGTATTGAGGCATCAAGTGGACTAAGTGATAGCGAAATCCAACGTATGCGTGATGAAGCGAAAGCTAACGAAGAAGCTGATAAAAAAGCTAAAGAACGTATTGATAAACTCAATCAAGCAGATGCTATGATCTTCCAAACAGAAAAAAGTTTGAATGATTTAGGAGACAAATTACCGGCAGATAAGAAAGCTCCGATTGAATCTGCTCTTAACAAATTGAAAGAAGCACATAAATCTCAAGATATCCCAGCAATAGAAACAGCAATAAAAGAACTTGAAACTGTTTTTCATGCTGCATCTCAAGAGATGTATAATGCTCAACAACAAAATGCGGCACAATCTCAACAAAACGCTCAACCAAATAATGATTCAAATCAAACATCTAACACTGCTGAAGATGTTGATTTTGAAGAAATTAAATAAATTATCATAGAAGAATGGAAATAGCGGTGAGTTAAAAATCGCCGCTATTTTTATATATAATATTATGGAATTTTTACTTACTATTATTAGTATAATTTGCTTTATACTAGGCATTGCCGGGTGTATATTACCGATACTGCCCGGACCACCATTATGTTATATAGGTTTACTAATATTGTATCTTTGTTCAATTGTAGACTTAAGTATATCTGCCGTTATTATATGGGCTATTATTACAATTATAGTAACAATTATAGATTTTTTTCTAACTCCATATATGTCGAAAAAATTTGGAGGGACAAAAGCTGGAAATATAGGTTCAATAGTTGGATTAATAATCGGATTTTTTTTGCCCTGGCCTTTCGGTCCAATATTTGGTCCATTTGTTGGCACCTTAACCTGTGAACTATTATTTAGCAAACAAAATTCCAAAAATGCTATGAAATCAGCAATAGGAGCATTATTATCCTTTTTTGTAGGAAGTGGAATAAAATTAATTGTGTGTGTTCTAATGATTATGAATGTTATAATTCAACTTTTTTAAAACCTTATAACCGAAAAGACAAATCAACATTATCCAATAAGTAAGATTTATCTAATTAATTATTCGTTTAATTTGGTACTCTGAATAGTATTTCCTATCTTTGCATACATCAGAAAATCATAAACTAATTTTAATATGACAACTCTGAACTAAAAAACACATCTATTATGCTTACAGAACACGATTATAATGACATTTGTCCGTATGATGACTCTATATTTCATGAAAAGATGTCAAATCTTGTAAAGGAACCGGGGTTTATTCATGCTTTATCATATACTATGCCATCAGAAGCAATCAACTCGCTTATTGATGAATTATTAAAAATTGACAATAAGCATGATTTTCAGTGCAAAATAATGTTTCCTTTTTTGGAAATGCTTGCAAAAAAAACTACTTCCGGTATTACAATAGGAGGAACAAAACATTTTAATCATAGTTTTAACTATACATTTATAACCAACCACAGAGATATTGTTCTCGATGCATCATTCATGAATTTAGCTTTTCTAAGACATGGAATGCCAACTACAGAAATCGCTATTGGTAATAATTTGCTAATATTTGATTGGATAACAGATCTTGTAAGATTGAATAAGAGCTTCATTGTCAAGCGAGATACAACAATAAGAGAAGCTTTGATCGCAGCAAAAAAATTATCCGGATATATACATCATACAATCCTCAATAAACATCAATCTGTTTGGATTGCACAACGCGAAGGACGAGCAAAAGATAGTAGTGATCATACTCAAGAGTCATTAGTCAAAATGCTTGCACTAGGAGGCAATAATAATTTCATGGAAAATATTAAAGAAATAAATGTTATGCCTGTTGCAATTTCCTATGAATATGATCCAAACGACTATCTAAAAGCAAAAGAATTTTTATTACGTAAAAGAAATCCCAATTTTAAAAAATCAAAACGAGATGATTTATTCTCAATGGAGACTGGATTGCTTCAATTCAAGGGAAGAGTGCATTTTCAATTAACTCCTAGAATAAACACAAAAATTGATCAAATAGGTCTATTTAAAGATAATAACATATCTTCAAGATATATTTGCCATATAATTGACCAAGCAATTCATCGTAGTTATGAAATATTTGAAATTAATTATATCGCATACGATATATTAAGCGAATCAAATCGGTTTGCTCACAAATATACAGAAAAAGAAAAAGACAATTTCCTAAATTATCTAAATACACAATTAGATAAAATAGATTTAACAGACATCTCTGTAGATGAACGTAATTATATGAGAACTATGATGCTCATTATGTATGCAAATCCCCTAAAAAATAAACTTTGCTCAATTTTAGGAGGAACAATGGAATAATCATATGAGAATACCCGCTATAATTATTTTTTTAACAATATTAATTCAAACCATTATAGACATCTATATATGGTTTGATTTGTATAAGACATATAAAATTCCTCTTAAAAAGAGTTTAATCTATTTTTTTATATTAGAATCTTGCATATTATTATTTCTAATACCTATACTGTTGCCATATAGAGATGCTACATCAAACTTAGAGATGATTATGTGGCTTCTATACACATATCTTACAACATTATTCCCTAAAATAATTTACGCTATATTCTCTTTAATTGGAAGAATACCAATCCTTTTTAAATTTAAAAACCTCAGATTAGGAATATATATTGGTATTCCATGTGCAACTATAATTTTTATTTGTATGTGGTGGGGTAGTTTAATATCTCGGAATGAAATTGATGTAAAACATGTTGATTTATATTCTGAAAAAATTCCTCACAACTTCGACAATTACCGGATTGTCCAATTTAGTGATATCCATTTAGGCACATTTGGGAATGACACATCGTTTGTAAGTGAAGTTGTTGATTCGATAAATTCTCTAAATCCTGATATAATATTCTTTACAGGAGATATCGTTAATCGAAACTCCAAAGAGATTATCCCTTTTCTTAATGTTTTAGGTAATTTAAAAGCAAAACATGGAGTATATTCTATATTAGGAAATCATGATTATGGAGATTACATGAATTGGGAAAATCCTGAAGCGAAAAAACAAAATATGGATTTAATGTTTGAATATCAATCTTCAATAATGAATTGGAATTTATTGAAAAATGACTTCAAAATAATAAAGAATGGCAATGATAGCATTGTTGTTATTGGAGTAGAAAATTGGGGAGAACCTCCTTTTAAACAATATGGAGATCTAAATACAGCTTACCCATTAGACTCCTTGCATAATTTATTTGACAATAATTTTAAGATACTACTCTCACATAATCCCAAACATTGGAGACATGAGGTTGTAAAGAAATCAAATATTGACTTGACACTCTCCGGACATACACATGCAATGCAATTCATGCTCAAATTTGGGGATTGGCAATGGTCGCCATCAAAATGGAAATATGAAGAATGGGCAGGTTTATATAACAAGACTAATTCAAATAATGAAAATATGCATCTATATGTCAATATAGGAATTGGAGAAGTTGCCATACCATTTAGGTTAGGTGCAAAACCTGAAATTACTTTTCTTACTCTAAAAAAAACAGATAGGAATGAATAATATCATATTAAGCATTGGAAGTAATAGTAAAGATAAAAGTGCTCAAATAGATAATGCTTTAAAATGGCTGTCATCATTCATAAAAAATTATAAATGTTCATCTGTGTATTCAACATTCCCTATATCAGGAATTGGAGACAGCTATCTTAATTGTGTAGTTTCTGGAGAAGTTTCTACTGATATTATATCTACGACTCAAATTTTAAAACAGTATGAACAAAAATGTGGACGTATAAAAGAGAGTAAGACATCAATTACTATTGACATCGATATAGTTATCTTTAATAATGATATAATCAAACCTAAAGACTACGAATGTGATTTTTTCAAAAGAGGATATAATGAAATAGTTTAACGATGTTTCAAATCATCTTGCAGCTCTCTTGTAAAGAACAACTCCAATAATCAAATAGATAACATTAGGAATCCACATTGCTATAAATGGTGTCGTCGCACCAGAAACTGCAAAAGATGATGTAACAGTTGAAAATAATATATAACTAAAACTCAAGACTAAACCTATCCCAATATTAATCCCCATTCCACCTTTCACTTTTCTTGAAGACAAGGACATTCCTATAAGCGTTAATATATATGCAGCAACAGTCATAGCATATCTTCTTTCTTTCTCTATTTCAAAAGATTTTATATTTGCGACACCTCGCATTTTTTGTTTATCGATGTATTCAGTCAATTGTGGCGTAGTCAATGTTTCATGATCATTTTTTGATATTAGAAAATCTCGTGGCTCAATCGGAATAATTGTATCCAATCTAGCACCTCTTTTTATAGTTTCTTTCATTCCATCAAAATTTCTAATCATATAGTCACGTACAGTCCAACTATAAAGTGTATCGTATGAAATACTTTGTGCAGTCATTCGTGAAACAAGCGTTTTACCTTCAAACTTATCAAGAGAGAATCTATATCCTATCTTTGATGGAGCATCATATCTTGACATATATGCTACTACTCCAGGCATAACTTGTAATTGAATATTTGAGCCTATATCAATACGTTTATTCTTTACATATTTATTAGTATAATTAATTCTATCCGTATTTGTAGGGGGAATTGCATAATTACTTAGCCAAAATGTTAAGCCGGCAATAACTGTAGCACCAATCATATATGGTATAAGTAACCTCCTAAAACTAACACCACTTGATAGAATTGCAATAATTTCAGAATTACCCGCCATTTTAGATGTAAAGAAAATAACAGAAATAAACACAAATAGAGGAGAAAATTGATTAGCAAAATATGGTAGAAAATTAAAAAAGTAGTCGAAAATCGTTTCTTCAATAGGTGCCGTTAAAAAAGCATCTAATTTTTCATTTATATCAAACATGACTACAATTGCCAAGAATAATAATATTGAGAAAAAATAAGTGCCAAGAAATTTTTTCAATATATATATATCGAGTTTCTTAATACCTAAATTCAATTTTCCTAACTTTATTTTTTTTCTACTATAAAATTGCATATGTATCTATAATCTACGTGATACTCGTTCGACCATTTCAATTTTCCATTTTTTGAAATCTCCGGCAAAAATATGATTTCGTGCTTCGTTAACAAGCCACAAGTAAAAAGCCAAATTATGTATTGAAGCTATTTGCATTGCAAGTATTTCATTACTTACAAACAGATGTCGAACATACGCTTTTGAATATACTTCATCAACCCAAGCAGGACCACCTTCATCAAGTGCAGAAAAATCATCTGACCATTTTGCATTTTTCATATTCATGATACCATTGCGGGTAAACAACATACCATTCCTTCCATTTCGAGTTGGCATCACACAATCCATCATGTCAACTCCCCTATCTATTGCCTCAAGAATATTCACAGGTGTCCCGACCCCCATTAAATATCGAGGTTTATTGACAGGTAAAATTTCATTAACAACTTCAATCATTTCATACATTTGCTCTGCAGGCTCTCCTACTGCCAGACCTCCTATTGCATTGCCATCAGCATCTAAGTCTGTAACAAATTTTGCGGATTCCTTTCTTAAATCCTGATATACACACCCTTGAACAATTGGAAAAAACGACTGATAATATCCATACTTACCCTCAGTAGCACGATATCTGTCCCAGCCTCGTTGAAGCCAACGTTGAGTAAGGCCTAATGATTTTTTTGCATAATCATAATCTGACGTTCCCGGAGGGCATTCATCTAATGCCATCATTATATCCGCACCAATTGAACGTTGAATATCAACGACCCCTTCCGGAGTAAACAAATGCTTACTTCCATCAATATGGCTACGAAAATATGCTCCCTCTTCTTTCAATTTTCTATTGCCTGACAAAGAGAAAACTTGAAATCCCCCACTATCAGTCAAGATAGGACGCTCCCAGCCATTAAATTTGTGTAGTCCTCCCGCTTTTTCCAGTATTTCTGTTCCCGGACGAAGATATAAATGATATGTGTTACCAAGAATTATTTGTGCTTTTATATCATCGCGCAATTCTCTTTGATGAACTGCTTTTACACTCCCACATGTGCCGACTGGCATAAAAATCGGAGTTTTAATTTCTCCATGATCTGTTTTAAAAGTACCAGCTCTTGCTTTGCTATCTATAGAAACTGCTTCTACAATATATTTCATATTATTCTACTTTATTATGCAAAGTTACTAAAAAAAACAAATAGTAACTAACTCATAATATTATATCATCTTAAAATATCAAGTTTTTCTGCGAACATCTTCCGAAAATATCAACAATTCTCACATTTACATTTCTCTTTTCCTTTTTATCAAGATATATATTTAGCATCGCCAGATTAATTGGTTCTTTATGATTTTTTCGAGTAAGTACTATTTGAGGATTAAAGTTATCTCCACTATAGTCAATGTCAACACAAATCATCTCAATCAATTCATTCAAATCTAACATCTTATATTCCTCGATATCAATATCTTGATCCATATCTATATTGTCAAAATTAATACGATCTATAGAAATCTTAAGAATTTCTTTATTTAATAAATTTTTTAAAGAATAAGAAATTTCAAAAAAACAGATATTATCAGAATTTGTTGATATAAATTTAAAAGAAAACAACTTATTATTTAATAATCTTTTTTGCGTAATTTGAATAGCTCTTTTACTAAAATCAACACCAATCCATCTTCTTTTTAATTTCTGTGCTACTGACAACGTCGTTCCACTTCCACAAAAACAATCAACAACAACGCTATTCTTATTAGAACAAGCAAGCAAAATACGTTTAAGCAATGCTTCAGGTTTTTGTGTTGAAAAACCTATGCGTTCCATTGACATTGGGGGTAATGATGGGATATCCCACCAATCTTCCGGAATTTTCCCTTTTCTATGTGGTTTATATGTTTTTCCATTAATAGTAACACCTTTGCCAGATGTTTGATATCCCCCGGTACCGACATACGGTATTCTAACACTATCTTCATTAAAGATCCACTGATTAGGTGATTTAGAATACCAAAATATCGTATCATGTTTTTTTGAAAAGTTTTTTGCAGCACGACCTCCTTGACGATAACACCATATTATTTCATTACGAAAACAGTTTCTACCAAAGATAGAATCTAATAAAATTTTCACATAATTACTTGCATGATTATCAATATGGACAAATATACTTCCTTTATCAGACAACAAATCCTTAAGCAAAGAAAGACGGCTATACAACATGGTCAGATATTCAATTGTCCCATGTGTCCACTTATCAATATATCCAAGATTTTTAACAGAATAGGTCTTGTTGGCAGATTCAATTTTTGTTGTTATATAATAATCATTGTTTGAATCATAAGGAGGATCAATATAAATTAAATCTACCGTTCCTTTATATGAATTTATATTTAATTTTTCACTACCTCTCAATAACATTTCGAGAGCGTCTTTATTATCTCCTTCTATAAGAAGACCATCATAATTAGATTTATTGGTTGATTGGAAATTAGCAACAAGACAAAATTTATCAATGAAATCATCTAAATGATTATCTTTATTTGGATATTCCGAATCAATTAATTCTGCAATATGAATTAATATTGATTTTTCTTTTTGTTCTGTCTTATTATTCATTCTTTCTATAGTCTCTCCATTTTTCAATCAAAGCAGTCATATCATCAGGTATTTCTGAATCAAAATCCATCTGTTTGCCAGTTGTTGGGTGTACGAAACCGAGAGTCTTTGCATGAAGAGCCTGACGAGGACAAATATCAAAACAATTTGCAACGAATTGCCTATATTTTGAAAAAGTAGTACCTTTCAAAATTTGATTGCCTCCATATCTGGCATCATTAAATAGAGGATGACCTATATGACGCATATGTACACGAATTTGATGAGTCCTGCCAGTTTCTAAAACACATTGAACAACCGAAACATAGCCAAAAGATTCTATTAAATTATAATGAGTTACAGCATGCTTCCCTATATTGGGATCATCAAAAACAGCCATTTGCAGTTTATCTTTAGGATTACGTGCGATATTACCAGTAATTGTTCCACTCGATTCATTAAAATCTCCCCAAACGACTGCTACATATTGCCGTTTCGTCGTTTTATTGAAAAATTGTAGTCCTAAATTTGTTTTTGCTTCAGGTGTTTTGGCTATAACGAGTAAACCGGAAGTATCTTTATCAATTCTATGCACTAATCCTAATCTTGGATCATTAACATCATAATTTGGATTATCCTTAAAATGATATGCCAAAGCATTTACCAATGTCCCATGATAATTGCCATGCCCCGGATGAACAACTAATCCTGCAGGTTTATTGACAACAAGTAAGTCGTCATCTTCATATACAATATTGAGTGGAATATCTTCAGGGATAATCTCTAATTCATATCTAGGACGATCCATTACTACACTAATTGTATCTCCCGGTTTTACTTTATAACTTGATTTCACCGGAGTTCCATTAACTATGATACAATTAGCTTCTGCCGCCTGTTGAATGCGATTTCGTGATGTTTTCTCAATTCGGGCAACTAAAAATTTATCAACCCTTATTAATGTTTGACCTTTATCTGCAATAAATCTAAAGTGTTCATACATCTCTTGACCATCTTCTGAGATATATGAAGAACAATTATCTAAGTCAATATCAGAATCCAATTCTAATTCTATTTCAGACATGTTGTCAGACAACATTAAATCTTTTGCCATATCGTAATCTATTCAACAACTTCAACAGACTCATTTTGTTCATTTAATTGAGTCGCTGAATTCTCGTACGGATTAATATACTGTGAATTATCAATAAATTCGGAATTCTCTTCATAATCAAACTGTGCATTCATAATAGAATCAGAAATTATATCAATTCTTCCATCACTAACTTCTAAAATAATTTTTGAATTTATAGCAACTTTGCCACCATTTATAACTGGTTTATCATTAATTAACATTCGTTGAATTATGTCCTTATTTTTCCCCAATTTATAAACAATATTAATATCCTTAAAACCCAATCCTTCTAATATGCTTCTACCCTGGCGAAGAGATACCCCCTTTAAATTACTCACCGAAACTTGTTTTGGGCTCACTGCATTGATTATTAAATACACAACCCTACCTTGTTTTACTTTTGAATCTGCTTCGGGAGTCTGTTCCAAAACATAACCAGGCAAAATATCATCTTTGAACAGAGAATCACTAATTTCTACTTTAAAACCATTCTCATGCAGTTTATTTAAAGCCTCACTATAGGTAATATTTTCTACATTTGGAACTACACAAAACTCATCGTGTTTAGTAAATATAGACAAACTTATATATGCAATCCATAATCCAATTATTGCAACAATAACGATTATTATAAAATTACTTATAATAGGGTGATTCGACATAAACCCATTTAAATGTTTTGACATTTTCAATTATTTTATTAGATATATACAAATTCAATTTTCACGCTGTAAAGTTAGTTAAAAATTTGGTATGAGATGTCAATTTTACAGAATATTTTATTAACTTTGCAAACTAAAGTTGGAATAGATATGTTTCGTATAATATACACATTTATTTTAATTATAATTCTATCCAGTTGCGGAGAATATAACAAAGTTCTTAAAAGCAAGGATATTGACTATAAATTTGAATATGCAAAAAAAGCATTTGATAGAGGTCAGTATGTCCAAGCTTCAACTATACTTACAGATATTATCACTCCTTTAAAAGGAGGTCCAAAAGGAGAAGAAGCTCTATATCTTCTTGCTTTAAGTTATTATGAAAATAAAGACTATTTAAATTCTGGAGTATATTTCAAAACATACTATACTCGTTATCCTAAAGGACAATTCACTGAACTTTCTCGATTTTATAGTGGATATGGATATTATTTGGAATCACCCGATCCACAATTAGATCAATCAATTACACTCAAAGCCATTGAAGAACTTCAAGGTTTTTTAGACTATTTTCCAAAAAGTGATAAAGTAACTATTGCTCAAAATGCAATATTTGAATTGCAAGATAAACTAACTTTAAAGGAATTACAAAACGCACAATTATATTATAATCTTGGAACATATATGGGGAATAATTATGAAAGTGCAGTAATTGTTGCCCAAAATGCATTAAAAGATTATCCTTACACAAAATATCGTGAACAACTTCAACTTCTTATTTTAAAATCACGTTTTCAAGAAGCAGTGCAGAGTGTTGAAGAAAAAAAACCTGAAAGATTTAGAGATGTTATTGATGAATACTATTCCTTCATTAATGATTTCCCTGATTCTTCTAATAAAAAAGAAGCTGACAATATACTTAAAATAGCACAAAAATACGTAAAAGACTAAA
The DNA here is from genome assembly GCA_937911575.1 of uncultured Porphyromonadaceae bacterium. Taxonomy (GTDB): domain Bacteria; phylum Bacteroidota; class Bacteroidia; order Bacteroidales; family Muribaculaceae; genus Lepagella. Next base: position 1,163 of record CALDPR010000021.1, on the reverse strand, counting down.
ACTTGAAAATTTTAACAAACATAATATAATTATGGATTATAAAAAAACTAATGCACCATTAAACACTGTTACTCGCGACATGATTGCAATGTCAGAGCCTACAGGAAATGTCTACGAAACTGTTTGCATAATTGGGAAAAGAGCAAACCAAATTGCAATAGAAATGAAAAAGGATCTTGAAAAGAAACTACAAGAATTTGCTTCAAGTGACAACATGGAAGAAATATCTGAAAACAGAGAACAAATAGAGATATCTCGTTTTTATGAAAAACTTCCTAAGCCAACTCTTATAGCTGCTCAAGAATATACAGATGGTAAACTTTACTTTAAAAATCCTGCTAAAGAGAAAAATCGTCTTGATGATTAACTAATCAATAACTAATATATATAGAGGGCAACTAAAATATTTTATAGTTGTCCTCTATTAATTTATATTTAAAACGTTATGCATAAGTAAGCAGAATGTTTGTGTCAGTAAACGATGAGACTGTTACCTCTCATAAAGGGGCATCATATGTTGGACACATATTATTATATGGTTCAAATTGATTCCACTTTGTTTTCAACAATGGCTCAACTTATTGAGTAGTTATTTGTCGAGCGACATCAGAATTTGATTGCGACAGTTCCTCAGAGTAATCATTAAAACATTCTTTCAAAGCGACGGGCATCTCATCTAAATTGAAATGATGATTATATCCATATCCGACAACTCTTGTAATATTGTCGACTTGTGTCATTAAAACAAAACATTTTCGACCATCTTTTGTGATTGCATTATATGCAACCACATTATTTGCTATATCATTTAGGTCTATTACTTTTAGCTTTTGTCTTTCAGATGACAATGAAATTACTTCACTCGACACAATTTCAACCATTCATTTTCCCATAAATATCTCTGCTACGATCTTCGCAACACTTTCATCGGCACTAACAAAGAATGAAAAACTTGAAATAATTGTAATGAAAAATGTTAATGATAAACTTTTTTCATATTTATTAGATAAATTAGCTAAATAATAATGTTTATTATTTAGCTAATTCTTTTACTTAACAAATATCCTTTTGTATAACAGTGTTACGCTATTATACAAAAGGATAAATTATTTGATTCTTAATTATCTGATTGCTACTTTCTTGCCATTGACTATGTAGATTCC
>CALDPR010000020.1 GCA_937911575.1 uncultured Porphyromonadaceae bacterium | reverse complement strand
CAATCAGTACCGATACCGATTGCTCGCTATTTTGGGCAAGCACGAAGTCCACATAATTGCGGTCGAAATCAGCACCACCGACGAAGCCTTTGAGATGAAGATTATAAGTTGCGTTTGACATAGTATTAAATTTATTTCTATGTCAAAGTTAGCACCTTATTATAAGGGAATAAAAGACAAAAAACATGCCTAAAACTATGACTATGTGGAGAATTATAGGTATCTTTGTAGTCAAATAAAGAATAGTAGCAACATGAGCAAAACTTTTAATCTATACTGCGACGAAAGTTGTCATATTGAACACGACCACAAAAAATATATGTTTTTGGGTTCTATAAGTTGTGCATACCCACAAGTTAAGCGTCATTGTCAACGAATAGCAGACCTAAAAAAAGAACATAACTTTTATGCTGAAATAAAATGGAGTAATGTATCAAATTCAAAATTACGTTTTTACTCAGATTTGATAGATTACTTTTTTGATACGGATTTGAGATTTAGAGCAATCGGAGTTGAAAAAGCCAAAATTAATTGTACAGAATTTGGCACCGAATACGATGATTTCTATTATAAAATGTATTATCAGTTATTGCATTATAGAATAAATACAATGTATCATTACAATGTTTATCTTGACATTAAAGATACATTGAGTGCCGAAAAAGTACGAAAGCTACGTGAAATCTTGAATATCCGTTTTGGTGTATTCAGAAATATTCAAAATATCGATTCAAAAGAGAGTCTTTTAATGCAGTTGTCCGATTTGTTATTAGGAGTAATTTCATACAATTCAAATAATGAAGAAAAACTCAATGCAGCAAAAGTTCATTTAATCGAAAAAATACAACGGCATACAAATAATATGAATTTGAGTGCAACCAATTATTCCGAGAAACTGAATCTATTTTTCATTGACCTAAAGTAAGTTGCTATGCCGTTTAATTTGTTGAAGAAATATAATGAGTTACTTGAATTAACCGGAATGACTGAGGCACAACGCAGTGCGTCATTAAAGAGAATATTCGATAGAGATATAACGAATAATATCTGTTTCTTATTTAGGGGCAAACCGATATACCCAACCCCAAAAGAAAATGGCGAAATTGCTATGGCGAATTTATTCAATCATTTAACTCGTAAAATGGAAAATCAAGAAAATCGTCATAGAGAATATGATCCTAAAAGATCAGAACGATTGCATTGGATAAAGTTTCATGTTGATGAAGAAAAATCGGACGATATGTATTATTTTTCTGTAAACGAGCCAAATGGTATTCGGACATACATCTACGATGATACAGAAAAATATGTTATCGTTTTAGAACCGTTAAGAAATCAAACAGCATATTATTTGTTAACGGCATATCCATTGACTGGAAAGGATAGTAAACGAGATAAAATCAAGCAAAAATACAATCGCCGTCGATTGCCAAATCTCCTATAAAAGCAAAAAACGCAGAGCTTCGAGGCTTGCGTTCTTCGATTTCCTTTCCTCAAATGAGGAATGAACTCCGATGCAAAATTAGTAATTATTTTAGTAATTACAAAATAAGCAGAGAAAATTTTGATGAATTTTCGCAAATATAACATTGTAAAAGCATAAAAGGTTCTCAATAATAGCATAAAAGGCTTCCTTTCGGAGGCCTTTTTATGTTTTGTAGATACTATTAACATCTACAAAAAACATAACCATTCTCGAAAATATAATCGCACATAAACAAATCGCGAGCAAATCTACCATAATCGAAGTAGTATGATAGATTACCCATAGTTCGTTCTATGTCATAACATTCATCAACTATATGTTCGGCAAAAGCCTCTTCACTGCAAAATTCGCCTTGATAAAATTCATCGAATTTGTCAATATCCTCAATATTGAAGTATGACAGGAAAGCGTCAAGAGCTTCACGATTAGAGTGATTAGCATACTTGATAATTGTGTCGAATGTGTCTTCATCGAAGCAACTTTCAGAATACAACTCGCGAGGAAAATTCTCGTAATCTTGGAACATAAGTTCGGGATCTTCTTCATCGGCATGCAAATCGTAGCAGAACTCGATGAACTCATCATAATCGTCAAAGGTGGTCAAATCAATCCACATACCGGCGAGTGAGCCATTGTTGTATTTGCCGTAAGTGCCACAATACACAGCAGGATTATCACTGTCAAGCGAATGCTTGTGATATAGAAGTTCATCACTTGTGAGGAAAGAGCGACCGGTGATTTCATTCACATAAACAACCTTGTTATCGCTGTTGGCTGACTGAGAGGAAAATGTATTACACATAAGCATATTGAATTAAAAGATTAAACACTATGCTCCGTAAAGGAGCGACTTTTACACTGCTCACAAAGAGCCGATACGCAAACATTATGCAAGGTTCGGAGATTAAATACTACCCGAAATGAGGTGTGGAGATTTCAGCCCCGACACCTGTTGCTTGACCTTGCAGTTGAAAGTACCGGCAATAACTTTGCGGCGTAAAAGTGCCCGACGGAGAATTGTTCATTTAATTCGCTATGTGCAGGCATTCCCGTCAGCCTTGGAGATAAAGAAAAGGTCAAGCAATGAAAATCACTGCTCGACCACAACTAAAATGAATTCTAAAAACACGAAGAAAGTGAGACTGCTTTATATGGCACAACGAATAGGCATACCAATCGATGACCACTTAATTTCGTAGGTAGTGGCATTAGATTCACCTGAGGGTGTACCACTCGTGGCAGAAGATTTGACGAACGGGTACGGTCGTTCACGAGAGCCGATGATAAAGGAAGTTCCTGACGCGTCCGTGATTACGAAAGCGAGGTGTTTATAAGTCGGAATGTTGTCGTTTGACACAAATTTAAGAGTGCAAAGCACCTTACGCCCATTGTTGTCGTATTCCTCTACGGCATCATACGACGGCTGACCGAAGAAGCGAACAGGCGTAATCTCAGTGAAGACGCCGACAGGAATGCCCGATGAATGTTTAAGAACGATATTGGGCTGAATATTCTCACAGAGGCAATAACCGATTTGTGCGATACCCGGTAATGAGTGATTGAAGTTTTCCATAGCAAATAAAAAATTAAAATTATAGAGTTTATAGCTGAAATCGCTGACATAGCTACAATCGCATATTGGTACAATTTAGGGTGTCGAATTTTTTGATTTTTTCTTCGATTTAACATTTTTTGACCGTAAATTCGACAGATAATAGTTCCTTTTACGCTGATAGCGTTTAGCAATCGAGTTCCAATTTCGTTCATCAGGTTCAATCCCTTTTTTCTGCATCCAAGCATAAATAAGGTCTTGTTGCTGTTTGCCAATATATCCGAAGCGATGTAAGTCCAGCCACAGCTGCACATCGAAACGGTTTTTGATACACTGAATCAAAGCCACTTTGGCATTATGTGGCAAATAGTTGAATTTATCAGGTTTTTTATGCTTGAAAATAGGAATAAGAATTTGAAGGTCGTCTTCATGAGGAGATTCCGGTATTACATTTTCAGGTAATTCTTCAAGAAATACCTCTAAAATACCCCTTTCGGTAGAATGTCGAGGGAACATAACAGGAGTAGTTCCACCACATTCATTAATGAGCCATTGTTTAATATATGGCTCTAATTTGATAAATATATAATATTCCTTAGTCATAATATATAAATGGTAAATTTGACATATATTTCAGTGATAACATTGATAACACCGATAACAAAATTATATAATACTATATTTCAATCAATTACAACATTGAATAAACTAAATCAATGTTATCAGAAAGCATAGTATGTAGTATAATTGTTATCGTAAGCATAAAATGTTATCGAAAGTTATCAAGAGTTATCATAGTATTAAGCATTTAATTAGTTGATTATAACCGATGTAATCAATGTTATCAGTGTTATCGGCAAAATCGGCTCAAAAATTTCGGATTAAAATCCAAAAAAATAACGATTTTGTTGTATCAGTCATTTTCATAGTCTTCTTCCTCTTTCGTTTTAGAAGTTTCAAGATTGATACCAAATGTAT
>CALDPR010000019.1 GCA_937911575.1 uncultured Porphyromonadaceae bacterium | reverse complement strand
CATATCTTTGCTATGATATGTCTAAATTAACAAGCATTGAAATTCCGAACTCGGTGACTTCGATCGGCGAAAGAGCATTCTCCGGTTGCTCCGGCTTGACAAGCATCGAAATTCCAAACTCGGTTAATTCGATTGGGGATGAGGCATTCTCCGATTGCTCCGGTTTGACAAGTGTAGTTTGGAATGCTATTAAGTGTGAAGATTTTACTTACAATTCTGGTAAATCTGGTCCATTTTATAATAATAAGAATATAACCTCATTTACATTCGGGGATGCAGTGCAACATATTCCTGCATATCTTTGCTATGATATGTCTAAATTAACAAGCATTGAAATTCCGAACTCGGTTAATTCGATTGGAAATTATGCATTCTATGGTTGCAGTAAATTGACAATTATTACTCTTGGTAATTCACTTTTGACAATTGGCAAAGATGCATTCGAAAATTGTAATAATATAAAAAAGATTGAAAGTAAGGCTACTAAAGCACCAATAATTGAAAATGAAGATCAATTTTCTTCAGAGGTGTATCAAAAAGCAGATTTATTTGTGCCTCTTGGTTATGAAGACAATTATAAATATGCGTATGGGTGGTCTGAATTTAATAATATAGTCGGAAAAGATTTTACAATAAGGGCAACTTCAATAGCGTTAGACAAAACTGAAGTAACTTTAAAACAGTCAGAATCAGTTGTCTTGACAGAAACAATTCTGCCCTATGAAACTAGTAATAAAACTGTTGTTTGGTCAACATCTGACGAATCTGTTGCGACAGTTGATGCAAATGGTTTGGTAACAGCAATTTCAGTCGGCGAAGCAACAATTACAGCAACCACTGCAGATGGTTCAAACTTGTCGGCAACTTGCAAAGTTACAGTTGTGCCAACGCTTGTAATTTCTATTGAGGTAACACCGACAGAGGTTGAAGTGGAAGAACGTTCTGAAGTGCAATTGTCAGTAGTTGTTTTGCCGGAAGAAGCTACAAACAAGGAGGTTGCATGGTCATCTTCAAATGAATCAGTAGCCACTGTCGACAATAACGGATTGGTAAGCATCCACAAAGAGGGTGAAGCAACTATCACAGCCACAACAACAGATGGTTCAAACTTGTCGGCAACTTGTGTGATAAAAGCATTCTCAGGCATTGTTGAAGTTGAGTCATTGAACTTCTATGTCAAAGTGGTTGGTGATGATATCGTGGTTTGTGATGCTGAATTGGGCTCTCAAGTGGCTGTTTACGGCATTGACGGACTATTGGTGGGTGCAAAAGAGGTTGTTGATATGCAAACAAGCATTGCAGCTCCAATAAAAGGCATTTACCTTGTAAGAGTTGGTGAAACTATGGTTAAAGTGCTTGTGAAATAAAATTAAAATATGTAGTTTTCAATTACATAACCTGACTTAATTTTTTGGATTGGTTGCCTTTTTAACACATGATTAGGCAACCATTCTTATTTTATACCAAAAAAGATATTTATGGAACAATGTTACAGCTGACTTAATTTTGGTACGTTCTTTTTTTATTGCCATAAAAGTAGTAATTTTGTCGCATCAATTATAGTATTTTACTAATTCCATGATAAATCATAGGAATTTGGAACTTTTTGAAGTTCCTTTTATGGTGCAACAAATGACAGCTTAACAATTCAAGTTTATGGCAAGTGCATATACATCCACACATCAAAAGCAATATCAATAAATATTTATGGCATTGACGGCAAAATTGTAAAATCAGTCAATGCAGTTGAAGGAATGAATATTATTGATTCACTTGAACCAGGAATATATATCATCAATCGCAAAAAAGTTCTTATTAGATAAAACAACTATTATATAAAACATTAATTTCAACATATTATTTATGCTTACAAAGTCCATAATTGGAAACAGATACGAATTAACAATAAAAAAATATAGCATAAATATTTTGCTATTCAACAAAAAATGAGTAACTTTGCACTTGTTTTATGGCACATCCTGTAAAGTCGCTGAAAATGATGCAGTTAGCGATGATATGAGAACTGAGATGGCGGCCATAGAATATAATTAAATAATAGAATAAATAATTAAAAAAACAGCCATGTCAAAAATTTGTCAAATCACAGGCAAAAAAGCGATGACAGGAAACAATGTTTCTCACTCAAATCGCCATACAAAACGCAAATTCAGAGTGAATTTGTTTGCAAAAAAATTCTACTGGGTAGAAGAAGATATGTGGATTCTTTTAAATGTTTCAGCTAATGGGCTTCGCACAATTAACAAAATTGGGTTAAATGCAGCACTTAAACAAGCAGAAGCAAAAGGATATCTAGATTTTAAAGACATTAAAATTCTTTCATTCTAAAATAAGCAAGATCAACTATGGCAAAGAAAGCTAAAGGTAATAGAGTTCAAGTAATTCTTGAGTGTACAGAACACAAGAATAGCGGAATGCCCGGTACATCTCGCTATATCACTACCAAAAACAGAAAAAACACTACCGAAAGATTGGAACTAAAGAAATATAATCCAATTCTAAAAAAATACACTATTCACAAAGAAATCAAATAATAACAGATAAACTATGGCAAAGAAGACCGTCGCGTCGTTACAAAAAGGTGAAGGACGTACATTTAGCAAGGTTATCATTATGGAGAAATCTCCTAAAACTGGTGCTTATGTTTTTAAAGAAGAAATGGTTCCTAACGACGCTGTGCAAGCTGCACTAAAATAAAATAGAATCAATATCAATAAGATATCATGAGGGCATCTCAAAATGAGATGCCCTCTTTGTATATATAAATAAACAACAAGTATTTTATAATTTTTAGTAATGCATTGAATTACAAAAAAACGAGGCTCTGATTTTTCCAAAACATTTCTTATAAAAAAGAAGATGCCTCGTGTTGAGACATCTTCTTAATATTGTTAATTTTAAATTCTGAATTAGTCTTCAGTTTGAGATTCTTCGTATGCTTTTAGTAGTTTTTCTTGAACATCACTTGGAACAAGTTCATATGAAGCAAAATTCATAGTAAATGAACTACGTCCACCTGTAATTGAACTTAATGATGTAGAATAACTTGACATTTCTTTCAAAGGAACTTTAGCATTAAGTTTTTCAATTCCATTTTCACTAGACATACCCATAATAATTGCACGACGTCCTTGAAGATCACTCATTACGTCACCCATACTATCTGCAGGAGTTAACACTTCAACATCATAGATAGGTTCCAAAATCTTTGGATTTGCATTTTTAAATGCTTCAGAGAAAGCATTTCTTCCAGCGAGGCGGAAAGATATTTCATTTGAATCAACCGGGTGCATCTTGCCATCATAGATCATAACACGAACATCACGTGCATAAGATCCAGTTAACGGACCTTGTTCCATTCTATCCATCAAACCTTTTACAATTGCAGGAATGAAACGAGCATCAATTGAACCACCTACAATACAATTATATACGACAAGTTTACCACCCCATTCTAATGGAATTTCTTGTTTATCGCGAACACTCATCTTGTATTCTTGATTATTGAAACGATAAGTATCCGGTTCTGGCATTCCTTCTGTATATGGTTCAACAATTAAGTGTACTTCACCAAATTGGCCGGAACCTCCTGATTGTTTTTTATGACGATAATCAGCACGCGATGCTTTAGTTATTGTTTCACGATATGGAATTTTTGGTTCAAGGTATTCAATAGCCATTTTTTCATTATTTTCAATTCTCCATTTTAGTGTGCGTAAATGGAATTCACCTTGACCTTTAACAATAACTTGCTTCAATTCTTTTGATTGTTCAACAATCCATGTAGGGTCTTCTTCATGCATACGATTAAGTATAGCACTCAATTTTTCAGAATCACTTTCTGCTATAGGACGAATTGCACGAGAGTATTTAGGAGCTGGATACTTTATAAAGTCAAATTGGTATTCACAACCTTTTTCATTAACTGTATTACCTGTTCTAACATCTTTTAATTTCACGGCAGCACCAATATCACCGGCTTCAAGAGCATCTACTGCCGTACGAATTTGTCCGCAAACTGAGAATATTTGAGCGAATCTTTCTTTACTGCCTTTACTAATATTATCAAGATCCATACCAGCTTTTAGCGTACCACTCATTACTTTAAAATAAGACACTTCACCAATATGAGGCTCAACAGATGTTTTGAAAACATAAAGACTTACAGGCCCATTTGAATCAGGTTTGATTTCTTCTCCTTCAATAGTTGCTGGTGCAGGCATATCATCAACAAAAGGACATACATTGCCAAGGAATTCCATCATACGACGTACACCCATATCTTTTAATGCACTTACACAAAATACAGGGAATATTGAACGATCAACAAGACCTTTACGAATACCTTCTCGCATTTCGTCTTCTGATAAATGACCTTGTTCAAAATATTTATCCATCAATGTTTCATCATTTTCAGCAGCAGCTTCAACTAATGCATTATGCAATTCATTTGCTCGTTCTAATTGGTCTTCAGGTATTTCACTGATTGTTGGGACACCACCATCTGGTCCCCATTCATATTTCTTCATTAATAATACATCAATCATTGAATGGAAACCTGGACCACATTCTAATGGATATTGGACTGCAACTATTTTAGAACCAAAGTTTTCTCTAAGTTGCTCCATTACATTATCATAATCTGCTTTTTCTCCATCTAATTGATTAAGAGCAAATACAACTGGTTTTTTTAATGTAGCTGTTGTGCGAAATATGTTTTGTGTTCCAACTTCTACACCATATTCGCTGTCAATAACAATAACTCCAGTATCTGTTACGCCTAATGCTGTGTATGCATTTCCTACGAAATCTTCACTGCCCGGACAATCAATTACATTAAGTTTTTTATTTAAAAATTCAGCATATAAAACTGTTGAGAATACTGAATATCCATATTCTTTTTCAACAGGGAAATAATCACATACTGTGTTTCCTCCTTCTATTGTTCCACGACGTTTTATTACTCCACACTCGAAAAGCATTGCTTCTGCAAGTGTGGTTTTCCCAGAGCCTTTGCTTCCTAATAAGGCTACATTTTTAATTTCATTTGTCTTATATAACTTCATGTTGTATAAAAATTTTATTTATTATTATTATATTTTTAAATGCTTAAGAAAATACGTTTTCAAAAGCGATTGCAATTTAGCAAAAAAAACTAAATATTTAATTGCAAATTAATATGTTTTGTAACATGTTTTTATACTTTTTTGCAAAAACTACACATTAAATAGTCAAATGTGCAATAATTTAAATTATTTGTACTTTTCTTTATTATTAAATTTGACTAATTTTGCGAAAACAATTTTACTTTGTAAATATAGTTAATGGGAGGTTTATACATACATATTCCTTTTTGTAAATCTAAATGTATATATTGTGATTTTTATTCTGTAGGCAGTAAAAACGCTCCATGGAATACGTTTGTGTCATCTATTCTTAATGAGTTGACAATAAGGTTAAATGAATTACCGACAAATATTTCTACTATTTATATAGGTGGAGGGACACCTTCTCAGATGCCAAATGATATTCTTAAATATTTAATAAATAACATAAAATCATTATGTGGCGACAAGTGGAACATTAAAGAATTCACTATTGAGGTTAATCCCGAAGATGTAACTAATGAATATGTCGAAACACTATTGTCAATTGGTGTTAATAGAGTGAGTATGGGGATTCAAAGTTTAAATGACAATGAGTTGAAACTTTTAAACAGACGACATTCATCTGAACAAGCCATCAATGCATTTAATTTATTATCAAGAATACCAAATAAATCAGTAGATCTAATTTTTGGATTACCTAATCAAAGCATCAATAGTTGGATATCAATTATTGAGAAAATATTAGACCTTCGTCCGAATCATATTTCAGCATATAGTCTAATGTTTGAGGAAGGGACAGCGATATATTTAATGAGGCAACAAGGAAGAATTAAAGAGGCTGATGAAAATGTATCCAATGAAATGTTTAATATTCTCTTAAACAGATTGAAACAGGTTGGTTATGTGCAATATGAAATATCGAATTTCGCTTTGCCCGGGTATGAGTCAATACATAACACAAATTATTGGAAAGGTATTTCCTATTTAGGTTTAGGACCATCGGCACATAGTTATGATGGACATAAAATCAGAAAATGTAACCCCTCTTCTTACAAAAAGTATATAGATTTTTATATGTCAGAAAAAAAACATATCGAAAGTTTCTATAATGAAGAAATTTTAAGCGATGAAGAATTATTTGAAGAATATGTAATTACCCGTATGCGAATGAAAGGAGGAATCGACATTTCTGATTTGAAAACTAAATTTGGAGATTTTCGATTAAACCAATTTACATCTAATGCTGAAAAATATATAAAATCAGGGAAAATAATTAAATCAGACAGCCATTATGCTCTGTCAGAAGAAGGAATTATGATTTCAGATATGATATTTGTAGACCTAATATAATAAAAAAGGCGAGAAATTCTCGCCTTTTTTATTTCATGTATCTTAATATTCGTCCCAACTTTTAATTTTAATATCATCAATTGACATTTCACAGAATGCTTGAATGAAAGCAGAAGCCAAACGTGTGTTTGTAATCAATGGGATATTTAAATCTACAGCAGCTCGTCTAATCTTGTATCCATTACTTAATTCTTTTGATGTAAGGTTTTTAGGAATATTCACTACAAAATCAATTTCCTTATTATGTAATAAATCAAGGATTTTAGGAGTTCCTTCTTCATTTGGAAGATATACTCTGACGGCTGGGATTCCATTTTCATTTAAAAATCTGTGAGTGCCTTCTGTAGCACAGATAGTATATCCTTTTTTATGTAGCATTCTTGCCGGTTCAAGTAAATCAACCTTCTGACGAGCCGAACCAGAACTAATTAATATAGATTTTTCAGGAATCTTGTACCCAACAGACAACATCGATTTTAGAACTGCTTCAGAAGTATCATCACCAATACAACCCACTTCTCCTGTAGATGCCATATCTACACCGAGCACAGGATCTGCTCCTTGTAAACGGGAAAATGAGAATTGCGATGCTTTAATACCAACATAATCTAAATCAAATGCCGATTTATTCGGCTTATCGACAGGAAGACCAAGCATTACTTTTGTTGCTGTATCAATAAAATTTTGTTTAGAAACTTTGGAGACAAAAGGGAATGAACGAGATGCTCTCAAGTTGCATTCTATTACTTTTATATCGTTGTTTTTGGCTAAAAATTGTATATTGAATGGCCCTGAGATATGAAGTGCTTTTGCTATTTGACCCGATATTTTCTTTATACGTCGCATAGTCTCGACGTATAATTTCTGTGGAGGAAATTGAATTGTTGCATCTCCTGAATGTACACCGGCAAATTCGATGTGCTCAGAAATTGCATATAGTTTAATCTCGCCATTTTGAGCAACTGCATCCATCTCAATCTCTTTAGCTTGTTGGATAAATTCAGAAACTACGACAGGATGTTGCTTAGAGACATTTGCTGCTAATTGCAAAAATCTTGTAAGTTCCTCGTCATTTGAACATACATTCATAGCAGCACCAGATAATACATAAGATGGACGGACCAATATTGGGAAACCAACTTCAGCAACAAATTCGTTAATCGCTTCCATTGATGTTAACTCACGCCAACGAGGTTGGTCTATCCCAAGAGAATCACATAATGATGAGAATTTATTTCTATCTTCTGCATTATCTATATCTTTTGCTTGTGTCCCTAATATTCTTACATTTGAGGCATCAATACGCATTGCAAGATTATTAGGGATTTGTCCACCTGTAGATAATATGACACCATGAGGCATTTCAAGCTCAATAATATCCATTACCCGTTCATATGTGAGCTCATCAAAATAAAGGCGTTCACACATATCATAATCTGTTGAAACAGTTTCCGGGTTATAGTTTATCATTACCGGTCTATAACCTTGTTTAGCAACTGTTAATAGAGCATTAACTCCACACCAATCAAATTCTACTGAACTACCAATTCTATATGCCCCAGAACCAAGTACAACTACTGATTTTTTATCTCCCAAATAATGAACATCATTTTCATCTCCATTATAGGTAAGATATAAATAGTTCGTTTGTGCCGGATATTCTGCCGCTAAAGTGTCAATCTGTTTAACAACAGGAACAACCCCTTTTGCTATACGTTCATTGCGAACGACATCAGATAGCTGTTCACTCTCTTTATTCATACGATCTCCATATATTGCACGAGCTATTTGAAAATCGCTAAATCCTTGGCATTTAGAACGTTTAAGAAGCTCATTTGGAAGACTTTCAATGGAGTTGTATTTTTCAAGTTCATTAGATGTTTGAATGATATTATGCAATTTCTCAAGAAACCAACGATCAATTTTGGTTAATTCATGAATTTGTTCAACTGTATATCCTTTTCTAAATGCCTTTGATATTACAAATATACGTTTATCTGTTGGCTCTCGTAATGCTTTATCAATATCACTAATTTCAATCGTTTTATTCTCAACAAATCCATGCATACCTTGACCAATCATTCGAAGACCTTTTTGTATTACCTCTTCGAATGTGCGACCAATTGCCATTACTTCACCTACAGACTTCATTGATGAACCAATCTCTCTTGTTACACCATGAAATTTCCCTAAATCCCAACGTGGAATTTTACATACAATATAGTCTAATGCAGGTTCAAAAAAAGCTGATGTTGATTTTGTTACAGAATTTTTTAAATCAAACAATCCATAACCTAAACCTAATTTTGCTGCAACAAATGCTAATGGATAACCAGTTGCTTTTGATGCTAATGCAGAGCTACGCGATAATCTGGCATTTACTTCAATTACACGATAATCCATTGATTTAGGATCGTATGCATATTGAACATTACACTCTCCTACAATCCCTATATGGCGTATAATTTTTATCGCTAATTTACGAAGCATATGATAATCTTCGTTAGAAAGCGTCTGTGATGGTGCTACAACAATACTTTCTCCTGTATGAATACCTAATGGATCAAAGTTCTCCATATTACATACAGTGATACAATTATCAAATTTATCTCTTACAACTTCATATTCAACTTCTTTCCAACCCTTAAGAGATTTTTCTACTAACACTTGAGGCGAAAATGAAAGAGCTTTTTCCACAAGTGCAACAAGTTCTTCTTTATTATCACAGAATCCACTGCCCAAACCTCCTAATGCATAAGCGGCACGTACAATAACAGGATAGCCTAATTGTTCAGCTGCAGACAATGCACCACTTATAGAAGTAACTGCCTCACTTTTTATTGTTTTAACATCTATTTCATCGAGTTTCTTTACGAATAATTCTCGATCTTCAGTATCCATAATTGCTTGGACTGGAGTTCCAAGCACTTTTACATTAAATTTCTCTAATACGCCTTCTTCATATAATTTTACACCACAATTAAGAGCTGTTTGCCCTCCAAATGCCAATAAAATTCCATCAGGACGTTCTTTTTCTATTACTTTTCTTACGAAGTATGGAGTTACAGGTAAAAAATAAATTTTATCAGCAAATCCTTCACTAGTTTGTACTGTTGCAATATTAGGATTGATAAGAATTGTTTCTATCGATTCTTCCTTCATTGCTTTTAGTGCTTGAGAACCACTATAATCAAATTCTCCTGCTTCTCCAATTTTGAGAGCTCCAGAACCTAAGAGAAGTACTTTTTTTATCTTGTTGCTGTCGGTTGTCATATGAATCGGATAATAGAATAATTTTTATAACAGGTTTATGAATTCATCAAATATAAATTCTGTATCTTTCGGCCCACTACTTGCTTCAGGGTGAAATTGAGCAGAAAAGAATGGTTTTGTCTTATGACGTATTCCCTCATTAGTGCCATCATTCATATTTATGAAATTTGGTTCCCAATCAGATGGTATACTATCATTATCTACAGCAAAACCATGATTTTGTGATGTGATGAAACATTTATCGGTACCAACTAATCTTACTGGTTGGTTATGACTGCGATGACCATATTTAAGTTTATATATTTTTGCTCCAGCTGCTTTACTTAACAATTGATTTCCCATACATATTCCACATATAGGTTTATCTTTCTGCATAGCAGTTTTAATATGTTCTACCGTAATTGTTGCAAACTCAGGGCTTCCCGGTCCATTGCTTATAAATAAGCCATCATAATTAAGGTTATTAAAATCATAATCCCAAGGAACTAAAACAACTTTAACTCCTCTACGTACCAAGCATCTTATTATATTATATTTAGTCCCACAATCTACAAGAACAACAGTCTTTTCTCCTTCTCCATATTCAACAACTTCTTTAGTACTTACTTTAGCTATAAGATTTTCACTATTTGGGTCATGGAAATCAATATCTTCTCCATTTTCAAATGTAATTTTACCTAACAATGAACCTTTTTCGCGAAGTAATTTAGTTAATGCTCGTGTATCAACACCATAAATACCCGGTATTTTTTCATCTTTTAACCAATCACTAAGAGATCTTTCTGCTTGCCAATGGCTATGCTCCCAACTATAATCTTGACATATTATAGCTTGACAATGTATGTGACTTGACTCAAAATATTCACTTACATTATCTTTATCCCTAATTGATTGCGATGGGACACCATAATTGCCAAGAATAGGATATGTAGTAACCAATATCTGACCTTCGTATGAGGGATCTGTTAAACTTTCCGGATAACCTGTCATTGCAGTATTAAACACGACTTCTCCTGAACATGATTTTTCATAACCAAAAGATAGTCCTTTAAAAATTGAACCATCTTCTAATGTAAGAATGGCTTTTCTTGGTTCTTGCATTGTTTTGAATTGTTTTAAAGTTTTGCAAAGGTAAATAAAATATACGGATTGTGAAAGAATTAAGAATGGCTTTTTTATTAATATCTTATGGAATCTGACTCAATATTACTTGTCGCAAGAATCTTTATTTTTTTTAATTCAATAAATTTATCAGTTAATTGACTTAATGTGTCTTGCTGACCATTTGTCATATTTAGGTCTGTATTAGGAGGATATGAAAATACTATTTCTGTCAATTTTCGCTCATAATCAAGTATCATATTTTCTATATGTACTGAATCTGACGACTGATTTAGACTATCATTGTATGCAACAACTAAAGAATATAAATCATCGTACATTTTATTTGCGTCTTCTTTATCATTCGATACATTTTCTGTCCTAACACAACTTGTAATAAAATATATAAGTAATATTAAAATCAAAGTTCTCATATGACTCTTAATTTATTCTTTAAAAATTTTCCGGTATAAGATTTTTCACAATTTATAATTTCTTCCGGCTTACCAACTGCTACAACCATTCCTCCGTTCTCTCCACCTTCGGGACCAATATCAATAATCCAATCAGCAGATTTTATTATATCCAGATTATGTTCAATTATAATTATTGAATGTCCTTTAGATATAAGTTTATTCATAGCCTTGATAAGCGTTGCTATATCATGAAAATGTAACCCTGTTGTAGGTTCATCAAAAATAAACAACGTATTTCCTTGTTTCTCTTGAACAATAAAATATGCTAATTTAACTCTTTGATTTTCTCCTCCGGATAATGTTGAAGATGACTGACCTAATTTAATATATCCCAAACCCACATCTTGTAACGGTTGCAAACGTTTTATAATCTTCAATTCAATACTTCCTTTGTTTTCAGAGAAAAATTCAATTGCTTGATTTATCGTCATATTTAAGATGTCATCAATATTTTTCCCTCGATACATAATATCAAGCACATCACGTTTAAATCTTTTGCCTTGACATGACTCACAGGGTATTGTTATATCAGCCATAAATTGCATCGGGATTGTAACTGTTCCTTCTCCTTTACACTCCTCACATCTTCCTCCTTCGGCATTAAATGAAAAATATGCCGGCGTAAATCCCATTTGTTTTGACAATTGCTGTTCTGAAAACAATCTACGAATTTCGTCATATGCTTTCAAATACGTCGCTGCATTACTCCTTGAAGATGTCCCGATAGGATTTTGATTTATAAATTCTACTGCAGTCAGACTTGATAGATCACCTTTAATTCCTTTGTGTGTCCCTGGTGCATCACATACTTGATCGAAATGTCGCATTAACGATTTATATAAAATATCTCTGACAAGTGTGGATTTTCCGGAACCACTGACACCGGTAACTACAGTCATAACTTCAAGTGGAAATCTCACATCTATAGATTTAAGATTATTTTCTGCTGCTCCTAATATTTCAATATATTTTCTCCATGGTCGACGCTGTATAGGATATTCTATCGTTTTCTTCCCAGACAAATAATCTAATGTATATGATTGAATATTTAAATCTGTTTTTTGCAATGCTGTCATTAAATTGCCAGAGAATACGATATTCCCTCCGAGACGTCCGGCATCAAGTCCTATATCGATTATGTGGTCGGCTTCAAGCATTACCTCTTCATCATGTTCTACTATTATCACTGTATTCCCCTGTTTTTGTAGTTGGCGTAAAACTTTAATAAGTTGATTTGTATCTCTTGAGTGAAGTCCAATACTTGGTTCATCAAGAATGTATAGGGAACCTACAAGACTCGAGCCTAATGATTTGACTATATTTATTCGCTGACTTTCTCCTCCGGATAATGTAGATGATAATCGATCCAATGTTAGATAACTTAGCCCAACATTAATTAAGTAATCAATTCGATTATTGATTTCTATTAAAAGTCGTTTGGATACAATTTCTTCTCTTTCGGTAAATTGCAATTCTTGAAAAAAAGTCTTGAGCGATGATATTGGCATTTTTACAATATCAGATATTGTCTTACCATTTATTTTAACATATTGAGTGTCTTTACATAATCGAGAACCATTACATTCCGGACACGTTGTTTTACCTCGATATCGAGCTTTTAATACTCGATATTGAATTTTATATTGATTGGCATCAATCCATTTAAAAAACCCGTCAATTCCAGACCATTCATTATTACCATGCCATAAAAAATTTCGTTGTGATTCAGTAAGTTGATGATATGGGGAATGAATCGGAAAGTTATATTTAGGTGCAAGATTTATAAATTCATTCTTCCATTCACTCATTTTATCTCCTCGCCAGCATTGCACAGCATCTTGATATATAGACAATGTTTTATTCGGAATAACCAAATTTTCATCAATACCTACAATTTTTCCAAATCCTTCACATTTTGGACATGCTCCAAAAGGGTTATTGAAATTAAACATCAAATCAGATGGTTCTCTAAATTCAAGTCCATCTGCAGTAAATGCTTTAGAGAATGAGTGAGATACAATTTTTCCGTCTAACCATACTTTAACAACACATTCATCATTCCCTTCATAATAAGCTGTTTCAAGAGAATCTGCCAATCGACTTATTTCATTATTGTCATCTGATACAGATAATCTATCTATCACAAGATTATATTCAGAAATCATTATATTCGAAATTGAGTCAACAATATTGGATATACTTAAAAATCTTCCATCTTTTTCTAAATGAGAAAAGCCTTTTTGAATCAATTTCCTTAAATAATCTTCATCTGATTGATTCTTATTACATCTAATTTTTGTTAAAATTGCAATTTTTGTACCTATCGGGTATGTCTGGATTTTACTTATAATATCTTCAATAGAATTTTTAATCACTTCTTCTCCTGAAATCGGTGAAAATGTACGACCAATTCTAGCATAAAGCATTCGAAGATAATCATAAATTTCCGTCGATGTGCCTACTGTGCTACGAGGATTTCTGGAATTAACCTTTTGTTCGATTGCAATAGCAGGTGGCAGCCCTTTAATATAATCACATTCCGGTTTTGCCATTCTTCCAAGAAATTGTCTGGCATATGAAGACAAACTCTCTACATATCTTCTCTGTCCTTCTGCATACAGAGTGTCAAAAGCAAGTGATGTTTTTCCAGAACCACTTACACCAGTTATAACTATAAGCTTATTGCGTGGAATATTTATATCAATATTCTTAAGATTATTTACTCTTGCTCCTTTAATTTGGATATACTTATCACTCATTAACTATGAATATAATTATATATAGTAGTAAACCATAATACTACTTATCTAATAAAATATTTTCTGCACAAAGTTACTTTATTTTAATTAAACAAACAACCTCTCCCAATATAAAAGATATCAGTTCTTTTCCGAGATCACATTAAAAATAAGAGGGAGGCTGATTTCTCAAAAAGGAGGAGCTATTGCCATACAATTTATTTCTGTCAATCCGGTGGCAAAGCCATAATGCAGCATAGCCGGTTGAAGTAACAGAATTCGGAATCTCAATGCTTATCGATCAAGAGCAACCATAGTTACCGATTCCGGAATTACGACATCACCGGAATATTTGACATCGCCTACATTACTTCCATTTCATACGGCTCTGTTGCCGAAGTGATATTGTACGATATTCCATCAACATTAAAATCTCGAGCGTTAGCAATGAAACCAACGATGAGCATCATTGCAGAGGCGACGATGATTTGCATGAAATTTAGTAGTTTGTGTTTCATATAATAATCATTTAAGAGTTAATGCATCTTTTTTACAAATAAAATTGTAGGAATCCATTATTTTCTGCTACATATCGGACTTCTACGAACAGGATGCACTTGTAATGATACGAAAAATATTAACGACAATCAATTTCCCTTATAGAATGTTATCGGCAGCAAATAAAAAAGAGACCATGTCAAATTTTGATATGACATAGTCTCCATTAGTTGCCCAAGAAGGACTCGAACCCTCACAGGCGGAACCAGAATCCGAAGTGCTACCATTACACCATTGGGCAATTATTTCTCTGCAAAATTACAAATAATTTTCTAAATAAAAAACTTATGCGAGGCATGAAATTTCATTTATCTATAAATCAAGTCATTATAAAATATATTAACAATCTTAATAATTAAAAAAACAAAAATTTGTTGAATCATATTTTTTTCGATAATTTTGCCAATATATTTAATCAAATTTATAATATGATTCCATTTACACATCTTCATGTTCACTCTCAATTCTCGCTTCTTGATGGACAAGCAGCAATAAATAAGTTAGTTGATAAAGCAATTGCCGATGGTCAAAAAGGTATTGCTTTAACCGATCATGGTAATATGTTTGGCATCAAAGAGCTTTTTGACTATGTAAGCAAAGTTAACAAAGGCAAAGAAGCTGAAGAGCGATTTAAACCGATCCTTGGGTGTGAAATGTATGTTGCCAAAAAGTCATTGCGCGATAGAGGGGACAAAACAGATAATGGATACCATCTTATAGTTCTTGCTAAAAATAAAACCGGATATAAAAATTTAATTAAACTTGTCAGTAAGGCATGGACAGATGGTTTTTATTTCAAGCCTCGCACAGACAGAGAAGAACTGGCTAAACATAAAGAAGGATTGATTATTGCTTCAGCTTGTTTGGGGGGTGAAATACCTCAAAAGATATTAAATGGACAACTAAAAGATGCCGAAGATACTGTATTATGGTTCAAAGAGCAGTTCGGTGAAGATTACTACCTGGAACTTCAACGCCACAAGACATTTAAGACGAATGCCAATTATGAAGTCTTTGCAGAGCAAGAGAAAGTGAATGCAGTTCTTATAGAGTTTGCTCGCAAACACAATATAAGTTTGATAGCAACAAATGATGTGCATTTTGTCAATGAAGATGATGCAGAAGCACACGACAGGCTGATATGCATCTCAATGCAAAAACGATTTGCTGACCCAACTCGCATGCACTATACTAAACAAGAGTGGCTCAAGTCGACACAAGAAATGAATGATATATTTTCTGATATACCTGAAGCATTAGAAAATACAAATAAGATTCTTGACAAAATAGAATTCTATAGCATTGATCATGGGCCGATAATGCCTAATTATGAGATACCTGCAGAATTTGGCACTGAAGAAGAATATCGACAAAGAATCACTGAGAAAGAATTATTTGATGAATTCACTCAAGACGAAAATGGGAATATCGTATTAAGTGAGAAAGATGCAAATAAAAAAATTGAAAGTTTAGGAGGATATGAAAAGCTATATAGGATAAAATTTGAAGCAGATTATCTAACGAAGCTCACTATGGAAGGTGCTGCGAAACGATATGGGACACCTCTTCGAGAAGATGTGGCAGAACGATTAAAATTTGAGTTGCACATTATGAAAACTATGGGCTTTCCGGGATATTTCTTAATCGTTCAAGATTTTATAAATGTAGCACGAAATAAATTAGGTGTAAGTGTCGGACCGGGGCGTGGTTCAGCGGCCGGTTCGGCAGCTGCATATTGTTTAGGTATTACTCAAATAGACCCTATAAAGTATGATTTACTATTTGAACGATTTTTAAATCCTGACAGAATTTCGCTCCCGGATATAGATGTTGACTTCGACGATGATGGCAGATATGAAGTATTAAAATACGTAACCGACAAATACGGAGAAGAGAAAGTTGCACATATAATCACCTATGGCACAATGGCAACAAAGATGGCTATTAAAGATGTTGCTAAAGTATTGGAACTTCCTCTATCAGAATCAAATCGTCTTGCAAAGTTAGTGCCTGATAAAATGCCCGAAGTTGATGGAAAAACTCCAAAAACTAATTTCAAGAATTGTCTCAAATATGTCAAAGAGTTTGCGGCAGAAAAAGAAAGTGAAAACTCTACAATTCGTGAAGTGATGGATTATGCGGAACAATTAGAAGGTACTGTCAGAAATACCGGAGTTCATGCATGTGGTGTAATTATTGGTAGAGATGATATTACTGATTGGGTCCCAGTCAGTACAGCAACCGACACAGATGGTTCAAAAGTACTTGTTACTCAATATGAAGGCAGTGTAATAGAAAATACAGGTCTGATAAAAATGGACTTTTTGGGTCTAAAGACGTTATCAATCATAAAAGAAGCACTCGCAAACATTAAACTGCGTCATGGCATTGATGTAGATATAGATAATATTCCATTAGATGATAAAAAGACTTACGAATTATATTGTAAGGGAAATACAACAGGCACATTTCAGTTTGAATCAACCGGCATGCAGAAATATCTTCGTGAGTTAAAGCCATCAAAATTTGAAGATTTGATAGCTATGAATGCTCTATATAGACCTGGTCCGATGGAATACATACCTCAATTTATTGCACGAAAACATGGCATAGAGGCTATTTCTTATGATATACCTATAATGGAGCAATATCTTAAGGATACATATGGAATTACTGTATATCAAGAACAGGTTATGCTTTTATCAAGATTATTAGCAAATTTCACTCGAGGAGAGAGTGATGTTTTGAGAAAAGCAATGGGTAAAAAGCAAATTGAGAAAATGAATGAGCTTAAAGTCAAATTTCTTGAGGGGGGTAAATCAAATGGACATGATACAGAAGTTTTAGAAAAAATATGGGGCGATTGGGAAAAATTTGCATCATATGCTTTTAATAAGAGCCACGCCACATGTTATAGTTGGGTAGCATATCAAACTGCCTACTTAAAAGCCAATTATCCTGCCGAGTATATGGCCGGTGTTTTAAGTCGCAATTTATCCAATATGGATAAATTATCAAAATTTATGGATGAATGTAAGGCAATGAATATAATTGTAAAAGGCCCGGATATAAACGAATCAATGGAGAAATTCAGCGTAACACAAAAAGGGGAAATAAGATTTGGTTTAGGGGCTATAAAAAGCATTGGAGCAAATGCTGTTCAATCAATTATAGAAGAAAGAAATGCCAATGGTGCATATACAGATATTTTTGATTTCGTTGAAAGAATTAACTTAGGAGCTTGCAATAGAAGTGCTATTGAAAATCTTGCACTAGCAGGAGCATTTGACTGTTTTAATGATATTTCAAGAGAAACAATAGTTACACCAATTATGGATGTTACATTTGCAGACATATTAGTGAAATATGGTTTAAGATATCAATCCGATAAAAACTCTATACAAGGAAGTTTGTTTGATGATTTCGAACCAATAGAAACAGCTCGACCAAAGCTCCCTATCGTTGAGCAATGGTCAAAAATTAAATTACTCGACGAAGAGAGAAGATTAGTCGGTATGTATCTGTCTGCTCACCCGTTAGATAGTTACTTTGTAGAACTTGAATATGGGTGTAATACAAAAGCCATTGAGCTTAAGAACAAAGAAATTGACGGGACAAATATAACATTAGGTGGTCTTGTAACAAATTTTCAAGAGAGAGTTAGCAAAACGGGCAATACATGGGGCATCTTAACAATAGAAGATTATAGTGGGAGCTGTGATATTCGTCTCTTTGGAAAAGATTTGCTTAATTATAAAATATTTGCGATTGAAGGCACTCCTGTATATGTCAATGCTTCATTTACTACATCAAAATATAAGGAGAATCAAATTAATATGAACATTAATTCTATTCAACTTCTTGAAGATATTAAAGGTAAAGTTATAAATGACATTACAATCTACATTAATGAAGATTTATCCGACAACTATATCTTTAGAGAAATAAGTAAATATCAAATTGAAAATGACGGTGCAGAATTATTTGTTATTATTTCAATGAATAATTCTCAAGAAATAAAACTTCATTCACGTAAAAAATTTAATATAAATAAAGAGTTAATAAATCTATTAAATAACAACAATATTTCTTTTGAAATAAACTCTGATAAGAAATTTGGTGTTTAATAATTTTGGCAAATCAAAAATAAAGCGTAACTTTGAATAAAATTTTAACAACTAAATTATTTAATTATGGCTATAAAATTTACAGATCAAACAGCAAGAGAAGCTATTGAATCAGGAAAACCTGTAATGATTGACTTTTGGGCAGAATGGTGTGGTCCATGTGTAAAACTTGGTCCAGCAGTGGAAGCAATCGCTGAAAAATATGCTGATAAAGCAATTGTAGGGAAAATGAATGTTGATGAAAATGATGAAATCAGTTCAGAAAACAGAGTAAGAAATATTCCAACTATCCTATTTTTCAAAGACGGAAAATTAGTTGATCGTTCAGTGGGCTACGTGCCTCAAGCTGATCTTGAAGCAAAGCTTGAAGCAATACTTTAATTCTCAATTTATTTTTAATCCGTTCTAATTCTATAATAGAGGGTTCCCTATTATGGGAACCCTAAAATTTTAATTATATGAAAAAGGTATTTACTATATTTTTATTTTTGCTCGTAATCGTTATCGTTAATGCTCAAACTCTAAATCGACCACAAACGCCAACTCCACCCTACCCATACGACACTCTCGATATAAATATTATCAATAAAATTGATGGAACTAAATTATATGGGACACTAACTACTCCTATTGCACCACAAAAAAGCAAAGCTTCTATAATATTAGCAACAGGAAGTGGCTCACAAAATAGAGACGAAGAAATATTTCAACATAAACCCTTTAAAGTAATTGCTGATTTCCTTACAAAAAATGGATATACAGTATTAAGACTTGATGATAGGACATACACATATCCTAATCCTAATAGTAAAGCGACTACTGACACGTTCTTATCAGATATTATTGCAGGAATTGAATATTTACGTATAGTTAATCCAAAATCAAAAATAGGTATATTAGGACATTCTGAAGGTGGTACCATTGCAATAAAAGCAGCAGCAACAAATCAAGCAGATTTTATCATTACCTTAGCTGCTCCGGCACTTCAAGGTGATTCTATTTTAATTAGTCAAGTCAAAGCAACTTCGAATTTACAAGATAATGATCAAGCTTGGAAAGAATTATACCCAATTATAAGAAAACGATATGACCTCATTATGTCTGATTTGCCGTCATATATGTTGAAAAGTATGCTTTATCTTGATGTTACATCAAAAATTCCCTCTTTTATGATGACCGAACAACTTAAATCTCAAATCAATGCTGAGATTGATGCTATGACATCTGAATGGTATAGAGCATTACTTCGTTACGACCCATCGGAAGATATACGAAAAATCAATGTGAAATGGCTCGCTTTAAATGGCAAAAAAGATGTTCAAGTTCTATCTGAAGAAAATCTGAATATGATAAAATATCTAAATCCAAATAGCGACATTATCAACTATGAGAACTTAAATCATCTATTCCAAAATTCCAATAGTGGTGCTGTTTCTGAATACGTGTTAATAGATGAAACTATCTCTATTGATGTGCTTAATGATATAGTCAACTGGTTAGATAAAAATATTACGAATTAATCATTAATCGGCACTTTCCCAAATTTAATTAGTCTGCTCTTATAATAATCAGCAGATATATCACTTATTATCACCCCTTTAGAAGATGATGCATGAATAAATTGTGTACTGCTGATCATTATTCCTACATGAGAGATTCTATTTTTGTTTTTCCCGGTAGCGAAAAACACTAAATCTCCGGGAGACACTTCAGAATGAGATATTTGCTTACAAAATTCTCCTTGTTTAGCTGAATTTCGTGGTAATTTGATATTGTATACTTCTAAATACAAAACCATTACCATTCCTGAACAATCTGTCGCTATGCCCTTTTCTGAATGTCCATATTTATAGGGAGTGCCAATCCACTCCTTTGCCTTGTCTAGTAAAAGTTTAGAATCAGATGTTTGTTCTATGTTATTAATTATATGCTGTAATAGTTCTTCCTCATTATAGACATTATAGTCATTATAGTCAGAAATATTTTTATGTGATTTACAACCACATAAAAGTAAAATTAGACTAAATAACAAATAAGAAGAAACTTTCTTTGTCATATAATAATTTTATTTGATTACAAATATAGATATTTTTCTTTGTATCAGCAATATAATAGAATATTTTTATACATAATTTAATAAATAGGAAGCTCAATTCTTAATAATTCATAAAACACAACATATAATTAACCTACCATTGAAAAATTGGTATTACTTTTGCATTGAAATAACTGAACTAGAAACTATTTAAAATATTAAAGACATGATTAAACATTGTTTACCGATTGCATTATTAGCATTCATATTTACATTTAACGCATGTAATGCGTCAGCATCAGAAGAAAATAATTCATTTATAAAAACAAGTCAGACAAACACATCAAAATTTGATACAGACTTTACTGTTGCAGCAGAAAAAACAGTTAATGCTGTTGTTTGTATAAAAAGTTATGTATCAAGGCCCCAACAAAGCAGTTATAACAATCATTTTAATGAAATGTTTGAATTCTTTTTTGGACCACAACCTCGTCAGCCTCAACAAGAGAATCCTCAATCATCAGAACCTATTCAAAGTGGATTAGGTTCGGGTGTTATTATTAGTGAAGATGGTTACATTGTTACAAACAATCATGTGATCGACGGATCAGAAAAAATTGAAGTATTAATGAATGATAATAACACATATGAAGCAAAAATCATAGGGACTGATGAAGCAACAGATTTAGCATTAATAAAAATTGAAGCAACAAATCTCTCCCCTATCACTTTCGGAGATAGCGAAGCTGTAAAAATTGGGGAATGGGTATTGGCAGTTGGAAATCCTTTTGGATTTAATTCAACTGTAACTGCAGGAATTGTTAGTGCCAAAGCACGTAGTCTAAACGGACACAAGATGGGACTTGATTCATATATTCAAACAGATGCTGCACTAAATCCCGGAAACTCTGGAGGTGCTTTAGTTAATCTAAATGGCGAACTAATTGGTATTAACTCTGCTATATACTCAAACACAGGCAGTTATACAGGATTCTCCTTTGCTATTCCAACAACTATTGTAAAAAAAATCATAACAGATCTTCGCCAATATGGGACTGTTCAGCGTGCTGTACTTGGTGTAACTATTCGAGAACTTGATTCAAAATTAGCTAAAGAAAAAGGGATTACAACAACAAACTCCGGTATTCTTGTTGTTGGGGTTGAAGATAGAAGCACAGCTAAAGAACTTGGATTGAAAGAAAATGATGTAATAATCAAATTAAACAACTATGAAATTCACAACACTGCTCAGCTAATGGAACAAATGAATAAGTTTAGACCTGGTGATCAAATAACTGTTACATATATACGTGATAACCAATCTTATTCTAAAACAGCTACATTGCGAAATGTTCAAGGAAATACGAATATTACAAAGAAAGGAGATTTTAGTGAACTTGGTTGTGCATTTATGAAACTATCTGATGAGCTTAAGTCTAATCTTGGAATTTCAAGTGGAGTTCAAGTAGTTGGATTAAAAAATGGAATGTTTAAAAATGCCGGCATAAAAGAGAATTTTATCATTCAAGAGATAAATAATAGACCTATAAATTCTGCTGATGATGTTGAACAGATATTTAACTCTATTATGAAGAGTAATTCTGATGATCGAGTTATGTTTATATCCGGGATTTATCCTACCGGAAAGAAATATTACTATGCAGTTGATCTAACAGCTGAATAGGATTTTTTAATAAAATAAATAAAAGCACGAAGAAATAATTTCGTGCTTTTATTTATTCTATAAAGAATATATCATAAATAATATTAATCAATTAATTTCAATTAAGCCACCTAAAAATAATAAGAAAAAACACTCACAATTAGATTTTTTTTAGTAACTTTGCACGATTTTTGGGAATATTATATGAGACAATTAAAAATTACCAAGGCAATTACAAATCGCGAAAGCCAATCTCTTGATAAGTATCTTCAAGAAATTGGTCGTGAAGAGCTAATATCAGTTAATGAAGAAGTAGAATTAGCACAACGAATTAAGAAAGGGGACATTGCAGCAAGAGATAAATTGACACGTGCAAATCTACGCTTTGTCGTTTCTGTAGCCAAACAATATCAAAATCAAGGATTAAGTCTTCCCGATCTTATAACTGAGGGTAATCTTGGATTATTAAGAGCCGCTGAGAAATTTGATGAAACACGAGGATTCAAATTTATATCTTATGCAGTATGGTGGATTCGCCAATCAATATTACAAGCTTTGGCTGAACAATCACGTATTGTCAGACTTCCTCTTAATCAAGTGGGTTCTTTAAATAAGATCACTAAAGAACTTTCAAAATTCGAACAAGAAAACGAACGTCGTCCTTCTCCGGAAGAATTGGCCGAACGTCTTGATATTCCTGTTGATAAAATTGCAGACACATTAAAAGTTTCCGGTCGACATACATCTATTGATGCTCCATTTGTGGAAGGTGAAGAAAACTCATTAATTGATGTTTTGCCAAATGATGATAGCCCTATGGCTGATTCAAAATTAACTCAAGAATCACTTTCAAAAGAAGTAGATCGTGCGTTACATCAACTTCAAGATAGAGAAAGAGAGATTCTTCAGATGTTCTTTGGAATTGGTTGCCAAGAAATGACTTTGGAAGAGATTGGTGATAAATTTGATCTAACTCGTGAACGTGTTAGACAAATTAAAGAAAAAGCTATTAGACGATTAAAGGGGCAAAAAAGTAAATTGCTCAAATCTTATTTAGGCGAATAAACAACTTATTAAAGCATAACTGGAGGCTGACTAATTTCCTTTTGGACTTTTTAGTCAGCCTCCATTGTATAATTTGTTTTATTATATTGCTGTCCGATAAAAAAGAATTACAAATACTTAATAACATAAAAATAACAAGACTGATTAAATTGTTCTTTAATCAGTCTCGCATGTAATATTATAATTCTAAATTTTTATTTTTTTATTCCATCTCTGTGTAATAACGCATCGATAGTTGCAGGACGACCACGGAATTGCTCATATAATTCTTCTGGATCAACCGTGCCACCACTTTGAAGCATAATCAAATATTTATTAGCTGTTTTCTTGTCGAAAATATTACCTGTTTCCAAGAAAGCGGCAAATGCATCAGCATCAAGAACTTCTGCCCACTTGTAACCATAATACCCTGATGCATAACCTCCTGAGAAAATATGACCGAAAGATGGAGAAAGCAACGTGCCTTCAACAACAGGGAAAATATTAATAGTTGATTTATTCTCAAAATCAGCAATGTTTTCTGATGCACGCAATGGTGTTGTTATTGTATGATATGACATATCTAAATATCCAAACACAAGCTGACGAACACAAAGATATGCAGCTCCATACTGACTTGCTGTTACAAATTTATCAAGCAACTCTTGTGGCATTTTTTTGCCTGTTTGATAATGTTTAGCAAAACCATCAAGGAATTGTTTTTGCGTCAAGTAATTTTCATTGAATTGAGAAAACAACTCTACAAAATCGCGATATACATTTGTTCCACTTAATGAACGATATTTAGTGTTTGCCGACATTCCGTGAAGAGCATGACCGAATTCATGCAAGAATGTTTCAACTTCATAAGGAGACATTAAAGCAGGTTCAGTTGAAGTTGGTTTAGAAAAGTTCATCACAATAGAAATCAACGGACAAACTCTTTTGCCATTCTCATCTATATATTCTCCACGATATTCAGTCATCCATGCTCCTTGAGCCTTTCCAGGACGATAATAGAAATCTGTGTAAAGCACTGAAAGCAAATTGCCTTTTGAATCATATACTTCATAAGCTTTTGCGTCTTCGTGGTATGTTGGAATATTTTTGTTTTCTTTAAATTTATATCCAAATAATTTTGTTGCAAGACCAAAGACTCCATCAATTGTATTATTCAACTCAAAATATGGTCGCATTACTTCGTCATTAAAAGAATACTTTGCATTTTTGAGTTGTTCGCTCCAATAACTATAATCCCATGCCTGAAGTTTGAAATCTGCACCTTCTGTTTGTTGTGCAAATTTTTCAATTTCCTCTAATTCTATTTTCATTGCAGGATAATACGTTTCCTTCAATTGATTCAATAGATTATATACATTTTCAGAATTCTTAGCCATTCGGCGCTCTAACGCATATTCAGAATAGTTTCTTTTTCCAAATAGATTAGCAATTTCTAAACGAATATTTGCTATATCTTTTAGTATTTGCGTGTTATCAAATTCTCCACTTGAGTTACGGGTGTTGTAGATTCTATACATCTGTTCACGAAGATCTCTATTTTTCATATACTTCATGAATGGACTATAGCTAGGGAAAAATACAGTAAAAAGATATTGTGTTCCATCATCAGTTTTTCCTTCTGCTTCTAAAACTGACTTAGCTTCCATACGAGCCATTTCAACAACATTTTGTGGAAGGCCTTCTAATTGATCTGCTGTTAACCATAGTCTGCGATTTGGGCTCTTCATGTCATTTGTCGTATTTTGGCTGAAACGCACTTGAAGATTACTCAATTCAGTTGACAATGCTTTATATCGTTCTTTTTGTGCTCCTTCTAACAAAGCTCCTGACTCAACGAAATTTTTATATGTTTCTTCAATAAGACGAATGTCCTCTGAATCTAAATCTGTACGAGATTTATATGAATCATAAACAGCTTTTACTCTTTTCCATAATCCATCATTTAGCATTATGTTTGTATAATGTTCCGTAATTACCGGAGTCATTTTTGTTACAACATTCATAACGCCTTCATCTCCTACTGCACTCTCTAAATTTGACATTGTTAAATATACAGAAAAGAGAAGCTCTCCACTATTTTCATATGCTACAATAGTGTTTTCAAATGTTGGTTCTTCAGAATTTTTAACGATTGCTTCAATTTCTTGATTATGAATTTTAACGCCCTCTAAAATTGCTTCTTCATAATCTTGAATTTGTATTTTATCAAATGGTATAGCTGCATGTGGAGCTGTTGAAGGCTCAAAAAATGGATTAATCCGTTCTGCTTGCATTCCCTCAGGTTGAGATACCATAACTGTTAATGCTGTTAATGTTCCTAATATAATTTTTTTCATTTCTTACTGTCTAAATTTATGTATTTTACATTACAAAATTCAGAGGTAGTCAATAATTTTGGCTACCTCCAAATTTTATATACTAATATCTATTTTGCAATTTCAACACCATTCATAATTACTTGAATGCGATTATCTCCATTATAGAGATTTTTCATGAAGTCGTTGAAATCTTTAAGTGTAATTTCTTTCAACACTTTCTCATGTTCTGATATAACATCCCAACCACGAACGTATGATCTAATACCACCCATCCAGTATTCATTCTTTTGAGAGTTAATACTATATTGATTCAACGCTGCATCACGCACTTTATTAAAATCAACTTCATTTGCTCCATTAGCAAGAAGTTTTAGGAATTCTTCATGAGCTCTTTTACATAAATTATCTTTAGCATCTTTTGATGTAGTAAACAAGTACAATACAAACCATTCATTTGTTAGTGGGTTCATTGATGCTGATGTTGTCGGACTATATGTTCCACCTTCTTCTTCTCTAAGAGTATTAGTATACACAATATCTAAAACATCAGAAATTAATGATAAATAGATTTCATTTTTTATATTATACTTTAAGTTGTCTCCTGAATACACATTTGCTACCATTGTACTTGGAGTTTCCATTGGTTGTTCGAAAGCGTTTTCAACTTGTCCTTTTGCTTGACAAACTGCATAGTCTGAAACTTTTGATTTTTTACCTAAAGTTGGGAGAGATGCTATATATTGTTCAACAAGTGGACGAAGAACTTCTATGTCAACATTACCAACAAAAATGAAATCAAAATCTGCAGCGTTAGAAAGCGTTTCTCTTCCAATTTTCAACATATTTTCATAGTTAGCAGCATCTACATCTGCAACTTTTAGATTTATCATCAATGGATTGTTATTATACCATGATCCATAGAAATTATCCATAAATATACTGTTTGGATCTTTTTCTTGATTTGCTAAAATTGCACGATATTGATTAACTGTTGATTCGTATACCGGTTGGTCTGGACGAATATCTGTAAAGTATAAATAGTTCAATTGTAGTAATGTTTCAAGATCTTTAATTGTCGTATATCCTGATGTTCCATGTGAAGCCTTTTGCATATTGTATGATATACCAACATGTTTACCTGACAAATATTTTCTCATCTTATTGTTGTCAAATGTGCCTAATTTACTTGATTCAATAGCAGCACCAATAAGTTTTAAATCACTTGCATATTGACCTTCAAATGCATATTGTCCACCTTTAGCCACTGCAGCGAATTGAATTTCATCAGCAGAATAATCTGTAGGTTTAACATAAACTTTAGCTCCATTAGAAAGTTCAAATATTGTAACACCCCAATCTGCTATTGTTGACTCTTTTACAATTTTACCAGGATTAGGCATATTTTCGATTAGAGGATCAGTTATTACTTCATCTACATATGCTTCATATTCAGCAGATATTGCGTCATTTATAATACCTAAAATATTGTCTTTATTTGGTAGTTGTAAACCTTCTATTTTAGGTTGTGAAACAACAATTACTTGATTTTGAGGAGTTACTATATTAGATAAATTTTGATTGATTGCTTCAACCGGAATCATTGGAAGGATTTGTTGAATCATTTGATATTCATTTTCAATACCCGGAGATGGTTCATTATCAATGAATGTACGAATTAATTCTTGAGCAAGATTTTCTGACTCTGTTTTTTCACGTTCATTATAATATTTTTCATAATTTGACAACATCTCATCTTTGATGCGTTGGAATTCTGAATCTGAAAAACCTGTTTTAATAGCACGCATCACCTCTGACATAACTGCTTTAAATGCAGCTTCAAGATTATCTTTTGCTATAGCAACAACGTTGAATGAACTTTTTGTTTTAGCTACGTAATAATCATCAAAATAAACACTTGCATATGCAAATGGACAACTTGGATCATTAGAAAGTTCTGTTAAACGATTGTTTATCATCGATGCAATAGCAGAATCGATAACAATTGTTTGCAAATAATATTCTAATGTATTTCTATACTCAAATGGGATTTTTTCACGTTTGATAGATAATGTTATACGTGAAAATTGTAGTTCTGGATCTTCAAATTCTACATATATAGGAGCCTCATTATCACTTACAGTAGGATAAACACGTTCAGCTGCATTTTCAGGCATCTCTATTTTTGAAAACAGTTCAACTACTTTTTTCTCCATTTCATCAACATCAAAATCACCCACAATGATAATACCCTGTTGATCAGGACGATACCATTTTTCATAATAATCTCTTAAATCTTGGTATGGAAAGTTCATAACAACTTCCATTGTGCCTATAGGCATACGAGTGTATTGATATTCACTATAAATTTGAGGAAGAATAGCATTAAACATACGAGTATTTGCATCATTACGTGAACGCCATTCTTCTTGAATTACACCACGTTCAGCATCAATTTCAGCTTCCTCTAATGATAATGCACAACTCCAATCATGCAGCATCAAAAGAACTGAATCCATTAGTGCAACATCTGATGTTGGAATATTATCAATATTATAAACAGTTTCATCAAAAGCAGTGTACGCATTTATATCAGCTCCGAAACGAATACCTTTTGTTTGAAGATAGTCTAACATTGCTTTCTTAGGGAAGTTTTTAGAACCATTAAATGCCATGTGTTCCAAAAAGTGAGCAAGACCAAGTTGCTTTTCAGTTTCTAATGTTGAACCAACTTTTTGTGCGATATAGAAATTCGCTTTTCCTTTAGGTTCTTCATTATGCATCAAATAATAACTTAAACCGTTGGGAAGTACTGCATGACGCACTTTTGGATTCAACGGAAGAGGTGTCTGTGCATTCATATAAAATATGCACATTACCAATGAGAGTAAACTTAATAATTTTTTAAACATAATAGTGATATAATTTAGTTATTAATTTTTCAATTTATTTTGGTGCAAATTTAATTATAATTTTCAATATCACAAAAGATTTATCGAAAAATAATATATTTTAGTCGAAAAATCAAAATTTTAAGACGATATTCGACAAAACTCATTATATAATTCCATTCATTATTGCATATATAGACAATCCTGAAGCAGTCCTAATTCCTAATTTTGAAGATATGTTTTTACGATGTGTTATTACTGTATTTATAGAAATATTTAATGAATCAGCTATTTCTTTATTAATTTTACCTTTTGCTATCTCCTTTAATACGTCTAATTCTCTTAATGACAATTGTTCTTGTTTACTTATATTATCTGCAAATGAGAGAAGATTTCGAATTTCCATTTCAATTTTTTCAATACCATCATTTACTGATACAGTTTTTACCGGGAATTTGTCAATTAAACATACCTCAGATATGATTAACAACACCTTGTTTTTCTTGGGTAAAAAGAAATCTAAATAACTTAATAATATGTTTGATGACACAATATAAAGCAAATATGATTCTGTTTGAAATGTATCTATCTCATTATTAATTACATTGCAAGCATAATCTCCAATTTCAGCAAGGATTTTTATAATCCCATTCGCAGATAAACTATCAAAACCAATAATTGCAATCTTCTGTGCCATAATCTATTTGCTAATCAATTGATAATTTTAATGCTTTTTCAATCGGCTTTAATATTCTATCTCGAATTCTATTATTTTGTTTTATATCTTTTTCCAAAGTGTAAATAGCATTTATTATTGCATAGCATAAATTTTGATCATATTCGCCTTGCAAATGTATTATAAAAAAGCTTTTTAAATCATTAAGCTTATCTTCTATTAGATAGTTTTCCTTTAACTTACTATCAGTTGATATACTGAGAGTGCCACTTTGCTTTTCTTTAGTTAGTTTCATTAAACTTGGAAACCAAACCTTATTATCATATAATATGCGAGATTCTAATTCTTGCTTTAATTCATTGAAAAAATTTTTTAACAATGACAAATTATTGTCATTTGAGATAGATTTTTTTATTAGATAGTCAAAGTGTCGCTCTATATTAGGAAGATGATAATGAAGATAATAATTATTTGTTTGTTCCAAATATCCTATAATTTTAGTTATAGAGAATGTCTTAAGTACAGACTCCGGAAAATAATCTTCATTAATATATGTGTTTATAATAGTAGTAAAAAACACACTATCTAATGAATTTATCTCACATATTTCTTTAATCGATTTATCTCCAAGTCCTAAAAAAATATTGAACCTGTTTAGAACAGTAATCACTGAAGGATTATTAAAAACCACATCACATAATTTTGTATCTGTATTATAGCGTACCATATACTTATAGTTTTATTACTGTATTTGGAGTGATTATAATATCCATTGGAATATCATGAGGTTCTGTTGGTAAACTATCAAATAACTGAAAATCGTATCCAACTCCGATTTTTATTGCTTTATTGTTTGACAATAATCTATCGTAATAACCTTTACCTCGTCCAAGTCTATTACCTGATCTATCAAATGCGACAGCAGGAACAATAATCATATCAATAATGTCTTTACTAACAATATCATTGCCCTTAGGTTCTTCTATATCAAATGCTCCCCTACTCATGTGAGCTATATCATAACGTAGAAGTTCTAAATTCTCACCATTTACACGAGGTAAATATATATTCTTTTTTAAACACCATTCTTCTAAAACATTGACTGTAGGCAATTCATCGGGCAAAGAATAGTACAGAAGTATATTTTTTGATGATACAAATTCTGTTAATTCTTCAATTTTCGAAAACACTTCTCTCGACAATCTTTGTTTTTCTTCTTCTTGCAAAGAAAGTCTTAATTGCTTGATTTCTTTTCTAATATTTTTTTTATCCAATCTAAATTTCATTATTTGTTGTTCTCAATAATTTATTATAATTATCATCAGAAAGCAAAATATCACTTGCTGTCTTGATTGTTATGTCATCATTATAAAAAATACGATAGAATTCATTATATCCTAAAACATCACGAACAATTACTGATTTAATCTGACGCAATAAAAGATTCCTTGACTGATTAATATAGTACCACCTTGCTGGAATATTATTTTTAGCAGCAAAATTTACAAAATTTTGCAATAATGTATTGTCACGAGGAATCACATTTAAAACCTGTTCAGCGGTTGTCATTCCTAAAAGTAATTCTCTATAGTGATCAACAACATCAAAAGCAAATTTCTGAATCAATCCTGCATTAACAACATTAATGTAATATGAAGTAATTCCTATAGTATCATTTGGGACAAATATGTCTGGCATTATGCCTCCCCCTCCATACACTTCACGACCATTTATTGTATGAAACAATTTACTTTTATCTTGTTTTATGCTATCTACATTATAAAATTCTCCATGAGAATACCGGTCGACTATCTCTTGTTGATATTTACCATCTTTCCCTCTAATATATTCTTTTTGAATAGAACGTCCAGATGGTGTATAATATCGTGCTACTGTAAGTCTTATTGCAGAACTATCTGGTAAAATTGTTTGATTTTGAACCAAGCCCTTTCCAAAAGAACGACGACCAATAACTAATCCTCTATCATTATCTTGAATAGCTCCGGCAAAAATCTCTGATGCAGAAGCAGAGTATTCATTCATTAATACAACAAGTTCATTTTCTTGAAAAGTCCCTGTACCATCACTTACTGCAATAGTTTCATTTTCGAGAGTTCTCCCTTTTGTATATACAATTAATCTATCTTTAGGAAGAAATTCATTTACCATAATGATTGCTTGATCCATAAAGCCACCGGAATTGTCTCTTAAATCTACAATATATTTATCTGCACCCTTTGTTTTTAGAGTTAATAGTGCATTCATAAATTCATTGTAAGTATTTCTTGCAAATTTTCCAACTTTTACATAGCCAATTTCGTTATCAAGCATATAATACGCATCAACGGAATTTACAGGTATATCTCCTCTGATTATATCATATTCTACTATTTTAGATGAATTATAGCGTTTTATACCTAATGTAACTTTGCTGTTTTTAGTTCCTCTTAATGATTTAAATACATCTTCATTTGTTACGTCAGGTCCTATAAACTCATCTCCATTTACCGAAACAATTCTATCACCTGCTTGTAAACCAACTTTTTCTGCCGGACCACCTGTAATTACTTCTACAACTGTTACAGTATCTCCGATAATTTGAAATGATATTCCAACGCCACTAAATGATCCTTCTAAATCATCATTCACGCTTTTAAAATCTGCTCTACTAATATATGAAGAATGTGGATCTAAACTTAACAATAAATCAGGCAAAGTCATTTCTATAAGACTGTCAATATCAAGAGTATCCACATAATCTTTATTTATCAAGCCAAGAATTGTCGAAAATTTTTCTTGACCTGAACTATTTAATTTCTTATTATTAAATTCAAATCCTAAATATATACCAATAACAATACTTATTGATATTACTAATGGCATAAAAACAACACCATAGTTTCTATTCTTCATTTCAATATTATTTTATTTCAAGATGAACACATTCAATTCCAGCCTTTTCTAATAGTTCTAAACCATCGTGGATACGATATAGTTCAGAAAACACAACTCTTTTTATTCCGGATTGTATAATTAACTTAGAGCATTCCATGCAAGGACTTGTTGTAACATATAATGTACTTCCCTCACTTGAATTATT
This sequence comes from uncultured Porphyromonadaceae bacterium, assembly GCA_937911575.1. Classification (GTDB taxonomy): domain Bacteria; phylum Bacteroidota; class Bacteroidia; order Bacteroidales; family Muribaculaceae; genus Lepagella. The sequence continues at coordinate 16,638 of CALDPR010000019.1, read as the reverse complement.
ACTGCAAGCAACTTTTGTTATAGCATTTGCCTCTGCATGTAAAACATATGGGAATGTTACATTTTCAGAATCCTCACATATATTTTCAAATCCAGAAGGTGTGCCATTATAACCATCAGAAATTATCATCTTATCTTTGACTAAAATTGCCCCGACTTTTCTTCTTTCACAATATGAGTTTTCAGCCCACACAAATGCCATTCTCAAATAGCGAGAATCTAATATTCTTTGTTTTTCTTCAAGTTTAGTCATATTATAATAAAAACCATGCGGAAAAATATCCGCATGGGTAAATATTAATGTTCTAATAAGAATTTTTCAACATCGAGAGCTGCTTTGCAACCCATACCTGCTGCTGTAATAGCTTGACGATAGCGAGGATCTGCAACATCTCCTGCAGCAAATACGCCCTCAACGTTAGTCATAGATGTATTATCTTTTACTTTTATATATCCATGTTCGTCTAACTCAATCCACTCTTTAAATAAATCTGTATTTGGTTTATGTCCAATACCAAGGAAGAACCCATCTATTTCTATATCAAAGAACTCTTCCTTATCAGTATCTTTAAATCTTACCAAATGAGCTCCTTCAACACCATCTTCTCCAAACAAACCAACAGTATTAGTATTGAAAAGAATTTCAATATTTTCTTTATCAATAGCACGTTGTTGCATTACCTTTGAAGCTCTAAGATGATCTTTTCTTACAATTAGATACACTTTCTTTGCTAAATTACTTAAATACAAAGCTTCCTCGCAAGCTGTATCTCCACCACCTACAACAGCAACGACTTTTTTACGATAGAAAAATCCATCACATGTTGCACATGCACTAACACCCATACCTCTATATTTAACCTCATCTGGCAATCCTAAATATTTTGCAGATGCACCTGTGGCAATAATTATGGAATCTGCCTCAATAATATGTCCTGATTCAGTTTCACAAATAAAAGGTCTATTACTTAAATCTGTTTTTGTAATAACTTCACTACGAATATCTGCATTAAATCTTAATGCCTGAGATTTAAGTTGCTGCATCATTTCTGAACCGTCAATCCCTTCTGGATAACCAGGAAAATTTTCAATTTCAGATGTTGTTGTTAATTGTCCTCCCGGCTGCATTCCTTCATACAATACAGGATTAAGGTTTGCTCGAGAAGCATAAATTGCCGAGGTATAGCCGGCAGGTCCGGAACCGATGATTAAACATCTCACTTTTTCTGTTGCCATTTCTTTATATATTTATTTATTATCTAAGATCTATTATTATTGCCTTTTTATATTTATCTAAGGGACATGAAAATTCAGAGTTTTGATAATGCTGGTTATTATTAATATTTGACAGAACCATTGTTGTAATACTATTATTAGCATCTGTCAAATCTGCTCTAACTAAGTTATAATCAGACGACTTTATGTATAGCACAATTTTCTTGAAATCATAATCCCTATTTATTGGTTTTAATACGACACAATATGTACCACCAATTTTACTAGTAACGATTGATGACGTAAAATTATTTTTATGATTTACAATAATATTATATGGATTAAAATAATTTAATTCATCTTTGTTTGGTTCTGTTATCGTTATTTCATTAGTAGTTGAATTGTAATTCCATTGAGTTGTACCATCATACCATAAAGATATTTGTGAATTAATAATTACAAATTTGTTGCCTTGTAGTTTTATTATTCCTTTAGCAGATGTATTATTAGTCATTACAGTATATGTAGCTTCAACTCCATTACCACTAAAGAACTTATCAATTGATCTCCGTAATATCTCATCTGCAGAAGTAGCAGACTGCATAGAGAAACATATAAGATATGTAAATAAGATTGTTACTAATTTTTTAAACATATTTTGTTATTGATTTAAAATAGATTCAAGTGTTATTGGGTCAATCAATACTGCACGAGGTTTCCCTCCTTGAGCAGGACCCACAATTCCTGCGGCTTCCATTTGATCCATTATTTTACCGGCTCTATTATATCCGATAGAATAATGTCTTTGAAGTGATGATGTTGAAGCTGTATTGCTATTAACAATCTTTCTTGCTATTTCATCAAATAAAGGGTCTCTATCTCCAAAAGTATTATTTACATCTGATCCTATAAATCCGTCTGATTCTATAATAGGTTCAGGCAATAAATACGGGTGAGGGAAGCCTGATTGTTTTGAAATAAATTCGCATATAGAATTTACTTCTGGAGTATCAATAAAAGCACATTGCACACGTTCCATTTCACTATTGCTTGAAAGCAACATATCTCCTCTACCAATAAGTTGTTGAGCCCCTGTCGTATCCAAAATAGTTTTACTATCAACTCCAGAACTAACTTTGAATGCCATTCTTGCCGGGAAATTTGCCTTAATGATACCTGTAATCACGTTTGTTGATGGACGTTGAGTAGCTATAATCATATGTATACCAACAGCACGTGCTTTTTGAGCTATTCTTGCAATTGGCATTTCCACTTCTTTACCTGCAGTCATAATCAAATCACTAAACTCATCAACAATAACTACAATATAAGGAAGATACTTGTGCCCTTTCTCAGGATTTAATACTTTAGAAATAAATTTTGCATTATATTCCTTAATATTTCTTGTTGACGCATCTTTAAGAAGATTGTATCTATTATCCATTTCAACACAAAGAGAACTTAATGTGGCTACAACTTTGCTCGGATCTGTTATAATAGGCTCTTCTTCATCTGGAAGTTTTGCTAAATAATGCTTTTCAAGTCGGGCATACAAACTGAATTCTACCATTTTAGGATCTATAAGTACAAACTTCAATTCAGCTGGGTGCTTTCTATATAATAATGAAGTTATAATTGCATTGAGACCAACAGATTTTCCTTGGCCTGTTGCCCCTGCTACCAATAAATGTGGCATTTTAGCCAAATCAGCGATATAAACATCATTAGAAATGGTTGAACCTAAAGCTATTGGCAGTTCAAATTTAGATTCTTGATATTTCTTTGATGTTATTATAGTTCGCATTGACACTGTTTGAGGATCTTTGTTTGCTACTTCAATTCCTACAGTACCTTTACCTGGTATCGGTGCAATAATACGCACACCAATAGCCGACAAACTCAAAGCAATATCATCTACAAGATTTCTAATTTTTGCAATTCGTACACCTTTATCTGGAACAATTTCATATAATGTTACAGTAGGACCAACTGTTGCTTCAATACTAACAATAGGGATATCAAAATCTAACAATGTTTTTCTTATTTTTTCTTGATTTTCCTTTTGCTCTTCTTGATCAACGCTGATACGCATTTTCGTATCATTTAATAAATCATATGGAGGGAACTTAAATTTTGACAATTCTGCAGTAGGATCATATATTGATGGTCGCTTTTCTTTACCAATAGATTCACCAATCTGATTTACATTCACTTTCATTGAATCTATATCCTTTGTTTCTTCTAAACTAGCGTTTTCTGCATCTTTATTTTCATCTGCCAATTCTGATGATAATTCATTCAAATTATCTATACCTTGTAAATTATTGCTTTCTTCATTAATTAATTCATTTGAGATATCTGTCTCATTAAACGTCATCTGTTCAAAATGTATATCATCTTGAGGTAATTCTAATTTAGATTGTTTTTCTTCAATTATCTCTAAATTTTCAGTCTTCTTATTTAACAATTCTTGTTCTTCTTTGGCTAATCTTTTTGCTTTTATAATTGCATCTCGTTTTTTCTTAATTGCTAAGCACCATTTAATAATATCTCCCAAACATATCAAAACGAATAATGATATTAAAAAAATGCTCAACATCACACTCCCCGACCAACCAATAAAATTAATGATTAAATTATTTATATAGTATCCATGATAACCTCCTATATAGAATTCACTATCTAAACCTATTGTAAAAAGACCAGTTATTAAAGATATTATCAATAGTGCAACAATACATTTAATAGTAAAATTAAGTGGCTTAAAATTTAATAGTCCAAAAAGTTTTAAACTAATTGATATTAACCATACGACAATTACTATTGAGCCAATTCCAAAATAATCATTTAACATTAAATGTGCCAATCGAGCACCTGCTTCTCCAGCCTTGTTTTCAGCATCAACAATAGTACCTATAGGAAGCTCTGACACCATGGATTGATCAGCAAACCCACTATAAAGAAATGACACCATGGATATAAGCAACCATGTACCGAATAATCCAAATATTATTCCTAAAAATATTTTTAAAACAGGAGAGTTGAATTTATTGAAGAATGAAGAAGATTTTGAGCTGTAAACAGCTGCTCCACCCTTTTTTTTATACGTTTTTTTATCTCCTAATTTATTATTAGTTATATGTTGTTTATCTCTACCTTTATCTTCAAAATTAGTGTTTTGAGAAGAATAGTCATCAATGTTTTCCTCTTCAATTATTTCAGGTATATAGTTATCGTATCGACTCATTTATTACATTTTTTAGTATAGACTGCAAAGATAATCAATCAAAAGCAAAATTGCAAATGAATAGATTGGTCTATATAGTAATTAAATCTATTTTTATTTTTTCCAAAAAAATGAAGTGAAGAGCAATAATATAGTATACAATTCAAGACGACCAACAAGCATTATAAATGATAATATCCATTTTCCAAAATCAGGAATCAACTCATAAGAATTTGCAATACCTGTTGATTCAGTACCTAATCCTGTATTAGATATTGCAGATAAACAACAAAAGAAACTATCTTTAAGTGACAACCCACATAGTGATAATAGAACTCCTCCTATAATTATAATTAAAATATAGAGGAATAAAAATGCCAATGTCTTTTGAACTATAAATGTAGGAGTCCCTCTACCATTAATTCTAACTGTTGTAACAGCATTCGGACGCATTATTTTATAAAACTCGTTTCTTAAATATTTTACTAATACTATTATTCTATCAATCTTTGCTCCTCCACTTGTAGAACCTGCACAAGCACCCATAAACATCATAATAATTAATATTATGACAGAGACAGAACCCCAGTTTAGAAAATCAGGTTCGGTCAAACCTGTAGATGATATTATAGAAACTGTCTGAAATAGAGGATCTAAAAATATATCTTTTAAATTAGTAGATGAACTATTTAGACATACACTTGAAACAAGCAAAACATAAGATATTAATATTGATAATACATACCATTTTAGAGCATCATTTTTTCTTGCATCAATAAAATTTCCTAAAGATACCTTATATAGCAATGAAAAATTGATCCCTCCTAAAAACATAAAAACACAAACAACTGATTTCACATATATAGAATTCCATGCTCCTATACTTTGGTCATGTGTTGAGAACCCTCCTGTCGACATTGTTGATAGACCATGACAAATAGAGTCAAATAAAGTCATCTCAGAAAATGACAGCAAAACAATCAATATTATAGTCAATATTATATATACTAACCACAATCCTTTTGCAGAAGCACTTATCCGTGGTCTTAATTTATCATGTGTTATTCCCGTTACCTCGGCATTAAATAATTGAATACCTCCTTGGTTATTCAGCATAGGCAAAATCGCCAATGTAAACAAAATAATTCCAAGTCCACCAATCCACTGAATAATACAACGCCAGATTAATATTCCTCGAGGTAGATTTTCAACAGAAGTTAGAACAGACGCTCCTGTTGTTGTGAATCCACTCATTGTTTCAAAAAATGCATCAGTAATCGAATCATGTGTACCAACTAATAAAAAAGGTAACATTCCAAAAAGAGTAAAAACAATCCATACTGATGATGTCAATAAAATTGCTTCTCTCTTTCCCATATCATTACTTTTTGTCTTTATGTATTTCAGCAATAATCCTGATAATGCAGTAAAAATTGTAACTCCTAAAAATGATATGGTCGCATCTTCTTTATATATGAAACTGGTAATTGTCGGTATAAGCATGAATGCTGACTCTATTAATAAGAGCCACCCCCACAATTTTAATAGCAACCTAATATTTATATATGATTTTGTTTTAAATGTCATTTTTAATTAAACCATTTTTCAATCTTACTAATTGAACCTGACAAACAAAATACAACTACATGATCACCTTCATATATTTGTGTCATACCGGAAACTAAAGAACAAACACCATTGTGAACTACTGCCGCTAACGTCATTCCATATGGTAATTTCAAATCTTTTATTAATCCTTTCGTAACTTTAGCTCCTCGCTTGACATTTAGTTCAGCAACTTCGGCATCTGCTAAAGCCAAACATTTTGAACTTTCTTCATCTGCATCTAATAGTAGTTTAAATATGCGACTCGATGCCAACACCTTTTTGTTAATTGTTGTGCCAATATTCAGATTTTCTGCTTGACTTAAAAATTGTAAATTTTCAACTTCTGCTACAGTTTTATTAACACCAAATTCTTTAGCAGTCATACATGCTAATATATTTGTTTCAGAACTTTCTGATAACGCAAGAAAGGCATCATACTGTTCTATATTATTATCAATCAACACCTCTATATTTCGTGCATCTCCATGTTCAATTTCACAATCAGGTAATCGTGTAGATAATGATTCACAAAGTTCTCGATTTTCTTCTATAATTTTTATCTGAAATTTATTTGAAAATTGCAAAGCAAAGCGAACTGCTATACGAGATCCCGACATTATAAGCACTTTCTTTATATTATGTTGCTTTTTACCACACAATTCTCTGACATAATTAACATATGGCTCTGTTGTGATGAAATAAACTATATCATTTTCTAATATAGTATCATTTCCCATTGGGATAATTGTTTCATGGTTTCTTTTAATTGCGGCAATATGAAAAACATGCCCCTTGACAGGCATATCTTTGATTTTAATATTTATTAGAGAAGATGGTTTACGCAATTTTATTCCAATTAGCAATAATTCTCCGTTATGTAGTTCGCCCCAATGTCGAGTCCAATCATGCAGCAAAGCCGTTTGAATTTCCTGTGCTGCCAAAAATTCAGGATAAATTACATTATCTACACCAATCTTCTTTAAGGTTTCTAAATTTTCTTCTTCCATAAACTCGAAATTATCAATTCGAGCAACAGTTTTTTTTGCACCTAAACGTTTAGCGATAGCACACGATGTAATATTTCTTGTTTCAAATGGTGTAACAGCAATATATAAATCTGCATTCTCAACACCAGCTAATCTCAACATTTCAAAAGATGATGTTGAGCCGTTGAGTGTCATTAAATTATAATTGTTATCAATTAAATCAAGGCGTTCTTGATCGTTATCAATTAAAATGATGTCTTGCTCTTCGTTCGACAACATTTTTGCTAAATGCGTTCCTACTTCACCTGCTCCTGCAATAACAATTTTCATAAACACTTATTTTCAATTGCAATTCTACGAAATTTATCAATCAGAGATTCTAAATCATATCCACATTCTTTGCGTAATTGTTCTACTGTCCCATGATGAATCCAATTATCAGATACGCCTATTCTCTCTATTCGATGATTATAGCCCTGTTCATTAAACCATTCCGTAACGATTGTACCTAATCCACCTGATATAGAACCATCTTCAACCGTTATAATTATTTTATTATTTTTAGCCACTTTTTGTAGGATATCTGTATCTATTGGTTTTACAAAAATCATATCATAGTGTGTGATTTCCACACCCTCCAGTAGTAACGATTTAATTGCTTCATAAACATCGTTTCCAATAGGGCCGACAGATAAAACTGCAACATTACTACCTACATTTTCAATAATGGTTCTCCCTTTACCAATTTCAATTTTATTCATTGGTGTTCTCCAATTAGAAGTTAAAGATTTTCCTCTCGGATATCTAATTGCAAATGGAGAGTTTACGAACAATGATGTATACATCAAATTACGAAGAATTTCTTCGTTCATTGGAGATGCAACTATCATTCCGGGAATTATTCGCAAATAAGACAAATCAAATAAACCATGATGAGTAACACCATCTTCACCAACAATACCTGCTCTATCAATACAAAATGTAACAGGGAGTGATTGAATAGCAACATCATGAATTATATTGTCGTATGCTCTTTGTAAAAAAGAAGAATAAATAGCACAGAATGGCTTTTTACCACGTGATGCCAAACCTCCGGCAAACGTTACAGCATGTCCTTCTGAAATACCAACATCAAAAGTGCGTTCCGGGAACTTCGACGACATCAGATTCATTGATGTACCTGAAGGCATTGCGGCTGTAATCCCTACCACATTATCATATTTCTCTGCTATTTCAACGAGAGTATTACCAAACACCTCTTGCCATAATAAAGGTTCTGATTCTTTTTTAGACTTTATACGTTGCCCTGTCTCAATATTAAATTTACCTGGAGCATGCCAAGTTGCAGGATCGGCTTCGGCTTGGGCAAATCCCTTACCTTTAACCGTATGTAAATGTAGAATCCGAGGACCCTTCATATCTTTTATATCTTCAAGAACTTGAACAACTTTATGAATATCATGTCCGTCAAATGGTCCGAAATAGCGAATATTAAGTCCTTCAAAAATATTTTGTTGACGAGAAATGAGTGCCTTTAAGCTATTACAAAATCGCAAGATTGCACCTCTTTTATTCTCTGTCATTATATTTTTTCTTTTAAGATAGTTATAAATCTTAAAACGCCATTTATTATATCCTTTTGATGTTGTTAACTTAGTCAAATAATGATGTAATGCACCTACATTATCATCAATTGACATATCATTATCATTGAGTATTATCAACAAATTATTTTTATGTATTGATGCATTATTTAATGCTTCGAAAGCTAATCCTCCTCCAATAGAAGCATCGCCAATAACAGCAACAGTATGACAATTTTCTCTGTCAACACTTAAACTATCAGCAGTAGCCATTCCAAGTGCTGCAGAGATTGAGTTGCTTGCATGCCCGGCCATAAAAGTATCATATTCACTTTCAGACGGATTTGGGAAACCACTTAACCCCTTATATTTTCGCAACTCAGAAAATTTATTTTTTCTTCCTGTTAGAATTTTGTGAGCATATGCTTGATGACCTACATCCCAAACTATATTATCCTGTGGAGTATCAAATACATAATGAAGTGCAACTGTAATTTCTACTGCACCCATACTTGAAGCAAAATGACCGGGATTATAAGATAAATATTCAATAATATATTGGCGTATTTCATAACAAAGCTGAGACAATTCAGATTTATCTAAACGTCTTAAATCTTGGGGCGAATCTATTTTACTCAGTAATCTATATTTTTCAGTATCCATAATCATTTTTTTAGTTATTATCTCCTCGAATATATTTTTTCCATAGTGGTAAAAAAATAAATAAACCGGAAAAAATACATACTAAAAGATTCTTTAGATTGAATCCACTTAAATCAATAACTAAATAGCACAACCCTAACCATAATAAGGTTGTTAATATCAATCCTATCTTTTTAATCGTAGTCATATACACTGCAAAAATAAGCAAAAGAGTAGAATTAAACAAAAATCTATACTAATATTTTGCCTAAAAGGAAGTTTTTTATATCTTCGCAAAAAATTTAGATTTATTAACATTATGAATAACCTTTTGAAACACAAACCAATATATTTTACTCTGCTAATTTCTCTGTTTTTATTTACAAATTGCATAAATAAAGAGCAAAATGCAAATACAGACTCAATAACACAAATAGACACTATTATTATAGAACCTAAAATTAACCCAGATACTATTGACTCGATCAATCCAAATAAAAAATTTAAAAATTCAGACGAAGCTATTGAATTTATGCAATCGTCTCGACATTGGGATAAATATAATCAAGGCATTATAGTAAGAATGGCTAAGGAAAATCTGCTATACGCTACAAAACTTTTAAATAATATATATGATCGCTTTATTGTCGTTGACAAAGGCACTATGAGAGTTATGCTCTATGACAGATTTGGTCGTAAAGAACGAGAATATAAAATGGCTTGTGGGAAAAACTATGGCACAAAAAAAATGAAAGCCGATTCAAGAACTCCCGAAGGCTTTTTCTCTGCTGAAGGGATCTACGACAGTACTGATTGGCTATTTACTGACGACAATGGTGTAACCAGTCCAAAAAAAGGGCAATTTGGACCTCGATTTATAAGATTAAAAACTCCCACTACATCTCAAATAGGCATTCATGGCACTTGTTCGCCTTGGTCCTTAGGTCATAGATGTAGTCATGGTTGTATACGAATTTCTAATGATAATATTTTAGAATTAGTCGAACTTGTTGAACCCGGTATTCCTATAATTGTAAATCCTAGTAGAAAAGACATTATTGTAAATATGCAAGAAGGTACTGATATAAAATGGATAACAGTAGATGATAAACCAATCAGAGCTCCTAAACCGGGAGAGATTAAACGTATTATTCCTGACACAACCTCAATTGATACAGTTATTATTGATAGCATTTCAACTATTCAGATAGATTCTATTGTAAGCACGAAAACAGAACCAATTGAAGTGAAATCTGATTCAATAAATATTAACAAAATAGAATCAGGATGTGATTCAATTCAGCAATAATAGGCTGTTATAAGTTTTTCTATTTTTTCTTTTTCCAACGTTTTGATGCATCAAAATGTTTGGCAGTAGTTCCTGAATAGAGTTTATCAATTAAATCTTTTCGGTTTAATCTATGTAGAGAATCACAAATAGATTTTCGTTGCTCTTTCTCATACCAGAAGAAATATTTTCGCTGAGATAATTTTTCCTTTTCTGATTTTGCCGTATACACCTTTTCGCCTGTATACGGGTGATATCCTGTATAATATATCTCTGTTGCGAGAGTCATCGGAGTTGGCGTAAAATCTTGAACTTGTTCGAGATGAAAATCCAAATCTTTAGTTATGGCAGCCAGTTCAGCCATATCAGACTCCGTACATGCAGGGTGACTGCTTATAAAATATGGTATAATTTGCTGTCTTAAACCTTCTTTACTATTTATATCATCGAAAATTCTCTTAAACTTATAAAAAAGTGAAAAAGATGGCTTTCTCATACATTCAAGCACCTTTTCTGACGTGTGTTCTGGAGCAACTTTTAACCTCCCACTGACATGGAGTGCAATCAATTCTCGATTATATTTTTTATTAATTGCGTTTACCTCTTCTGACTTATTTGGAAACATTGACAAATCATACCTCACGCCACTCCCTATAAAGGATTTTTTTACATTCGGATTTGAATCAACAGAATGATATATTTCAAGCAACGGACGATGATCGTTGTTTAGATTTTTACAAGGTTGAGGATGCAGACATGATGGACGTATACACTTACTACATATATTTTTATCATAACCACCCATCATATACATATTAGCCGATGGTCCTCCCAAATCACTTATATACCCTTTAAAATCCGGCATTTGCGTAACTTTCTTAACTTCTTTAAGGATAGATTCTTTCGAGCGAGAAGATATAAATTTACCTTGATGAGCTGAAATCGTACAGAAAGCACAACCTCCAAAGCAACCTCTATGAAGATTGACTGAATGACGTATCATCTCATATGCCGGAATAACTTTCCCCTTATATCGAGGGTGAGGCAATCGAGTATATGGTAAGTCAAATGATTTATCAATTTCTTCCGTACTCATTGGAGGATACATTGGATTAATTTTAATCCATTTCTTATTTGTTTCTTGCCATATTGTCCGACCATTAAATTTATTAGATTCTTCTTCAATCGGTTTAAAATTCAATGCCTGTTTCTTTTTGTTTTCTAAACATTCTTCATATGAATAAAGTATCACATCTTTATCACTTTGTGGAGGAGTTGACGATATTAATGCTGTTTGAAGTATATCATTAATATCTGATATATAATCACCTGATTTAATGCGTTTTGCAAATTCAAGGATTGGTCGTTCTCCCATTCCATATATTAATAAATCTGCAGAGGAATCAATTAATATAGACGGACGCAATTTATCTTGCCAATAATCATAGTGAGCCACTCTTCTTAGCGATGCTTCTATACCACCGATAACTACGGGTATATCCGGATATAACTGCTTTAAAATTTTAGTATAAACAATAGTTGGATAGTCCGGACGCATACCATGCTTTCCTCCTGCAGTGTATGCATCATCATGTCGTAATCGTCTATTGGCTGTATAATGATTAACCATTGAATCCATAGCCCCGGCAGTTACACCAAAAAATAATTTTGGAGCTCCGAGCTTTTTAAAATCTCTCAAATCATCTCTCCAATTAGGCTGTGGAACGATTGCTACTTTATAGCCATTTGCTTGCAACACACGACCAATTACCGCTGCAGCAAATGAGGGGTGATCAACATATGCATCACCCGTAAATAATATAATATCAGGACTATCCCAACCTAAATACTCTATTTCCTCTTTAGATGTTGGTAAAAAATCAGTTCTTTGAGGATATTTTATATCATTCTTCATCACTATTCTTGTTTAGTTTTTCTTGAAGAGAGATAATTTCATCTCTATACATAGCTGCATCCATAAAATTCATCTGTTTTGCGGCTTTAACCATCGACATATTTAGGATACTTATACGATGTTGTATCTCTTCCTTAGTCATATACTCAACAACAGGATCTGCAACTGCACAAATTGAATGATACTCTTCAATATATGGAGTAGGCTTAGATATATTAGATTCACGTTTCTGCTTATACGTTGATTTAATAATTGTTTCTTGATTATCAACCAAATCATTTAACAATCTGTTTTTAATAATTTGAGTTGGTGTAATATTGTTTGCCTCATTATATTTCATCTGTTTTTCTCGTCGTCTATTTGTTTCATCAATAGTGAGTTGCATTGAGTCTGTTATCTTATCTGCATACATTATTACTCTCCCATTGATATTTCTTGCCGCACGCCCGGCTGTTTGAGTAAGCGACCGGTGATTTCTTAAAAATCCTTCTTTATCAGCATCAAGAATTGCGACCAAACTCACTTGAGGCAAATCAAGTCCTTCTCTGAGAAGATTCACTCCTATTAAGACATCATATACTCCATCTTTTAAATCTTCCAAAATCTTTATTCTGTCAAGAGTATCAACATCACTATGAATATAAGAAGTGGCAACACCTAAATTTTTCAGATGAGAATTTAATTCCTCTGCCATTCTTTTAGTCAGAGTAGTAATAAGTGTTCGTTCACCTACATCAATACGTCTATGTATTTCCTCCATAAGGTCATCAATCTGATTCATTGAAGGTCGCACTTCAATAATAGGGTCCAAAAGTCCTGTAGGTCGAATTATCTGTTCGACAATAACACCTTCACTCTTTTGCAACTCATAGTCAGCCGGAGTAGCACTAACATATATAGTTTGTGGAGTTAATGACTCAAATTCATCAAATTTCAATGGACGATTATCTATTGCAGCCGGCAACCTAAACCCGTATTCTACCAGATTCATTTTTCTTGACTGGTCTCCACCAAACATACCTCTTATCTGAGGTATTGTAACATGACTTTCGTCAATAATAGTTACAAAATCATCAGGAAAATAGTCCAACAAACAAAATGGACGCATGCCCGGTTTTCTACCATCAAAATACCTCGAATAGTTCTCAATACCACTGCAATGTCCTAATTCGCGAATCATCTCAATATCATAAGTAACCCTTTCATACAAACGAGATGCCTCTACCTCTTTACCTTCAGCACGAAAAAAATTCACTTGTTCACCCAAATCAACTGCTATTTCATCTAAAGCTGAATCTATACGTTCTTTCGTTGTAACAAAAATATTTGCAGGGTATATGTTGAATGATTCATGTGAAGCAATAATAGCTCCGTTATCAATATCTATTGTTTGAATATCCTCAATCTCATCGCCCCAGAATATCACTCTCAACTGAATCTCTTCAAAAGATAGCATTATATCAACCGTATCTCCTTTAACACGAAATTGGCCTCTCTGTAAAGCAACATCATTTCTGGAATATAGAGCATCAACCAATTTATGAAGAAAAACATTTCTGGCTATTCGCTCTCCAACAGATACCGAAATCACATTCTGATGAAAATCTTCAGGATTCCCGATCCCATATATACACGACACACTTGAAACAACAATAACATCTCTCCTTCCGGACAATAAAGCTGCTGTTGTTGCCAATCTTAACTTATCGATTTGATCATTAATCATCAAATCTTTCTCTATATATTTATCTGAACTCGGAATATATGCCTCAGGCTGATAATAGTCATAATAACTGACAAAATATTGAACAGAATTTTCCGGGAAGAATGTTTTAAACTCTGAATATAATTGTGCAGCTAAAGTTTTATTGTGCGACAATACTAATGTAGGACGATTTAGTTTGGCAATAACATTTGCCATCGTAAACGTCTTACCACTACCTGTAACGCCCAACAATGTTTGTGATGGGGTACCATTTTTCACACCCTCCACAAGCTGACTGATTGCCTCAGGTTGATCCCCTGTTGGCTCGTATGTCGAAATAAGTTTAAATTCCATTATTGCAAAGATAATATTATTTACAAATATAACAAAATCACTTTTTTAAAAAAAAATTTATCTTTAATAACATTTTTTATTATCTTTGCAATTGCATATCGCTTGCAGAAGTCCGATATGGGCTATGTGGGTGGGAGCAGACATAATTTGAAAAGCGTTTACTTACGCTCTTTCTTGACACATCAGAATCTCGCAAATTCAAAACCATAGTCAAGAATGTAGCAGCAGTAGATGTCTATGCAGGTATAAATATCTATCAATCTTCTATGCGTGAGTATTGACGATTGATACATTGTATCATATTCTGCGTGAGGCTTCTGCGTTGCTCGTTAAACTATGGTGGGCAATGCGAGAGCCTTGATGTGAGAGACGAGTAACACGTACAGACTCTCACGCTTTTTGTTTTTAACTAAACATATAAGAAAGTTCATTTTGAGAGTTGATGAACATCGAAAATCAGAATTAAGCCCGAAATTAAGGACTCCTAAGGTTTGATTTTGCAAAAAGAAGTTATTAACCTTTAAATGATTCTTATATGAAAAACGAACAAACAAATTCTCTACGAATCTTCATCGCCATAGCGATGCTGTTCATCGTTGGTTTCAGTGTCAATGCTCAAGACTTTAGTGTTGATGGAATATTTTACAACGTTACTTCGGCTACAGAGCCGTATGAAGTGGAAGTGACGAATGGTAACTATTCCGGTGATGTCGTAATCCCGGAATCGGTAACATATAATGATATTGAATATTCGGTAACTGCGATCGGATATCGTGCATTCTCAAGTTGCGATGGTTTGACAAGCATCGTGATTCCGAATTCGGTAACTTCAATCGGCAATTATGCATTCTGGAACTGCATCGGTTTGACAAGCATTGTGATTCCGAATTCAGTAACTGAAATCGGTGATGACGCATTCAGTTACTGCTTCAGTTTGATAAGCATTAATATTCCGAATTCTGTCACTTCAATTGGAGATTGTGCATTCTCCTGGTGCTCAGGTTTGACAAGTATCATTGTAGAGGAAGGCAATTCTGTTTATGATTCACGTGAAAATTGTAACGCTATTATTGAAACTGCTTCAAATAAATTAATTGCCGGTTGCAAAAATAGTTTTATTCCGAACTCAATAACCTCAATCGGTGATAATGCATTCGATAATTGTGACGGATTGACAAACATTGAGATACCAAATTTGGTAACTTCAATTGGAGATTGTGCATTCACTTGGTGCGACGGTTTGACAAGCATTGTTGTAGATGAAGGTAATCCGGTGTATGATTCACGCGAAAATTGTAACGCAATTATTGAAACTGCTTCAAATAAATTAATTGCCGGTTGCCAAAATAGTTTTATTCCTAACTCGGTAACTACAATCGGTGATTACGCATTCTCTAGCAGCTCCGGTTTGACAAGTATCGTGATTCCGAATTCGGTAACTGCAATCGGAGATTGTGCATTCTCTAGTTGCTTCGGTTTGACAAGCATCGTGATACCGAACTCAATAACTTCAATCGGAGTTTGTGCATTCTCTAGTTGCTACGGTTTGGCAAGCATCGAGATACCAAATTCGGTAACTTCAATCGGCTATTTAGCATTCTCTTATTGCACCGGATTGACAAGCATTGAAATACCGAACTCAGTAACTACAATCGGCAATTCTGCATTCTCAGATTGCTCAGGTTTGACAAGCATTGAGATTCCGAATTCGGTAACTTCAATCGGTAATGATGCATTCACTGACTGCTCCGATTTGACAAGCATAACTATTCCAAATTCTATCGAAAGTATGGGTGCGGAAGTATTCGATTTTTGCAGTAGAATTGAGGATATATACATGCAATCGGAGTCTGTCCCTACTGCCTACGATACATCGATCTTCGATTCGGAACTTGACAAATCGAATGTTAATCTCTATGTGCCGATAGGTTCTGCTTCTCTTTACGAAGCTGCCAACGGCTGGAACGAGTTCAATATCATAGAGTATAATTACAACAACCTCGAAATCGAAAATATTGAGGTTTACAAAGGAACAACTATCGATGTGCCGGTCATTCTCAATAATATAAACGACATAACGGCTTTCCAATGTAATCTGCATATCCCAAACGGTCTGT
>CALDPR010000018.1 GCA_937911575.1 uncultured Porphyromonadaceae bacterium | reverse complement strand
ACTACGACTTTTTCATTTACACAAACTTTTTTACAATTATTTTTTATTTATTTTTATTAATCCTTCGCAAGTCACTGTGTGTCAGAGAAATAAAATCACATGGCAATGGTGTTAAAAAATCAAGACCAACAACGGGATTATAGTTGTTGGTCTTAAATGTATGAAATTGCGATATCGTTTAGTCGTCTATTTTTACGAAATTTCCATTTTTATCGAATTTGAGTTCAATATCATTTGATAGTTCTACATCATATCCTCTACGTTCTATTTTGATTTTAACTATTTTGAGATTTGCAAAATGATTACTTACATAGTCGGATATTGACTTTGGAACAAAGAGTGTCGGCACAGACGTGTGTTGGCAATCAATACTACGCCATTCACCATCAGCATTAAATTCTACTTCTGTTCCATCTGCTAATATCACTTCATATGTATCATCTGAAATCAAGTTTTCATCTATTTCAATCAAGCTGACAGGAGAACTGAAGTTTTTGAGATATTGCTGAGCTTTTGTCGGCAATTTATTCACATCGGTAGTTTTCAAATCATCTGAACAAGCTGTTGATGCCGTCAAAACAGCTATTATCATTAACAAAATAATTTTTTTCATAACTAACTAATTTTATTATTAAACAGAAACTACCCCTATTTTGTTTAGCAACTCTTATTTGTAATCTGCAAGAATATATCTAAGGCGATGACGGATAGCAAAAATTCTTGACTTCACAGTCCCGATAGGGAGTTTTAGTTCTTCTGCAATTTCTTCATATTTATATCCTGCGACATACATATTGAATGGTTGACTAAATTCTTTAGGGAAAGATGATATTATTTTTGTTATTTCACTCACAGCAATTGAGCCATAAGGAGTGTTCACATCATCTTCTTGGAAAACATTCAAACTATATAGGTCTTGTGACACATCGATAAGTTTGTTTTCTTTCAGATTACGACGATAATTGTTTATAAATATATTTCTCATAATTGTCATTATCCAACCTTTGAAATTTACATTTTCAACATATTTATCTTCGTTAGATAATGCTTTCAGAGTTGTGTCTTGCACTAAGTCGCGAGCTGATTCTTTATCGAGGGTCAATTGATATGCAAAGCTCATAAGATTACTTTGCGAGTCAACAATTCGGTTAATAAAAGATTTTTTTGCTCTCATTTTGTGTATAAATTTATATTTTAATCTGGAGCAAAGATAATAATATTTTTAGTTACACAAAGTAAAGAAATGTTAATTTTTTGTTAAAAATTAATTAAATTATCAAATATGACTTATTATTTGATTTTTATCAAACAACCAGGAGCGGGTTGTGAATTAATACAAAAAATAAATGTTAACACAATTTCGATTTACTCTATATTTTTCGATTTAGATGATATTCTGATTAATTCTATTTTTGTTTCAGACATTTTCAAAATTGTAAAATTCAAATCATCAATTTCGAAAGAATCACCTTGAGCAGGCAAAGCTCCTTGGTTAACTAAAATATAACCGGCAATAGTATGATATTCTTCTGACTCCTTCAAGTCAAAACCGAAATCTTCATTAATATGTTCGATTTCCATTCGTCCGGAGAATTCGAATGATCCATCAGGCATTTTACGAGCTATCAATTTTTGTCGGTCATGTTCATCTTCTATTTCGCCAAATATTTCTTCAACGAGGTCTTCAAGAGTAACGAGTCCACTTGTGCCACCAAATTCGTCAATAACGATTGCCATCGAACGTTTTTCCGACATCAAACGATTCATCATTTTATTCGCCAACATTGTTTCGGGAGTAAATATCACCGGTTTGATATTTTCTTTCCAATCTGAATCTTCATCAAACATTTCAGAGATATGAATATATCCCAAAATATTATCAATATCATTTTTATATACCACAATTTTAGATAAACCGGTAGATATAAATGTTTGCAACAACTGTATTCGAGATGTAGAATCGATATTTACAGCGACTATTTCATTACGGGGAATCATACAATCGTGAATATGCGTATCTACAAAATCTATAGCATTTTTAAAGATTTTCACTTCATTCTCCACTTCATCGAGATGTTTCTGTTCGTCGATTGTTTGTTGAATATAGTTGTCTAACTCATCGATTGTAATCACACCGGTTTCTTCAACTGTATTTTTTATACCGAATAATTTCATCATTTTTCGGGATATCCAAGAAGTAAAAGATGATATTGGGTATAGCACAATATATATTATATATATAGGCAATGCAAAAGCCTTTAACATTCCATTGGGATTTATCCTAAAAACAGTTTTTGGCAAAAACTCACCTGTAATGAGAATAATTGTGGTTGATATTAGTGTATTGAATATTAAAATAAATGCTTCGTTATCGTATATCTTACGCAAGATTGGTTCATTTAGCATATATGAAATTGCGATACCATATATAACCAAAACGACATTGTTTCCGACGAGCAAAGTCGATATGAACATATCTTGTTTTCTATAAAATCCATTTATAATCTTATTAATCAATCCTCCTTTTGAAGCATCAATTTCCAATTTTACTTTATTGGATTGGACAAAAGCAATTTCAGTTCCGGAAAAAAATCCTGAAAATATAATAGCGATGATTGTTATAAAAAATGCTGTTGTAATCGTCATAGAATCTTAATTATTCATTGAATCTTTATTTTCGGGAGAAAGACCATTTCCCGGTCTTTCATCAGAGGAGTTAACCGGGAATATTCCGGTAGGTTTTCTTATTATATAAGATGTAAGTCTTTCATTTGATGTGAACCCTAATCCTTCAATTATTCTATCTGAACGCTCTATATGAATAAATGAATCACTATACAGTTCATGTGAACGCTGATCCCAAAATATTTGCTGAGTCAAGAAGATATCAGACTGGTCGTTATGCATCTCAACATTGCCATCGAGACGCCACAATTGAAAACGCTTGAAATATTTAGCAGAATCACAAGCTACAGAAGAAATCACATTCATCTGCTTGTCAAACTTTTCAAGATATAGTCCTTTAGGAAAATTCCAATATGGAGTATCGACCTCATCATATACAAACCATAATTCAGAACGTATTCTATATTGTGTAATACCTGAGTCACTTATAAGTGTATTGACATTTTCTGTTCGCATCGTAGGCATTGTTTTGGGATCTAAATTTCCAAGTATATCAAGTCTTTTCTCTTCTCTACAAGAGAACAGAATCAATAAAATTGGCAATATGAATACACCTACAATTAACGAACGCATTATGCAAGACACGCTTATTTAAGCTTACGCTGCCAGAACCATAGTTCGTTGAAATTTATCCCTACAGTAATATTGAAATAATTTTCACTTATCAGCTGCTGAGGATATGCCGAACGATGTTTCCACTCAAGGCCTATATTAATCATTGTTTTACCTTCAATTGTAGGCAGTCCGAACCCGGCTGTTATACCATATTCTCTGACATTGTTTTCATTTATCATCAGATAGTCATGATTATAGTATCCACCTAAGCGATAATTGATTCGTTGAAAATAATTACCTCTCACTTTAGGAATATATTCAAAACCAAGTGCGGCTTTCCACCTATCAGAGAAGGTCATACCTTTAAATAATACTGTTCCGTTTTCATCTAAGAGTGGCGAATATTTTGCTTTCGACCAATCTTGCCATGTAAGGTCGGCTTCAACCATAAATTTAAAAGCCCTCTCGTATTTATAGTTAAGTCCTACACCTATAGTGTTTGGTTGATAATATTTGCCGGATATATCCATATACCCAATAGTGTCCGCATCAGAATCTTGTGTTATATCCCAATATGTTCCCCAAGTTTTACCCTTCATCGTTTTTTTAGGAGAATATGTAGCTCCTAATGTAAGTTGATTAAACTTATCTAAAAGCTGTGTATATTGGACTCCTATGTTTATGTTCCAATCTCTTATTTGCAATACATTTTCAAACAATGTTTCATTCCCATTTTCAGCATAGGCATATACATCATTGATGATATTTCCGAAATTATATGAAATATTTGCACCTATTGCAAAGTTTCCTATCCTACCACTCACACCGGCATACGCTTGTGTTATTCCACCGGAGCCTTGATTTGAAAGTGTGCCATGTTTTATTTCATTTCCGAATGCATATCCTACGGAAGAGTATGGCAATAATCCCAATGAGCCACCCATATACTTTCCAAGAGGGAATTGCATAGTGATATAATCAAGTCCACCACCCACAGCACTTTCCTTCACACTTCCTTCCTGACTCCAAAGCATTGAGACAGTAGCACCCATATCCCATAGGAATGTAAGTGTATCGATTGAAGCATATGACGCAGGATTCATTACATTGATTTGACGTCCTGAATTCATTGCATAACCCACACCGCCCATCTGACGTTGCATACTTGTAGCATTATCGTTTAATATTCCATAACCATACATTGAATATGGAGTCATTGAATTTTGAGCATTTATGTTGCAAATGCCACTAATTGCCAAAATAAATAAAATTGTTAATTGTCTAAATATCTTCATTGTAGTGTAAAATTCTATTTAATCCGTATGCCACAAGATTTTCATCAACAATTATTGTTGATTGCTCTTTTGGAATACATGAATTTATATAATTTGCATCACCTCCTGTGATTACTATTTTTTTACATTGAAAAATCTCTTTTGCTATTTGATATGATGACAAAATTTCTGCCACGACACCATTAACCACACCTGAAAGTATTGCAGATTGCGTATCATTACCAAAAAACAGTGGTTTTTTATCGAAATGATTCACTAAAGGCAAACGTGTGGTATATGAATTTAAACTTTTGAATCTTAATGATATTCCGGGAGAGATATTGCCACCCATAAATTTATTATCAGCAACGACATCAATAGTCAGAGCAGTTCCGGCATCAACCACCAATATTTCCGACTCTTCATATCGAGCATTTGCTCCTACTGCGGCAGCTATTCTATCAAAGCCAAGAGTCTTTGGAGTTGAATAACACAACTCAATCGGGAGTGGTGTTTCATGTGTCAAAACAATCAAATCGCCATTAAGACTATTTCTCAACGATTCAATCAATCGAATATCTAAACGAGCTACTGAACAATAGATTACACTTTCCACATTATATTGCTCTATTATCCCCAGCAACTCTTCAATCATCAATACATCAAAACGATATGTAGCAATAAGAGTATTATCGCTAAATACACAAACTTTCGAACTGCTGTTTCCTTGGTCTATTGTTATCCGATTTCTCATACAATGTGCAAAATTACCTTAAATTCAAGGGTTTTGCAAAAATATATTGCTAAAATTTATAAAATATGTTTAAATTGTCTTTTATTTAATTTCAAACGCCTGTTTTTTCTTTCTTTTCTTGAAAATATATCAACCAGGACGCAATTACTTGAATTACTGCTCCTGCGAGAGAAAATAGTATGGTATCACGTAAAATTGCCAATGCACCAATACCACTTGGCAACTCTGACAATTTGTTTTCGTTATAGAACCAAAAGAATGTTGCGACCAAGAAACATGCTGCAACCCAAAACTCTAATCTACGAATTCGTCTAAGTCTCAAACTCTCTTTGTCATCAGTAACCTTGACACACCGGGCAGCCAATAGGACAACTGTCCCCGACGTAAATATCCATTTAAAATTTGAAATCAATTCAGTATCAAACATATTAAATAACGGCACCAACAATCCTATTGCTATAATAATCATTCCGAAAGAGGCTGTTGTATCTACCTTTTTTCTCTTTTGCTTTAATTTTATTGCGTCAAATGAAGTCTGAGGATTTGTTAATTTATGCTTTGCCATATTATATTATTTTATTTGTTTTTAATTATAAATACATCTTCATCATTTCGGTGCATATTATATTGCTCACGAGCCACTTTTTCCAAATCATCTTTATTTGTCAATAAGGCATTATATTTATCATTATAATATCTTGTTGAGTCTTTACACTTTTGTATTTCTTTTCGTAAATAATTTATCTCTGCATCATATTTTCTATTCAGCGACAGACTTGTATCCTCATTAAAAAACAACAATATAACTACCAATGCAATTATAATAAATAGAGGCAGATGCACCTTTCGACGCACCCACACATTTACTCTCTTTATCTTCTTTTTTATTTCCATACTATTTTGAGTGCTTATCTAACAACTCTGTCATATGCTTTTGCTCTTCTGAAATCAGGAATAGACAATCGCCTATATGTAATCGAGTATTTCCGGTTGGGACAAGGAATTTATCATCTCTTTTTACCATTACAACAAGTGTGTTTGGTGGAAGTTTTATCTCTTTAATAAAGCTCCCATTTGACAACAAATCGGGTGTTACTTCCAATTCTGACGTAACGGCCGTTATTTCGTCGGGCAACGACACATTGAATACATCATCTTTTACCGGCAAGTCCAATTTCATCTTTTTTGCCGCATAACCTATTGATGTGCCTTGAACAACGAGCGACAATATAGTAATAAAAAAGACTATATTAAACATGAATTTTGCATGGGGAACTCCGGGCGACATTAATGCATATGTAGCAAATATTATCGGAACAGCTCCACGCAAACCCACCCAACTAATAAACACTTTTGCTCGCACTGAGAATTGACGCATCCAACCAATACTCATTATCACAGCCAATGGTCTGCCTATCAATATCATAAATACGCCCAAAGCAAGACCAACAGCAATAACATGCCAATCTATCAATTCATGTGGATTTACCAATAATCCAAGTGAAAGGAACATTACTATTTGGACCAACCATGTGAATCCTCCAAAGAAAGTTGTGATTGTCTTTTTAAGCACTATCTTTTTATTTCCAACAACTAATCCACCTATATAAACTGCCAAATAACTATTACCTCCAATCAATTCAGTAACAGAGAATATCATGGCTATAATAGACAATAATAATATCGGATAAAGGAATTCATTGTTTGCTCGCAAACGATTGATAACCCATACGGCAGCATATCCTAATGATGCCCCACAGATTAGTCCTATAGCCAATTGTTTAACCAACAGAAGTCCGGCACTACTCCACAACTCAAATCCTGTTGCTCCTGACCCCTCCATGATTTGAATCAAAATAATCACAAGAAGATAAGCCATGGGATCATTACTTCCACTTTCAAGTTCTAACAATGGCTTTAAATTCTCTTTTAATCCTTTTTTTGATGAGTTTAAAATTGAAAACACTGAAGCTGAATCCGTTGACGACATAATAGCAGCCAACAATAATGACTCAACCCAACCAAATTGTATGTTTGGAATATTTACAAATCTGAACAAATAATAAATGAATGCTCCACACAATATCGTTGTTAATAGCACACCGATAGTTGCTAAAATCACTCCTGCACCGGCGACAGGTCGTATTTCTTTAAATTGAGTATCCAAACCACCGGAAAACAAAATAATACTCAATGAAATCATTCCTATAAATTGAGCATAGGCTGCATTATCAAAATGAATACCAAAACCGTCAACTCCGGCGAGCATGCCGACTCCAAGAAACAACAACAACGAGGGCAAACCATACTTAAATCCGGCTTTACCTGCGATTACACTTAAGAACAACAGAACAGCCATCAACAGCATTATATTACTCGATGTTATTATCATATAAACTTATTTTTTCACAAAGTTACAATTTTCTTATCTACATTCCAAAAGGATATATTAAATTCTGACTTTTTAAACAATTAAACTTCGCTCTCTGATTAGAGAATTATTTCAACAAATCGGGACGCAACAAACGTGTACGAGACAGCGCTTGTTCATGCTTCCATTCATCAATTTTTGCCTGATGTCCTGACAATAGGATTTCGGGAACTTTCCACCCTTTATACTCTGCCGGACGAGTATATACGGGAGGTGCTAACAAATTATCTTGAAAAGAATCGCTCAATGCCGATTGTTCATCTCCAATTGCTCCCGGAATCAGACGCACTATTGCATCTGTAATGATTGCTGCCGGCAATTCACCACCGGTAAGGACATAGTCGCCAATTGAAATCTCCTTCGTCACCAAATGTTCTCTTATACGATAATCAATCCCTTTATAATGTCCACAGAGAATAATCAAATTTTCTGCCATTGACAAACGATTTGCCATTGGCTGATTTAGTGTCTCTCCATCGGGGGTAACGAAGATCACTTCATCATATTGACGTTCTAATTTTAATTTACTGATACAATCATCAACCGGCTGTATTTGCATCACCATACCGGCCTCTCCTCCAAAAGGATAATCATCAACCTTACGATGCTTATTCGTTGTATAATCACGAAGATTATGAACTACAATCTTCGCTAAACCTTTATCTTGTGCTCGTTTCAATATTGAGCAACCGAGTGGAGATTCAAGCATCTCCGGCATTACTGTTAATATATCTATACGCATAGCACCACAAAATTAATAATAAAAACTCAATCTACGAAACCATGTCATATTTAGTTTATATTCTGTCATTTTTTAATCGCTAACTCTTCGTTTGTTATTTGAATATCATGTTTGCTATATAATAAAAAATTGTGCCGGACTCAAATTGAATCGGCACAACTTTTTTAGAAACATTGTTTTATTTAATTACTATCTTACTTACTTCTCTTCCTACTCGAACTATATATATTCCACTTTGTAATCCGATAGTTTCTAAATCATTAGCAATTTCCGAACTATATATTCTTCTGCCATCTATCGTATATACATTAACGAACAAGCCTTCTGCTCCCTTGACAACCAATTTTTCTTCTTCAGAGTAAACAGCAATTTCTGCCATTATATCTTCAACCGAACCGACTGATTTACTTGTCAAAGAATAGCCATCTATAATAGAATATGCAAGATCTTTGAAATAGTAACTTTTGATTTTAATTTCAACCCAACCTTTATTCCATAGAGATTCAGGTAGTGGCATCTCAATTTCTCTCCATTCATTAACAGATTCTGCCTCAAATGAACCAATAAGAGTTGGTTCTACATCATTGGATTCTGCATATATTTCGGTTTTTGCTGTTGCATCTCCAATCCATGCGTTTAGTTTAAATATCGGATCTTCAAGCCCTTTAGTTGTAAATTTAGGAATAGACAATAATCCGTACGAATTATAATACATATCACCTGTATAAGAAATTAATGAACAACCATCTTCACTCTTACATTCCGACAGATACTCTGAAGGATCTCCAAGCACACATACAGCATTATGATATGTATCAGGAGCCAAGACGAGGATTGGTGAATATGTATATGCTCCATTCGTAAATTCTTCTTTCATTGGTGCTTCATATGGTGCTCCAAGCACTATTGTTGCATATGGCATTGATGGATTTTCTCCAACTTCATTTGCTGAAACCACAGCAATATATTTTGCATGCAACTCTGTCCCCGGATCAAGTTCTAAATCAAACTCACAATCCGAACCTAATTCAGACAATTTAGTCCAACCCGTTCCCCAAATATAATCATAATAATAATATTTCACTGTTGACGGATCAAAATAGCCTTCTGTTATCCCATAAGTTGGAGGATTCCAAGACACATGCACTGTATAATTATCTTCGCTCGCAGTTGCCTTTAATTGTGATATAGGTCCTGGCACTGCCAATCCTGTGTAAATTGCTATTTTTGTTTCATAAACTTTTATATCTCCATCATATAAGGCAATAACGACATCATTTGACCCCTGTATGGTTGTTAGCTCCATATTCACAACATCTTCTCCTGTTTTTGCTATTATTTCTGCTGTTGAAACTGAAGATGATGCAACTAATTTCATCTCCTTATTTGGGTCAAGGTCATCTCCCTTTATATTTTTCGTTGGCATTTTGCAACTGATTAAAGCTTTTAATTCCCCTTTGTCAGCTGCCACAACTGACAAATCAGTAAATGCTGTTGGTGATTCACTTGTAACCAATGATTTTTTAATCGACATGTTTCTCACAAAGAAATTATATTGTAAGACAGGAGATATCACATGAATACCTACATAATATAATCCTGGTTCCGGTACTTTAAATATTGTAGAATATATATTGGGTTCCGTATTCTTAATATTTTCATATTTTGCAATCACATTCATTAGTCCAGGATCTTGACTTGTCCCAAATGCCAATTCAAATGATTCCGGAAAATTTTCATTAAATGCCCATGCTTCAAGATTAAATTCATAATATGTCTCTGCATCATCAAACTTAATTACAGGCAAGAAAATCCAATCGTCGGCATCATAATGTTGGCTATATATATATTCAAATGCATATCTATTATAATCATAGAACCACGTGTTTCCATCTTCGTTTGCATCTTTAATAGTAAATAGGTCCACTTGATCCGGATCAGGGAGGAATGAAACAGGAATTTCAAACGCATCGCCATATACAATCTTATTCGATGTTCCCTTTTCAGAGTATAAATCATGACAAACAGCAACTACATCTGCCCAATAAGAGGTCATATCTCCTCCCGGTAATTCAATTGCATATGAATTGCCTGATACGGGTGTGGAGTTTTGTTTTATTTCGTTTATATATATATCATAAAACATATTTTCTTGATCGATATATCCCCCATTAACACCTTCCGTAACAGAATCCCACGAAACAAGGTTTGTTTCAAGGACCACATTCTTCGGAGCCACAGGAATATCATAACCAATATATTGAGTTGCAGACACTTGTGGACTTACTTTGTCATTCATAGCAACTTCAAAAGAGAATGTATGCATTCCTTGCGATATATCATTAAAATTAATGATTAATTCAGTATTAATAGTGGTTGTCTGACGCGAATGCTCCACTTCATCAAGATATGAAATTAACACTAATTCTGTTCCATCTTCCATATCTTCACCCCCGAATAGTTGTTTAGGAGTTCTGATCGTAACACTCCCATTAAGTGATGCTTTTTCAAATTCCACACTTAAGATTTCAGGAGATGCAGGGATATCCTCTTCTGGAGCCACATCTAATGTTTCTAAAATATTATATTCCGTATATAATGGCAAATCAGCAATTTTTTCTCCTTCTCCTGTAATAGGGTCAACAGCGATGACACATGCAGCAAGGTCATCTCCTATCAATGCAGCCCATATAAACTTCTTATCTATTGGACTATACACCATTGTTTGTTTATATATAGATGGAGAAAATCCGGTATGTCCCACTACTTCAAGGTCTCCATTTTCTGTATTTAACCGTATTAATTCGCCTGCCTTTGAAATACCATATATTCTGCCATCAACCGGATAATAAGTAATCAATCGAGGAGCAACTGATGGTTCACAAATTTTCGTAAACTCTTGAGTATTCGGATCTATTTTTTGAAGCCAATTTGTCTCTGCATCAGCACTATATGTATATGCATAAGCGATATCGTTAGCCTTGTCATACGCACATATTAAGACATATTTTGAGTAATCTGTTTCATCAAACGAGCCGGACTCTAAAGTTTCTCCTGTCTGAAGATCATTTACAAAATAACTCATATATAGCGTTCCGAAAAAATATTTGGCATAATAACTATATAGCTTCCCATCTTTGATAAATCCGGCAGCAGGTTCCAAATCAAAATTTTGCCACAACATTGTTTCTGTCCCATCTGTGGCCAATTCAAACCAGCCTTTTGGTTCATCAAATGAACGCCACCCAACGATTGTTGAACCGGTAGGACCTATTTTCATCGGTCCTTGAACACGCTTAGGTGATGACACTTTTTCGACGCTGGCTATAATCTCTCGCGAAATAGTAGGATATGAATCCAACCTTTCATTTACACTTACCTGCGTTCTGCCTTCATTTGCCGACAAAGAAACCATCATTTGCTCCGACTTTGAAACAGAATAGGCCTCAACACAACAAAATGAAATACAAAATAACGCAATGATTAATGACATTCTTTTTCTCATAACTATTATTTTACATATTATTTTACGCTCTATTTATAAGTTAATCCCGTCAATTACTACATTGTATTAACAATGCAAAATAAGTTAAAAAGTAGGAATTCGCAAAATGATTTATATCAATAAATCGAAATATCTGCAAACCTTTTTATTATTTTATTGTCATATAAAAAACAATAATTTGCACATTAAATTTCTTTTACGTAATTTTGTATCATATAACTTAAAAAATGGAACTTGCTGAAGCATTAAGACAAAATTACCCAGTTTCCGACGAAACAATAAAAAAATTAGAATCTGTAGCAACTCTGCTCTCTATAAAAAAACGGAACATGATAGTTGAACAGGGTGTACGGACTGATAGCATATTTTTCGTACGCAAAGGTATTTTCAGGGTGTCATTCTGCAATGATGATAAAGAAAATACAATATGCTTTGGATTAGATGGAGACCCGTTTACATCAATCCACTCATTATTTAATAATGAACCTTCTCAATTTTCTTGTATAGCATTAACAAATGCAGAAGTATATAAAATAAGTTTCGAAGACTTTAATCGTATATCAACCGAACAAATCGACCTCGTTTGGTGGATGAGAAATTTACTCGTTGAACAGATATATGCTTTCGAAAGAAAATATTCATATCTTGGGACTTATGATGCATATACCCGATACACCCAATTCATAAAAATGCGACCGGAAATCTTTAACAAAGTCCCTGTTAAATATATTGCTCAATACCTTAAAGTATCTCCGGAAACATTATCCAGAATACGAGCAAAATATGCTCGTAAACCAAAACAATAGTCCTAATTATTAGTGTCTGACAAGACCGTAAAATGAATAAAAAGGAATCTCAACAACTGATTTAATGTGGTCGAGATTCCTTTTTCGATTTACAACTTGCCGGATTAAAAAGCACAAGTTGGGGAAGTAGGATCTTTATGCCAAAAAATTCTTTCGCACAGCAATAATTTTTAAATCGCAGAAATAAAAAAATTCCGGACAGCAAATTGTCCGGAATTTTTTATCATATATTTTATGTAGATTAATCAATCTCTTCGTCAGCTTCATAACCACCCATTTCACGGATAGCATTTTTAAGCATAACGTATTGTTGGAATAAGTGATTAACCGGCACTTCGTCTTTTGTATAGTCGTGCATCGGACTCTTCAAGAAGAAACTCAAGAAACGTTGTGTGCCATACCAGCCTGCACGAGCAGCAAGGTCGCTCAATAGAACAAGGTCTAAGCACAACGGAGCAGCTAAGATAGAGTCACGGCAAAGGAAGTTAATCTTGATTTGCATCGGATAGCCCATCCAACCGAAAATATCGATATTATCCCAACCTTCTTTATTATCGTTACGTGGTGGGTAATAGTTGATACGTACTTTATGATAGTAGTTTTCGTACAATTCTGGTTGATTTTCCGGAACTAGAATAGATTCAAGAGTTGAAAGTTTACTTACTTCTTTTGTGCGGAAGTTAGCCGGTTCATCAAGAACAAGACCATCACGATTTCCCAATATATTTGTTGAGAACCAACCTGAAAGACCCAAGCAACGAGTTCCGATAATTGGAGCAAAACCTGATTTCACAAGTGTTTGTCCTGTCTTGAAGTCTTTACCAGAAATAGGCATTTTTGTTTTTTCAGCAAGTTCCCACATTGCAGGAATATCTACAGTTGTGTTAGGAGCCCCCATGATGAATGGAGCACCTTCCATTAGAGCAGCGTATGCGTAGCACATTGAAGGAGCGATATTTTCTTTGTCGTCTGCCTTCATTGCAGCTTCAAGATCTGCTAATTTATAGTGTACTTTTTCATTTACCGGAACATATACTTCTGTTGAAGCAGCCCAAAGAACAACTATACGTTCAACACCTGTTTCTTTCTTGAAATTGCGAATATCTTCACGGATTTGTTCTGTCATATCCCAACGATCTTTCACAACTTTTACGTTGTCTCCGTCAAGACGACTTGCATAGTTCTTATCGAACGCTGCTTTCATCGGAACAATTTTCTCAAGTTCATCTTTTACAGGATTGATGTCTTTTTCCTTAAGCACTTCACAGTTGATCGCTGATTCATACGCATTTGCAGGATATACGTCCCAAGCACCAAATACGATATCGTTCAAATCTGCGATTGGCACTATATCTTTATAGTGTAGATATTTTTTATCTGCTCCACGTCCAACACGTATTTTATCGTATTGGGTCATTGAACCAACAGGTTTTGACAAACCTTTACGTGCCATTAATACACCGGTCATGAATGTAGATGTTACTGCTCCAAGACCAACAACGAGTACTCCTAATTTGCCATTAGGCTTTTGTACTTTACTTTCTGCCATAATCTTTTTAATTTTATGTAGTTTTTCTTTATTTTCAATCTATCTAATTTGCTTATCGCGAAATTTCGGTGTAAAATTATATCCTTTTTCGCTAACAAAAAAACATTTCTGCAAAATTATAGTATCTCGAAATGTTAAACTTTGTTAAATTCACCCTATTTTAGTTAAAATAGGTTATTTGTTGTTCTATTTTTCGTTTTATTTGTTAATTTATTTTAATCACGCTCGATTCATCTTTTCTCTTTTTATGCCAAATTCACAGCTATTTCATTCAATGATGAAATTATATTTTCATGCATTTGTGCATCTTCTTCAGAAGTCCACCCTTTTCCTTTCAGCCACAACACTTGGCACCCTATTGATTCAGATGGCACTATATCTTTTTTATAGCTATCACCTACTACTAACACATTTTCCGGAGAAAGATTCAACGCTTTAACACCCAATCTAAAAATTTCCGGGTCCGGTTTTCTTACGCCTACAACAGCACTTTCAATAATCTCTTTAAAATATTTTCGCAAATCGAAATCTTCAAGAACAGCCTCTACATTGCCATAGAAATTAGAGACGAGCACCATCGGATAATTTGCATATAACTGTTCCAATACAGGGCGAGCATCTTCTATACTTGATTTTGCCGCCTCGTAACAGTATTTCGCTATCTCTTTGGCCTTCAACTCCTGTTCAGACGATGGGATTAAGCCTCTTTCCACAAGATATGACAATTCAATTTGCATCTTGATCAACAACAAATCATAAAATGTGTGATGAGGGAGGATATGACGCACTTTTGCCAATTCTCTTTCAGCAAACACATACGCATCTCGAAACAATGATTTTTCTATCTCTATATTAGATTTACAATATGCAGACCATATAACCTCGCTCCAATGGTCGCCACGACTATCTATCGTGCCACCATAATCAAAGATTATTCCTTTAATTTTTTCTTTTTTAATATTTCCCATTTTCTAATTCTTCAGCAAAGTTCTTACATATTTTTTCGTGTCTTGACATCATATAAACCAGCATTGCGTTAAGCACCACCAATTCAAATGCAAAATATAACCAAGGCATCTGCATGAAAATAGACGCAAACAGTGCAAAGCTTCGTGTATTGAACGAAAGCATATTCGTATATTTCATAAGAGGTTTGCTTTTAACTCTGAATGCATCTCGAAATTCCTGTGATATATCATCTGCAAAACGGACTTTAAGAATACGTCGGAGATTTTGCATATATGGCGTACGTTTCTCTTGCCCCACAGTATAGTTTGTATAGAATGCAAGAGTAATTTTCTGCCAAAAATTTTTCGTCCAATTAAGTGCATGATATTTTTGCCATAATGCTGATGCTGTATCTAATTCACTTCCCTCTTTGCCTTTCAAGAAATAGAGATGGAATTGTCTATAATAGTCTGCCATTGCAGCTTGAGTGGCATGACACAATCCTGCTATGCTTCCCATTGTCCAAATAGCCCATGGATATTGCATAAAAAATTCGCTTGTGGCGTTCACTCTCAAACATATTGCAATATATATCGACACGAACCATAAGTCTCCACTTAGTCCATCGAGTATGCGACCTATGCGAGAATATTGTTGTGTCATTCTCGCGAGCTGTCCGTCGGCACTATCAAATGAATTTGCCCATACCAACAACAAAACGCCTATTAGATTATACCAAATATTATTGAAATAGAACATCACACCTGCACCAATGCCTAAAAAGATTGACGCTATTGTTATTGCATTAGGTGTAATCCCGAGTTTTTTACATAATAAAGCCCAAGCATAACCTATCGGACGATAGAATATCAAATCGAATGTTTCTTCCGTATCCATCGATTTTAAAGAGGCTTTATAGGCTGATTCTTTTTTCTCTTCTATGCTCATTTTTGTGATTTCTTTTCTTTAATAACCGACAATATACATTTTGCAATATGTGGTGCCGCCTCTGTACGACAAGGAGCAAAACTTGGCCAATCATTAAAGTCTATGATTTGAATATCTCCATTCGCCGACACTATACAATCGCCTCCGTAAATCTTTATATCAAGCACATCAGAAGCCTCTTGGCATATAGATTTGAGATAATTCTCATCAAATTTAAGTCCTTGCGACTTCCCGTTTATTGCTTCGTGACCATATTTGCTATGACCTAAATCAAATGGATAAAACCAATAGAAAAATGGTGTCCCACTAACCCCGTAAAATTTGATTAAATCGCCACTTAAATGTCGGTTGATAACTGCTCGATTTATGCCTCTATAGAAATATTCTTGCAACACATCTTGAGCTTCTTCAATATGCCGACAATAGCTGACATCTTCTTTATGCATCGCATGAAAATCACCTCGTTTTATCCAACATGATGAAAATCCGGCTTTCTTCAATGCCTGCTTTACTGATTCGTTCGTATTTACTATCAAACTTTCCGGATATGGAATTTTGTGCCCCAACAATATGCGTGTCATCTTTTCGCGTGTACAGTTTTCTATTCCATATCCCGAATTTATCACCAATACTCCTGCATCTTCAAGTTGCTGTAATTTAGCTATTGAATCTGCTTCTCGACACATATTGACAATAATATCTTCTTTTACTTCTCCGGCTCTGAATTGCTCTTCGCTATATATTGTTACTTCGCAACCTCGCTTGCGTAAATGCTCTGCTGCAGCATTAAAGATTGCCGCATCATTTCCTATATGATTGGGCGAGTATGCTCCGGCACGCATGACTCCGGCTATTTTTATATCTGCCATATTCTTTTATATTTTTTCGGAAATAAATTTTTCTGCTGTTGCTATATCACCGGCATGATCAACATCTACTATTTTATCAAATAGATAGCCTTTTAGTTTCAAACCATTTGCAACCAATGCTCGTTGATAATTTCTCATTCGGCTCACTCCCTGTGCCATACATTCTTCCAACACAGATATTGCCGGCTCTGTAAGTCCATATATCCCTCCTGAAATATATTTTGCTTCTTCCCATTTATCATCACGAAATCCCACTATATTATTATTTGCATCAACGTCAATATAAAGTGGCTTTTCATCGTCAATAAACGAGGTCATTGGCATCATTCCATCTATCTCCTCTGATGTTTCAAATGCAGACACATACTTCTTAAATTCCGTTTCATGAAAAATTGTATCAACAGTTGTCAATATGAATTTTCCTCTGCCTTTCATCAAGCTGCTCAATTCATAGAAACTATGCATTGAACTCGGTGTTGATTTAACGACTATTTTCAGCTCCACCGGAAGTTCTGATTTCAAATTATTAAGATATTCTTTAACTTCAACCATCTGTTCGTTAACAATGACACTAATTGATTCAGCATTAGCATCTACAAACAGACGTATTAATCGTTCAATCATCGGAACACCATTAAGTTCCACCAATGGTTTTGGTTTGAGCACACCCTCTTGAGCCAATCGAGAGCCCTCGCCTGCAGCAATTATTCCGTAGTTCATTTCTTTGTTTATTTTAAATCTCTTCGTCTTTAGTCAAGTCTAAGACTTCTTTATCTCCACTTTTATCCACATATTGTTTCTTCAGTGGATTTGCTTTTGATTTAATATACGATTTTCTATTTTTAAAGAGCATTATAGCTTTATATATCGCTTCTCTCATTGATGTCGGGTCTGCTATATTTTTACCCACAATATCATATCCGACACCATGATCGGGCGATGTGCGAATAAATGGCAATCCGGCTGTAAAATTAACTCCGGTTTCCATTGCCAATGCTTTAAATGGTGCAAGACCTTGATCATGATACATTGCTACGACGCCATCAAATTTTTCATATGTTCTGTTACCAAAGAAGCCATCGGCGGCAAATGGCCCGAATGCCATTATTTTTTTATCGAAAGATTCTTGAATTGCCGGTGCTATAATTTCCTCTTCTTCTTTGCCCAATAATCCATTATCTCCACTATGTGGATTCAATGATAGCACTGCAATTTTAGGATTTTCTATAGTAAAATCTTTTCTTAGAGTATGATACAGATTTTTTATCGTTTCTGCTACAGCCTCTTTTGTTATATTAGATGCTATATCTTT
Source organism: uncultured Porphyromonadaceae bacterium (assembly GCA_937911575.1). GTDB lineage: Bacteria > Bacteroidota > Bacteroidia > Bacteroidales > Muribaculaceae > Lepagella. The sequence continues at coordinate 9,453 of CALDPR010000018.1, read as the reverse complement.
GAGTGGCAGATGAGTTGTTACTAATGCTACACGCAGGTCATCATTAAATAGAAGCATCATTGCCTTATATCCATTTCCATACTCGCTTTCAAGATATTCAGTATGCCCGGAAAACTCAAATCCGACACTTTGCATTGCATTTTTGTTAATCGGAGCAGTTACCAATACATCGATAAATCCATTTTTAAGTGCATCTACTGCCTTTTGCAATGACAGATAAGCTGCTTTTGCAGAAGCTTCAGTAGGTTGACCCATATCAACTTTCAGTTCTTCTTCAGTTATGTTATAGAAGTTGCAATCGCCGTCTTCGATTTCTTCTATCGAACTTATTATCGTGAAGTTAAATCCTTCCGCACCAATCATATTTTTGTAGTATGACACTAATTTGGAAGAACCGAAAATAACAGGAGTACACAACTCCATCATTCTTTCATCGGATAAGGCTTTCATTATCACTTCATAACCTATTCCGTTAATATCACCATGTGTTATACCTACTCTAACCATATATTTATTGTTTAGATGTCAAAGTTACATCAAATTTCTCACATATCCTATTTTTTCTCACCTTTACCGGCAAGCATTCCACATGCCGCCATTATATCTTCGCCTCTCGATGCTCTAATAGTGCATAAAACGCCCTTTGAATTCAAGTAGTTACGGAAGATTATCATCTTTTCTTCACTTGACGACACTAATTCCACACCGGGTATCGAATGAAAACGTATCAGATTAACTCTGCATTCTGTTTTCCCTATCAACGATACAAGCATATCGGCATGAGCAAGATCATCATTGACATTTCTCCACATGATATATTCAAGTGAAAGACGACGCTGATGCGAAAAATCATATGACGCCAACATCTTCATCACCCCATTAATAGGATATGCTTTTTCGACGGGCATCATTGACCCTCGCTGTTGAGAATCGGCTGAATGAACGCTAATAGCTATATGGACTTGCGTCTTATCGAGCAGTTCTTTCAATTCAGTCATTTTGCCAACGGTAGATACGGTTATTCGTTTAGGACTCCATGCCATTCCCCATGATGCTGTCATTATCTCCAGAACTGGCAATAGGCTATCCATATTATCCAATGGCTCACCCATACCCATAAAAACTACATTTGTCAACTCGTTCAATGGTTCATATCCTCGTGGCTGTTGTGGAGGGATACTCAATATTTGATTCATTATTTGAGCAGGGGTGAGATTCCCTTTGAATCCTTGTTTTCCAGTCATACAAAAATAGCAATTCATTCGGCAACCGACCTGAGACGACACACAGAGGGTGGCCCTATCTTTATCCGGAATATAGACTGATTCTATTTTTTTACCTTCGCCAACATTGAAAAGATATTTTATCGTTCCATCTTCTGATTTCAGACTTTTTTCAGGCATTGTTCTGCCCACTTCATAATATTCACTTAGCCACTCTTTGTTTTTCTTTGAGATATTGACCATTTCATCAAACGAAACGACCTTTTTTTCATATAACCATTGTGCCAATTGTTTAGCAACAAAACGAGGCATTCCTCCGGCTTTGACCACTGACTCCAATTCCGTCAAGGTCATTCCGATTAATGGTTTTTTTATTCTCTCAACAACACGACTATTTTCTCCCATTTCAATCACTTTTTTGAATTAATAAGGCTGCCCAACAATTGTTTGGCAGCCTTATATTCTATTTTTTATGCTTTTTAATTACCACCATAGAATTTGAGAAGATTGTTCACAACTTCTTTGTTACCACGAAGCATATTGACGAAGTTCGGATTATGCTTTCTCATATAGTTTTGAACATATTTCTCATCTTCATATTGAAGTTGATTATCGTTGACTGCTGTTACTTGGAATGCATAGATGCCATTTTCACCTTTTACAACCACTACTGGTTTTCCAGCCGCTGTCATCACTATTTGTCCAACCAATCCCATATCGCCAACTTTGCGAGGGTTGCCGAATTCCACAACTGATTCTGTCGGAGTTACACCCATTGCTTGAGCCACTTCTTCGATTGTTGTACCCTTAGTTTTAAATTGATTCAACATCTCTTCTGCAACTTTTGAACGACGCACTTTTTCTTCAAGTTCAGTTCTTACAGTTGCGTATGTATGAGGAATATAATCATCAAAGCTACCCTCAACAGCCACTGCATATAAATATGGGCGTGTTCCTTCTGGTGATTCAAAGATTTCAGACACTTCTCCATCTTCAGCTTCAAGCATCACCCATTTCACAACTTGGCGACTATCTGGCAACATCATTGGTTGGCGACCCATAGCCGGTGTTGATGCTGTCAGCATAGCCGGTGTTGAGTTAAATCCGGCTTTAGATGCATTTTCCACGAATGCTGAAACTGTTTGATTTTCTGCCAAGAATTTCTCTAATTTTTCACGTTCTGCTGCCATAGTAGCATCGCTTGGTGAAAGCACATATGTGATTTCATCATATTCGTATACTGTTACAGGGGCATTTTTCTTTATCACTTGTGTCAACAATGCTCCTTGTGGTTGCGACATAAGTTCAAAGTATTCAGAACCGGCATTCAAAAGTGAATCAAGTTGTGTCTTATCCATTTGCATTCTGCCTTGTGATGAGATAAGTTGCAACCAATTTTCTTTTTGCACTTGAACGCTGTCTTTATATGTTTTTTGTATTGAGTCAAGCGATATTCCACTATTCAATTCAGCAAGCACTTTCTTTGGAAGTGTGCTACCCATTACTGTTACCATATTGATTTGGATAGAGTCAACTTCTTGAAGTTTTTTATCCATTCGCAAAATAGTGAATCCGTTTACTCCTTGATTAATGATTGCTACTGAATCGATAGCTGCATTAGCAACGAAGTTTTTTGCATTTGCCTTAACGTCTTTTTGACGTGCCACATAGTGCATTGAAGCCACTCCTTGTGCTTTCAATGATTTATCCAGACCAACAATGCCTTCTGCTACGACTGTTTGTTGTGTTTTAGATGCGAGTTCACGACATTCTTTGATATCAGCTTCTGATGGCACAACAGCTACAGAGATAAAGTTCACTGCTTTAGTCGGTTCTTCCACACGATAGTTGTGTTTATTTCTATCATATTCTGCTTTAATCTCTTCCTCTGTTACAGGGTATTTTTCCGGCTCTATTACGCCAAATGGTTTAAACGCCATTTTCACAGTTGATGAGATGTTTACATCATGGTGCAATGCTTTTTTATCTAATTCATTAGCTTTTATTGAGCCTTGAAGAAGAGTAACAAATGTTTGTTGTTTTAATTGTTCTTTTGTTGTTTCTTCTATTGCAATCCATGCAGATTGAAGTGCTTCAACTTGAGATTGAGGCAATCCATATTTTTGCGGATTGAATATCATATCGTAGGCTTCTTGAGCCGATGTTGGCATCATACCAAGATTTCTCATTTGTTGCATCAACATCATTACGTCTTGATTTTGGAAATTCTCCAACATTGCCACGCGTAATTGTTCGCCACTCACTGTGATTCCCAAGTTTTCGATTGATTGTTGAATCAAACGTTCCATAATCATTTGATCGAGCACTTGTTGTATCAATAATTGAGAATCAGTTGGGCGTTGTGATTCTTGGTTACGTTGCGATGCCTCTTCAAGAGCACGCTGATACTCTGTTACATCGATTTTTATCCCATCGACTTTTGCCACTGTTGTAGGATCTCCAAATAGGTTTCTTCCGTTTGTTAAAGCGTCTCCTACTATGAACGCTAATAGAGCCACACCGATAACGATGATTAGCAAGACAGATTTACTTCTGATTTTTTCTAAAGTTGCCATTATTATTTATAGCTGTAATAAGTTTTTAATTTCTAATTTTTTGTTTTTTAATGCGTGCATATCCCAAAAAACTGAAAACACTACGCATTTCAAACACGCAAAGTTAATATCTTTTACTCAAACGACCAACTTTATTCTAATTTTTTATCGAAAAAGCGGCTTTTACGGTGTCTACATAGTCTAATTTCTCCCATGTAAACAGTTCAACTCTCATTGTTTTATCTTTTTCATAGCGTGATTTGAATGTCTTTTCCACCACTTGACTTTGACGTCCCATATGCCCGTAGGCTGCTGTTTCACGATATATAGGATTACGAAGTTTCAATCTTTGCTCGATGGCGTATGGTCGCATATCAAATAATGTTTTCACTTTTTCTGCTATTTCTGCATCACTTTCTTTTACGTGTGATGTAGAGTATGTGTTTATACAGATACTTACCGGCTCAGCCACTCCTATCGCATAAGCCACTTGCACCAGCACTTCGTCTGCCACACCTGCAGCTACCAGGTTTTTTGCCACATGGCGTGCTGCATAGGCTGCCGAACGGTCAACTTTCGATGGGTCTTTTCCTGAAAAGGCACCTCCCCCATGTGCTCCTCTACCTCCGTAGGTGTCGACAATTATTTTTCTTCCCGTAAGTCCGGTGTCGCCATGAGGACCTCCTATCACGAATTTACCTGTTGGATTTACGTGAACAATCAAATTCTCATCGAATAATTTTTGTATTGAATCTGGCAATTTTGCAATCACTCGTGGCAACAAAATATTCTTCACATCATTGCGTATGATTTCGAGCATTTGCTCGTCTGCTTGGAGTTGTGATGCTTCGCTTTCATCAGTCGGAGAAATGAAATCGTCGTGTTGGGTAGAGACAACAATAGTGTGGATTCGCATCGGCTTATTGTCGTCTGAATATTCCACCGTAACCTGACTTTTTGAATCAGGGCGAAGATATGACGTTGGCTTTCCTTTGCGAAGATATGTCATCTGTCTGCCTTCTCTTCTGATATCGGCCAATTCGCGTAATATTTGATGTGAGAGATCTAATGTTAAGGGTATATAATTTTCGGTTTCGTTTGTAGCATATCCGAACATCATGCCTTGGTCTCCCGCTCCCTGCATTTCGTTGGCTTCGCGTTCCACTCCTCTGTTTATGTCTTGACTTTGTTCATGCACTGCCGACAGCACACCACACGAATCACCATCAAATTTATATGCTCCACGATTATATCCTATCTCATTAATCACATTGCGTGCCACCTCTTGGAGATCCACATAGGCTTCACTTTTCACTTCTCCGGCAATTACAACTTGCCCTGTGGTGCATAATGTTTCAATTGCAACTTTTGAATTGAGATCATATGCCAATAAGCTATCGAGCAACGCATCGCTGATTTGATCGGCAACCTTATCCGGGTGCCCTTCGGAAACGGATTCCGACGTAAATAAGTAACTCATATTTTAAATTCTATATTAATCAAAAAAAACATTCGTCGACTGCTTAACCGACAAATGCATTTTAAACTTAACGCATAATTAGCGTTTAGAGCAATTTTAGCATTTTTTTCTGTGGTTGCAAGCAGCCAAATTTCTCCACTATATAATTTTAATTAAACCATTCTTTTTCGGAATGGAGTGCAAAGTTACAACTTATTCGACACACTTCCAAAGAATTTAAAACAAAAAAGCGTCGCCCCTCGTGGAGCGACGCTTCTATTATAGAGTTCCGGTTCGATTAACGAACAAGAATTTTCTTACCATTTACGATGTAGATACCTTTTTGTAAGTTCTTCAAGTCTGTTGCTTTAGCATCACGAAGAACGAGGATACCGCTTACACTGTAAACATCTAATCCCTTAGCATCTGCTTCAATTCCGTAAATTCCTGTTTTTTCTAATGTAACGTTGAATGTTTCACCGTCGCAAACTTGACCGTCTACGATGAAGTATTCAGCAGGAACAAGAATTGTGTAGTCGCCATCTTCAACTGAATCAGCATCAATTGTAAGTTCGAGTTTAGCTGTTGCTCCATCGATTGTTACTTCATAGTAAGCAATCATTTCTTCTGGATAGCCAACAGTCCAAAGAGCAACTGAGCTTTCGCATTCAGTATTGATTTCAACTGATTCTTCGCATGGGCTGAATGTCAATACGAATGTATCAACACTGTTCACTTGACCTTGCTTGTCGATAGTGATTTCGATATCGACTGCAGGAAGCAATTGATATACGAATGTCATTTCTTCATTAACTGCACCGTCAACAGTGATCAAACCTGCAGGAACTACAAGTCTGTATTCACCTGCTTCAGCAGGAGCAGCACCCATGAAGTTAAGCATGATCGCATTGTCGCCGACCGGCATACCGATGAAGTCAGAGACTTTGTTGTCCATAGCATCATACATTGCAATGCCTGAAGTTCCCATCATCAATGAATCATCTGTAGTTACTGTAGCCGCATTTTCCCATGTAAGAACAAATTGAGTAAATTCTTCAACTACTCCTTCTTCAGGATCAACTGTAGGAAGCACGAATGGAACATCGTTATTTTCTACTGTATAATCGAATGTGTATTCTTCTTCAGTCATTACACCGTCGATTAGGAAGTAACCCTTAGGAATAATCAATGAGTATTCACCTGATGCAGTTACAGGAGATGCTGCTTGAAGAACGATTGTGTTGCCTTCAGTGCTTACCACACTTACGATGCAAATTGATTCTTCGCCTGATGCGATTTGAATCTTAGCACGAGTTTCATTTTCTTCAAGTGTTGCAGCACCAGGAGCAACAACTGTGAACTTGTCGAGGCGTTCAACTACTGAACCCGGAACAGGATCTGTGATTGTCAATGCAGCAGCTTCTCCGATTTGATATTCGAAACGATATTCTGTTGTGAACACGCCGTCAACTTTAATCAAACCGGCAGGGATTAAGAATGCATATTTGCCTTCTTCTGTGATTGCCATCAATTCGCCTGTTTCTTCATCAGTATAAACTGTGAATGTGAACACATTTCCAGATACTGAGAATTCTCCATTGCATTCAAATACATCACCATCAGCAGTTACTTTGTAGATGCGTGGATAAACACCACTTTCATCGTTCAATTCAACTGTTTCAGCTTCTGTAAATGTTACATTGATAACTGAAAGTGATTCAACAACTCCTTCTGCAGGATCTACTGTTGCAGGAGCTGCCACCGGTTGAGAACCTACGATTGTGTAGTGCAAACGGAACTCAGGGTTAACTTCTTCAGCAGTCGGATTCTGATGTTGAACATATGTGATTTGTCCTTGTGGGATAACCACTGTATAAGAACCCGGAGTTACGATTGGTGTGTTCAAATCAAGACCGAACGCACAATCATCTTCTTCTTTATAGAAGTAACATTGAGTTACTGTTTCGCCTGTTGCATCATCGATTACGTATGGTTTGCCGTACCATTCATATTCAGGAAGAACAGTTTTGCTATTCTTAGCCGCAAAGTCGCGACCTGTCAATTGAATCCAGATCTTAGTCAATGATTCAACTTCGCCTTCTTCTGGATCTGTGATGTAGTCATCTGTGTATTCTTTCACAGGTACTGTGTAAGTAAGCACAATTTCTTCTACTACAGAACCATCTGCAAATGTAGCCCAACCACCAGGGATTGTAATAATATATTCGCCGGCTTCGCTATATTTGTTTTCAAATACAAGGTCGACTTTATTATTAGCTTCTACCATCTCATCGAGTTTCAATTTGCTCAATGAAATTTCTTCTTTAACTTCACCATTGATTGCAACAGTAATCTTTTCAGTTGGTAGATTTTCATCAGCGATCATTGTCAATGCTTCACTGAAGTTCAATGAGATACCACGGAATACGTTGCCATAATCTGCAAGGTTAAGTTCTCCTTCTGCAGGAACTACTGACGACAATTTGCTTTCGCCACTACCACCAGCTTCAATAATGTATACCAATTCAAATTCAGGAGATGTGATCGACATATCTTCGAAGTCTTTAACTGCTCCGGCTGGGAATTTGATTGTATATGTTCCAGCTTCTGTTAATGCAGGATTCAATTTGAAAATCAAATTTTGGAAATCAGACCAGTCAAATGCCCAAGATGCTGTAACTTCAACTACTTCACCCTCTGCATTATATACTTTAGGCACTGCAATAAAGTCATAATTAACACCACCTGGATAATAGTCTTTACCAAATGACAATGTGATTTCTGACAATGATTCAACTGTTGAACCTGATTCAGGAGATACTGCTATCGGAGCTCCAGCTACTGGACCTGGCTCTTCTTTGCCTACAATATAAGTTACCTCAAATGCAGGACAAACTTTCGGATTTTCTACTAAATTTCCATCTGCATCATAGTTGTATTCAGAAATATGACCTTCACCAACCTTCACTGTATAAGTTCCAGCTTCTGTGATTTCTTTTTCGAATTGAACAGAGATGCTTAAGAATGAATATCCATCACCATATGCATAACCACCTACAGTTACCAAGTTGCCTGCTGCATCATAAACTTCAGCTTTTTGCATATAGTCATAGTACATTGTATTCGGATAATCTTCAGCAGAGAATGTGAATGTTACACTCTTCAATGATTCAACTGTGCTTCCGTCTGCCGGATCGATTGATACCGGTAACGCGCCATAGTTGCTTTCGCCGCTGCCACCACCGATAGTGTATGTCAATTTGATTTCAGGAACTAATTTATTTTTGTTTTCAAATTCCCAAATGTGTCCTTCAGGAATTACGATTGTGTAAACGCCTTCTGCTGTAAGTGCATCACCATATATCGTACCAACTACTTTGTAATAATCATTGTAGTCAGCCACAAATTTCATTTGAGCAACTTCCTTACCTGCAGCATCAGTAATTGGCAACAATTTGCTTGAGTTAACTTCCATTCCGTTCGGATAGTCTTTTTCACCAAACATCAATGTGATAACTTCAATCTTTTCAACTGTTGTTTCTGATTTAGGATCTACTGAGATAGGACCTGGATTAGTGTTTTCTGCTGCTTCTACAGTATATGTAACTTCAAACGCAGGTGCCGCATTGCTTTCATATCCATATTCATAGAAATGTCCTGCCGGCACTTTGATTGTATATACGCCTGATTCTTTGATTGGCTCTTTAAATTGAATATAACCCAACCAATAATCATAATTATCATATCCATAGTAAGCAACTGCAGAAATCAATTCGCCATCTTTGTATACTTCCGGTTTAGCGAATGAATTATAATCTATACCTTCTGGATAATCTGTTTGACTGAATGTCATATAGATCTTAGAAAGCATATCCACTGTTGAACCAGCTTCAGGATTGAAACTTATTGGTGCTCCCTTAACAGGTTCCGGTTCATTTTCTTCTATTGTATAAGTTAATTCAAACGCTGGAGATGTGATCGACATGTCTTCGAAGTCTTTAACTGCTCCGGCTGGGAATTTGATTGTATATGTTCCAGCTTCTGTTAATGCAGGATTCAATTTGAAAATCAAATTTTGGAAATCAGACCAGTCAAATGCCCAAGATGCTGTAACTTCAACTACTTCACCCTCTGCATTATATACTTTAGGCACTGCAATAAAGTCATAATTAACACCACCTGGATAATAGTCTTTACCAAATGACAATGTGATTTC
>CALDPR010000017.1 GCA_937911575.1 uncultured Porphyromonadaceae bacterium | reverse complement strand
CTTCGCTCAACCCCCGGTTATTGAATCGCTATCGCTCTCCGGTGCTTCGCACCCTATATAGTCAGAGATGTCGCACCCGATGTAGTCGGATTGTAATAAAAATATCGGATTCCTCGCCACACAAATGCAGTCGGAATGTCGTCCGGGGGAGTCGCACCCAACATAGTCGGAGTATTGTAGGAATAATGTCTGACAACCGTCTGTCAATTCTCAATCAATAATTATACTACCAACACCATAATCATTGTTTAATTATTAGTTTTTCTTTTTCATATTATCTGTTTTTTAAAGTAAAATCGGGTACAATTTAAACAGTAATTTTCAAAAATTCAGATTTTGTGTTTATCTTACTATTATTTTCATCGTTTTTTTTGCTGTATCGCTTTCAGCATTCACAATATATATTCCTCCTTGCAAATTAGTAATATCAACGAATATTGATTCCTTATTGATATTCCTTCGTTGAATTAATTCATTACCCGAAATAGAGTAAACTGATACAGATCTGACTAAATCTTTCGATTGAACAAGAATGCCCTTGCCATCAGAAGTCTGTTGCAATTGTATCTCTTTGCTTGAAGCTGCTACACTTTCAATTTCCGATTCATAGATTGTATAATAATCGCTATACAACCTATTCTCTGCACTTGTAACCGCAATGCAATAATCTTCCTCTTCATCATCAATTTGATTAGATAATTCTATCGTCGTTGAAATCATTAAAACATCGGAACCTATCAAAAAAATATTGTCGGACAATAGAATAGTTTCTTGCCGAACTTTCCTCCCTTTTTTATTTATTTTATATAACGACACTGCAACCTGTTCATCTATATAATCACCATATCCATTTTGTGATATTTCAAAAGATAGGTCAAGTAATTTTCTATTATCATCTCTTAACGAAGCCGAAATAATTTTTACAGTTGGAATGGTTTTATTAATATCTGATGTTGAAAATGATAGATACAAATCATCGGAAATTAATTTAAGCTCTCCTGTTGAATTCTTAACCTCCCAATTTTTAATTGTTTCCCATTCTCCTGTTGATTCATCAATAAAAAATGGTTTTGCCAAAAACATGCCTTTAGGGAAATCTATTGTTCGAAAAGAGAATCCATCTATTCTTACGTGAGGAACTAATGTGAATTTTTCAATTGATTCTATATATAACACTTCCCCTTTGTCAGACGCTTCCCCTTCCATGCTTGTAAGTCTAATACCAAACTTTCCCTTAACTTCCTCAACAGATGAATTATAAGCTTCTACGCCAAAAAAGATATTTTCTTCAGTTTTGGAAAATTCTCCGGAATAAAAACCATTTAGAATTCTTTCTCCCGGATTTTTAATTATATTGTCGGGTTTAATCGGTGCTGAAATAAAGGTGTGTTCAAATTTATACTCTTCTCGCTCTGATGGATTTAATGCTGAGAGAAGATAATATCCATCACTATTACCATTCCACCCCCAATTTATATGAAAGTAACCATCTCCAGAATATCCATCACACACAAACGCGTGCCCAATGTGTGTAGGCTCAAAAGTTTCTGCTCCACAAAAAACCGGTCTATTGTTTTTTAACTCCGTATATATGTTTTCAAATAGATTGTAACTTACATACCCTTCAAAATCTGATTCTGAATATTTTAGAAATTGAGTTAAACTGGAAAGAGATCCCCCTACGGTTGATTCAGAGCCATACATTGTTGATAATGCTACCCCGGTATGCAACATCAACTCCGCCACCGCATCACAAGATTCCTCAGGTGAATTTTCGTCATATTCATCAAGCATTTTATCCCACCGATATTCCGTTTCTCCAAAATTAACATATATTTTTTCATCACCTTTATTTCCTTGCAATCCCAACTCCTTTTCACCAACTCCTTTGTCGGGCCATTGATAATAATTCATGATCTGAGCAACAGCTGTCGACACGCAACCGGTAACACAACGTTCTCCTGTTTCCGGATCTATCGGACAATGATTATTATATGGAGCTCGCTGCCCCCATTTAGTAGTGAGCAACGGCTCGATCGGAGTATACTCATCATCCGTAGATACCTCTAATAGGGAGATGTCATTATCTATGGAATATTGAATCTGTCGTTCACAACATTCCAACCAAAAAAGAAAATTTGAAGGTAAATCTGACGTGTCAAATCTGCCTGTATTGGAATATCCTAATATCGGCACAACTCGATCATCGCCCGAAACTATTATAAATCCTTCTTCTTTTCCTTTATTGAATATGTATATCAGATTTTCATCTTCAATATTTGTAACTACATGTGCAAGTTGCAAATAATCCTCTTGAAATGTTGGCAAATTGAGTTTTGTCATCTTTTTGCCAACATTCTCAATTATCTTTTGCTTAGCCTCATCAACCGACAGCAAACGTGCTTCAACTTCGAAGCAAACTATAACAATTACAAATAAAAATATAATTATTTTCCTCATTGTTAAATTAATTAGTTAATTATTTCGTCGGCAAATTAAACATTAATCTTGTAAACTCCAAATTTTTGAATAAAAAAATAAAAGCATTAACATTAATTAATATTTTGATTGTATGCAGAAAAAAGATTTGCTTTATGCTGGAGCAATTCGTATGAAAGTGGCATTTGCGACCGAGTGCATCTATCGGGCAATTTCAATTCTCACGTAGATACACATTTCATAGTCGGTGCTTCGCACCCAATATAGTCGGAGATGTCGTCAGAATGCCGTCGAAAATATGTCGATGGTTCGCTCCTTGTCGAAAAGAATCGGCAGATTTAGTTTTAGACATACCAAAATAATTGGCAGCTACTCTGAAACAGACCCAAATGAATCGGTATTGTTTCCCAACAATAATTAAATTACTAATCACTGCGTTTTTTCCGGCAAACGGAATTTTATAGGAAGTCTGAACCATGAATCTACAGCCACTCCATCTTCGATGCCGGGATTCCATTTAGGCATTGATTTAACCACTCTTACAGCTTCATCTTCCAAGTCAGGGTCAACCATTCTTACAACCTTTACCTCGCCGATTGAGCCGTCGCTTTTTACCATAAAATCAAGTGTTACGACACCTTCAATCCCATTTTCAGCAGCCATTTCAGGATATTGAATATTTTCAGTCAGGAATGCGGCAAGAGCCTCTTCTCCTCCCGGAAATGATGGGGAATTGGTTTGCTGTGCATTAGCAAACAGAAAGCCTAACATTAACGATAATAGTAGAATGATACGTTGCATAATTTTTTTGTTTAGTTTCTTTTGTTTAAATAGACATAGAAAACATTAAAAAGATTAATCGACAGAATATTTTTTTAATCAAAAGTTCGGATATTAAAATTATTCATTATCTTTGCAGATACAAATATTACATTTATCAACACTTGTATTTTTAATCAAATTATCCAAATATCATGAAAATTTCCTTTTTACGATTTGTAGCAGCCACAGCGATATTGCTTTTTGGGTTGCAGACCTATGCTGTAGATTTCAGCAAGTTAAAAGAACATTATTCAGGTGTGAAATCACCCATCAAAGCATTAAAATATGAACTTGGCGACCAAGCGATTCCATTACAACAACACCGAATGCAGAAGGTCAGTGCCGGAGAAGAGCCTTCGACAACAGTCAAAAACTCTCCGGGTTGGGGTTTCTTGACAGGGCCTGATGGTTCAGATTGGTTCTATTCTCAAACATTTGAACTTGACGGTTGGTATTATAAATCATCGGTTGTAACAATTTACGACAGCAATCTGGAAAGAGTGGGACGAATCTTCATTGAAGCACCCGAAGGGGAAAAAGTGAACCAAATGGAAGCATTTGGCGAAATAACCGAAAATTTCTTTGACCACAATTCCAACACTCTTGAAATTTCCGTATTCAATCATGCAGTTACGGAAGATTATGTAGGGAAAACATGGGTTGACGTATATACGATAGATGCCGACAAAATCTATACGATTGATTGCGAAGCAGCCATATATGTCAATGCCTCTGAAGGGTGGACAAACTATATCCGTTTTCTTACAGCATCAACCGATGCAGAAGGTGTGATAAACATCAACGTATGGCGTTCAGGTGGCTGGGAATCTGACGAGCTAATTTCCGAACATGTGTTTCAAGTTGAAGAGAAATTAATCAATTATATGGACGCTGCATACATCAATCCATATGTCATTGATGGCAAACCATACTATGTGATTCCTCACTATTCAAAAGAATTTATGCAGCCCACAGAAGACATATTTGCCGACATTGTGCCAACAGAAGACAACTCTCTTATAATTGAAGTTTATAACGACAAATATGAGTTGGTGAATCAGTTGGATATCCCACTGGAAACAAACGAAGGAGCATTATTTACATTTGCCGGTTTCGGAATGTTCTCATATATAGATTTAAGCAAAGGATTCTTTACGGGCGACGATAAATTGAATTTCATCGTAACAGAATATGACTATGTCATCGAAAACGATGATTATCGATACACATTCAACGTTTATAACGAAGAGGGAGAGCATATCAAAACAATAGGTGAAAATGCCGTAACATGGCTCCATATGTCGCCAATTAAAGGGGAAGAGGATCAAGTGGCATTGGTGAAAACCGACACTGAATATGGCTCACTCGAATTAGTCAATATGCCAAGTTGCGAAATCGCTGTAACACTACCCGGAGAGATCGACGGCAGATTGATTTCTACACAACTCGACAGATGCAAAGTTGACGATTCATATCAATATGTCATCGGCACTGCTCAAGCCATGTATGATGAAGACTTGAATATAATTGCATCTATTGGCTGGTATACAAAAGAGGGAGAAATCGACCACTATGTAGATTTCAATTTAGGCCCTAATGGAGAATATTTTTCCGCATACATATCTGCCGAAACACTTAATCCATATCTGATAGACACTGACGACGAATTTGAATATGTATTCTTATCCAAAACACGCAATGAAGAAGACTTCTTGGACAATAATCTGACAATTGCAAACGAAGATGGTTCGGTGATTCGCACATTCACATCAGATAATCGCAAAGGATATTATTATAGTGGAGGTTTCATTAATTGGGAATCTGTCAATCCTTCATTATTTATCGCCTATATCAATAACGACGATGAATATACGATTGATTTCTACGATATGCCGTTTGTGAAATACTCTGCAGGAGGAACAGGAACTGAAGCAGACCCTTATATCATAACATCGGTCGGCGACCTTCAACAAATAGTTAACGAACCATCAGCTTACTACAAACTCGGCAACAATATTGATTTGACAGGGTATAATTGGACCCCTATTGAAGGGTTCACCGGACATCTTGATGGTAACAACTTTGCTATTGAGAATCTGACATTGAATAATGAGTCGAACTATTGTGGATTCTTTGCCACTCTTGAAGAAGAGGCTGTAGTGAAAAATCTAATTTTCGATTCTCCACGCATCGAGATTGGCGACTATAATTATTTTGTTGGTGTGCTTGCTGCCGTAACTATAAAAGCAACTATTGAGAATGTGCATATCTTAGACGCTGTCATTTCAGGAAACAACAACTCAACAGTCGGTGGTTTGATTGCCAATCCTACATATTATACGACCATCACATCATGTTCGGCACAAAACATATCGCTTATCACCCCTAACTCACTTCCTGTCGGAGGTTTGTGTGGCGACATCAGAACGTCGACAATCATCAACGCTTCATACGTATCCGGAAAAATTATCGGCTCGTCTGAAGTGGGAGGCATCGTTGGATTGTCGGGCATGGACTGCTCTATCAAAAATTGCCATGCAGTTGTTGACGTAAAAGGCAAACAAACAGTCGGTGGAATAGTAGGCTCATCAGGTCGATATCCGATAATCAACAACTATGCAGAAGGCTCTGTTGAAGCCACAGAAATGAATATGCTCAAGGTGTCGTCGGCAGCCGGAATAGTAGGTTATTTAGATAGTGATTGGAGCAACTCAGAAGCAAAAATAATCACCGGCAACATCAGCAATGTAGCAATCACATCTCCTCAAGGAGCAAAAGCTGTGCATCGCATTGTCGGACGAACAATCTCTAATGAACATTACGAAGAGGGCGAAGAAGTGAGAATCGAATTAGGCTTGGAAAACAACTTTGCCGGTTCGGCTGCTACAATTAATGGAATTGCAATAGAATCTGCCGATAACTCATCTGTGGAAGGTTCCGACATTAATCTATCTGACACAACAAAAGAATTTTACGAAGAAATCGGATTCCTATTCGGAGAGAATTCAACTAATCCATGGATATTGACAGAATCAAATACTCCTGAAATATATTTTATAAACCAACCACTTTCATTATCACTCAACATTCATTCGTTAACAGCAACTGAAGGAGAGGAATTTGAACTGATTGCAACAGTTTTAGGAACCGATGCCATCGAATTTGAATTTGAAGTCGCAGACGAAGAAGTTGCTCTAATCAATGACGTTGCTTATGAAGACAACAAAGCACACATCTTTGTCAAACTTCTTAAAGAAGGATCAACAACGATAATTGTGAAATGTGGAAATCTGCAAGACACTTGCACAATCAATGCACTATCAGGAATTGAGTCGGTTGAAATTAATGAAAACAATATCAAATTCAACGGGGCAGAGATAGAATGTGTGGGAGCTAACGAGATTTCAGTTTATGGAATCAACGGCATCTGCTTGGCAAATGCAACAGCCGACAAATTATCGGTTTCAAACCTCGATAAAGGTATATATATCGTGGTTGCAACCACAGCCGATGGCACACGCACAACAAAGAAAATTTTCAAAAAATAATCGTAATTAACGAAATAACACATCGGAGGTGTATTCATTAAATGGAGACACCTCCGTTTTCGTTTTGCCATATCACGAAAAAATATTAATTTCGCATAATATATTTAAATGCTCATGGAAGATATGTTCTATCGCATACTTGTTATCGTTGTCGCATTGGCAGGTCTGTTTATCGGCTTGCGAAAAGGAATGGTAAGACAAGTTGCCGGACTGTTAGGATTAGCATTTGGGATTGTATGCAGCAGAGTGTTTCACGCTGAAGGGATAGAGATAGTCAAATCATGGTTGCCCTCAATTGAGAATAAGTTTGCATCAGAGATTATCTATTCTGTTGTGGCAACAGCAGTGATATTTATAACCGTTTATTTGGCATTTCAAATCATAGGGATAGCACTTCGTGGGATTCTTAAAATACTACATTTCGGAACAATCAACACAATCATGGGAGGAGTGTTCGGAGTATTTAAATATTTATTTATTCTCAGCGTAGTATTCAACGTGATTGCCAGCATTGATCAGCAATCATCACTAATGCAAGCATGCCGGGGAACAGACGGGAATCTGATTGAATGGGTAATGCCGATAGCACCGGCATTTCTGAATAGTGATTTTGAAGAGTTGGAATATCTTCTGCAAGTCGAAGAGGCCAAAAAGATTTCAACCAACAATTCGACCTATATAAATGTTATTATAACAGATGTTAAAACTAAGACATTAAACACAACACAGATATGTTAAAAATTAATGATTTACATGCCGAAATCAACGGCAAAGAGATATTAAAAGGGATCAATTTGGAAGTACACCCGGGAGAAGTTCATGCAATCATGGGGCCTAATGGGTCAGGCAAGAGTACGCTATCGATGGTATTATCGGGGAATCCCGCTTACGAAGTAACATCAGGAGAAGTGGAATTTTGTGGTAAAGATTTGCTTGAAATGGCACCGGAAACAAGAAGCCACGAGGGGGTATTTCTCGGGTTTCAATATCCCGTTGAGATTCCGGGAGTATCAATGGTGAATTTTATGCGTTCGGCTATCAACGAAAAACGCAAATATTTCAATCAAGAGCCAATGAGTGCCACCGATTTCTTGAAACTGATGCGAGAAAAACGAGCAATCGTAGAATTAGACAACAAACTTGCCTCTCGCTCTGTCAATGAAGGATTTTCAGGAGGCGAAAAGAAACGTAACGAGATATTCCAAATGGCTGTTTTAGAGCCTAAACTATCAATCCTTGATGAGACCGATAGTGGACTTGACATTGATGCACTTCGAATAGTAGCCGGTGGTGTCAATAAATTAAAAAACGAAAACAATGCCACAATCGTCATAACACACTATCAACGCTTGCTCGACTATATTAAACCTGATTTTGTGCATATTCTCTATAAAGGGAAAATTGTCAAAACAGGAGGACCTGAACTTGCTCTTGAACTTGAAGAAAAAGGGTATGATTGGATTAAAGATGCGGCAAATGCCGAATAACTTATTTCTTTATTATGACCACCTTAAAACAATATATTGACATCTTCGACAACAATGTCGAAATGCTAAACTCCGGTTCCTGCGATGTGATGAATTCACTCCGAAAAGGAGCCTCCGAAACGCTCAAAAATGCTACATTGCCTAAAAAGGGCAGTGAAGACTATGAGCATTGTGATTTAACAGCAATCCTCTCACCTGACTATGGATTAAACATCGCACGAGTGCCAATGAAGGTGAATCCCGCACTATCATTCAAGTGCGATGTGCCAAACATGAGCACTGCTCTGTTTTTCCTAATCAACGATTCTTTTGCATCAACCGATAACTCATACAACAAATTGCCCGATAACGCATATATCGGCAGTTTAAAAAAAATTGCATCACAACACCCGGAAATAATCTCTAAATATTACGGCACTGTGGCTGAAATGAGCAATCCATTGGTTGCCCTCAACACAATGCTCGCTCAAGACGGGTTTGTGATCTATGTTCCTAAAGGGGTGAAAGTAGAGAAGCCTATCCAATTGGTCAACATTCTTCAAAGCGAAATGCCTTTGATGGTGTGCCGAAGAATATTGATTATCTTGGAAGAGAATGCCGAAGCTCAATTATTGATGTGCGACCACACACAAAATAATTCACACGAATATCTAAATCTTCAAACTATAGAAATTATTGCAAAACGAGGAGCAAAATTTGATATTTATGATTTAGAAGAATCCTCCGTTAAGACAAACAGACTCTCTTCTTTATACCTTCACCAAGAAGAAGATAGCAACGTATTAATCGATGGAATCACACTTTTCAACGGACACACTCGAAATGAATATGTCTGCACTTTCAAGGGCGAACATTCAGAATTGCAATTACTCGGAATGGGCATTGAAGATGATATGCGAACTTTAGATACATATTCACTGATTCGACACAACGTGAAGAATTGCCATAGCAATGAATTATTCAAATATGTGCTTGATGACCATGCGACAGGTTCATTCTCCGGAAGAATATATGTTGCTCCATATGCTACTAACACAACGGCCTATCAAGCAAATCGCAATGTCGTTGGTTCGGAAGCAGCAAAAATGCATTCTAAACCTCAACTTGAAATATATAACGACGATGTCAAATGTTCCCATGGAACTGCAATCGGGCAACTTGATGAGCAACAACTCTTCTATATGCGAACTCGTGGTCTTTCAGAGGAGATAGCCAAGACTTTATTAAAACAAGCTTTCATGTCAGATGTTATCGATGGTGTCAGACTACCGGCACTCAAAGACCGTTTAAGAATGCTCGTTGAAAATCGTTTCTCAGGAGGAAAAAGTGGTTGTGCTTCATGCTCTGCCGACTGCCACATCGAAAATTTAGAGAAAAATGACTAACCTTGATATTCAAAAAATACGCCAAGAGTTTCCTATTCTATCTCGCAAGATAGGAGACAAACCTTTGGTGTATTTCGACAATACGGCAACTTCTCAAACGCCTAATCGCGTAGTTGCCGACATAGATAAAATCTATAACCAATACAAAGCCAATGTGCATAGAGGTGTTCACACCCTTTCTCAAGAAGCAACTGATCTTCAAGAGTCCACTCGTGAAAAGGTGAGACAATACATCAATGCAACCTCAACAGAGGAGATAGTATTTACACGAGGAACAACTGAAGCAATCAATCTTGTCGCAACATCATTAAGTTCTCGCTTCAAAGATGGTGGCGAGATTATCCTTACGGTTATGGAACATCATGCCAATATTGTCTCTTGGCAGTTGGCAGCAGCATTGCGACAAAAAAGGATTATTCTGCGTGTGGTAGAAATCAATGATGCCGGCGAACTGAATATTGCTCAATATAAGTCTTTATTCAATGAGAACACCGTTTTGGCGGCATTTTGCCATGTCAGCAACGTACTTGGGACTATCAACCCTATTGAGGAAATGATTGATTATGCTCATAGCCATAACACTCCCGTACTCATTGACGGGGCTCAAGCATCTCCTCACTTAAAGATTGATGTGCAGAAATTAGATTGTGATTTCTACGTCTTTTCTTCTCACAAGATGTATGGACCGACGGGCGTCGGCATATTATACGGCAAACGAGAAATGTTGGCAAACATGCCTCCATATCAAGGAGGGGGAGAAATGATTAAACACGTATCTTTCACTAAAACATCATTTGCCGACCTCCCTTTCAAATTTGAAGCCGGAACACCGGATTTTGTTGGTATTGCAGCATTCTCCAAAGCAATAGATTTTATTGAAAGCATAGGAATCGACAATATTGCAGCACACGAAACCGACTTACTAAACTATGCCACCGACCAATTAATGCAAATCGACGGCATGAAAATATACGGCACCTCATCACATAAATCTGCCGTCATTTCATTCCTCATAAAAGAGATTCACCCTTACGACATCGGTATGCTCCTCGACAAAATGGGCATTGCCGTACGCACAGGGCACCATTGTGCTCAACCATTAATGGATCATCTTGGCATACCCGGCACCGTAAGAGCCTCTTTTGCAATCTACAACACTCGAGAAGAAATCGACATCTTTATTGCCGCTCTTCGTCGAATTGTAACAATGTTTTAAGAGTTTTCATATCCGGTAAATTTATAAAAACAGAAAAGGCGAGGTCAATCCCCTCGCCTTTAATTATCCCATTTAATCTCCATTTTAATTAGTCTTGATATATCAATCTCATTTTCCGATGCATATTTCCGCACTCCTGAAATAAAGCCTTTGCAATAGGCTGCTAAACAACAGCTACAACTTGCGAAATATTTAGAGATTTTAATTATTTGTTAGATACTTTTATGTTTTTACCACGTTTTTTATCAGATATAGATAAAAAAAGATAAAAATTTGTGAGTGTGGGGTTTGTTGATTAATTTTGCACTAATAATAGCAGAAAAATCTCACTATAATATGAAATTAAAAAAATCCCTTTTTTCAATTACTCTTGCCATTACGACAATGAGTATGCAATCGCAAGAAATCGTAAAAACTGATGCCTATGTGTGGCAAGGAGATTCAATCATACAAGGAGAATATGTCGCTTATGCATCTTCCCCAACAGAAATCATCTCATCGTACTATGCCCAACCACACTATTTCATGCCAATAGAACATCGTTGGAAACTGAAAAACGATATCAGCAAATATCCTCAACTAATCACCTCCAACACACTTCATCAAGCAATCTACAATATGGGACTTGATGAAATGGTCAATGCTGTAGAACCCGACACTACACTTCGCACCGGCAAAGAATGGGCAGGTGTGTGGACACGCGATGTCAGCTACTCAATAATATTATCGATGGCTTACTTGCAACCTGAAGCATCAAAAATCTCATTGATGAAGAAAGTTAATGCCAATGGTCGCATCATTCAAGACACCGGGTCGGGAGGTGCATGGCCTATCAGTTCCGACAGAATGATTTGGGCTGTAGCAGCCTATGAATTATATAAAGTTACCGGTGATCGTGATTGGTTGGAATTCATTTATCCGGTGATTCGAGACTCTTTTGAAGATGACTTCAAAATCACGTATACGACAGATGGATTGGTGAACGGCGAGACATCGTTCATCGATTGGAGAGAACAAAGCTATCCCAAATGGATGCAAACTGCCGACATCTACAACAGCCAAGCAATGAACACCTCGATTGTGCATGCTCAAGGGCTCAATATACTTTCAAAAATAGCTGCCGAATTAGGCAAAAAAGAGGAAGCAAAAAAATATGCGACAGCACATCAACGTCTTGTCGATGGTATAAACAAAGAATTTTGGTTAAACGATAAAGGTTTTTACGCAATGTATAGATATGGGCGTAATTTCTCCATACTCAACCCACGTGCCGAAACTCTTGGTGAAGCTCTTGCCATTCTTTTTGATGTAGCATCTGAAGAGAAAGCAAAAACAATAACTGAAAACAACCCCACCACTCCATACGGACCTGGCATATTCTTCCCCCAAATTAAAGATATGCCACCATACCACAACAATGCATTATGGCCGTTTGTGGCTTCATATTGGACTCTTGCCAATGCAAAGGCAGAGAATGAACAAGGCACTTTGCAGGGTTTTGGTTCAGTGTTTCGCCCGGCAGCTCTTTTTGCAACAAACAAGGAGAATTTCAACCTTGACAATGGAGATATTTACACCGAATTGAATTCTTCAAATATGCTTTGGTCTCTATCCGGAAATTTGGCTTTGACTTGTCGGATTCTTTTCGGAATCAATTTTGAAGAAAACGGACTTGCTTTCCACCCGTTTGTACCTAAAGCACTTACCGACAAACGTTCGCTGACAAATTTCCCGTATCGTAATGCTACACTTAATATCACAGTCGAAGGTTACGGAGCAAATATTAAATCGTTTAAACTAAACGGAAAAGAACATGACCCGATTATCCCTGCAAATTTAAAGGGTTCCAACGATATTTATATCGTCATGGATAATCAAGAGATTCCTCCGATGAAAGTCAATAATGTTGCAAACCAAAAAGCCCCTCTGACTCCAATCACATGGCTGGCAAACGACCCGGCATTAAATGGAGATAATGTGCCTGTCAACAATCGTTTATCTTGGAATCCTATTGAATATATCAACCGATATGTCGTTATATTCAACGGTCAACGCATTGCTGAGACTCGAGAAACCACATATCCGGCTCTCACTCGTGGCGAGTGGCAAGTAATAGGCATCGATGATGCAGGGGTGGAATCATTTGCCAGTGAGCCACGCACCAACTTCGATTTCTCTGTTTATGAGATTCCGGGAGAATTGATAAGCATCAAATCATCGGAAGTGTCATATATGCCGACTGAAAGAATCGACGGATTCAATGGAGGTGGGTTTGCTGAAATAGACCATAACACACCTGTCTTGAGCATTCCGGTCGAAATAGATGAAAATGGCACTTACAGCATAACACTTCGTTATGCCAACGGGAACGGACCTGTAAATACTGAAAACAAATGTGCTATTCGCACATTGACAGTTGACGGTCAGGTTGCCGGCTCCTTTGTGATGCCTCATCGTGGTGTAGGAAATTGGAATGATTGGGGTGTTACAAATCCGATAAAAGTGAATCTCTCAAAAGGGAACCACTCCTTGAATATCAAATTTTTACCTGAAAACGAAAATATGAACCTCGGCACTAACCATGCTCTTATCGATCAATTAATCGTTACTAAACTTAATTGATTCAATTCAACAACTGATTGAATTTATGGCATTACGGATTATATCTCACACAAAGTCGGTCTTTATCGCCAGAAATTTAATCTGAAATAAAAATATTATGGCAGGAATAAAATCATTAATAAAGGAAACTGCTGTTTATGGACTAAGCAGCATTATCGGGAGATTTCTGAATTGGTGTTTAGTGCCTCTTTATGTCTATATCTTTCCTGCAGAAGAGTATGGAATTGTGAGTTATCTGTACTCGTTCACAGCTGTTGCACTTGTCATTCTTAACTATGGAATGGAAACCGGTTTCTTTCGTTTTGCCAACAAAAGCGAACGTCCCGACGAGGTCTATTCCACATCTCTAATTTCGGTTGGGACCACATCTATTCTCTTCGTCGTTTTTGCGTCGCTGTTTTTGCCCAACATTAGTGAGACAATTCGCTTATCAGAACATAGTTTGTATGTGTGGTTGCTTATTGTTATTGTCGCAATAGATGCATTTAGCAATTTACCATTTGCCTACCTTCGTTTTAAGAAAAAAGCATATCGATTTGCCGGCATAAAGATGCTTAATGTGGCTCTTAATATCCTGCTTAACCTGTTTTTTCTGCTCCTATGCCCATATCTCTCCACAACATTGCCGTCTGCAATTGATTGGTTCTATGAGCCATTAGGTGGAGCCAATTTTGGCATTGGCTGGATATTTATCTCCAATTTCATATCTTCAGTGATTGTATTGCTGATGTTGTTACCGGAACTGACAGGACGCAAATATAGGTTTAACCCACAACTTTGGAAACAGATGCTATCATATTCATGGCCATTATTAATTCTCGGAGTGGCAGGAATAATGAGCCAAAATATGGGACAAATGATAATTCCTTTTCTCTTTGAGAATCAGACGGAAGCTCAATCAATGGTAGGCATATATGGAGCAAACATAAAAATTGCTATTGTAATGGTTATGTTCACACAAGCATTTCGCTATGCCTACGAGCCGTTTATCTTCGCTCAAGCAAAAAATAAAGGAGAAGAACAAACAAAAGCATATGCCGATGCAATGAAATTTTTCATCATCTTTGGTTTGATGATATTTCTCGGTGTGATGTTCTTTATGCCGATACTTAAATACTTTATCTCTGAAAGTTACTGGAGTGGACTTCAGATTGTGCCGATAATGATGATAGCCGAACTTTTCTTTGGCATATTTTTCAATCTATCGTTATGGTATAAACTAACCGATAAGACAGAATGGGGAATGTATTTTTCCTTATTTGGTTTTGCCCTTATGTTTGGACTTAACGTATGGTTAGTTCCAATGATTGGCTATCCGAACGGATATGTTGGTTCAGCATGGGCTGCTTTCATAAGTTATTTCGCCATGATGATTTTATCATACATCATCGGACGTAAATATTATCCTATCGCTTACGACACAAAACGCATTGCAGGCTATTCAATATTGGCAGGGGGTCTCTATTTCGTCGGTATGCATTTGTGCAATTTCGAACATTTAATGTGGCTCACATATTTCAGTCGCATATTGATGCTCTTGATTTTCCTCTTTGTAATTGCTTATTTCGAACATATTCCGGTGTTATCTCGGATTGTTCATCGATTTATCGAAAAAAAACAGCCTCTCTAACAACCTAAATGAGGATTTTCAACCTTCCTCATTAAATTTGAAATTTGTCGCTGACGTTTCCTCATATAAGACGACGGATTTTTTGAACTGAATCTAATCGGGTTCGGAAGAGTTGCCGCTATAAGAGCAGCCTCCCGACGTGTTAATTCAGATGCTTTTTTGTTGAAATTTGTTTCTGCAACAGCTTCAACCCCATATATAGCATTGCCCATCTCTATCGAGTTGAGATATACTTCCATGATTCGTTCTTTCCCCCATATCCATTCTATTAATAGTGTGAAATATGCTTCAAAACCTTTTCTTATCCAACTGCTATTTGGCCATAGAAACACATTTTTGGCCGTTTGCTGCGAAATTGTACTTGCACCTCTTTGTCTGCCCCCTTTATTTGCCTCATCAATAGCTTTTTGAATTTCAATAAAATCAAATCCATTATGCGTCATATATCGGTTATCTTCGCTTGAGATTACCGCTAAAGCCATGTTCTCAGATATTTCCTCAATCGGCACCCATTTATGCTCCCATGAGAAGTCATTGTTTTCACAAGCTCGAATCACCATCAATGGAGTTATATATACCGGCATGAATTTATATACAACAACAGCGAGCAGCGTTGATGATAAAAACAAGGCTAAAACCCAACAAACCAATTTGCCTATCACTCTCATAAACCGACGTATCTATTGTTTGACTTTGAATGAAAATCGGATTGTCTCCTCATATTTTTCACCAGGTCGCAAGATTTGTGAAGGAAATTCCGGTTTGTTTGGAGCATCAGGCATTCCTTGACATTCAATAGCCACCCCATCATAATCTTTATATTCTCTGCCCGACTTGCTTTTTGGCGAACCTGACAGCCAGTTGCCGGTATAAACATGAGCGGCAGGTTGCGTAGTGCCTATTTCCAAAATTCTGCCTGTCAACTCATCTTCTAAAACAACAACCTTTTCGATAAACTCTCCTTTCTTCCAATCATCTACTGCCCAACTCGCATCATATCCTTTTGCATCATTGATGGCAGGAAAATCTCTCGCTATATCCTCACCTAATCTCTTTGGTGATGTAAAATCCATCGGCGTACCATCGACCATAGGCATTTCACCGGTAGGCACAAGAGTTTTGTCGGCTTTCAGATAGCGACTACATTTCATTGTCAATTTGTGGTTAAGCACTGACCCCGACTCTTCTCCTGAGAGATTCCAATAGGTATGATTTGTCAGACTGACAACAGTGGGACAATCTGTTTCAGCGGTGATCTGCAAATTCAACTCATTGTGGTCGTTCCACGTATATTCTGCCACAACTTTCAAATTACCCGGAAAATTCTCTTCTCCATCTTTTGAAAAATAGGTGAATCTGATGCCATTTTCAATCTCTTCTGAATCCCATATTTGATTTTGGAAACCTTCCGGACCTCCATGCAGACAATTGGGCGGGAGATTTATGTTGAGTTGATAGGCTATTCCATCAATTGAAAATCTGCCATTGGCAATCCTATTGGCATATCGTCCGGCTATTTTGCCGGCACAAGGTCCGTCGTAGAGATAATCAGCAGGATTTGCATAACCCAAAGCCACATCGGCAAGATTACCTATACTATCCGGCACTACGACAGATACTATTCCGGCTCCTAATGACGATAGTTCAACCGAACAGCCTTTTGAATTTATCAATGTAAAAATACACACATCTCCTTTGGGAGTAGAATAAATCTGTTTATCTGTTACCATAATATCTTTTATACTTTGTTCGACGATTGGTTTTTAATCTTCTTTATCTGATTCCACAATAGCAATCCCGATACGACAGTTGCTATACAATCACTTATCGGATATGTAGCCCACACACCATCAAGCCCCATAAAGGGAGGTAAGATATATAGTAGAGGAATCATAAACAGTATCTGACGGGTCAAGGAGAGGAATATTGACTTTCCAGCCATGCCGAGCGATTGAAAAAAATTGGTTGCCACAATCTGATAACCGACCATCCAAAAACCTAATGTCGTTATTTCAAGAGCATTTATGGCACACTCAATTTGGTTGGCATCTTGCATAAACATTCGTGCAATCGCTCGAGGAGCAAGCATTCCTATCAAACTGCCCAGTGTCGTAACAATCAACCCTGCCAAAATCGACAGCTTCAAGGTCTTAAACAGTCGTTCATATTTGCCGGCTCCATAGTTATAGCCCACAATAGGCTGCATTCCCTGGCAAATCCCGATAACAACCATTACAAACACCGTAACATATCTGTTAAATACGACAACAGCGGCAATGGCATTATCTCCACCATACTTAAACAAGGAATGATTTATTATCGCATTAATCAACGAACCAGCCACATTAATCAAAAACGGAGCCATACCAATATAGAGAATTGACTTCACAATTCGTGGTTCCAATTTAAATGTGCCTCTGCGAAATGTCAACTCGTTGCTCTTATTAAAAAAATGCCCCATAACAAAAATTGCCGTAATCAACATCGACAAATCTGTTGCTATTGCAGCACCACGAATTCCCCAACCAAAACCAAACAAAAACAATGGAGCCAAAATTAAATTCAATCCGGCACCTATAAAATTGGTATACATCGCTTTTTTAGGATATCCTGTGGCTCGCATCACATTGTTAAATGAAAATGTCAGATTAATCAATAACATACCCGGAATCACCCACAACATAAACTCTCGAGCATAAGGCAATGAATTTGGCGACGCTCCGAACATAATTAAAATAGGATCCAAAAACAATGCAAACATAGTCATATAGACAATTCCTATCAAAATTGTCAATACAACTGCATTCCCTAATATTTTCTCTGCTCGGGGCTTATCTTGTTGCCCCATTACAATCGATATTCGAGTCGTTGCTCCTGTCCCAATAAGCATTCCCAATGCTGTCGAGATATTCATCACCGGAAAAGTTATTGCTATTCCACTAACCACATTCGGATCATCTATGGCTTGACCTATAACGACACTATCAATGATATGATAAAGCGACATCACCACAGTGCCTACAACTGCCGGTAAACTATATTTCCATAATAATTTACCCTCATTAGCCGTACCAAACTCCTTAAGTCTATTATCTGCTATCATTATCTAAACAACAATTCTATCGGCAAAATTACTCAAAAACACCGAAAGAATCAACGAGAAAAGAAAGATGTTGCAATAAATTTTCAGACATATAACTCATTCTTCCGACTTTTTATTCAAAATAAACGATTATCAAAATCAATTAAAACAAACAATTAACTAAATATGATTATTCTCTGAATTCGCTATACCCCATTCTATTTCAACAACTATTCCTTAATATTGGTGTCCGATAACAGAATAATGGTTTTATCCGACACTTTGAATATAAATATCGCTATTTGTTACATAGAACTAAAAAAAATGATTTTATCGGACAGTAATAATTCCTTAAGGGACTTATACGTTTCCAAACCTAAACTAAATTAGCAGTTATATAGTGTCAATTCCGCAACCATTAGGCTTGGTTATGCGTTTATATTTGCAGAAACTTTGGGACTTGTAACAATAAAAGCGAACTTTTGTCGTTATGTTATCAGAGTTATAAAGAAAAAGCCACCGTCATAGTGCCAAACTTACGGTGACTTTGATAAGACTCATGACCTTGTTGCAGCAAGGTTGGAGTAGGAACATTTAATCAATCTAATTAAAGCTGGTTGGGATTACCATCTAAATTCCGACCAGCCCATTGTGGAACTCTATTGATTTCTGCAATTTGTGAAATCCAAAGTCCATCGTCCTCGTCTATAAATTGCGAAAAATAGTTTCTTAACCCCTCGGCATTTGTGTTGAATCTTTTAAAACACCAACAAGATTCAAGAACCCTCTCTGCGTTAAACTTTTTAAGCTCATCGTATAGAGGTTGATAATTTCTATCATTTCGCAAATCGTAACTTAAAACAAATAAAGCCATATTCACGATTTTATATTTATATTACTTCATTTTATACGGTATGAACTCCGCCATCTTAATTATCAGGAAGATTGGTTGAAAACTGCCGTTATATCCAAGAATCGGACTTTAAGCAAAACGGAATGCCGATGGCACTACCATGTATGTTACAATATTTGTGCCAATCTCCTTTGTCTGCCAAAATGCCTATTATAATCAGTAATTTGTGACATAAAGTCCCGCAGAGTTATTACGTCCATATATAATGACGCAAATGATAAGATTGGTAAGTTTATATGACTTTACCCTAAAAAGAGAGGCGCACCCTAGATGAACAAAGGGTACGCCACTTTTTTTACAGAGTTTTATAAAATAAGGTGTGAGCAAGACATTATGAAATAGAGAGTTG
>CALDPR010000016.1 GCA_937911575.1 uncultured Porphyromonadaceae bacterium | reverse complement strand
GCTCAACCCCCGGTTATTGAATCGCTGTCGCTCTCCGGTGCTTCGCACCCAACACCATCGGAGTGTAATACAAAATGTAGTCAGAATGTGATACAATTGCAGTCGGAGGGGTCGCACCCGATAGAATCGGATTGTCAAGCATATATAGTCGGAGTGTAGTCGGAATGTTGTTCGGTACTTCGCACCCAACATACTCGGAGATTTTCCAATGAGGGATCTGAATATTTTCTGAACAATATCAGCGTCTGCCGAATTCCCACAGACTATGTTGCTGTCGCTCTTCGGTTCGCACCCTCATGCTGTAGGAAAGTTGTCGGGTGATTCGCTCATACATTGTCGGAAGAAATCGCTATCGTTCTTCGGTGATTCGCGTCTTTGCAGACGTGAACTCATAGAGAAGCACCATTATCGATTAAGAATTGACAGACGGCTGTCAGACATCACTCCGACTGTACTCTGACTGCATCCGACTATATTTGTGTATTATGGATTCCGACTGCAAGGGTGCGAAGCACCGGAGAGCGAAGCGATTCAATAACTGGGGGTTGAGCGAAGTGAAACCCTCGGAAAGGGACAGCAGCGACACAGCGTCTGCAAAGACGCGAATACATACGAACTTACCGGCGACAATCCCACTCGATTTTCGACTGCACACCGACTATGTTGGGTGCGAAGCACAGGAGAGCGAAGTGATTCAATAACCGGGGGTTGAGCGAACCGGCTAAACACCGACAATCGCTTCTCGCCTACCTCTAAATCAACCATTTTTTTGCAAAATTCTGTCTGGGGTATTTTGAGGCAGGCTCGTTATACGCGAACCGGCTAAATGCCGATAATCGCTCCTCACCTACCTCTAAATTAACCATTTTTTTGCAAAATTCAAAAAAATGATTAATTTTGTGCATCAATAGTGTTTAATAAACAAAGACAATATAAAAATGGGAAAAGTTCTTATCATCGGTGCCGGTGGCGTAGGTACGGTAGTTGCACATAAATGTGCTCAAAATCCAGATGTATTTACAGAGATAGTAATCGCATCACGCACAAAAGAGAAGTGTGATCGTCTGGCAGAAAAAATTGGAGCAAAAAACATCGTAACAGACCAAGTTGATGCTGATTCAGTGGAAGAATTGGTGGCATTGTTCAATCGCCACAAACCGGAATTATGTATCAATGTAGCATTGCCATATCAAGACCTAACGATAATGGAGGCTTGCTTGCAATGTGGTGTCAACTATCTTGATACGGCAAATTATGAGCCGAAAGATGAGGCACATTTTGAATATTCATGGCAATGGGCATATAGAGAGCGTTTCGAAAAAGCCGGTTTGACAGCAATATTAGGTTGTGGATTCGACCCGGGTGTCTCTGCTATATTCACTGCCTATGCGGCAAAACATCATTTCAAAGAGATGCATTACCTTGATATCGTGGACTGTAATGCCGGAAATCATGGTAAAGCATTTGCCACTAACTTCAATCCCGAAATCAATATTCGCGAAATCACCCAAAAAGGGAAATATTGGGAGAATGGAAAATGGGTGGAAACAGAAAACTTGGAAATACATAAGCCATTGAACTATCCGGGTATTGGCGAACGCGAATCCTACCTTTTGTATCACGAAGAACTTGAGTCTTTGGTGCTTAATTTCCCTACAATCAAGCGAGCACGTTTCTGGATGACATTCGGACAAGAATATCTGACACATCTACGTGTGATTCAAAACATCGGAATGGCACGCATCGATCCTGTGATCTATAACGGACAAGAAATTGTGCCTATTCAATTCCTCAAAGCAGTGTTGCCGGATCCGGGTTCTCTTGGAGAAAACTATACGGGTGAGACATCGATAGGTTGTCGCATCAGAGGTATTGACAAACAAGGTAAAGAATCGACATACTATATCTACAATAATTGCAGCCACGAAGCAGCATATAAAGAGACAGGAGCACAAGCTGTAAGCTACACCACAGGCGTGCCGGCGATGGTTGGTGCTTATATGTTCATGACAGGCAAATGGGTAATGCCGGGAGTGAGAAATGTGGAAGAGTTTGATCCGGATCCATTCTTGGAAAAACTTGCTCACAGTGGATTGCCTTGGCACGTGATTGTGGATCAAGATTTGGAACTCTAATTAGATCAATTTCAATATTAACTTATAGGACTCTGCTTTTTAAAAGGCAGAGTCTTTTTCTCTTAACCGGGTGCGACTTCCCGAACGATACTTTAGACTGCAGGTGCGACACCTCCGACTATGTTGGGTGCGACGCACCGGAGAGCGAAGCGATTCAATAACCGGGGGTTGAACGAAGTGAAACCCTCGGAAGGAGTCCTAACAGACACAGCGTCTGCAAAGACGCGAACTTCCGATTACACTCCGACTATATTTGTGTGGTATGACATTCCGATTCTATCGGGTGCGACTCACCCGACTGCATAACCGGACTGATTGCCATTATATCGGCAAAATAAATATTTGTGAAATAATAGAATTTTCGTATTTTTGCAATCACATTTTAATCACAATGCTAAAGCGTGCGATTGCCATATTGTTGTTTGTGATCATGTTGACGACACTAATGTCGTTGACCACAACAGCCAATGCCCAATATCAATCTAACGAAGTAACGCTCAAGACAGAAGCATTTCGGGGGAAGTATCATTTTGTCGATGAATATGGCGACACCGTTGTGATGTATCTTTTCAAAGATTTTTATGTCTATTCACCTTTGAAATTCAAAAATAAAAAACAGGAAGAATTTTATTGGCGAACGGTCAGAGATGTGCGTAAGACTTTGCCTTACGCTAAATTAGCCTTCGAGACACTCTGCGAAACTTATGAGTATATCCTCACTATCCCAAACGAAAAAGAGCGTGAACGACATATAAAAACTCTCGAAAAAGAGATATTCAACCATTATAAACCGGTGATTAAAAATTTTACAAAAGGGCAAGGAAAAATGCTACTCAAACTGATTAATCGTGAAACAAATCAGACATCGTTCAACATCGTTAAAGCATTTTTAGGCTCATTTCGTGCCGGCTTTTGGCAGACATTCGGAAAATTCTTCGGAATGAACATGAAAGTAGACTTCAACCCTCAAAAAAATGATGACGATGCTGTCATCGACAGAGTTGCCACTCTCATCGAACAAGGCTCACTCTGACAAAAAATAAAAAATAGTTTCAGATTATCCCCATTTGTCGACAATCATATTCCAATTCCGGCTGTCCAAATTTGGTGATTTATTGGTGTTAAAATCATTTTTTTCCAAAATTGCTCTTTTATCAATTATAAATTTTATAATTTTGTACTCATAAATAAATCGATATTTAAAATGAA
Source organism: uncultured Porphyromonadaceae bacterium (assembly GCA_937911575.1). Classification (GTDB taxonomy): domain Bacteria; phylum Bacteroidota; class Bacteroidia; order Bacteroidales; family Muribaculaceae; genus Lepagella. Next base: position 5,219 of record CALDPR010000016.1, on the reverse strand, counting down.
AAACATAATAAGAGTCATCATCATACTGACACTGTTTTTTGCTAACAGCAACCTCGCATTCTCCCTTCGTCTGGAAAAACTGAAATATGCCGACTTCTCTCAATGGGTAACTCGCACAATCAACGAATCATCACTCATCGGAGGAAAGACAAAAACAGTCTATGAGATAGCTCCGACACAATCCATTGTCGGCAACAAAGCATATAGCAATCTCGGTGGCTCCCCATGGTCGACAAGCAGCGTATATGCCAAAGTGGCAGGAATAGTGAAAGCATCAAACACCGTCTTCCCTTTCGATAGAGGTGGTGGAAACAAATGTGCCAAAATGTCTACTCTTATGGAACAGGTCAAAGTGCTGGGTATCATAGACATGGACGTATTAGTTGCCGGAACAATTTTTCTCGGTCAAATCAACGAACCTATCACATCAACAAAAGTCCCATATTCAAAAATGGAAATGGGAGTCCCTTATACGAAACGCCCCGTAGCACTTGTCTATGACTATAAGGTGGATATGCCAAACGTGAACACCCGCGTGAAATCAACAGGATTTGGCGGTAAAAAGACAATGCAAGGACGCGACTGTGCAGAAGTTTACGTGTTGCTGCAATATCGCTGGGAAGACGAAAAAGGAAACCTATATGCTAAACGAGTTGGCACAGGGCGTGAACGTTACACTAAATCAACCGGTTGGATCAACGGACACCAACTGAAAATACACTATGGCGACATAACCAAACAATCATGGTATAAATCATGGATGGGACTGCTCACCGGCGACAAAGCCCCTTACGCCAAAAACTCTAAAGGAAAACTCGTGAAAGTTGAAGAAGTGGGCTGGGCTGATGCCGACGCCACGCCAACCCACGTCATGCTGATGGCCTCTTCTGCAAGTGGCATACCATTCGTCGGAACGGAAGGCATTTCTCTCTACATCGACAACATCGCCTTCGGCTTCTGACTCTTATCAGACAATACAATTGCCTTGAAAATCAAATCATACGGGTTGTTGCAAACAAGCGGCTAATATTATGACAATTCCAATATATACTAATCAGAATAGAAACGCAAAAATAGGAGAAGTTAAAATTCATTGGAATAAAGAAGGCGAATTATTATCTATTAAGAGAAAAATTGTTAAATTGTAATTATATGAAAATACTATACATTATAATTTTAATTGTATTGTCGCATCTATATTGTTATTCTAATAATAATTATGTAGAACAATATTTTGACACAAATATGTCTGAAATAGGAACAATGTTTTATGTTATTAATGATAATGAATTAATAGAATCTGGCGTAAACTCTGTTGTTCTAGGAGGTAAATATATGTTATTTCTGTGGGTTGTACAAGAACTTATGCAAGAAGAGTTTTCTTCTAATATTTTAACAAAGAGTTCGTTTGATGTAATAAAAATATGGTATAAATTAAATTGTGCCAAAATAACAAGCGAAATGATATATAGAGCAGAACAATTATTTTTGAAAGAAGTAAATCTTATTCTTCTAATCGGAGAATGGGGAAATGAAAATTGCGAATATATGAAAGATTATATAGAAAAGCGAGAAAAATTCAGAGAGATGTTGGATAAATTAGGAATAACAAAATACAATCAGATAAAATGGGAAAATGTATACTCAAAATAATCATCTGTTTTTATACGACAATATGTTACGCAGAATCAAGTATAGAAACATACTTTACACAGAACATAGATACTATTCAAAATATATTTGACATACAAAATTCAGATGGATTAATTGTAGTAGAATCTGTAAATTTGACAGATGAAATGTCTGAATTTTGTAGAGTAGTTGATTTGCTATCTGAAAAATTTGTCTTTGATATTCACAACCCATATAAATTAAAGAGAAAGGATTTTAATTTAATAAAAGATTGGTACTTTATTAACAAAGATAAGTTAACTTGGGATCTGATTAAAGATGCAATTAATTTAAATAGATTTCAAAAAATAATTTTTTTTATTCCTAATACTAATTCCAAAGATGATGTTTTCTCAACACCTTCTGTGTTAGAATCTTGTTTGAGGGATAGATTAAAAATGCGAGGGATTAAATAAAGAGGATTTTCTCAAAATCATTATGATATTATTTTGAGAAATGTTACGTATGATGAATATAATGCCGTTGAATTTGAAAATGAGATTAGATTAGAATATAATATCCCTTTAAGAATTGGCTATACATTTGATTCAAAAGGGAATGTATTTATGGAATTTATTGATAAATGAAAAGGATAAAACTCATTGTAATTAGTTTAATTTGAATAAAACTATAGTTTATGTAAAATGAGAAATTTGGCAAGAAAGACAATTGAAACAATTTGTTTGAATCCGGTGGTTTATTTTTTGTTATGTGGATTATTGCTTTTAAGTTGTAGTTGTGTAAATAATATAACTAATCTCAAAGGGGAAATAGTCATGGATTCAGTTTCCAATAATGAAGAACTAAAAAGAGTTGTTCGCTGGTGGAATTCGGTCGTTTCCAATAAAGTCAGTATTGAAAGTTTATCAGATATAGATAGCTTAGATTATAGTGAAAGATTAGATATTCAAAATAATACTGATATTGAGGTAATAGAGAAATATGGTTCTCCGGATTCTGTAGATTCAGATACCTTAAGTTACGGATTTAGTTATGGACCTGCTCCATTTCCGATTTTTTTTAAAATGCATAAAGAAAGGTTTGCTATTGTAAAGAGATACGCATGGTGGAATATAGATTCTATTGGTAATGATAGATTTGTTTGGTTTGTTTATAGGAATGATGGTTTTTATTATACATTATTTTCTACCGAGTTTGATTTTTCAAAAGTAATGGAATAAATGAAACGACTTATATTTACGATAATAATATTTTTTTTATTAATCCAATTGAGCTGTACGTTTAACCCACGTAATCTGAATCATGAATTAGATGATTTAATATTTGATGGGGACAAAATGAATGAGTCAGTAGATTGTAATATACCAAATTGTGATTGGTGGTATTTTGCTCTTCAAGATACATCATATAGCAAAGATTGGATTCTATATGAAGATATGGGAATTAGAGGTAAAACTTATTCAGAAATTATTGGTTTGTTTGGAAAACCTAATAGTCAAAAAAACTATATTTTAAAAAACGGATATGGTGATAACAGAAACCCCGATATATTACCAATATATTTAAATGTATACGATAATCCTCGAGCAGATATATTACATTGTATATGGAATAATGTAGATACATTTCGTGTACGCGAAATATATTTTATTAACAAATATGGTAGATATTTTTCGTTATGGGGATTTCAATATAATTCCGATATAATTAATTATGTTGAAAGGAATCGTAAATATTGACTTATGCGTAGTTCCGACTGTGATACGCCACGACTACGGCATCATCGATAATCTGATGCTAAGTAGATATATTGACACAAATGAAAATAAATAAGTTTGATGCATATACCGTTTCTGACCTATATGTCAAACAATGAATTGTTATAGAAGGAATCTCGCTCTACATCGACAACATCTCCTTCGGCTACTGACTCTTATCAGACAAAATACAATTGCCTTGAAAATCAAATCATACGGGTTGTTGCAAACAAGCGGCAACCTTTTTTAATATTAATTTTTTGGAAAATGTTGTGTAAGTGGGAAAATGGTAGTAAGTTTGCAAAACGGTTGATATCAATCAAAAAATGATTTGATATTAATTGCCAAGATTGTCATATGGATTGTTGCAATCCCTTATAAAGAGAATCGTTTGGGATAAAATAATGTCAATATTTGGTAAAGATCGAGAAATAATTCATATACAGCCATAATTCATATTTATAAAAGCATGTCAAAATTAAAATTAAAAGAAACTATACTTTCTATTTGGATGATATTATCTGTCATTTTATTTTTGTTTGAATTATATATTCAAGTAAATATGATGTCAATATATAAATATCGAGTTGATCAATCACATATATTTGGAGAACATGTATCTTTTAGTATTGATGATGCAGAATGGATTTTTGCGTGTTATTTTGAAACTAATTTAATATTTATAATATATATCCTCTTGACGGTTGTTATACTACTAATATGGAAATGCACAAAATAACGAGTTTCTGTATTAAATGATGATAAAATGATTCTTAATAAATTGTCAAATGACAAATAAACTGCGAAGTAAGCCCAAAAAACATTAAATACTTTGAAATATGGTTAAAATATGATAATTTTGCCATAAAACCAGTCGTTGTCAAGATTTTATATAGTATTTCCGAATGACAGTATGCCTCCCAAAGAGTATGATATGTATTCTGACCCAGGCAAAGCTGTAAAAAGAAGTAGTGCTGTTGATTATGAAAATATAGTAAGAAAAATATTAGGTGTGGAAAAACGCCCGTATGATGCAGCACATTCTCCTTTAGGAATAGGTCCAACCATTAAATGATTAATTCGTATGAATAGGGTAATTTTTAAATACAGTTTGATTTTAGGAATTGTCATTTCAATTTCTTTTTGTCTCTTTTCTCAAAATCAAAAAAATGGATTAAAAGTATATATAGACAATTTATTTATACCAATGGAGTACGAATCGGATTATCCTATAACAAATATCTTTTATCGTACACCTCAGTTGCTGACTTATTATATGGAAAATTATATGTTTGCGAAACTATATTTTGATAAAGGAATTTATGTACCTAGTTCAGAAACAGGTAAATCGTATGGTTTTTTCAAAACAACTTTTACGTTTCGAACTCCTTATGCCTCAGAACTGTTTTTAGAGATAAATGATTCAATAACAAATTACCTGTTGAACCATCAATTATATGACTATACCATAAAATATTTTCTTGACGATGAATTCTTATATGGTAGTAATGCATATGATATAGTCAAAGTTAATAAGGATAACGTGCGAAACTATACTTTGATTTGTGATACACTCAATAAAGAAATTATAGTTGATATTTGTCAGAAGGAATTGTTTGGGAGATGGTCATTTGTAAAAAATAAAATTTACAAAGTTAAGTTAAATGATGAAATAACAGAGTTTATAAAGAGTAATATTTTAAGACATAATCAATTGGATTTAGAACGAGATGTTTTAGAACTAATGTTTGATAGGTTTCAAAGTTGTTTAAGTTTGACAATAAGAAATATATCCAAAGAAGAAATGAAATATTACGATAATTATTTCAC
>CALDPR010000015.1 GCA_937911575.1 uncultured Porphyromonadaceae bacterium | reverse complement strand
GAATGGTAATTGCACTATTGTATTCAACCTCTTGCTCAAAGTGGGTGCGTTCCACGTTCAGCGCATCAAACTCTTGACGGGCGAGAGCCAAACGCTCCTGCTTTGCAAATACATCTGCAAGGGCTTTTGATTGGTTGTCGAGATTGTGCAAATAGTCTGCCTTATCGGCTTCTATTGTGTGCCATTGCTCAATATCCGAGGGGATAAGTTTTTCGGTTTCTTGTGCTGCAAGAAATGTATCTTTGTTTGCACGACTACCCAACATCGCAGTAATGAAGCCCATTTTGTAACGCTCCATCTTCTCGACTACATTTTCAATTGCAGAGTTGTTGTTCGACACAACCATCACCGTCTTGCCTTGCAAAATTATGTTGGCAATGATGTTGAGGATAGTCTGCGTCTTACCCGTTCCGGGAGGGCCTTGAATAATGCTTATCTGGTTTTCAAACGCCGCTTGAACAGCCTTCTGCTGACTTGCATTGCAGCCGAATGGGAATATGAGAGGTCGGGCAACAAACTTTTGAGGTTGAAACTCTTGGGGGTTGAGGTATGGAGCCGCAGCGCGGTCATCGCCAATAAAATCGAGAGCTTGATATTGTCGCAACAACAATGGCGTGCCATCATCCTCTGATTTGAGCGGGTTGATGGCTGCCACACTGCGCAGATACTCAAATACGCTTTTGGATTGTTGGTCTTCCAAGCACGATTTTACAAAACTAATCTCCTCTCCTAAATAATTGGCGTATGTTCCATTCGGATATTCTATATACCAGTATTTAGAGTAACCTCGCTGAAATGCGGCAATATAAGCCAACGGACATAGTTGCCTACCATTGTGATAGATATGACAATGTTGTGGGTCAAAAATAACAGGATTAGTGAGCCACATTGCTCTGTTGCGACCGTATGAGAATGTCTTGTTCGGATTGTTATTGAATGCGATATTGTATCTATCCCCACTATCATTTATGGCACATCTCTCTATTTGACTAGTCTTTATCTGACCGTCAATCACAACCATATTTTCACGAGGATTCAACATTGCAATCAATTTTACCCCAAAGGTAACGATTTTTTCAATACGGAGTGGAGGCTCTTACAAAATATTTATCTGCGATAGTGTATTCGGGGAATACAATTATTATTTGAGGGCTTTATATCTTTAGCATCAAAAGGAAACTGATGAGTTGGTAGAAAGTTGCTATGAAACAATTTTTTAGAGCCTAAAGAAAAGTGAAACATTGTATTGTTTTTTAATTTATCAATGGCTTCTTGTGTCATAACTGTGCGATTATTTACCGTTTCTATAAGTTTTTGCCAAATTTTCACCATTCATATCGGGCCTCTGCAAGCGATATGTAAACACAAAGTTAAATAATGTTTTTTAAGGAGACAAGTGTTTGATAGCCTTAAATTTGAAAATATGTTATCAAACATATTTCTAACACCTCAAAAATTGATAATTAATAATAATTTTCATAGTAAAGAAATGCATATATTATGCAGTAGAATTTTGCCAAGTATATTTATTGACTAGACAACAACGTTACTCGTTAAATCTAAAAACAAACGAATCTACATAATATAGTATATACGTGTGTTTATTGTCTTAGCAAAGGGTAAAACCTATAGCTTGATACCCTTTAGTCAGCAAAATTTCGTTAAAAATACAAAAACAAAAATCGCTAAGTGTTGCCGTTTCAACTACTTAGCGATTTGGGGTGTGGTCCCACTTGGGCTTGAACCAAGGACCCCCTGATTATGAGTCAGATGCTCTAACCAACTGAGCTATAGGACCTTGCAAAAAAAATAAATCTCACTATTCTTCGTGGATTTTTGATTATTTTCTCTTTTGCGAGTGCAAAGTTAATGTTTTTTTTCTTTGTAACCAAATTTTTGCTAAATTAATTTGAGTAATTGCAAATACTGTCATATATAATTTTAGGCATTGTTGTGAATTACTACAGATTAGAAGTAATATAATCGCAAAATTCAACAAAAACTGACATTTGACAATAAAATATAATATTTTTATCAAATAATTAGGTTTTTTCGAATTATATATATAAATTTGCAATCTAAAGAGTTGTATTTACAGTTTTTTGATTGTTTGAATTTCAAAAAATATCATATCACATCCCTATATATACACTTTACAACAGAAAAAGGTTCTCCGCGAGGCGAGCCTTTTTTCGTCTCTTTTTTATTATTTTATATCCGATAAAAATCAAAAAAATGTAAAAAGAGGTCTCAATTGATTATTCAATATGATTGAGATTCTTTTTATCGGGCACCAGTTTTTTGTTTGAATTATATAGATGGGAGAGATTGAATAGTTGAGAGTATGTCGAGAGCCAAACTTACGTTGTCAACATTTGCAATTACCATTGAGCGTTTTCCATTTTTATCTCGCAGTTCACATTTCTTTACATTTAATTGTAAGTAGTTCAACACTCTACCAAAAGCGGCTGAATGATAATATGCTTGGTTTGTTTCGTCGACAAAATATAGAAACATTTTGTTCTGCTTGAGATATAATCGTTCGACTCCTATTTGTTTTGCAATGGAACGTAGAGGCACAATTTTAATCAACTCTTCTGTGACATTCGGTATTTCTCCAAACCTGTCTTTTAATTTGTCTCTGAAAGTTTTGATTTGTTCGGCATGCTCCATATTATCCAATTCCTGATATAGAGATATGCGTTCACCTTCTTGTGGGACATAATCTGCCGGTATGCGTAATTCCATATCGCTTTCAATTATGCAGTCAGCGACAAATTCTTCGGGGGCATTAGCATTTTCATCGGCAAACGTATCTGCAAATTCTTCGGTTTTCAATTCAATGACAGATTCTTTTAGAATCTTTTGATATGCTTCGTAACCGAGGTCTGCTATGAAACCTGATTGTTCGGCACCGAGAAGATTCCCTGCTCCTCTGATATCCAAATCTTGCATTGCTATATGTATTCCGGCGCCGAGGTCGGAGAAATTCTCTATTGCTTGGAGTCGACGACGAGCCACCGGTGTTAATTCTTTAAATGGAGGAACGAGCATATAGCAGAAAGCTTTTCTTGCACTTCTTCCCACTCTACCACGCAGTTGATGCAATTCCGACAAGCCAAAATTCTGAGCATTATTAATTATCATTGTATTTACATTTGGCATATCGATACCACTCTCTATTATAGTTGTTGAAAGCAACACATCATAGTCATGGTTTGCAAAATCTACAATTGCTTTTTCAAGATTTTCGGGTGACATCTGCCCATGTGCCGTAATTACACGAACATCAGGAATTAGTCGACGAAGAGTATTCTCAACATTTGCAAGTTGCTCAATGCGGTTGCTTATAAAAAACACTTGTCCATTTCTTGATAATTCAAAATTAACGGCTTCGCTGATTATATTGTCATTGTAGGCAACGACATTTGTAACTATTGGTTGACGGTTAGCAGGTGGTGTATTAATATTACTCAAATCTCTTGCTCCCATTAATGAAAATTGGAGTGTTCGAGGGATCGGTGTAGCAGACATCGTCAGGGTGTCGACATTGACTTTCATCTGTTTGAGTTTTTCTTTGACAGAAACTCCAAACTTCTGTTCCTCATCAATTATGAGAAGACCTAAATCTTTAAATTTAATTTCTTTCCCAATTATTTTGTGTGTTCCTATCAATATATCGATTTTACCGGAGGCAAGGTCTTCGATGATTTGTTTTATTTCTTTTGCTTTTCTGGCTCTTGAAATAAAATCAACCCTCACAGGCAAATCGGCTAATCGAGTTGAAAATGTTTTATAATGTTGAAGAGCGAGGACAGTTGTAGGCACTAATACGGCTGTTTGTTTACCATCGACAGCGGCTTTGAATGCTGCACGAATAGCCACCTCAGTTTTTCCAAAGCCCACATCTCCACATATCAATCTATCCATCGGACGTGCAGATTCCATATCTGCTTTAACTGCTTGAGTAGCTTTCAGTTGGTCAGGAGTGTCTTCATATATAAAACTTGCTTCCAACTCATGTTGAAGGTATGAATCTTGTGAGAAAGCAAAACCTTTCTCCTCTCTCCGAGCTGCGTAGAGTTTAATCAAATCGCGAGCAATATCTTTCATCTTGCTCTTGGTGCGTTCTTTTAGTTTATTCCATGCACCACTTCCCAATTTATTTATTTTTGGAGGTACTCCCTCTTTTGCTCTATATTTGGATAGTTTATGAAGAGCATGAATGGAAACAAAAATAATGTCGTCGTTGAGGTATGTCAGTTTTATCATCTCTTGAACGCTACCGTTAACATTCGTACGCACCAATCCTCCGAATTTCCCTATACCATGGTCGATATGAACAATATAATCACCTACCTCAATTTGATTTAACTCTTTAATGCTCAATGCGAGTTTGCCACTTCTGGCCTTATCGCTTTTTAGACTGTATTTATGAAAACGATCGAAAATCTGGTGATCTGTGAAAAAGCATTTCTTGTTCTCATGGTCGATAAAACCTTGATGCAAGGTCTTTTCAACTGCAATAAAACTAATATTTTCTCGGCGATCTTCAAATATGGCTTTTAACCGTTCGGTTTGATTAGAAGAGTCACTTAAAATGTATATGGTGTAGCCTTCCGATATTTTTTTTCTGAAATTTTCTGAAATCAGTTCAAAATTCTTATGAAATAGTGTCTGAGGCGAACATTCGATTGTCAGTTTTGCCGACGACGCATCTTCGTGCAACAATGATTGATGATGACCAAATTCTATTATTTTGGATTTATTCAATCGCTTCTCAAATTCGGAATAATCAACAACTCTACTTAATGCTTCACAATCGCCCTCATTGGCAATTATGACCGACTCCGATATGCTTTCTTCCGAAATATGTTTTACTCTCGACAACAACCATTCTTTAGATTCACAAAAAATGATTGTTGATTCGCTTATAAAGTCAAGAAAAGAAATATCATCGGAAGAATTTGTTGATGAAATTTCTGAAATAATGCTGATGCTATCTAATTTTTGTTCACTTAATTGAGTTTCTACATTAAATAAACGTATGGAATCGATCTCATCATCAAAGAAATCAATGCGATAAGGCAGTTCATTTGAATATGAATACACATCAAGTATTGACCCCCTGCGAGCATATTGCCCCGGTTCATAAACATAATCTACTTCATGAAACCCCTGTTCGAGCAAACGATGCACCATATCACTAATAGCCACTCTATCGGATATGGAGAGATTGATTGTGGAATCTGTAAGAGAATTGGGGTTAGGAACTTTTTCTGCCAATGCTTCAGGGCATGTAACAACCCACTTCTTCTTTCCTTTATCCCATGAATTAAGCACATCAGTCCTTAAAATTTTTGATGGCTGATCCACCTGACCAAATTTAATGTCTCTCTTATATCCGGAAGGGAATATCCCCACTGATGTTTCTCCACATATTTGCGATAAATCATGATAGATATATCCTGCTGAATCAAAATCGTCAGCTATTATGAGATATGGATTCTTCTGTTTTGGCAATGCCGACAACAATAATGATATTGCAGAGCCAGACAATCCGTGAATTTTAGCATTTCTATTTTTCTTATCAGCCATAATTGCTTTTACAGCTGCAATGCGAGACGCGGTGTTGAATATGGCTGAGAGCTCAGAAATCTTTATATTTGAATTCATATCACACAACTTATTTTACAATCCACTCCCCTATCGTTCGAGTTTTTGAAGAGAAATTAACCCCTATTTTAAATATTTTCTTACCCTTAACAGCAAACGGGCGTTCATAATCACGATCCTCTATTTGATTAATTGCTTCTTCAGCACTCTTATCATATTTGAATTCAAAGATGTAAAAATACCTGTCTGTTTCAATCATCAAATCAATCCTTCCACAAGAGGTTTCCATCTCGGCATGAACATGAAAGCCCAACAGAGAAACAATAATAAAAAACTGATTATGAAAAAATTTCTCCCCAAGTTTTCTGTCATGTAACCGATACGTAATCGATGACATACATGATTGAATATTTGTCAAAAATTCATCAGGCTCGCCATTTTTAAGGTTCTTGATAAGAGTATATATAAATGATGTGTCAGAAAACTTCTTTTCCAGATAATATGGCAATAGAAATTTCAAAAATCCTTCCTTGACATCACGATTAGGATATGTCAGTTTATAGCTTGACAACACTTTATCGTAATGGCTAATTGTCAGATAACCGGCTTGATAGATAAAAGGCAAGGGATTTTCGGTGTTAAATATGCAATCTATCGAACCCACACTCACTTCATCGGCTGTCAGTGAACTTAAATCTTTTTCTGTATTTTGAAGCATCTGAGCCAACAGTTCCGGACTCCCCGTAGCTGACCAATAATTTTTGAATTCCTTGTTTTTTAATGCACTGATGACACTATATAGATTATAGACCATTTCTCCTTCTCCATGAAAATAATAGCCTCCATATTCATATCTCAATTTAGCATATGTTTCTTCTTTATTCATGCTTTGAGCAACGCCTAAAGCACTGATTTCGTTATCAAAATTCTTTGACAACTCAGCTTCTGTAATTCCACAGAGAGTGGAATAGTCTTTAAGTGTCGACAAATCTTCAAAATTATTGAGGTCGGAGAAAAGATTAATTTTACCATACTTCGTAACTCCGGAGAGCATAACGAATCTAATATATTTATCGAAACTCTTAAATACACTATATAACGATTTGAGAATCGATGTGTATCGCTCAAGCAATTCCTTCTTTGAGAAAGCTTCAAAAATGGGTTTATCATATTCATCAATAAGGACTACGACATTCCGACCGGTTTGCTCTGAGGCTCGACGTATGACACCCCCAAATCGGCGTGCATAGCCTATTTCTTTAGGGTTTGAGCCATATTGACTTTCCCAATTTGAAAGATTCTCTTCAATAATATTTTTCAGGTCTTCCTCTTGGCTATATTCTTGAGCATTAAAATCGATATGAAAAATCGGATACTCGATCCATTCTTTTTCTAATTCATAAATATCGAGTCCTTCAAACAATTCTTTTTCTCCTTTGAAATATGACTCAATAGTTGAAATCAACAATGATTTTCCAAATCGGCGAGGGCGTGAGAGGAAATAATAACACCCACTATTAACGAGATTGTAAATATACGATGTCTTATCTATATACACATATCCCTGTGTACGTATTTTTGCAAAATTTTGTATGCCGATAGGAAATTTCATCATATTGGCAATTTTTCGATTAATGATTCAAAAGTCGTTTTAATTTTTCCTCATTCGACATAATTGACACAGCACTATCGACAGCATTGTCATATTTTAAATCATATATAACTTCACCTTTATTATAATAATATCGAGTCAAAATTTCTGATGCCAAATATCGGGAAATTTCTTGACGATGAGTATCCAAATCTTTATCGAGATTATGAGTAAGCAGTTTTGCCAATTCATCTATTCGCATACGTGTCTCATCGTTCATATAGCCCTCAAGCTCGGCAGTTTCACGCAATTGCTTAATCATATCTTCACACACTTTATCGTATTTTAATTTTTCCGGATCAATGCTTTTTTTAAAGGCATCATATATCTCATCTGTGATTTCAAATTCATAAGGAGAAGCTATTGTTTCATTTTCTGAAACAAATTTTGTAGCAAAATCAAATGCCCAAAAGTCTCTGACTATATTATAGACTAATCTGTTTGCTTTACCCCAATCAATCTCAATATCGGGAATCAGACCGCCTCCGTCACGCACCTCTCTGCCATGAGCAGTCTTGTAGACATTTGTCAGGCTATCGGGTGTTCGTGCCACTGTTCCATCAGGATTTCTGTGAGAATAATCCAAAGCTTGAATCAATCGCCCGGAAGGTATATAATATTTGGCGACCGTAACTTTCAATAAACCTTCATATGGCAATAGGCGTGTAGACTGCACCAATCCTTTCCCAAAAGAGCGAGAGCCTATGATCACAGCTCTATCTAAATCCTGCATCGCTCCGGCAGTAATTTCTGAAGCTGAAGCCGATGCTCCATCGATTAATATTGAAACCGGAATATTAGGGAATATAGGATTTTTTGTCGTCTTATATATTTTTTCTGACGATTTATCTTTTCCTCGTGTTCGCAACACCTCTGTGCCTTTAGGGACAAAGAAACCTACAATTTCAACAGCACTTTCCAACAATCCTCCTCCATTTCCCCGCAAATCGAGTATGATATTTTTAACTTCCGGATTGTTCTTAAATTCTTCAAGAGCAGTTTTCACTTCATCTGCCGAACGCTCCATAAAAGATGTCAGTTTGATATATCCGGTATTCCCTCGTGTAACACCATAGTATGCCACCGAAGGCAGTTGCAATTTCTTTCTTGTAATATCGAATATAAGTATCGAATCTTTTGCAAATGGTCTTTGCACTTTGACTTGCACAACAGTCTCCGGCTGACCTTTCAATAAAGCACTCACCTCATCACTTCGTTTACCTTGAAGGTCAATTGTATCTATTTGCAAGATCTTATCTCCTGATTTTAATCCTGCTTTTGCAGCCGGTGATCCCTCATATGGCCCGGAGATATATGTCCACCCATTGCGTTCCATGATATATGAACCTATACCGCCATATTCGCCCGAAGTCATCGCTTGAAAGGTCTCTTGTTCCTCCGGCGTATAATATTCTGTATACGGATCTATCCCCATAAGCATTGCTGCAATAGCCGTTTTGAATGTCTCATCAGTGCGTATTGAATCAACATAATTCATCTCCAATTCTTTTACTATTGCATTAAAGATGGCTAAATTTCGTGTTACTGCCGAATCATGGCTTTTATTTGCTCCTGCAAATAGGGTAGGCACAACAAATGCAATTAAAACTATAAATAATATTCCTTTTCTCGATTTTTTCATTTCGTTATGTATTAAATCTCTAACTCTTCCCAAATCACTTTTCAACTCCCTTAATGAGTATTTTTAGGGTGTGGATAGTCAACTGTGAAATGCAATCCTCTACTCTCTTTTCGCTCCATAGCTTGACGCATTATCAAATATCCTACATTAATCATATTTCTCAACTCACATATTTCTCGACTGGCTTTGCTTACTTTAAACAATTTTTCTGTCTCTTCATATAGAATATCTAATCGATTCCACGCCCTGTTAAGACGCAAATCCGAACGAACTATACCGACATAATAAGCCATGATTTGATTCACTTCTTTTATCGATTGAGTAATCAATACCATCTCTTCGGGGTGTGTTGTTCCTTCATCGTTCCATTGTGGCACATCATGACGAATCACATATTCATTTATATGTTCTTTTGCATGACGAGCAGCAGCATCAGCATATACAATTGCCTCGGTCAATGAATTAGATGCCAGACGATTTCCTCCATGCAACCCCGTACGCGAACACTCTCCGACAGCATATAGTCGTTTAATTGATGACTCTCCATTAAGGTTTACGTCTATTCCTCCACATAAATAATGTGCAGCCGGAGCAACAGGGATATAATCTTTGGTTATATCAATCCCTAATGACAAGCATTTCTCATATATTGTCGGGAAATGATGCTTTGTCTCCTCAGCATCTTTATGCGTAACATCTAAATACACATGATCGATTCCGTGTAATTTCATCTCAGTATCGATTGCACGAGCCACAATATCACGTGGAGCAAGCGACAATCGCTCATCGTATTTGTGCATAAATTCTTCCCCTTTGAGATTTCGCAACACTGCTCCATAGCCTCGCATCGCTTCTGTTATAAGGAACGACGGACGATCTCCGGGGTGATATAGAGCAGTAGGGTGAAATTGCACAAACTCCATATCTTTCACTGTCCCTTTTGCCCTATAAACCATTGCTATGCCATCGCCTGTTGCCACAAGAGGATTTGTTGTTGTCTTATATACTGCTCCTACTCCTCCAGTTGCCATCACCGTTACCTTTGAAAGAAACGTATCAACTCTTCCTTCTTGTTGATTTAGCACATAAGCTCCATAGCAGGTAATATCGGGAGTTCGACGTGTTACAATTTTGCCTAAATGATGCTGCGTGATTATTTCAACACCGAAATGATTTTCGTAAACATCTATGTTAGGGCGTGTTTTAAGCGTACGTATCAGACTTGTCTGAATTTCCGCACCCGTATTGTCGGCATGATGAAGAATTCGAAACTCAGAATGACCACCTTCGCGATGCAAATCATAGTCTCCTGTCTCCGTTTTATCGAAATTAACACCCCATCTGATTAATTCTCTAATCTGTTCAGGACCATTTTTTACAACTTTTTCGACAGCCGCAGATTCACTCAACCAATCACCGGCAATCATTGTGTCCTCAATATGTTTTTCAAAATTATCAACAGCAAGATTTGTTACACTTGCAATCCCTCCCTGAGCAAAATAGGTGTTCGCTTCTTCAAGTGTAGATTTACAGACAAGTGCCACTCTTCCTTTATCTGCTACTTTTAAGGCAAAACTCATTCCTGCAATACCGGAACCTATTACCAAATAATCATATTCATAGACCATGACTACAAACTTATTTTAAATCAGTGTTGAATCATATTTTATATTCTACAAAATTACACATTTTTTTTGGAGTGTGATACGTATTATCCAAAAAAGAAAGTAAAAATCTATTTATTAAAAACTTTTAACTATTTTTGCACTAAATTAAATTTTACAAAATGCAACAATTATGATTTTGTCAATTAAAAATATAGACGAACTCCCTAATGCTGTCAAACAATTCATTGAAGCAATGGACGATCGCACTGTTTTCGCTTTTCGTGGTGAGATGGGAGCCGGAAAAACAACGTTTATAACTGAATTGTGCAGACAACTTGGTGTTGAAGATATTGCCAATTCGCCTTCGTTCTCAATCATAAACGAATACCGCTCTGAAACAACTGCCGAATTAATTTATCACTTCGATTTTTATCGCATCGAATCTGAAGATGAAGCTTTTGACTTAGGCACAGAAGACTATTTTGATTCCGGGGCTTTATGTTTCATCGAATGGCCTGAGAGAATAGAAAACTTGTTGCCGGGAGACACTGTCGAAGTAGTCATAAGTGTAAATCAATCCGACAATTCACGAACAATATCTGTTGAATGATTTCTATATTAAACCTTTCTGACGTCGACTCCACAAATTCTTATATCTCTCGCAATGTTGCATCGTTAAATAGCAATGTTGTGGTTACGACAGATTGTCAGACAGCCGGAAGAGGTCAACGGGGCAATTCATGGGAGGCCGAACCATACAAAAATCTCACTTTCTCTATCTTGCTACGCCCTCAAAACTTTCCCGCAAATCGCCAATTTGCAATCAGCCAAGCAGTGGCAATTTCGGTTGTGAATGCCGTAAAAGAATTATGCAATGTGGATTTGAAAATTAAATGGCCTAACGACATTTACTTCAAAGATAAAAAATTATGTGGAATCCTAATTGAACATGCTGTCATTGGCACTGAATTAATGCACACAATTGCCGGAATAGGATTAAACGTAAATCAGCAACAATTCTTCAGCGACGCCCCAAATCCGGTCTCTTTGCTCCAAATCACCGGTAAAGTTACTGATAGAAACTCTCTTTTACTAAAAATTGCCAACGAGATTGTCAACTCTATCGACAATATTATCAATACAAAAAATTACGATGCCGTTCACCAACAATTCATGAAACATCTGTGGAGAAACGACATGCTTCTACACAAATTTTGTGATGTCGAAACCGGCAAAATTTTCAGTGGATACGTCGGCGAAATAGAACCTACCGGACATCTTAATGTCTACGAACCGACAACATTATCGACCGATTATTTCGATAGAGATAATTGCATTCGACATAGATATGCATTTAAAGAGGTGGAATGGATTCTTGACTAAACCTTTTTTTAAGTGTTACTGCCCGATAAAATAAATAAAAGCTGAATCCATATGCGAGATTCAGCCTTTATTTTACTCAATCATAAACTTTTATCAGACATCAAAATTTCTAAAAAAATGTTTTCCGAGTTTTTTTAGTTAGAATTTGACCGGCTTAAGCAGATTCTTCTCTAAATCTCTTGTAAAGTCTGAAAAGTTGAGATTCTTTTTTTGGTCGATATCTGTTGTAAATTCACGATATGTTTCTCCAAGTTTTTCAACAACCTTTGTTATCGATGTCTCATCTCCAACCACCCCCTGGAAACCGGCTGTCGGATACCACCAAATCTGTGGTTTATCGTCAGATTTTACCATTTTACGATTCAACATTAAATCTTGATCTAATCCGACTTTCTTTACACTCACGAACAGACCTTGACTATGTTCGGCAAATCGCTCATCACCACCCGGCAACCAACCATGGATTGCCGACAGACGTTCCAATTTACCGAATGTGAATGATTCATCTCCGATGTTGCCTATGATTTCAATACGATAGCGAGCGGGTGTTATTTCTATATATTTGAAATTATCAAATATAAGCATCAAATTAGCCAATAGTGTTTTAAAGTCATTTGCATTGTCGGAAGAAGAATGATTGCTTTTGTATAACATATTTCCGGCTGCGACTTCACCACCATCAAGCATCAAATAATTCTTTCCTGTTTCTTCGTCAGTCTGCAAGCCTCTGACAAGCATTGGAGCCATAAACATATTGACAAATATCTCATCTTCTCCACCGCTGTTTGCAAAATGCAACTGTTTATCGGGATTGTGGGCTATGGCAAGATAACCATGAACATTACCATAAGGAGTGTCAATGTTTTTATCTGCACTCAACTCCAACCATATAGGCAATTCGACAACACTTTTATCAAATTGTTCCAATGGAAGAACTCCGGAATAATTCATTGTCGGTGGAGCTTTCGGTTCGTCATCTTTCACAAAATAACATGTGATTTCCAAACTGCCATTCACAACAAATTTGTTGAATATATCGGTTTTTGAACCGATGCGTTTGTTGCATTTTATATCAACGAGTTTCCACCCCTCGTTAGGTGTTCCGGTAACACGCACAGTGTCGCCAAATTCATATTTGCCCGAGCCGTAGACAGTGGCAGCTTCTTGAGGATAAGCGACAACCTTGACATCATATTTTGTAGCAATGTAGATTGGTCCTAATGGAGGTCGGTTTTCTATTACAGGAGTATACGGAGGATCCGGTATAGGATCATTAATTACTGGGAGATCCGGCAGTTCTCCCGGAATCGGTGGAAGTATGAAATAATCTTCAATTATAGGGTCGCTACAATATGCAAAAACGATTTCTCCCGTAGGGAGGCAATAACCGGTCATTTCTACCTCAGCATCATCTTTGTCGCGAGCGATAAATACTGCTTCGAATGGTGCGTATCCGTCTTCAGAGAAATCACCTATCTTATAGTCGGTGGCAAGAATTACATTTCCTTTATTATCAATCACAGCTGAATTGTCAAGCGTAGCAACGCCAATAGGGGAAAATGTCGGTTTTCTATATCCGAAGTCATGATAAGTGAAAGGTAAATCCCATTTCCCTACAGGGAAAAAATCTTTGTCAACCACGATTGGAATTTCATCTTCTGCATCTTGAGGCACAAGGAAAGCATAGTCTCCCTCAAAATTCATACCGGCATAGGCTGTAAAAAGTTCTTCATACGGACTTACTCTGATATATTTTGTATCATAACCTCTATTATCGCTGATTGTAAAAATCCCATTGGAAGACACATTTGAGATATGCAAAGTGCTTTTCATTGACGACACAGACTCTTCCATAATGTTATCGCATATTATGTTGCCTGAGACATCGATGATTGCTAATTTACCTTCATATTCTCCGGTCGGTATCAACACCAAAGCGTAACCATTCTTAAAATCTCTGACATCAAGGAATTGAGGTTGCATCACTATTTTTCCAGAAGCATCTAAAAATCCCCATTTTTTTACTTTATTGCTATAGTATGCTCTGCGACCACACTCAATAGGGCGAATCTCCGGTCTCGACAAGCGATGGGCATTTGTTTCAGTTAAATGAGAATACACTTTGTCGCCATTTATATTAATATAAAATAAACTGATTCCTTGACTTGCACTTGCCTCACGAACCATTGCCACTCCGTCCATAAATTCAGTGATGACACCATATGTTTGAGGCAACTCTTTCACTCGTCCGTCGGAATACAAAATCACAGGGTGCTGGTTTTTCGGATTTTTAACCACTGCCACACCGGAATTAAAGCGTGGTTTTAAGTTTCCATACCATTCCCATTGTGGCCCAAATATAAGTTGTCCATCAATGCTTCGGAATTGCCAACACTCTGTATAGGTATCATAATTAAACACCGGCAATCCGAATATCCCGTCGTAAACCGGCTGCAATCGATCAAACGGCACTTCGCTTTTTACAAAACGTGTTGCCTTGGTCAGATGAAGCCTTCCAGGCGTTATTTTTATTTTTTCTGCTTCCGATTGTGCATTCATTTCAAAAGGGAAAGAAACAGAAACAAAAGCCATTAGCATGATGGCATAAAATGTCTGTTTAATAATTCTATTCATATTCTAATACATTAATTGTTAATATTTTAGTCTTGGCGTGTAAGAGTTATGGCTACACCTCCTCCGGGAGCCAGTTCCTGTTTTAAAACAGTATTATTCGTTACTGTAATTGTGCGAATATTATAGCTTTGTGGGTTACCTTTCCAATGAGCATCATTGCCATCTTCATATATTTCTGCAACATAAGTTGAACCTTCAGGTAAGAAATTGAGGTCTATGGTTGCAATTCGAGCATTTTCATCTGTTATGGCACCTACAAACCATCTGTCTGAACCTTTTTCTCTTCGAGCCACAGTGATATAGTCTCCCGGCTCTGCTTCAAGATAGCGACTGTCGCTCCAATCTACCGCCACATCTTTTATGAATTGAAAAGCATCAGGGAATCGTCTGTAATTGTCGGGCAAATCACACGCCATTTGCAGAGGAGAAGGCATCGTAACATATAAGGCTAATTGTTTCACCAAAGTTGTGCCTGCCTGTTGGTCATTTTTCTCACCATTATAATAATCTAATTTTGTTTGAAACAATCCCGGTGTATAATCCATCGGTCCACCTTTCAATCGTGTAAATGGCAAAATGCACGTATGGTCGGGAGCATTTCCCCCCATAGATTCAAATTCTCCTCCTCGTGCAGATTCTTGAGCCACCCAATTAGGATATGTTCGGCAGAGACCGGTCGGACGTACTGCCTCATGGCTATCAATCATAATCCGATATTCGGCAGCCTTTTGAGCAACGTAGATATAATGATCATTCATCCACTGTGAAGAATGATATTCGCTACGAGGAATGATAGGTCCGACATAACCTGTCTTCAATGAACTATATCCGTTTTCAACCATAAATTGATATGCATCATCAATTTGCCGTTCATAATCGACTGCATTGCCTGCTGTCTCATGGTGCATTATCAATCTGACACCTTTTGATTTAGCATATTCTCGCAACACTTCTACATCAAAATCAGGATATGCTTCCGTAAAAATGAATTGTCGATTTTTCTTATATGCCGCCCAATCTTCCCAACCAAGATTCCAGCCTTCAACCAATACAGCCGGGATTCCACTCTCTGCAGCAAAATCAATATAATACTTCACATTTTCGGTGTTGGCAGGGTGTCGACCGTTTGGATTAAGTTTCGTATAATCAGTAACTCCCGGCTTAGCTTTGTAGTAATCACTATATGCCCATGTTTTTCCTGTACCATTGAACATCTCCCACCACACGCCAATAAATTTTTGTGGTTTTATCCACGACGTGTCTTCAATCACACATGGTTCATTCAGATTATAGATTAATTGAGAAGCCAAAATATCGCACGCATCATCACTGACAATGATGGTTCGCCAAGGAGTAGAGAACGGAAGTTGGAGATAGCCTCTCACTCCATTTTTGTCGGGTGTGAGATGACATTTCAACGACAATTTTTCGGAATCCACATCAAGCGACATCGCTGCATAGCCCACTAATGCCGCTTCATGTATGTTGACATACACACCCTCCGGAGTTTTCATCAACAAAGGTGTTTGAACTGCCGTATTTGCTATCGGAGTATTATTTACCAATGTCTTTTTTATCTTTGATAATGGTTCTGCCAATTGCGACATCGGAGCTGTCGTATATGCATATTCATCTACATCATAATCTCCCGGTATGCAATAAAATGTATTGTCCGACACAAGATTAAATTCTGTCGACTCATCTCTCAACGTAAGATAATTAATTGTCTCTTGTTCAGGCAATTCATATCTAAAACCAAGCCCGTCATCAAACAGACGAAATCTGACAGAAAACCGACGTTTATTCTCGTCGCATTGAACGAAATCAACCACCATCTCATTGCAACGATTTTCTATATATTCATACTCTCCCCACACCGGCTTCCATGTCTCATTTATTTCTGAATATCTCACTCCAGCCAGCTCAAAATTCGATTGCATATCCGCCTCGTCGGCAAGAAAGCCCAAACGGCTCTCTTTAATCACAAATCCATTCTTATACTTCAATGAATAAGTGGGCTGCCCGGAAGCATTAACCGACACTCCAAGCTCTAAATCACCCGATGGAGACACAATCTCATGGGCAGATGCCGAAACAAATAAAGACAAAAAAACAATTATTATTCCATACGCTCTCATGATATATCGTTTTTTATATTAGAAAATTTATCTGCCACAAATATAGTCATTTATTTCGACACTTCATAATTATTTTTATAATAATTAATCCTATTCAACCAACATAGTAAAGCAGATTGTAGATTATTGATAGAAGATCGCGAAATGTCTACCAAAGCAAACAAAGTTGGCTATTAGGCAGTCGTAAGAAAAACCTGAGGACGAAGAGCGATTCAATAACCGAGCATTTCTTTTCAATTAACCATCAAAAGACACAAAACAGACATAGCCTCTACAAAGACTCAAACCATATAGGGAATAAAATTATCGAACGACACAAAAACTTCGCTTTTTTTTGCCGTTACGAAAAAATTATCTAATTTTGACCTTAATAAACCACGAATAAATTTACCTAATTATATAAATATGGAATTACATGATATCATGAAAGAACCATGGTTGCCTTCTGAGACAACCATATCGTTAATTAAACAGATTTCCACACCCACTGATTATCAACGTGGAGATATACTTGTTAAACAGGGCAAACGCAGCAATCACTTCTTTATAATAAAAAGAGGCATGTGTAGATCTTTTTATTTAGACGAGAATTATGAAGATACAAATCTGTTTGCTAAAGATGGTGATATAATCGGTTCTATAACTTCCTATTTTGACAAACTTCCTGCTCGTTTTTCAATTGAAGCATTAACAGATATGACTGTTCTTCGTGTCTCTTTCGACGATTTAAAAAATGCGATGAACCAAAACATGGAATTAGCGATTTGGGTTAGAGATTTGCTTTTCGGTCAGATAAGTTGTCTTGAAAGACGATATGCATATAGGTCGGCACGCGATAATTCGTATGAAAGATATGTATTGTTGTTAGAAAGATGGGAACATACCGACATTAACCAAGTGCCTCTTAAATACATCGCACAATACTTACAGATTACACCTCAAATGCTCTCAAAAATACGAAAAAAATATTTAATGGAACATTGGTGATTTAAAATTTTTGTTATCTCTTTCCATAAATCAATTCCTCGATTTATGCTAATTTTTATGACTTGTTTTTAAAACAAAACTAGACACTCTATTAAAATAGCTTTTTGCAAACCACAAGAGCGACTTTATTTGTTTTTTTCTATTATTACAGACACTTTGTTGTATTTTTGAAAATAGTTTCATTGATTTTAATATATTTCATTTGTAAATTTGCAACAATAAAACTATTCAAATTTATAGAGTAGCAATATTAACGAACATTAATAACAATTAATATAAACTTAGTCAAATTCAGTCATATGAAAAAATTATTTTTATTTTTAATGCTGCTACTGTCTGTTGGGTATGTATCTGCAGAAGATGTATATTACCTCGGATATTGTAATGGGGAGATAAACACTACCGGGACTGGTAAAAGTGGAGAATGTGTTGTCAGTGCTGCGATAATGATACCGAAAGAAGATTTGGGTTTGTTAATTGGCTGCGACATAAGTAGTATCAGAGTTGGGCTTGCAAATTGGTATGGTGACTTACGACCGGAAACAATAACTGCATGGATTCGCCATTCACTAAATGGGGAGAATGAATCCGAGGGGAGCGTTTCAGAATTTGAGCGTGGTGCATGGAGTGAAATCTCTCTATCTTCATCATATAAGATAACCGGAGAAAATGATATATATATCGGATACTCATATTTCCAAGATAAAAAGATGAATTGCATATCATTGAGTGGAATATCTGTACCAAATGGCTGTTGGATAGCAAAGAATGAAGACTGGGTTGATTACTCAACAAAAGATTATGGCAATGTCTCAGTAGAAGCTGTTGTATCAGGCGAAAATCTGCCTAAATACAATTTATCGTTGAATTATGCTGGGGTAGCACATCTTTCTGCTCGACATGGAGAGAAAATAATTGTGAACTATGAAGTTGAGAATATCGGAGCACGACCGGTCGATGAATTTATTATCAAATATGAAGTTGGCACTGAATTGCAAGGAGAATTTTTGATTGATACGCCTATTGCATATAGAGAAAAGCGGTTGGGGAATATTGAGATTTCTACAAATGAAATAGCAGATTTGGAGATAGTGTTACCTATAAAAATCACTTTAACAATACCTAATTCGGAAGATGAAGATATGTCGGACAATGTATCTGAATTTAACATTGCAATATATGAGACTGCCTATCCTCGAAAAGTGCTTTTAGAACAGTTTACGACAGAACGTTGTACATTTTGTCCATCGGCAAGCGAGCGTATTGCTGCCACGCTTAACAATGAAGAATATTCCGATAACGTTATATGGGTTTGTCATCATGCCGGTTTTGGAACTGATTGGCTGACAGTGGCAGACTCAAAAGACTACACATATTTCTACGGCGATATGAAAAACCAATCTGCACCGGCAATCATGTTGAATCGTCGCTACAATCCGAATTCTTCAAAAGATGGATTCCCAATTCAACAAGTCGGCGATGAAGAGGATATAGAGAACATATTGGACTATGAATTGGCAGATCCGGGCTTTGTGAGCGTTGCCGTTGAAATGTCGCACGATGAGACTAATTTATATGTGAGTATAAAAGGAGAAAAATTGGCATTGTTAGATGAATTATGTGATTTACCAAGATTAACGGTGTTTGTGATTGAAAGTGATATAAAAGCAATCTATCAGCAAGGTGTAGGAGCAGACTTTATTCACGAAAATACTCTTCGACAAGTGCTGTCTGACACGTGGGGAGATGTTATCATCTGGAACGGCAATCAATATGAAATGAAATATAATGTGCCATTGAACGAAAAATGGGTTAAAGAAAATCTTCAAGTAGTGGCATTTGTTCATAATTATGATTCCGACAACGTTTTTAATTGCATTGTATTCAATTCCGACGAAACGGCAAAAGGTGATTTCTCAAACATAATTGGGCAAATAATTGAAGCTGATATAATAGAAGAAAAATACTATAATATGCAAGGAGTGGAATTTAATATCGTTCCAAGTGAAGATGGAATCTATATAAAACAGGTGAAATACAATAACGGGCAAACAGAAAGAATTAAAATAGTAATTAATAACTAAATTTTACGATTATGAAAAGGATATTTACTTTAGTTGCCTTATTAGCAATAAGTGCAAATTTAGCTCTTGCAAATTATACGTATGGAGGAGTTGCTTTGAAGCCACAAAAGGCATCTCCGTTTGAGTGTGATGAGCATACAGAAAATGCAGAAACAAAAACATACTCAACTCAAACAATGAAAAATGACATGGGTGTGATTTCAATGCACGATGGTCAGATACTGAAAGTTTGTTTTTTTGACGACGGAACGGTGTGGTTTCATAACCCATTTTTCTTAAATTCAAACAGTTTTCCGGAGAAACAAAAGCTTATAGGGACAATTGATGAAACAGGACTTATAACTATTCCTATGCATCAAATAGTATATTCATTTAATGATGATGTTTCAGGAGAACAGAGAGATGTAAAAGTATCTCGATGTACAATTGAAAATGATGAATATGGAAATTCAATTGTTTGTTTTGAGAACACATCAGATGTCTATACTCTTCAATTAGATGAAGAAACAGGAATAATTACATCTGTTGAAAAAGATGTGTATCTATGCCAATATGAGGCAACTACTCCATGGTATAACATAATGGGTAATATAACAGCAACACCATATGTAGGAGAAGAAGTTGTCGTTCCAGAGGGTGCTACATACCATACATATTCATATACATATGAAAAAGATTATGTGGAGGGAGCCAAAGTGGTTGATGTTGCATTTACAGATACTGAATGTTATATCTGTGGTTTAGTGTTTGATGGTGCATGGGTGCGAGGCGAAATTGATGGTAGTATCATAAGAATGCCGTCATATCAATTTCAAGGAATTCATAACAATCAATCAGTAACATTTGCTGCAGGAGAATATCTTGGGGTGAATCCTGTGACAGGAGCAACAGAATATGGTCCACTTGATTCATTCGAATTTAGAATGAGCAATGAAAATAAGACATTTAAAGCACGTGCCGGTCAGACTCCTTTATTACTTGCTGGGAAAACGGTGATTTCTATCTACGAAAGTGTCAAATTAAACGAATTTACGGAAGTGCCTGCAACACCTGCAACGCCTGTAATCACATACGGACAGGTTGACTCACAATGGGCCGGGCTTGAGTTTAACATAGCGTGGGAGGATGTAGATGGCAATTTTATCAATCCTGAAAATATAACATGGACAATCTTTATTGATGATGAGCCATATACGTTTGAACCGGGAATATACTACATCGAGGAGCCAATAACAGAGTTTCCATACGTATTTAATGATTTGAATGGAGGAACAGACCTATACACAGAAGGTCAACTTCACAGAGTATTTATATATGGTGAATTGTTTGAAACAATGGGTGTAGAGGTTTATTATACTGCTGGAGGAGAACGCCGAACATCTGAACGTGCAATCTTCAACTCAAATAGCATCGACAACATAAATTCCTCAACAGATATAGTCAATACTATATATTACGATTTAAACGGTCGTGAAATCAAAAATCCTGATAATGGTTTATACATTAAACGAGTCTTTTACTCCGACGGGACTATACGACACACAAAACAAATTATCAGAAAATAACAGACTTATAAAAATTTCATATGAAAAGAATAATTCAACTAATAATATGTTTGGTTGCACTCGAAATGGGTGCAACCGGATATTCTTCATTGGAATATCTTTCGATGGATTTTTCAGAATCCACAAATGGACATTTATATGGAGGTTGGACATGTTGGGGAATGGGAAAAACGCCGGCTCCGGAAGTAACCGAGGCATTTAATATCGAGTCGGGTGATCCTGCATATACAATCATGGGTGTTGGTGAATTATTCGTGCCATTCAGCAATTCCACAACAATGGAAGGAGGACTTGTCAGCGAATGGCTTGTCAGCCCGGCTGTCGAATTGCCTGTTAATGATGTAATGTTATCATTTTACGTGGCAGCTTTTGGTACACTTACTACAAGTAATTATGAAATATATGTCTCAACAACAGGCAATACTCCTGAAAGTTTTACTGAAGATCCGATATACATCGGAACTATTGACGGACATACTCAATATGCCAAAACAGAATTAATTCATATCCCCATCAATGGTTATAAAAACAAAACAATCCATGTAGCTTTCGTGAATCGAAGCATAGACACCATGCTAACAGGATTTACCAATATAACGATTGCCGATTATTCTGTCAGACTAACTAATCAGACTGAGAAATTCGTATATGAATCAGGCGATTATCCGGTATCATTGATAGCACAAATAATGACACCAATAGAATGCTCCGGATTCAAAGCGATGATAGAAACAGACACCGGAATAGTTTCCGAATACGAAGAGTCAAAGAATTTGAATATCGGCTATAAATCGTATTCAATAGAATTTCCAATTGAAATCAACTTACCTGACCACCAAACGGTTAATTATAAAATCACTCTGACACCAAACTACGAGGAAGCCAAATCTCTTGAATTGAACTATTCAATTTCATATTCCCTAGCATATGATAAGATTGTAGTTATGGAAAATGCAACAGGAGCGTGGAATCCGTATGCCACTTTTGGCTCTGCAGCAATCGATAAATATGAAGATACTTATTCGAATCAATTTATCCCTATTGAAGTGCATTATTATGACGCAATGGAGGTAGATAGTTATTATCCTTATATTTTCAATATGACAGGAGGCTTATCTCCATTAGCGGTGCTTAACCGAAGTGTCGTAGCAGACACATGGGACGAAGATGCTATAAAAAAATTATTAAGGCAGAAATCTCCTATGCAAGTTGAGATTATAGAAACAAATTTTGATACGATAACAAAAAGAGGATATGTCAAGTTTGCTCCCAAAATCGGTGTAGATATAAATAATATCGACTTGACAGCTGTAGTAATTATTCGTGAAGATAAATGCACAGGCAGTGGCAAAAATTGGACTCAAATGAACAACTTATCCGGGGCTAAAAGTGCAACTCAAGTTGGTGTAAGCATGGATTGGTGGCCATACCTAAAACCTTATTGTGAAGAAGTCCCGGAAATCGAAGGTTTTGAATTTGCTCATGTAGGTTGGGGAATATTTAATGATTTTGAAGGTTCAGGAGTAGAACTCGCCAGAAGATGGAAAGGCAACGAATCTCAAGAATTCGCTCTTTCATTCGATTTACCCGAGAATATTCAGAAGATTGAAAACACATCTGTCGTAGTATTGGTAATAGATAAAGAGACAGGCGAAATTTTGACTGCTAACGATATGTATGCAGACGAATATTCATCTATTAAAAATATCCCAAACTTAGACAAATACAATATTTTATATAAGGGACATACAATTTATGTTGAAGCAGAACCGGGAGCAATCGTTGATTTGTATAACGCCAATGGGATAAATTTAGAAAAATTCGTAATGAATTCATCTGCAATAAATATAAATATAGAAAATCTCAACGAATTGATTTTTGTTCGCGTCAACAAAGGAAACACAACTATTGTCAAAAAAATTATTTGCACAGATTGATTTCCGAAAGATTAATTAAATTTCTAAATATTAAACTTGTGATAAAGACATGGGTAATTTGAGTTAAAAAAGATATAGGTTTCACTTTATAGATTAGGACAAACTGAGAGTGGATAAGATGAACCTCCTTTTACAATCTATGTATATCTTAACTAAACCAAATATTAATGTAGAGAAAAATATTAAAAAATTGTAAAATTTGTATTATAAAAAAAATATATATAAATTTGCAACAATTAATCAACTATTTGTTTAACTAAAATCATTGTATTATGAAAAAAATTACAACATTTGCGTTGTTCTTTCTGATGATGATTGGCATGTCGTTCTCAGCCAAAGCATTTGAGATGACATTCAATGTCGAAGATGGATCAACAATTCCTGAATTTAGTGGTAAATTGGAAATTACCGTCGTGGGAGCAACATCTGATGATCTTTCAGTCTCTTGGGATTATGTTCAGTTCCTTAGAATATCTGATGATGGTTCAGAAAAAATTCTTGCCAACACAGGTCCTGAATTTGATAAGGAGACAGGTAATGTAGTAGTTAATTTCCCATCATACAATTTATGGCCGGACTATCCTGTTCAAACAGCAGGTAAGTACAAAATCACAATCCCTGCCGGACTTGTAATATGGGGAGAAGAATCTAATGAAGCTACCGAAATCAACTTTACAATCGACCCGATTGAAAAATTCGTGAAAGCGTCGGAAGTAACAATCACTCCGGAACCGGGCATCTTTGAAGAATTGATTCCTCAATTTGTTATCACATTGCCTGAAGATGTAACCTCTGTCCATTTCAATGAAGTTGCAGCAGGTTCAAGTTCATACTACGGAACAATTACAGCTCAAGCACAATTCTGTCTTGTTTACGAAGAAGGCAGTGCTTACAGTTATGGTGAATATGACATCGTTGCAGATGGAAATGTATTGACATTAACTCCAAGTTCAACAATGCTTCCTTCTGATTTACAAGAAGGTAATTGGTCGTTGAGAATCCTTCGCGATGCAATGTATTTCAACGATGATCCGACAAAAACAAATGAATTGATAATGTTGGGTTCATGGACATATCCTAAATTCCAACCTATCGAAATAACTCCTGGCAATGGTGCAAAATTATTGTCGGCTAATGAGTTCATCGCACACTTTGAATATGCATATGGCGATACTCAATATCAGATTGTCGACGATAAGACTGCAAAACTATATTCTATTGATTCTGAGACAGGAGCATCTACCGAAGTGGCTACATTTGCAGTTGCTTTTGAAGAAAAATCTGACAAATGGGACGATACATATGCAAAATTAACTCTTGATCCGGCTGTTGTCGCAACACTCCCTTATGGAAAATATATGATTGAAGTTCCGAAAGGAATGTTCTCATTCGATTTCTTTAAAGAAGATGGTGGCGAATTGTATCTACATGAAACACTTATCAACCCTCGTCATACAACAACATTTGAATATGTTGAAACGCCAAATATCAGCATGACACCTGTATGGGGTATTGAACCAGGTTCAACAGTTACTTCATTCAAAGAAGTAACTATGACATTCCCTGATGCAACAATAGTTGAATTTCCTAACAGCAAACAATATGCATACCCTTACATCTCTATCAATAAAGTTATTGACGGAGAAGTTATTCCTTGGGGAGGTGGCACAGGTGCATTAGATGTAAGCATTGAAGGCAATGTCGTGAAACTATATATGGACCCAAACACATACGATCCTGAATATCCTATCGAATTAGATGGTGACTATCGAGTTATCGTTCCTGCAGATAGATTTGCATTCGAAGGAATTGAAACATATACAAATACAGAAGAATATGTACTTGATTTCAAAGTTGATGCTCCGGATCCATCAATTACACAAGCAATGGCAACAATCACTCCGGAACCGGGCATTGTTGAGCACATGTATGAAACATTTACAATCACATTTGAAGGTTTAGATGGTGAACTTTCAGTTGCGGAAGTTGAATCTCAAGAATGGGATCCGGGACTTCAAGACTATGTTACAAAGATTGCTCCGGCAACAGCTCAACTTGCATTCGCTTCTTCTTGGGGTGAATATCGCATGGGCAACTACAATATCTCGATAGAAGACAATGTCGTTACACTCACTCCTAGCGAATCAATGAGCACTCCTGACGGATATTGGGAATGTGGCAACTATTTCATTAAAATATTAAAAGGTTCATTATTGCTTGACGGTGATGCATCGAAATTCAATGAATTGATCTCGTTTGGTCCTTATACCAAAGAACGACTTGAAAAAGGTGAATTTGCTGAACCTCTTCCTGGAGTTGTTGAATCATTGTCATCATTTAAAGTTGACTATTTTGACACATATATGGAACCAACAGACATTAGCTTATTGCCTGTTGTTATCTCTAAATTTGACGAAGCAACACAAGAATACACAGTTCTTGAAAATGCAATCACAGTAGAGACTGAGATGCTTCCATATTATGATTGGGGCGAATATTGCCAATTTACATTGACATTAGCTAACGAAATAACAGAGCCCGGTAAATATAAAGTAACTATTCCTAAGAAAGCATTTGAATGGAATGACTTAATGTATGGTGAAATCTACTACAATGCCGAACTTTCTGCAGAATACGAAATCGAAGCTCCAATAGATCCTGCAGTGGCATTCACACCGATTTCTGTAGATCCGGCAGAAGGAGAAGTTGCTGAACTCAGCGTTGTTACAATGACATTCGATAGCAAATACTTCCCTAAAGGTCTTTGGGACGAAGGTGCTAAAGTTGAATTATATGACGAAAATGAAGACGTTGTAGCTACAGGTTATTGCTCAACACCTGGAACAAACGATCCTGTTCTCAAAATCTATATTGAAGATGAAACTGGCGAAGTTGCAACAATCACAACTCCGGGTGAATACGTACTCGTAGTTGAAGAAGGAATGATTCAAAGCTATGAGAATTCTGAAATTGCCAACCCTGAATTCCACCTATTCTATACAATCGTAGCACCGGTTGCTGACTGCACATTGACAGTTACACCTGCCGGAGGAGAAGAATTTGCAGATGCAACAGAATTGTCTGAAGCTATCGACGACACTACATTCTCAATCAAAGTTGAAGGTGAAGGTATCGAAACAATC
>CALDPR010000014.1 GCA_937911575.1 uncultured Porphyromonadaceae bacterium | reverse complement strand
TTTCCCTGCCGAATACTTCAAACGCTTGTTCCAATTCTTCAGCGAATACAACTTTACCATAGACGAGAACGACCCCAATGATGCCGAAGTGGGTGTCGATCCCGAAATGTTAGGTAAAATCTTCGAGAACCTACTTGAAGATAACAAGGACAAAGGCGCATTCTACACTCCAAAAGAAATTGTACGCTATATGTGTCAGGAATCGCTTATTGCTTACCTCGAAACCAATACAAGTGTCGCAAAAGATAAGATTCGCCAGTTCGTTCTTTCTCCTGAAGAGGGTGTGGCCGACATTCCAGAAAACAAGAAGCCTAAACTTCTCACTGCACTTGAAGAGGTTAAGATTTGTGACCCGGCCATCGGTTCGGGAGCATTCCCTATGGGCTTACTCAATGAACTGCTGCATTGCCGTGAGGTGTTGAGTGGAGAACATTACGACCGAGCAGAAATCAAAAAGAGCATTATCCAAAACAATATCTATGGTGTGGATATTGAGAAAGGTGCTGTTGATATTGCCCGTTTGCGATTCTGGCTTTCAATCGTGGTAGATGAAGAGACTCCATCGCCATTGCCAAACCTCGACTATAAGATTATGCAGGGTAATTCGCTTATAGAGAGTTTTATGGGTGTAGATCTGAGCAAACTGACATATGAGAAGGAGTACAAGAAAGACAAAGGCGAATTTTCTCTCTTCGATGATGAGAAGAATCGTTTGCAAAAGACCGTTTCACATCTGCTATCTTCGTACTACTCTTGTAGCGACCACGACAGAAAGGTCAAGTTGCAGCAAGAGATTTCCGACACCATAAATAAGCAGTTGGAGGCACAAGCATACGACCCTATAATTCTTGACAAACTCAAAGATATTAACCTTGCCGAGAACAACAAATTCTTCCTTTGGCACACTTGGTTTAGTGATGTATTCAATCGAGATGACAAGGAGGGATTTGATATAGTTATTGGTAATCCGCCGTATATAGGCGAAAAGGGGCATAAAGAGATATTCCAACCTGTAAAAGCAGATATTCATCTTGGTCAATACTACTTAGGTAAAATGGATTATTTTTATTTCTTCTTCCATTTAGCATTCAATATGTTATCTCCAAGCGGTGTAGCAACATTTATTACAACGAACTATTATCCAACAGCATTAGGAGCAAGAAGACTTCGAGCAGATATTAAGGATAGAATGAACATCAAAACCTTGTTTAATCTTGGAGAACTGCGTCTTTTTGAGAATGCTCCCGGACAGCATAATATGATTAGTTCCTTCTCTAAAGGGAAAGATAATTGTAAATGCCAAGTTATAGATGTTCACAAAAAGGGTGCATTAAATCCCCTAATGTTTACTTCTATAATTAGTCGTATAGATGAAGATACTACTTATGCCGATATTGTTCAAGAAGATTTATACGATGGAGAGGAGAATTATATTCGTCTACAAAATAGCAATGGAGACAATCCGCTATCATCATTGCTGGATAAAATTCAGTTAGGAAATAATACTTTAGGTAATATTGCAGAAGTTAATGCTGGTATTATGGGAGGCTGTGATAGTATCACTAACCACAATATGAAATATGCCGATGCTGACTATATCCAATGTAATGATATACGCAAAGATGACGGAGTTTTTGTGCTGGATTGTAGTTATTTTAGAGATAGCGATACAATTCATTTAATTCAGAATTATCCATTCTATAAAGACTTTTATAAAAATTCAGATATAAGCCGTTATTGTACTAATGAAGCAACCAACAAGAAGTTGATATTTTCGTCATCTGATACACCTTTGAGTGAACAAGAAATTATAAAATCTTGTCTATCGATATATCAACCTATTTTGACAAGGATTCGAGAGATAAACAATGAAAAGACCGAGTATTGGCATCAATTAAGAAGGGGAACAGCACACCCTCATATTTTCATGTGTGCTAAAATCGTATGCCCACAGAGAAGCAAAACAAACACATTTGGCTATAATGAATGCGATTGGTATGCGAGTGCTGATGTATATTATATTACAAACCCGAATAAAAATTACCATATAAAGTACATATTAGGACTTCTTAACTCAAAGTTGTACTATGTATGGTTATATCACAAAGGAAAGCGTAAGGGTGAAACATTAGAGTTATATCAAAAACCCCTGTCGGAAATTCCGATTAAAAAGGCTTCATCTGATATCCAAAATTCAATTGTCAAGATAGTTAATGAGATTATTGCTCTTAAAAAGACTAATCCTAATCACGATATATCATCGTTAGAACGACAAATTGATACTATCATTTATGATATATATGGACTAACAGATGCTGAAATAGAAATAATCGAACAAAGCATCTAAACACACAATAGCCTGTATCCCGCAGGCTATTGTCGTAAAAAGCATAATTTGTCATTAGTTTCGATATAGGCATTTAACCATGCGATGGGAATTATTGGGAATTCTGACATGATACAATAATATACAAAAGTCTCTGTAACGAATATTCCTTGAACAGAATAGCCTGAACAATCACATCCAAATTCCAGTCCAACATCATATAAATGCTTTTTAACCCAATCCACCTTAAATGAGAGCTTTTCATCATATCCCCCCTCTTGTACAAATTTGGATTTATCTGCAGCAAAAGATTGAAGATGATATCTTGTTTTGATTAGTTTGGCGTCTATAACAAAAACAACATGTTTTAAGTCATCTATAACTATAAAATCTATTTCTCCCACATGACGATTCGAGAAACATTCGGTCTCAATATAAGCTACAGCTTTTTCCAATGAGATATTATTCAAGGCTTTGATATTTCTTTTATACAGCAGATTCTTACCAGCAATAACACGGCAACATAATTCTTCTAACCATTTATCATGTTCTTGAAAAAGTTTCTTGGCAAAAGTTCTCATTATTCGATTAGAAGTCCATTCATCTGGAATTACTTGTAATGGTAGCATATTCCCACATATTTCCTCTATTGCCTCATGAAACATATATGGGGTAATATAGTATTTTTTGTTTCCATCAATGCTAAATTCAATCAGCGGTCTATATCGTGTTCTTAAATCTTTGTCATACGGTTTCTCAATAGCGGCTTTTATATCAGAATTGTTATGGGTAAATAGTAGTCCTTGCAGAAAGGCACTATCGGGATACTTCTCGACCAACTGGGTTATGTCTATAACTTGAATGATTTGTAATCTTTCGGGAATATGCCCCTCAATAATATCCTTGAATTCGCCAAAGGAAATATCATCAAGACAAACGTCCGAAGGCTGTGTGTTGCAAACTATTTCACAAAGTTCATCAGCAACATCTCCAAAAGCATTGTATAATTCATCTCGAAAGTCTTTTAATAATTTGAATGTAAAACAATGCTTCTGGAATAGAGACTTATTATGAATTGTGTGTTTTAGATAATTATGCGCGTCTGCTAACGAACCATCCATATAGGTTAAAGCGAATGCGCACTCATTGCGCTCTAACTTAAAAACACATTCTTCATTCATTAATTGAATAGCTCTTTGTTGAGATAGTATGTCAATCATCTTTGTTATAAAGAAGATGTCTGACAACTCTAATTTCTCTATATCAATTATTGGTGCAGTTTTGAACGATAGGTTTAACTGGGGTATAAGCATAAATACATATCGGCACATTTGCATTAATATGAGAGTGTCATCTGTGCGTTGTTTTTCAGTTGCTAGTTTAGAATACAGCAACATAAATTGAAATATATCTTGCGGATTCCTATATCTATCCAATATATTAGTAAAATCTCGCACTAATGTATCAATGCATAGATCACATATGTCGATAATGGTACATTTGTCTATCTCAGTGTCCTGAGAATATTTGTTGTTTATTTGCTCTAAACACCGTTTATAATATTTCATCTCAGTGTGGTCGTCTACTATAATTTGCATAAGGCAACAATATTTCCACAAAGATATGTTTTTCTTATTGGGAATAAAAGATTAGAAAAATTATAATTAACTTTGTGTGAGTTTAAGTAAAGAACCTATTATATATGAAGAAGCTACTATTGTTTTTTACAAATCCGATTGTTGGTGGTGCGTTGTCTCTAATAGGATTATTGGAGATACTCTTTAGTATTCCATCATCATATTTTACATATCAAATTTCGTTGTGGATAATTGTGTTAGCTGTAGGAGCGCTGATTCTACTACACTATTTTTGGAAACGAATAAAGATCCTATATTACATTAAAACATACACATCGGATTCATTCGGAGGTTCTCATATGTACAAGTGGTGCTGGGTTAAAACTCCGTTTTATACAAATGTTTATGGGTACTTCCCTGACCGTATTGATGTTATGGAGACTACAAAACTAAATCCCAATATTCCTGTAATTGATTGTGGTCACCACTATATACAAAATAAGGATTTGTTACAGGAATATATTATGCTAAGTTTGTACGATAAAGTAGAAAATACTAAACAGACAAACTTGTTTATGCAACAATTACATAATTTGGAGTCTCATTACTCAAAACAAAGAAAATCTATATAATATGGCGATTACGAGTAAAACGAGAAAAGAGTTATGGGCTAAATCTGGGAATCGGTGTGCTATATGTAAGAAGGAACTTGTGAATCAGATTTCTGAAGATGATGGTAGTTTTATTATTGGAGATGAATGTCATATTATAAGTAGTAGTGCGGAAGGCCCTCGATATAAGCCAGGGATGGAAGATTATGACTCATATGAAAATTTACTTTTATTGTGCAAGAACCACCATCGTGAGATAGATGAGAATTGTGCTTCATACACAGAGGAGCTTTTGCATTATATCAAGACGTCACACGAAAACTGGGTAAAAGAGTCATTAGATAGCTATATGTCAGGAAAGGATAGTGTACGTAAGCCTCGTTTTATTAAACGTATAGTTTCTGGTAAAGAATTATTAAACATCTTTCATCATGTCGCATTTATCTATAGAGACTACGACGAACCTGCTAATGAAGAAGAATGTACATACATTGCCGATATTTTTCAGTATTTTACTGACCTTATAGATATTTATAGCGATATGGAAGTCTCTGATCTAATAAAAGAAGGACAAAACTTATCTCGTATAATTAACGAATTAAAAGATAAAGGATATTATGTATATGCTGAGAGCCATAAAGTAAAATTGACAGGGGATAATCCCATAATTTGTAATGCTTGTACTATTATACTAAAGAAGCAAGATTGCGAAGGCCTTTATTGTGTATACAATTAAAATTAATATAAAATAATGAGTAAACTAATAAGTAAACTAATAAATACATTTCTGATTATCATTACTCTTCTAAGTGTTTATGCGATAGCCTACATTGGTTTAGGATGGTTTTGGCCATGGGGAACATCTAGTAAATACCAACAAATAAATCAAGTTGTAATTAATTTATCATACAGCTACCTTGCAGGACTTATTTTCTACTTGCTAACATCATATCTTCCATATATGATAAAGCGAAATAAATTAAAGAAGCCTATTCAAGAAAAACTAAAGACTATTATTGGGAAACTTGAAGATAGTGCAAAGTGTGTATTTCCTATGACATCTTGGAATCATTTAGTTTTAACGGAAGATGTACTAGTCCAACAATTCTTAAGACAATCTGTAAATACTCAATCAGCATATTCCATAGCTGGTATAAACATGAGCATTATAGATCATTTAACGATGCAACGTAATAATATTCTTGATATTATTGACGGAATTTTAGAATATAAAGATTATTTATCAGGGGAGCAACTTCTAACTATTGAAAAGATTAAAGATAGTGAATACTTCTCAATGTTAAAAGTATTTTCTATGCCTATTATGGACAAACCTGCAACAAGAGAAAAATTAGCAAAAGCACTATTTTGTGAAATACAAACATCAAAGAAATTATTAGACTCTTTCTGATTAAAGATAAATTCGTATCTTTGCATCAAGAATTAAGCGTTCTTTTCAATAATGCAGAATAAGATAGATAAGGGACCTTAGCTCGTTTCTAAATCGTTACCACGCTCTTTTCAAAATAACTTCAAGTGTTTATTCTTCAAACGATTGTATCAAATCAATTAAAGATTAAAATAAAAATCTGAATATAAAAAAAGTGCTGTTGCTTCATTGCCAACAGCACTTTTACTGAAATAAGGTTAATTTATTTTTTTATATTAGGTAGTTCAAGTCCATAACCTTTACGTTTATCTTCAATTTTAAGAAGTATACCAATAATAAGGGCTATAACGCCAAAAGAAGCAAAGATTGTCATAGGCACAGTATATCCACCTGTTGTTTCAAGTACATAACCAATAATAAGTGGTACGAAGCATAGACCGATGTTTTGGATCCAGAAAATTAAAGAGTATGCACTACCCAAAACGACCGGATCAATAATTTTGGGGACACTTGGCCATAATGCGGCAGGAACGAGAGAGAATGAAACTCCAAGTACGACGATAAGTGTCATTGCAAACCATTTTTCGGGATATATAGGTAAAATATAAGCAAAACTTAAATGGCAACAAATCATAATCAGAGCTCCGAGCATAAGCATTGAAGCACCTTTACCTTTGTTGTCAAGGAATGCACCTAAGAAAGGAGTCAGTACCATTGCAAGAATAGGGAACCAACGGAATAGATCAGCAGCTTCTTGTGTAGGAATAGATAGAGTTACTTCAAGGAAATTAGTTGCATAACGTTGGAAAGGGAAGATTGCAGAATAGTAAAGTACACAGAGAAGAGCAACTAACCAAAACATTTTACTGCTAAAGATTTTGCCCATATCGCTGACTTTGAATTCTTCGTCTGAACCTCCACTTGTTGTGATTCCTTTTTGTTTGTCTAATTGTTTATCCATTACGGAGAAAACTATAAAGTTTATCAAACCGATAATGAGTAATACTGTGCAGAAAGCAATTGGAGCAACTATTGATTGGTCGAATTTCTCAGCGATAAGGGGTGATGTTGAGAATACAGCAAAAACACCAAGACGAGCAATTGCCATTTCAAGACCCATTGCCAATGCCATTTCTTTCCCTTCAAACCATTTAGCAATGGCTTTAGATACTGTAATACCAGCCATTTCGCAACCACAGCCAAACACCATAAATCCTAATGAAGCAATTTTTGCACTGCCTGGAAGTTCTACCCACCAAGAATCTAACCATAGGCAGAACTCTGTGGTTTGGAACCAATCTGTGATACCGATATATTTTATAACGGCACCAAGAACCATAAGTGAAGTGGAAAGGACACCCGTGAAGCGAACACCCATTTTGTCGAGAATTATACCGGCAATGATAAGGAAACCGAATACATTTAGAAGGTATTCTGATGCTGCATATGTGCCAAATACGGTGCTGCTCCAGCCACGCGATTGTTCAACCAATGTTTGTAATGGCGACATTACGTCAACAAACATATAGGCAAAGAACATTGCCAATGCAATAAGTATTAGGGCTGTCCAACGAGCCCAAATTTTGTCGTTAAGTAAGGTTACTACTGGTTTAGTCATGTTTCAATTTATTAGATTAGTTAATATTTTTTGCAAAGATAATGTTTTTAGGCCGAATGGCATTAAAACTAATAGAAAAAGTTTTAACGTCAAAGTGATGATTTAGGGGTTATTTATATTATTAGGATATATAGTTAAGAATTTCTTGTGGAGTGCTGACAATATGGTCGGCATAGGCATTTCTTAATTCAGAAACAGGTCTAAATCCCCATGTAACACCAACAGATTCAATACAAGCACGGCGTGCTGTTTCAATATCAACGGCAGAATCACCAATATATATTACTTCGTTTTTAGGAGTTGGACAGTCAGATAGAATAGCAAATACTATTGATGGATCGGGTTTGACGTTTCTTCCTTCTGTTTGCCCTTGTATGCTGACAAATGGTATTTGAGGGAAAAAATATCGAATTATTTTTTCAGTTGCTTCTTGATATTTGTTAGATGCAATCGCTATATTTATATTTCTTGCTGATAGTTCGGCAAGAAGTTCAGAGATGCCGTCATAGGGTTTTGTGAGTTTTGTATTGTTCTCATTATAGTATTCTTTGAACTTTGTCAAGAGTGTATCAATGGTAGTTTTATCTCCATCAGGATATGCACGTTCAATGAGTTTTCGGATACCATTTCCTACCATATATGTATAAGTATGAACAGGGTGCGTTGGGAATCCCATTGATTTCAACGCATGATTGCATGCTTCTCCAAGATCTTTAATAGTATTTAGAAGAGTGCCATCGAGAT
The DNA here is from genome assembly GCA_937911575.1 of uncultured Porphyromonadaceae bacterium. Taxonomy (GTDB): domain Bacteria; phylum Bacteroidota; class Bacteroidia; order Bacteroidales; family Muribaculaceae; genus Lepagella. Next base: position 65,518 of record CALDPR010000014.1, on the reverse strand, counting down.
CAAAAATTACTAATTTTTTCATTCAGACGTTTTTTATGTTGCTATGATTAAAAAGGATAACCTATAGAGAAGTGAAAACTCCGGTCTCTTCCCCATTTTGGGTGAAATAACGGCCATGGTTCTTGACCTTCAGCCGGATTATGAGCTTTCATTCCTAAATCGAAACGAAGTAGGAAATAGTCAAAGTCTAGACGAATACCTAACCCGTAAGCGGCTGCTATTTGCTTATAAAATGTAGAGAAGCGAAATTTGCCATTTGGCTGATCAGCATAGTCATGAATTGTCCATATATTGCCGGCATCAATGAATGCAGCCATTTCTATTACCCAAAATAATTTTGCTCTGTATTCAAGACTAAGATCGAAACGGATATCACCACATTGATAAATAAAATTATTAACTGTATTAGAAGCATTGTATGCTCCTGGTCCAAGTGTTCTGACATCCCAGCCACGCACTCCATTAGCCCCACCACCATAGAAGCGTTTCTCGAATGGAAGTATTTTTGAATTACCATAGGGGTATGCAACTCCAAGACCGGCATGAAAGGCAAGTGAGTGTCGAGGTGAAAATGCATGGGTATATGAATAATCACCCTCTACTTTGAAATATTGTGAATATTGTATGCCAAATACTTTATATGGATTCTCAGAAACATTATTTCTTGGAGTGAAAATATTATTAATTGCATATAGAAGATTACCCGCAATTTCTGCATTTACACGAATTGTTGATATGTTTTGTTGCAATCGGCGATGAAATTGATTATTGTTTTGTTTTGTCGAATAGTAAAAAGAATAGCCCATACGCATAATGAAGTGATCTTCATAACTATACCTTAATAATGGATTGTCTGGTGCTATTTCTTCAATGAAATTATTAGTACTTTTAGGCAGATAGACATAATTTATGTCTATGGGTGTAAATGTGTGGCGAAAATTATTTCTAAAGCCTCCTTTTGTCCATTTGTAATTGAATCCTGCTGTAGCTATGATGCGTGTATATTCCGGTCTTTCTTGATAGTTTAGAGATGTGTTGAATTCTGTTGTAGCTCTTATTTTTTGTTTGAACTCTTTATTTAAAAATGGAAATTTGAATTTGGGAAACATAAGTCCAATATCTAATGAATATTCCATATAACGATTATTAATTAATCCTTCTAAATTACCTGATAATGATTCATATGCACCTCTAAGTTTTAGCGAAAGAGTTTCCGAACCTTTTCCAATATTGCGATGAGAATAAGCTACGCTTGCCGCTACCCCTAAATCTCCTTCAGAGTTTGTCCCCTCAATTTCGAACGATATGCTTTGTGATTTTGTAGGAGTGAGTAGCACATAAGCATCAAGCCATTGTGTGTTGTCAATATTAACAACGGGCAAGAATTGTATGTTGATAAATTTTAAAATGCCCAACCTCGTGAGAGATTCATATGTTTTTGTCATATCTGATTCTCTAAATTCTCTGTTGGCTTGGAGATAACAATTCTCGTCAAGTACGCTCGGTCGCAAATATCTGTTTTCTCCATATAATATTGTCAAATCTCCATATTGCAATGTGTCTACGGCACTGATTTTCGTAATATCTTCCATTTCTACCGGATTATAATCAGTGATAAAAACTATGTTGCGAATATAATAAGGAATGTGAGTGTTAATTTTGTTGCCTCCGGTCGGTGTTGCATAGGGGGGATTAATTATTATTGATAAGTCTACATCATAGGAGTTTTCTGTCGTATCGGCATTGAAAGTGATAAACTCTTTTGAAAAGGCATAATAACCATTATCACGCATTACTTGAGTGAAGCGTTGGCGTTGCGATTCCAAAATGTTTCGGTCAAGGTTGTCTCCCGGCGTAACAATCAAATTGAGTGAATCAGAAAGGATAATATCTTTTATGCTGTCGTTTGGAAATTGGTAATCAATATGTCGAATCACATGAGGTTTGCCTGGTAACATGGTATAATCCACATTTATCTTGCGTTTCTTATCATTCCTTGAGGTATCAACCTTAACTTGAGCATCAAGATATCCACTATTTATTAGCATTTTCTGAAGTTGGATAGCAGATTGATCAGTCAATTTTTGATTATAAATTACGGGTTCTTCTCCCAATCTTCGAATCCATCGGTTATACCATTTAGTCGTGTCTTTACCACTTAAGTTATAAACACCAAGTTGCAATTTTACCGACCATAAAATTTTATGATTTGGCAATTGACGAAGATAATTCAACATAGCCTCTTCTTCAAATTGTTTAGCTACACCCGTAGTGTCAATAATTTCAATATCAACTTCATTAAGTAGATATTCTCCTTGAGGTACATGACGCGAACTGCTGCAACTTGTCAGGCACAGCAATAATAAAATCACCGAAAATATAGTATATACGGCTTTTTTCACAATCAAAAATTAAAATTTTTATTTCGCATTGCAAAGTTAAGCATTTATTTGTTAATTTTGCATTCATTATGATTAAAGAGTTTTCAAAAAAATATTTTCTTATACCGGGAGAAACCAACGCACAGCAAGAAATGTCGTTGGGCTTACTTACTTCACGTATTATTGAGATAGCAACCGAACATGCAAATCATCTTAATATAGGATATGCAAATATGGATTCTCGAAATCTGGGGTGGGTATTAAGCCGATTAACGATAGAGATGAAACATTATCCTCGTGTGAATGAATACTATAACATAATCACATGGGTTGAAAGTTGGAACAGACATTTCTCTGAACGCAATTTTGAAATTCAAAATGAAAAAGGTGAGACAATCGGTTTTGCACGTACGGTTTGGATGGTGATTAATACAAAAACACATGAAAATGCCGGCACAGATTCTTTGATATTCGACTCAAATCTTATTTCAGAACGAGAGTGCCCGATAGAACGACAATCTAAGCTCCGTCCGGTGGAATGTGAAGTCCCGATAGAATATACGTTTAAGTATACAGATATTGATTTTTATCGTCATGTCAACACAATTCGGCATATTGAATTGTTGTTAAATCAGTTTGATATAGATGACTTTGATCGCTATTTCATACGTCGATTTGAAATTGCATTTATGCAAGAAGGCATCTATGGTCAAACAGTACAAATTCGACATACAATGAAAGATGGAGTGAAATGCTTCAGTGTCGTTTATGACGATAAGCCACTTACTCGGTCTCGTTTTGCATTAATGACTCGTTGAAATCAAGTAGGGTAGTTATTTAGGTTATTGAAAATATAAAACTGATATTTCATCAAAATATATCTGCATGATGAAGATGCAGATAATGAATAATCAGGTATATAATAAAAGAAAAATTAAGCAGGTCGCAACAATCACGTGCGACCTGCTTAATTTTTAGGCTTTTTGTCGTAGTAAAAATGCTGAAATAAGCAAAACATTTGTACGTTTTTAAGTTAAATTTAATGAAATAATGACAATTAAACCAAATAAAATAAAAAAATTATCTAAAAAGATTGGTTAATTGATTAATTCTTTGTAGCTTTACATCGCATTCACAATCTAACATAAATGACAATATGATATTATCCAAAATAAAAGCTATATGGGACTTCTATGTCGAGGGTTTTAAAACAATGACTTGGGGGCGTCAGTTGTGGCTTTTGATTTTCTTAAAAATCATTATTCTTTTTCTCGTTCTACGAGTTTTCTTCTTCAAACCAATTTTATCAGATAAAAGTGAAGCAGAAAAGATTGAATATGTTGGAGGTGAATTGACAAAGACAATTGAAGAAAATAATAATTAGAAAACAATAATCTATAAAATTTGATAATATGGACGAAGTAACTTTAGTAGATTGGTCAAGGGCTCAGTTTGCTTTAACAGCAGCTTACCACTGGATATTTGTCCCTTTGACACTTGGATTAGCTGTAATAATGGCTACAATGGAGACTATTTATGTGGTAAAAAAAGATGAATTTTGGAAAGAAACAGCAAAATTCTGGATGAAACTGTTTGCAATTAATTTTGCAGTAGGAATAGCAACAGGCATCATATTAGAATTTGAATTCGGTACAAACTGGAGTAATTATTCTTGGTTTGTAGGTGATATATTTGGAGCTCCATTGGCAATTGAGGGTATATTTGCATTTTTTATGGAAGCAACATTCTTTGCAATTATGTTCTTCGGGTGGAATAAAGTTAGTAAGAAAACCCATTTGGTTGCGACATGGCTAACAGGGATAGGAGCTGCAATTTCAGCAATTTGGATTTTGGTAGCAAATGCTTGGATGCAACACCCTGTCGGCATGGAGTTTAATCCTGATACAGTGCGACATGAAATGGTAGACTTCTGGGCATTAGTGTTAAATCCGGTGGCAATATCAAAGTTTTTCCATTCTGTATTTAGTGGCTGGATGACAGGTGCAATTTTCGTAATTGGAATAAGTTGCTGGTATTTACTTAAAAAACGAGAAATTCGTTTTGCATTATCGAGCATTAAAGTTGCTGCTCTTGTTGGTGTTATAGGAACATTAGTTGTTATGTTCAGTGGAGATAGTTCAGGCATACATGTTGCAAAATATCAACCTATGAAATTGGCTGCTGCCGAAGGGTTGGAAGATGGTGGCCAACAAGCACCTTTTTCAATAGTGCCGGGAGTAGAGATTCCGGGTATGCTCTCAGTGTTGGCAACTCACGATATTGATGGATATGTTCCTGGAATTAATAATCTTCTTGAAGGATATACAGATAATGATGGTGTGCAACATCTCTCTGCACAAGAAAAAATCAATAGAGGTAAAGAGGCATTAAAGTCATTCAATACATATCGAGAAGAGAAAGACAAAAATCCTCAATTAGCCGAACAATCAAAAGCGGAATTAAAGAAAAATATGGATTATTTTGGCTATGGATACATTGACAGTCCGGAAGAGTTGGTGCCTCCTGTTCCATTGGTCTATTGGTCATTTAGGGTAATGGTTGGTTTAGGTTCGTTCCTGTTTCTGTTAATGATTGTAGTATTATGGGCTGAACACAAAAAGAAATTGAAAGATATGAAGTGGCTTCAATGGGTTGGACTATTATCTATTCCATTGGTTTATCTTGCAGGGCAAGCCGGTTGGATTGTTGCTGAAGTGGGGCGTCAACCATGGGTTATTGAAGGATTACTTCCTGTCAAAGCTGCAGTTTCGAGTGTTAGTGTTTCGGCTGTTCAAACCACATTCTTCCTATTTGTGGCGATATTCACACTATTCCTCGTAATCGAAATGCGTATTATGATAAAAGCGATTAAACAAGGACCAAATATATCTAACGAATAAAGAAAGGAGAAAGATATTATGATTACATATGAATTTTTACAACAATACTGGTGGTTTTTAATATCCTTACTTGGAGGATTGTTGATTTTCTTATCGTTTGTACAAGGAGGTAATAGTCTGATTTTTTTAGCTGGTAAAACGGAAAATGAGCGACAATTGATAGTCAACTCAACCGGCAGAAAATGGGAATTGACATTTACTACATTAGTTACGTTTGGTGGAGCTTTCTTTGCCTCATTCCCACTATTCTATAGCACAAGTTTTGGTGGAGCATATTGGGTTTGGATTATTATTCTAATCACATTTGTGTTTCAAGCCGTATCTTATGAATTTCAAAATAAGGTAGGTAATTTACTTGGGAAAAATGCTTTTAGAATTTTTTTGACAATTAATGGTTGTTTTGCACCACTATTGATCGGTACGGCCGTAGCAACTTTTTTCACCGGTTCACCGTTTGTGGTGAATAAAAATGCTGTAGGTGATATTGCAGCTCCCGTAATAAGTCGTTGGGTTGGCGATTTAGGTGGACTTGAAGCGGTTTTTAATCCGTTCAATGTTGAATTTGGGCTGATGGTAATGTTCTTGACTATATGTTTAGGTGCATTATATATGATTAATAATATTGATAACGTTACGTTGAGAAAACAATTACGCAAGAATCTTTCCATATTTTTTGTGTTGTTTTTGATCTCTTTTGTAGTTGTTATAATAAATTTATTTACTATGCAAGGTTATGCAGTAGATGATCAAGGTGCAGTATATCTTGAAAATGGTAAATATTTTAAAAATATTATTGAAATGCCATTAGTCGCTATAATATTTTTGATTGGGGCATTGCTATTTGTAATAGGAACAATCAAGACCATTTTACGACAGAATTTCACAAGAGGTATATGGTTTGCCGCTCCGGGTACAATACTTGTTGTCGTTGCCCTATTCCTTTTAGCAGGATATAATGGAACTTCATATTATCCATCATACGCTGATCTACAAAGTTCATTGACATTGTCAAATAGTTGTTCAAGCGAATTTACTCTTACAGCAATGTCGATAGTATCACTAATCATTCCATTTGTGGTTGCTTATATTGCCTATTTTTGGTATAAAATGGATAAGCAATCGTTGACTATTGAAGAACTTAATAAATCAGAGAAATATTAAGATACTCCTAATTTGAAGTATAACAATAAGTGTTAAAGACCGAGAGAGAAGGGCAAAAATTAATTGTCCTTCTCTTTTGGTCTTTATTGTACCTAAGCACAAACAGATTGAGGGTGCGACTTCCTCGACTACATTCCGACAGCAAAGGTGGTGCGATGCACCGGAGAGCGAAGCGATTCAATAGCCGGGGTTGAACGAAGTAAAACATTCGGAAAGCGAAACCCGATAAACTACTATCATGCACTATATAAAAAAGTGAGAATGCCTCGTCGATAGACATTCTCACAAAAAATCAGGTGATGTTTTTTATTATTTATTTAATTTACATTCTGAACATCGAGGTTTGATCTGTTTGAAGAAGTCATTTCCTTTATTATCCACAAGAATAAATGCAGGGAAGTTTTCAACTTCGATTTTCCAAATTGCTTCCATACCAAGTTCCGGATATTCAAGAAGTTCAACACTCTTGATTGAATTTTTGGCAAGAATTGCAGCCGGACCACCGATAGAACCGAGATAGAACCCTCCATGCTTGAGACAAGCATCGGTTACTTGTTGGCTACGATTACCTTTAGCAATCATAATCATTGAGCCCCCGGCAGCTTGGAATTGGTCTACATAAGAGTCCATGCGTCCTGCAGTTGTTGGCCCAAACGAGCCGGAAGCGTATCCTTCCGGTTTTTTAGCCGGCCCTGCATAATAGATTGGGTGATCTTTTAGATATTGAGGCATTGGCTCGCCATTATCAAGGCGTTCTTTAATTTTTGCATGAGCAATATCACGCCCTACTATGATAGTGCCTTTTAATGATAAGCGTGTTGATACAGGATATTTGCTAAGTTCATCAAGCACTTCGTTCATTGGGCGATTGAGGTCAATGTTGACAACTTCACCTTCGCCGGCATTGCGTAATTCTTCCGGGATAAGTTCACCGGGGAATTCGTCAAGTTTTTCAATCCATAATCCGTCGCGATTGATTTTAGCTTTCACGTTGCGATCAGCCGAACAACTTACTCCCATACCCACTGGACAAGAGGCCCCATGGCGAGGTAAACGAATCACACGAATATCGTGAGCGAAATATTTGCCACCGAACTGTGCTCCAAGACCAAGATTGTGGGCAGCTTCAAGTAATTCTTTCTCAAGTTCAATGTCGCGGAATGCACGTCCATATTCATTGCCTTCAGTTGGTAGGTTATCGTAATATTTTACTGATGCTTTCTTCACAGCGGCAAGGTTCGCTTCTGCTGATGTTCCACCAATTACAAAAGCAATATGGTATGGAGGACAAGCGGCAGTTCCGAGAGTTTTCATTTTATCTATTAAGAAAGGAACAAGAGTTTTCCTGTTAAGAATAGCTTTAGTTTCTTGATAGAGATAAGTCTTGTTTGCAGAGCCTCCACCTTTAGCGACGAAGAGGAATTTATATTCATCACCCTCTTCGGCATGTATCTCTATTTGGGCAGGTAGATTGCAACCTGTATTGACTTCGTCATACATGTTCAATGGAGCATTTTGAGAATATCGAAGATTGTTTTCAGTATATGTCTTGTATATACCATGAGAAATCATCTCTTCGTCGTTGCAGCCTGTCCATACTTGTTGCCCTTTGTATGCTGCAACTATTGCTGTACCGGTGTCTTGACAGAACGGAAGAATTCCTTTAGCAGATACTTCGGCATTGCGAAGCATAGTCAGTGCGACAAATTTGTCGTTCTCTGAAGCTTCCGGGTCATGGAGTATTTTAGCCACCATTTCATTGTGTTCGCGACGCAACATAAATGAATTATTGTGTGATGCTGCATTGGAAAGGATAGTTAGAGCCTCAGGATCGATAACGAGCATTTCATGTCCGTTCCAATTTTCTACTTTTACGAAATCTTTAGTAATGAGTTCGTATTCTGTTTTATCAGGACCTAAAGGGAAAGGTTCTTGATAGTGGAAAGGTTTTGTTGCCATTTTGATATTAGTTATTAGTTGTTTTTTTCTTATGACGCAAAGTTACTAAATTTTGTCGATAGAAGCGATGTGCAGTTATATAATTTTTACGACGTGAGAAGCAGATGCTTTATAATAATTTGATAATTAGGTGTTTGATTTAATGTTTTAAAAAAATATTTTTATTTAAGGATTTTCTATTGTTTGCAAATGTAAATTTTTGTAACTTTGTAAACCTAAAAACATAAGAAAAAAGATTAAAAAAGTTATCTAAATCAAAAATACTAAATGATAGAAACAAGAATAATGATTAGATTAAAAAGGATATTTACAATATTTCTGATGATTTTGATTGCTGTCAGCTCCGTAGATGTTTTTGCATCAGAGGTGGAAAGTGCGTCATCAATTGAAATGAATTCAGAGGCAGAAGCAAGTAAGAAGAAAAAGAAAAAAAAGAGTTCTAAAAAGAAGAAACGTAAGAAAAAGAAAAGCTCTAAAAAGAGAAAGAAGAAAAAAACAACTCCACCACCGGAATTGGCTCAAAACGATTCCTTGACATTATCAATAAACTCAGTTATATTGAAATGGATTCCTGATAATATCAATCCGGGAGGATTGAGAATCAATGCAGTCAATCCGGATATGTCAAAAAAAACGGTTAAGATAAAATTGAATGAAAATTTCACCTATTTGCCGATCACGCAGGAATTTATCGAACAAATGGAAGGCGAAATCACGAATGCTTTGCCGGATTCGATAAAAGAGTTTAAGTTGTCGTTAAATGTTGGAAGTCGGTCGTTGGCATACTATATAACAAAGGTGGATAAATTGCCGGAGCAATATCGTAAGAACATACCATTTGTTTATCCGGTAGAACCATATTCTAATCCTGTTAAAGGAATGCAAGGAGATATTGTTGCCCTTTGGCATAGTCATGGCAGATATTTTAAACCGGGTAGTGGCTCATGGATGTGGCAACGACCATTGCTCTTTGAAACAGTAGAAGATATTTTTACGATGGGTTATGTGTTGCCTTATATTGTGCCAATGCTTGAAAATGCCGGAGCATATGTGTTCTTACCTCGAGAAAGAGATATAAACTCTAATGAAGTGATTGTTGATAATGATACTAATGAAGGAGGGATTCTTATTTCTCAGCCATATTATAAAGAACTCGTCGGTTCACAAAAATGGGTAAATGGAGAGTTGGAAGGATTTATATATGATTTGCCGGATTTCAGAGATACAGAAAATCCGTTTGAAGGTGGTTCGTATAGGCAGACAACAACTGTAAAAAATGGGAAAGAATCTATTGCTGCATGGTATGCTGATATACCCGAAGATGGCGAATATGCCATATATGTCAGTTACAAAACACTCCCCAATTCTACAACTGATGCTTTATATACAATCAACTATTCGGGAGGCTCTCGAAGTTTCCGAGTAAATCAAACTATGGGGGGAGGAACATGGATCTATCTTGGGACATTCCCTCTTGAGGCAGGGTATAGTGATGTTGAACCGGTTGTCATGCTTTCAAATATGTCAAAAAAATCTGAAGGCATGATAGTTACGGCTGATGCAATAAAGATTGGAGGAGGTATGGGTAATATCTCTCGAAGTAATAAGCGTTCAGATTTAGATTATGATCCATCGACTCCGGAAATTGTTGAGTTGTCAACATCGAATTCAGATGCAGTGGGATTAGTGAATGAAGAGACAGAATTAGAAGAACTTATTGAAGAGACTGATCTGACGGCACCTGCTGATGGCGTTGTCGAATCAAGTCAGCAAACAGAAGGACCGGCACCGACATTTAAAGTCTCATCGTATCCAAGATATTTAGAGGGAGCAAGATACTGGCTTCATTGGGCAGGTATTCCTGAACATATATATTCTCCATATCATGGGGAAGATGATTATAAAGACGACTACACCGGACGTGCAATGTGGGTAAATTATCTTGCAGGGGGAAGTAGGGTGCTTCCAAATAAACAAGGACTTAATATACCTGTGGATTTAGCCATGGCTTTACATTCAGATGCCGGCAAACGTGCTGATGATTCGATTGTCGGGACATTAGGTATATTTTATACAAATGAAGGTGCTTTATACGAAGATGGAACTCCACGAATTAATTCGCGTATGCTTACAGATATGTTGATGAGACAGATCACAAGTGATGTACGATTGACTATTGAACCTGAGTGGAAACGTCGCTCAATGTGGGATAAATCGTATGTAGAGGCTCGTATACCGGAAGTCCCTACAGCCTTAATAGAATTACTTTCTCATCAGAATTTTGCTGATATGCAGTATGGTTTGGACCCGAATTTTAGATTCACTGTGGGTAGAGCTATATATAAGGCTATGGCACGATTTGTCGCTGAGAGAAAAGATAGAGAAGTGATTATTCAACCATTGCCGATAAACTCATTCGCTATTAATAAAATTGATAAGAAAAAATATCGTCTGACGTGGGAGCCTACAGAAGATCCGTTGGAGCCTACAGCTCTTCCAGAAAAATATGTTATATTCGAACGTACGGAAGGGTTACTTGGTTTTAGAAAAATCGGAGAAACAAAAAATAAATATTTTGATGTAACAGTCAAAGATAACGATATTCATAGTTTTAAAATATATGCTGTTAATGAAGGAGGTATGAGTTTCCCGAGTGAAGTATTGGCATTTAAAGAGGGAGAAGAGAAGGAAGCTCCAATTTTAATAATTAATGGATTCACACGAGTGTCGGCTCCTTCTCATTTCAGTGTTGATGGTAATGCCGGGTTTAATTCACAAGAAGATTTTGGAGTCCCATATATCAAAGACATTTCATTTGCAGGTTATCAAACTGAATTCAAACGAAACACCGGAGATAATTTCGGAAGAAGTAATAACAACTATGCAACAACAATCATTGCCGGAAACACATTTGATTTCGTAGCACTCCATGGACAAGCAATTGCAGATGCCGGGAGAGGATTTATTTCAGCAAGTGTCGCTGCAGTTGAAGCAGGAAAGGTTGATTTGGAGGGTATTAATGTGATTGATTTAATTCTCGGCAAACAGAAAGAATCGGTTATCGGAAGAGGAGTCAAAGGTTATCGCTATAAGACTTTTAGTAAAACTTTGCAAAGACAAATATCAGATTTCGTGGCTCAAGGAGGTGATATCTTTGTTAGTGGACAATATGTGGCATCTGATATGTTCGGGACACAAGCTTCAGAAGAAGATAAAAAATTTGCTGAAGAGATTTTAGGTATATGTTTAGCTGAAAAACAAGAAATTAGAAATCCACGTGTAATAGTTAGAAGTAATAACATTACTTCAGATATTACGCTTTCAAAATATGCATATAATGATACCCTCAATGAGGATTTTTATATTGTAGAGTCACCGGATATTATTATGGCAAGTTCAAAGTGCAATGCTGAAACATTTATGACATTTGCAGATACAGATTGGGTGGCCGGTGTGATAAAAGAAGATGGGAAGTCTAAGAGTGTTGTTATGTCGATTCCTTTTGAAACGATTAAGGATCCTTCATTGAGAAGTCAGTTAATGGGTGATATAATCAATATATTCGATAAGTAAAAAAATATGTTTGCATCAAATAAAATTTTAAGATTTAAGACTGTCTCGGAATTAAGAGAAACAGTATGTTCAAGTTCACTTGATAAATATGCGATTGTCCAGATTGATAATAAAGATGTAGAATTAGATTCATGGGCTATTAAGCGAATGATTCAAGTTGCTAATGAGACAGATGCGACATTACTGTATTCAGATTATCGAGAAAAACAAAACGATGGTTCGATGTTATTGCACCCATGTATTAATTATCAACCGGGAAGTCTGCGCGATGATTTTGATTTTGGTTCCATTGTTTTGATTAACATAGCTGATTTGCTTGCAGCGAGTGAAGATTTCGATAATGAAGAAGATGAAATGCCAGATGGCGGTTGGTATGCTCTTAGGCTTCGCTTATCAATCGGAAATATGTTTGTGCATTTGCCGGAATATCTATATACAGTAGAGCGTATAGATTATCGAAAAAGTGGCGACAAACAACATGACTATGTTGATCCTCGTAATAGAAGTTATCAAATAGCGATGGAGCAGGCTCTTACTCAACATCTGTTTGAAATTGATGCATTGGCTCCGGTTGATAAAAAAGATATAGACGTTAATGATGGAGATTTTAAAGTTGAGGCCTCAGTAATTATCCCAGTCAGAAATCGTATAAAAACAGTGCGAGATGCTGTTGAATCAGCATTATCACAAGCTCCAGATTTCAAGTTTAATGTTATAGTTGTCGATAATGGTAGCACTGATGGAACTCGCGAGCTTCTGCGAACAATTACAGATGATCGTCTGCATATTATTGAATTGAACGGAGATGAAGGTTATGGAATTGGAGGTTGTTGGAATCTTGCCGTTCTTGATGATAGATGTGGAAGGTATGCAGTTCAACTTGATAGTGATGATGTATATAGCGATTGCCATACGTTACAAAAGATTGTAGATGTTTTCAGAGAAGAGCAATGTGCTATGGTTATCGGTTCATATATGATGACAGACGTAGATATGAATCCTATCCCTCCGGGCAAAATAGATCATAATGAGTGGACTGATGATAATGGAGCTAATAACGCCCTTAGGATTAATGGTTTAGGAGCTCCAAGAGCATTCTTTACACCGTTGTTCAGACAGATTTTATTGCCGAATACATCTTATGGAGAAGACTATGCAATAGGTATTCGTTTGAGTCGCGAATATAAAATCGGAAGAATATATGATGTGCTATATAATTGTCGCCGTTGGGACGGTAATTCTGATGCCGCTCTTTCAATAGATAAAGTTAATGCTAACAATACATATAAAGATTTTTTGCGAACCACAGAACTTATTGCTCGCATACAATTGAATAATGAAAAAAGAACACTCTGATATTCATGCCTTTTTCGTTGACCAATTGTCTCATTGGAGTTTGGCAAAGAAAAATTTTAATAATTTGAGATTTGTAGTTGAAAAAACAATCTGCATAGGAGAGTTTCCTATAAAACTGCAATTTAATCCGGAAAGAATTCGGTCTACAGCTGCCAATGTGGACAGTAATAGTATTTCTCAACGAAAATGTTTTTTGTGTCAAAATAATCGACCTCAGGAGCAAATGATTTTAGATGAAATTGTTGATTATGATGTGCTTGTAAATCCATATCCTATTTTCAAACATCATTTCACAATATGTCATTCAGAACATATTCATCAAGATTGCATTAACTTTAGGGAAATGGTTCGATTTGCAGAGATGCATAAAGATTTGGTTGTGTTTTATAATGCTTCTAAAAGTGGTGCTTCTGCACCCGACCATTTGCATTTTCAAGCAGGAGACAAAGATGCTTTGCCTATTTGTGAATATATTGACAAAGGAGAGTGGACCTTTAATATTGATAAGCATGACCTTAAAATTAGGGTTGATGATTCATTGCCAATGCCATTTTTTCATATACGTTGCAGTTGTAAATTATCAAATATAAATAGTATAATAGATTCTTTAACTTTTGAAAAATCGTATCGCAATGTTATGATGTGGTCAACAGATTCTATGATTGAAATTTTGATTTTTCCTCGTTCAAAACATCGTCCTGATTGTTATTTTGCAAAAGATGAAAAGCAAATAATGGTAAGTCCCGGAGCTGTTGATATGGCAGGTTGTTTGATCCTCCCTCGAAAAGAGGATTTCGATAAAATGGATAAGCAGATTATTGAAAGTATATATAAAGAGGTATCTGTAAATAGTGTTGAGATGAAAGAAAAGTTGTTGCAGTTGCAAAAAGTAATTTCTAAATCCTAATGCTATGAATGGTGTTTTTAATCTCAATATTCAACCATCAGTGCGAGTAGGGATCGTAGAAAATGGAGGTTTTGGACTTCATTTACATGGCGAATATAACATTTCAGGAGATGAAAATTCGATAACATATATACCTCAAAATGAAGATTGCAGAATAATAGTTGATAATGTAGAAATAGGTAAACATTTTCATTGGCATAGGAAACAACAGCAATCGTTTGAAGGTATTATGCAAATTCGTAATATTGCAAATGATCATTCTTGCTTGATAAATATTCTTCCAATTGAAAAATATCTTAAAAGTGTGATTTCAAGCGAAATGAATCCAAATTCACATTTAGAGTTTTTGAAAGCACATGCTGTAATCTCTCGTTCATGGGTGATGCGTATGATTTCGAAAACAAATAATAATCTGGCAGATGACCGATGTTATAATGGATCTCGAATAATTGATTGGACAGATAGTGCGATGCATCAAGCTTTTGATGTTTGTGCCGATGATCATTGTCAACGCTATCAAGGAGATTCTATTGTGAATAAAAATGCTGAGATTGCTGTTAGTCAAACAGTTGGAGAAGTGTTGGTTGATATGAATGGTGAAATATGTGATGCTCGATTTTCAAAATGTTGTGGTGGGAAAACAGAACGTTTTTCTTCGTCGTGGCAGCCAATTGATTATCATTATCTTCAATCAGTGTTAGATCCGTATTGTAATCCAAATGATTTGACAGAATATGAATATACGCAATTGAGAAAATCTATTCTGAACAGTTATGATAGTGAAACAACAGATTTTTATCAATGGCAGCATAAAATTTCTGGAAAGAAAATTCGAGATAATATTTTAAAATATTATAATATTGATGTAGGGGAAATTAAAGCATTAACACCTTTGAAAAGAGGAGTCTCCGGAAGAATAATAGAGTTGCAAATAGAGGGCTCATTAAAAAGTATTATAGTTGGTAAAGAGTTAACTATAAGAAAATTGTTGAGCGATACGCATCTATATAGTTCATGTTTTTCAATAGAAAGACGTGATGATGAGTTTGTTTTATTTGGAAAAGGTTGGGGACATGGAGTTGGTTTGTGTCAGATTGGTGCAGCTATTATGGCTCAACGAGGATTTTCATATCGAGATATTCTCTGTTACTATTATCAAAACTCAAAAATTATAAAAATCTATGAACGATAAAAAAATAGCAATTGACAATTCAAGACGCAGGAATCCGTGGTGGTGGATTCCTACACTTTATATAGCTGAAGGTTTGCCATATTTTGCCGTTAATACGATTGCCGTATTGATGTATGTAAAAATGGGTATAAGTAATGCGGAAATGGCATTTTATACCGGTTGGCTTTATCTCCCATGGGTAATAAAACCATTTTGGTCTCCTTTTGTAGATATTATAAAATCTAAACGTTGGTGGACAATATCAATGCAGTTTATCATAGCGTTTACAATGGCGGCAATAGCTTTTTTGCTTCCGACATCATTTTTCTTCGCCTCTACTTTAGCCGTATTTTGGGTTATGGCTTTTTGTTCGGCAACACATGATATTGCTGCTGATGGATATTATATGTTAGAACTTAAAGAACACGAACAGGCGGCATTTGTCGGAGTAAGAAGCACCTTTTATCGTATCGCAAGTGTAATAGGGCAGGGTGGACTTGTTGTTGTTGCCGGAATTATTGAGCGTAAATACGAAAATATTCCATTATCGTGGACTATCGTATTTGCTATATTGTCAGCATTCTTTTTTCTTGTGGCTATATATAATATTTGGGCAATGCCTCATTCTGATAATGATTCATTGAAAAGTTCTAATTCTGTCGATAAGATAATAAGAGAATTTTCAGAAACATTTGTTACTTTTTTTCGAAAACCACAGATATTTTCAGCTCTTGCTTTTATGCTTTTATATCGCCTTCCTGAAGCAATGATGTTGAAATTAGTTCAGCCCTTTTATGTCGCAGATCGTGCGATTGGTGGCTTGGGGCTATCAACTGAACAGGTAGGTATTCTTAATGGCACGACAGGTGTCGTCGGCCTACTTCTTGGAGGTATTCTCGGTGGTATTTGCATATCGCGTAATGGATTGAAAGCATGGTTATGGCCTATGGCACTTGCTCTGACTCTTCCTTGTGGATTTTATTGCTACCTTGCAATGGTGCAACCGGTTGATTTCTTGTTAATTAATATAGGCATATTTATCGAACAATTTGGATATGGTTTTGGATTTACAGCGTTTATGCTTTATCTTATTCATTTTGCAGATGGAGAATATAAAACTTCGCACTACGCTTTTTGTACAGCTTTTATGGCTTTGGGTATGATGTTGCCCGGAATGGCAGCCGGATATATTTATGAATGGCTCGGAAATTTCAACATTTTTGGTCTGCCGGGACAACAAGGCTATATTAATTTCTTCTGGTGGGTGATGATTTGTTCAATACCTACATTTATAGTGTGTCTTATTATTAGAATAAATCCGGAATTTGGTAAAAAGAAATTAAAATGAAAAAAACGATATTAATAATTGCCTTTTTTGTCGCTTTTGTGGCATCTTCTCAAGTTAAAACAGGAGTTGAAGTATTGAGAGATATGGAATTTGCTCCTCTGAAAGGGAAGAGAGTGGGATTGATAACCAACCCGACAGGAATTGACAAAAACTTTATTTCTACGATCGATATCCTATTCAATGCTGATAGTGTAGAATTAGTTGCTCTTTTTGCTCCTGAGCATGGAGTGAGGGGAGATGTGGCAGCTGGTGCTTATGTTGCTACGTCAACAGACAAAAAGACTGGAGTTAAGGTATATTCTCTATATGGTAAAACCAAGAAGCCAACAGCTGCAATGCTTAAGGGAATTGATGTGTTGATCTACGATATTCAAGACATAGGTTGTCGGAGTTATACATTCATCTCCACTATGGGAAAAGCGATGGAGGCTTGTGCTGAAAATGGAGTGAAGTTTATGGTTCTCGATCGACCTAATCCTCTCGGTGGCGAAAAGGTGGAAGGGTGTCTTGTCGATAGTCAGTGCATTTCATTTGTTAGTCAATATCCCATTCCTTATATTTATGGTCTTACAGCAGGAGAGTTAGCAACTTATCTTAATGAGGAAGGCTTATTGAAAAATGGTATTAAAGCGAACCTTGAAATTATTGAAATGAAAGGTTGGAAACGAAATATGTTATGGGAAGATACCGGTTTGCCCTGGGTGCTTACATCGCCACATATACCTCAACCTATTTCAGCAATCTTTTATCCGGCTTCAGGCATATTGGGAGAATTGGATTATATGTCGATAGGTGTTGGCTACACTTTGCCTTTTCAACTTTTTTGTGCAGAGTGGATTGATGCCGATAAACTAACAGACAAACTCAATTCAATGAAAATCCCGGGTTGGTCATTTCGTCCAATACATATCAAACCTCGCTATGGCTTTGGCTCAGGCAAGAACTTGCAAGGTGTAGAATCATATTGCACAGATTACGAGACTGCAGAGATAACACTTTTGCAGTTTTATGTTATGGAAGTAATTGCTGAACTATATCCAACACACAAACCATTTACGACATCAACATCTGCTCGTCTGAAAAGTTTTGATAATGTGTGTGGTTCACTCTCAGTACGCCAAAAATTTACAAAAGGGGGATATAAAGTATCGTCAATTCGTGAATTCTGGTTGCAACCTGCCTATGAATTTAAGCAAAAATCAGTTGAATATTATCGATATAAATAAAGTGAAATTCAAAATTATATATGATTCAAATATTGAAGACTGATTATAGTCAAATTTGGCTTATAATCAGTCTTTAAAAGTTGTATTTATTTTCTTATTTCATAAAGAAAAATCTTATTGTATTTTTACTTTAATAAAACTTTTGCTGATTGTCCGTTGATTCTTACAATAAACATACCTGTACTATTCAAATCAACAGATGTATCATATCCGGAGTAAACACTCCGACCATATAAATCAAATATCTCAACTTTTGAATCCGGTTCGATTCCACTAATATTGATTTGTGTGCCGTTAACACTAATTTGTAAATTGTCGTTTTGGCGTATTTGTCCTTCAATTGATAGAGTAGGATCTTCAACTATATTTCTAAACTTTCCCCAACTTTCAGAACAATTACGATATTTTTCTAATGTTCCAACTGGCACATGAAGGGTTACAGTCAAATATTGTTCAGTTGTAAATCCCATACCCCGGTCTACGTAATTAGTATAATTTTTAAAATCATTGTTTTTAGGTTCTGTTAGTTTGACATATATATCAGTAAGTTTTTCACAATTGTCTAACCACCAAATTCTTAAATATTTTTGAAATTGACATATTTTTGAAGGTTCGATTTGTGGGATATTGAGAATTTTTATTAAATTTGTAATTTAATTGTAGCATGATATTTTTATGACAACAAAACTTATAGCCGATGCCGGTTCAACGAAGGTGGAATGGTGCCTTGTTGGTGCAGATGGAAATGTTAAAGAACGATTCACTACCTGTGGTATAAATGCCTTGCTTATATCTGAAGATGAGTTAGATGCAATATTGACAAATGTAAAAACTCAACTTGGAGAAGCATCGCTTGAAGATGAAATTCATTATTATGGTGCCGGTTGTGCTACTCCGGCGATTTGTCAGAAAATGGTACGTGCATTGCATCGATTTTTCCCTGGAGCAATGGTCTATGTGGGAAGTGATTTGCTTGGTGCAGCCCGAGCTTTATGTGGAAGAAAACCGGGTATAGCATGCATCTTAGGTACAGGCTCAAATTCATGTCTATATGATGGCTCGACAATAACCAATAATGTGCCGTCACTTGGCTATGTTTTAGGCGACGAAGGTAGTGGTGCTGCTTTAGGGAAGCGTCTTGTGGCTGATGCATTCAAAGGCCATTTGCCGGCAATGATTCGCGAAAATTTCTTGGCTACCTATAAATTATCGCTTGCCGATATTCTTGAAAATGTCTATCGTAAACCTGCACCAAACACCTTTTTGGCTTCACTTGTTCCATTTATTAAAGAAAATATATGGAATCCCTATTTGTATAGTCTCGTATTAGAAGAACTTACATATTTTGTGAAGCGAAATGTGGCTATGTATGTGGGTGCTCATTCGTTGCCAATTAATTTTACTGGTTCAATCGCATTCCATTTTGAAAAGATTTTGCGTGAAGCCGCATCTACACATGGTTATAGAGTAAATAATGTTGTTGCGAGTCCAATGGACGGTTTGATAAAATATCATGCTCAAAAGGATTAATAATAAAATATTAGTTTTTATTGGATTATTGATTTCTTCATTTGTCAATAATCTATATGCAGATAGTTATTACGATCGCAGAGTATCGCTTTTTGAATTATTGCCGATAAGTGAAAATGATATTGTATTCCTAGGTAATTCTATTACTGATGGAGGAGAATTCAGTGAGCTTTTAGGCATGAACAATGTAAAAAATAGAGGGATTACTTCAGACGTCATAAGTGGAGTTGAACAGAGATTAGACCAGGTGTTAAGAGGTAAACCAAAAAAGATTTTTTTGCTTAT
The DNA here is from genome assembly GCA_937911575.1 of uncultured Porphyromonadaceae bacterium. Lineage (GTDB taxonomy): Bacteria > Bacteroidota > Bacteroidia > Bacteroidales > Muribaculaceae > Lepagella. Next base: position 45,721 of record CALDPR010000014.1, on the reverse strand, counting down.
TGGAATTAATGATATTTCTCATAAGCTATCTGCAGAGCAAATTGCATCAGAATACGAACGTCTTGTAGATAAAATTATTTCCGGTTCACCCGAAACGACATTGTATTTGCAATCTATAATGCCTATAAATAATGATTTTAAAAGATATAAAAACCTTTTTGGAACAGAAGATGTGATTGTCAAAACTAATCTTTTAATCGAAAAGATAGCTATTGAAAAAGGCGTTGTATTCATAGATCTAACTAAATTTTTGTCAGACGATAAAACCGGTAAATTAAAAAAAGAATTTACGAATGATGGCTTGCATCTTACCGGAGATGGTTATAAGGCATGGATAGAAGCAATCCGGTGTTATATTGAAGAATAAAAATTTTTTTTATGATAAGAAGAGAAATATTTTTGTTATTGTGTTGTTTGGTTATTAATATTACTCAAACATATGCTCAATCTACTAACTCAAGTGAACCTATTGTTTTAGAGGCTCTTTTTGAGTTGCCTGTTGTCCCTGATGAGATAACAGATATAATGCAGAGGTCGAATTATTTTGTTGAACATTTTTGGGATCCAATGGATTTCAAACAGACGGCTGTAGGTCAACATCAATTAAATCATGCTTTTTCTGAATATGTGGTAGGTCTACGTTTCTGTGATAGAACAGTTGCAATGAAGTCTGTTGAGAAACTGATATCTAAATTAAATAAAAATACGACGTTGCTTTATCAATTCACAAGAGCAGCAGAAGACAATTTATACTCTGAAACTGCTGAAATATGGATAGATGAAATATATTTGAAGTTTATTGAAGCCGTAGTTAAAAATAAAAAAATAAAAAAAGAGAGAAAGATTAGATACATAACTCAATATGAATCATTAAAAAATTCTATAATAGGCAGTAAGGCTCAAAAATTTGAATTTATAGATCGTTCAGGTACTAAAACCATGTTTAGTGCTGAAGCGAAACCTACTATAATTATTTTTGGAAGTCCGGATTGTATAGATTGTATGATGACTAAGGTTCGGTTGAATTCAGACGAAAAAATAATACAATTAGCTAAGGATAATGAGATTAAAATATATTTCATAATTCCTGATGGAGGGGAAGATAATTGGAAGAATATGGTTGCAGACTATCCTCACTATTGGACAGTTGGTGTTTCTGATAGTGTTTCCGATATATATGATATTAGGTTATCTCCGACAATCTATCTCTTAAATTCTGAAAGAAAAATCGAACTGAAAAATGTAGCAATAGAGACTATAATCTCCACAATTATTAAAAATAATTAGACATGAAGAGTATTTATGAATTATTAAAGAGCGTATATTTCTGGTCAACAGGATATTCATATACTAATTTAGGACGTCTGTTTTTGCGTTTATTTATTGGTATTATGTTGATGCAATTCGGTGTTAGACAATTAATGCACTATTATGAAATGTGTGATGTCTTTCCGGCTGTGTTTGGAATGTCGAGTGAGATGTCGCTTATTGTAATGACAATCATAGAGATAGTATGTTCATTGTTTATTATGGTTGGTTTTTTAACTCGATTAATGACAATCCCTCCTTTTATTGCAATGATTGTTGCAGAATATCATCTGTTAACAGATTTTGTTAATCAAGCAACGTATCTTCTGTCATGGCAACAACAAGGATATTTGCCTATTATGTTTTTAGGTATATATTTCTTCCTTTTATTAGTGGGACCCGGAAAAATCTCGGTCGATTATTTTCTCTCTTTGCATATCATACACACTGAAAATAGGAGTGAAGAAGAATTAGAAGAAGTTTAATTTTACAGCTAAATAGAGAAAATGAAAATAGCAGTATTGGTTTCAGGAGGAGTTGATAGTGCGGTTGTTGTAGATAGACTATATCGTCAGGGTCATGATCTGCATCTCTTCTATATTCGTATAGGTATGGATAATGGAGAAGGCGATTGCAGTGCAGAAGAAGATATTGAAATGTGTATGCTTATAGCACGAAAATATAATTTGCCATTGAAAATAGTTTCTCTTCATCAGGAGTATTGGGATAATGTAATGCAATATGCACTTGATAAAGTGAAAGAAGGTTTGACTCCACACCCTGACATGATGTGCAATAAGATGATTAAGTTTGGCTATTTTGAACAACGATGGGGTAAAGAGTTCGATAAAACAGCAACAGGCCATTATGCATCAATAATTGAAGAAAATGGGAAATATTATCTTGCTACTGCCGCCGATCCTGTGAAAGATCAGACTGATTTTCTTGCTCAAATTTCATATGAGCAATTGTCTCATCTAATGTTCCCACTTGGAGAATTACCCAAAAAAGAAGTTAGAAAAATCGCTGAAGAAGTGAAATTGCCTAATGCTTCGCGTAAGGACTCTCAAGGAATTTGTTTTTTGGGGAAAATAAATTATAATGATTTTATTCGTCGACATCTCGGAGAAAAAGAGGGTCCTATTGTTGAAATAGAAACGGGCAAAAAGATAGGAACTCATAAAGGTTTTTGGTTTCATACGATAGGACAAAGAAAGGGACTTGGGCTTAGTGGAGGTCCATGGTATGTTGTGAAAAAGAATGTTCGAGATAATGTCGTGTATGTGTCAAATGGGTATAATACAAAAAAACAATATGGTAATGTTGTGTGTATTGATGAAATGCATTGGATTTCAGGAAATCCCTTTGAAACAAAATGTCAGAAAGAGGAGATTCGATTCAAAAACAGACATATGCCGGAATTTTTAGTAGGGTACCTCACAGCCATATCTGATAGAGAATATATAATTGAATCAGAAAAAGATGTGCAAGGGATTGCTCCCGGTCAATTTGCCGTTATATATTCAAAAGACTGTAAAAAGTGCTATGGAAGTGGAGTTATAACAGTTCAACCTGTGAAGAATAATAAAAAACATAATCGAAATATTGATTAGAAAATGGATTTTAATACAAGATATCGTTTAGAACTGGTTGGAATTACCTATAATCAAATAGAATCAGGAGTGTATGCATTGATTCTTCAGCAAGTGGGAGGTACATGTCGAATCCCTATAATAATTGGAACAGCTGAAGCACAATCCATAGAGTGCAGGCTTCAAAATATAATTACTCCACGTCCATTGACACATGATCTAATGGTCAATATTATGAGAGCCTATGGAATTGCATTGCGAGAAGTTGAAATTAGAAGATTACCAAATGGCGTATTTGCTGCAAATTTGATTCTTTCAGATGATTCAAGGGAGATAATAATTGACTCTCGCTCAAGCGACGCCATCGCATTAGCTGTGAGATTTGATGTGCCTATTTTTACAACAGGAGAGATTCTAATGAGTGCAGGATTTGAAAATCAGCAATCATCAAAATTAGAGAATAAACAAAATTTGTCTACTCCCCCAAATAATGGAGAGAAAAATATTTTGCAACAATTGTCAGATAAAAAATTAATAGAAATGCTTAATGAAGCAGTTGAACAAGAACGATATGAAGAAGCCTCGAAAATAAAAATAGAAATAGAAAGAAGAAATTTAAAAATTTAACTTTTAAGTATAAAAAATAATAAAAAAATTGATTTAGATTAAGAAAAATTATTCTAAAATAATTTTTATAATACAAATTTTTGTAATAAATAAATTTTTTATTAAATTTGTTGCAAATAAAAATTAAGAGTTAATTTTAAACCTAATATTTCCGATATGAAAAATAGAAAACAGAGAGTTGAATTAATAGTTGATCTTATTAAAAATGGTTGTATAGGCAGTCAAGAAGAATTAGCTAATATTTTAGCAGAACGTGGATATAATGTTACGCAAGCAACTTTAAGTAGGGATCTTAAAATGCTTAAAACTACAAAAGTGCCTACAGATATGGGTACTTATATGTATATATTGCCTGATAGCAATTCGTTGAAGGATAAATTGTTGGCATCAGGACAAATTGCAATGAATTCCAACTATCAAAGTGGTTTTGTGTCATTGGAGTTTTCCGGAAATATAGCTGTTATTAAGACACGAAATGGGTATGCTCCAGGCTTGGCTTACGACATTGATATGAGTCGTGCTCCTGAGATTATCGGTACAATACCTGGCTCTGATACTATTTTTGCAGTGCTTCGAGAAGGACTAACTCATGAAGAAGCAAGAGAAGTGTTCAGTCGTTTCTTGCCTCTTGATGTTAAAATACCTCAAATATAATTGAAGAAAACAAGAATTAAATTATAAAAAATGGGTAACAAGATGTGGTGTAATATCTTGTTGCTCATTGTCGTAATTAATTGAAACAATGATTAAAGTTGCTATTCAAGGTGCTGCTTCAAAAGTTGGAGGTGAATTGATTAGGCTATTAATCAATCACCCTGACGTAGAATTGAAGTATTTACAAGATGATAATGCAAAATCCCGTTGTATATCATCTGTCCATCATGGATTGATAGGAGAGTTGGAGATGCTAATATGTGATTGTATTCAATATGAAGAAATTGATGTATTATTCATATGTGATTCAATCACTGAAGAAGAGTATTATCAAATAAATTCAACTAAGCACGACGAACTTAAAATTATTGATATAACAGGGTGTTATAGGGTTGATTACGAGAAGTTTAATATGGTTTATGGGTTGTCTGAAATGAATCGTAAACCTTTGGTGAGAGGTGCTAAAAGTGCTGTTGTTCCTTCTTCAGTAGCTTCAGTAGCACTAATTTTGTTATATCCGTTGTTTCTCAATTGTTCAATTAATGAACAAATAAATATTTCTGTTTCAGTTCCACAAGTTGAAAAATATGATACTACGACTATATCAAAAATAAAAGAAGAAATATTAAATCAAATCTTAAAAGTTCAGCCTACTTTTCAGGGAGACTTAAATTTGAAAGTAGTAAATGATATATATCAAAGGGGGCTCAGGCTTAAAGTTGCAATAAATAGTGATGCTTTTTTAAAAGACATTGAAAATATTTATAATGATATATATGATGATCATAATCTCACATTTGTTTGTAAGAAAGAATTAGACATTCGAGAAGTAGAGGGAACGGATAAGTGCTTGATTTCTGTTTACCAAAAAGAACAAGACAGAATAGAAATAGAGGCTATTGCTGATCACTATATGAGAGGAAGTGCGGGAGAGGCTGTTCATTTGATGAATCTATTATGTGGTTTAATGGAACGAACCGGTTTAATGTTAAAGTCAATTGCATATTATTAAATAATTTATGTCAGTAAATAAGGTTATATTACTCGGACACGTTGGGATAGATCCCAAAATGCGTTATCCTGAAAAGGGCATATCAATAGCATCATTTTCATTAGCGACAAATGAGCATCAATCGGAAACCGGTATAGACCGAGTTGAATGGCATAATATAGTCATGTTTGGAAAGAATGCCGAATTTGCAGAACGATATGTGAGAAAAGGAACACTTCTTTATATTGAAGGCAAATTGAGGACTCGTGTATGGGAAGATAAAATGGGTATTAAGAGAAACATAACAGAAATCCATGTTGATTATTTTGAATTATTAGGGCGTAAAACTGAGTGATTCACTGTGTAATAATAATATAAGAAATGAGAAAGTGGCGTATTGAAGATTCTTCTGAATTATATAATGTTCCAGGTTGGGGATTGAAATATTTTTCAATCAATGAAAAAGGTCATATGCAGGTGACTCCCTGTGATGGTTGTGCAGCTGTAGATCTAAAAGAAGTAATGGACGAGCTTCGTCTGCGAGATGTAACTTCTCCTATTTTATTGAGGTTCCCTGACATACTTGATAACAGAATTGAGAAAATTTCAAAATGCTTTAAGAAAGCAGCTCAAGAATATGAATATAAAGGACAAAACTTTGTCGTATATCCAATCAAAGTGAATCAGATGCGACAAGTTGTCGAGGAAATCGTCAGTCATGGTAATAAATATAATATCGGTCTTGAAGCTGGTTCAAAACCTGAACTTCATGCAGTTTTAGCTACCAACGCACATGAGAAATCACTGATTATATGTAATGGATATAAAGATGAGGATTACATAGAATTGGCCCTATTAGCTCAAAAAATGGGGCGTAGAGTAATCCTTGTTGTTGAAAAACTCAATGAGCTTAAACTAATTGCAGAAGTATCAAAACGATTGAAAATAGAGCCGAATATAGGTATAAGAATAAAACTATCAAGCAGTGGTAGTGGTAAATGGGAGGAATCAGGAGGAGATGTAAGTAAATTTGGACTTAATTCAAGTGAGTTGTTAGATGCTCTTGCTTTTCTTGAAAGAAACAAATTGACAAATTGTTTGCAGCTCATTCATTTTCATATTGGTAGTCAAATAACAAAAATTCGTAGAATAAAAAATGCTCTACGCGAGGCAATGCAGTTCTACGTGCAACTATCAAAAATAGGATTTAAAATAGATTTTGTAGATATTGGTGGAGGTTTAGGTGTAGACTATGATGGCACTCGCAGCAGCTCGGGTGAAAATTCGATGAACTATTCGATTCAAGAATATGTAAATGATTCTGTTTCTGCATTAGTTGATGTCTGTGTAAAAAATAATTTACCTCAACCTAATATAATAACAGAAAGTGGCAGATCGCTTACAGCCCATCATTCAGTGTTGATTATAGATGTGCTTGAAACAACTCAACTTCCTATTTGGTCTGAAAATATGGAGATTGGAGAAAATGATCATGAATTGGCTGTAGAATTGTATAATATCTGGGATAAAATAAATTCGTCTCGCGTGTTTGAAGATTGGCATGATGCTTTACAAATACGTGAAGAAGCTCTGGAATTATTCAGCCTTGGATTATTAGATTTGAAAACAAGAGCCCAAATAGAAAAGCTGTTTTGGTCTGTAGCTCGTGACGTGAATGAGTTAACACGTTCAATGAAACACCCACCTGAAGAATTGAGAAAAGTGGCTCGAATGTTGCCTGAAAAATATTTTTGTAATTTCTCGTTATTCCAATCGTTGCCTGATTCATGGGCGATAGATCAAATGTTTCCTATTATGCCTATTGCACGTTTAGATGAAAAACCAAATCGGTTAGCAACTTTGCAAGATATAACGTGTGATAGTGATGGTAAAATAAGTAAATTTGTTTCTCCTCAAGGAGCTTCATACGGACTTCCCGTACATTCATTAAAAAATGGAGAGCCATACTATATAGGAGTATTCTTAGTTGGTGCTTATCAAGAAATTTTAGGAGACATGCATAATCTATTTGGAGACACGAATGCTGTTCATATCAGTGTTGATAAAGACGGATTTGAAATAGCACAAGTAATTGACGGCGAGACTGTAGCCGACGTATTAGATTATGTGGAATATAGTCCTAAAAAACTCGTGCGAAATGTAGAAGCCTGGGTAACCAATTCAATGAAAAAAGGTATAATTACAGCAGAAGAAGGTCGCCAATTTCTAAATAATTATCGTTCGGGACTTTATGGTTATACTTATTTAGAGCGTGATTAATATATTAGTATGAGATATTTTCTTCATCTCGGATATAAAGGAAGCGAATATCATGGTTGGCAAGTGCAACCTAATGCAATTTCTGTGCAATCTGTGATTGAAAATGCACTTAAAATTGTATTGCGTAGGCAAATTGAAATTGTCGGGGCAGGGCGAACAGATGCAGGTGTAAATGCAAAATCTATGTATGCTCACTTTGATGTAGATGAAGAAATATGTGATAAGCAGAAATTTTTAAATTCGTTAAATCGATTAATAGGTAAAGATATTGCAGTATATGATTTGATTAATGTGGTCAATTATGCCCATGCTCGATTTGATGCATTGTCACGAACTTATAAATATTTTGTTGTCCATAAAAAAAATCCGTTTCTTTATCCTCTCTCATGGCAGTGCCATTATTTATTGAATTATGAAAAAATGAATGAAGCTGCTGCTATATTGAAGGAGTATACTGATTTTACTTCATTTAGTAAATTGCATACCGATGTAAAAACTAATGATTGTAAAATTTATGAGGCAGAATGGACGAAAGAGAATGATGTCTATGTGTTTACAATTCGAGCAAATCGTTTTCTTCGAAATATGGTTAGAGCAATAGTTGGAACATTAGTAGAGGTTGGACGAGGCAGAATGGAAATAGAAGATTTCAAGAATGTTATTCTCAAAAAAGATAGGTGTGCGGCAGGAACATCAATGCCTCCACAAGCATTATATTTATGGGACGTGGAATATCCACAAGAAATATTCAAATAATTTAATTTTTAGGAGTATTTATTTTTTGAACATATATTTTTCGTAAATTTGTAGTCTGAAAAATAAACAAAGAAATATTAATATGAAAGGAATAAAGACAAGACTAACATTAATGAATTTCCTCGAATTTGCAGTATGGGGAAGTTATTTGACATCAATGGGTGGATTCTTGGCAAAAGTAGGTTTGCAAGAATATATTGGTTGGTTCTATGCCGTTCAAGGAATAGTGTCGTTATTTATGCCGGCATTGATTGGAATTGTTGCCGACAGGTTTATGAATGCACAAAAAGTGTTATCTTTATGCCATATAATTGCCGGACTTGCAATGTTAGGTGTAGGTTATTATGCTTTTTCAGTGGGCGAGTCAATATCATTTCCAATAATTTTTACGATATATACGATTAGTGTTGCATTTTTTATGCCAACTATAGGGCTATCGAATTCAGTTGCATATACGGCATTGAATAAGGCAGGTCTTGATACAATAAAGCATTTTCCTCCCATACGAATATTTGGAACAATAGGTTTTATTTGTGCAATGCTTTTTGTCGATTTCTTAGGCTTTCAGCATACAGCCGAACAGTTCTATACATCAGGTATTATTGGAGTTATATTAGCAATATATTCATTGTCATTGCCCAATTGCCCAACATCAAAAGTTGCAAAAGGAGGTTCGTTTATAGACACTTTCGGATTGAGAGCTTTTGCACTATTTAAGCAAAAGAAAATGGCAATCTTTTTCATTTTTTCTATGTTGTTAGGAGTGTCATTGCAGATAACAAATGGATTTGCAAATCCATTTATAACAGCTTTCGGAGGAGTTGAGGAATATGCTAATACGTTTGGAGCAGAACATGCTAATGCATTAATTTCATTATCGCAGATAAGCGAAACATTGTGCATATTATTGATTCCATTTTTCTTGAAGCGTTTTGGGATTAAAATTGTGATGCTTATATCAATGTTTGCATGGTTTTTGAGATTTGGCCTATTTGGATTAGGTAATCCCGGAGATGGTGTATGGATGTTTATTTTGTCGATGATTGTATATGGTGTAGCATTTGATTTTTTCAATGTGTCTGGTTCCTTGTATGTTGACAAAGAAACAGATGCTTCAATAAGAAGTAGTGCTCAAGGATTATTTATGATAATGACAAATGGAATAGGTGCTACAATAGGTACGTTAGGAGCACAGGAAATAATTAATCATTTTGTATATTCAACAGATAATGTTATTCTTCAACTTGAAGGTTGGAGTGTTTCATGGCTTATTTTTGCTACATATGCTCTCATAGTTGCTGTTCTCTTTGCATTTATCTTTAAATATAAGCATCAACCGGAAAAGTTATAAAATGATTCAGTTTTTTGCTCCAGATATAAAAGATTCATTACAGTTGCCGGAATCAGACTCAATGCATTGTATTCGTGTGTTACGCATGAATGTTGGTGATCATATCTTGGTAGTCGATGGTAAAGGAAGTAGATTTACATGTAGGATTGTTGATGCTCACCCAAAACATACATATGTTACAATAATTGAAGAGGAGTATATTGGTAATCATTGGGGGGAGAATATTGTATTAGCAATTGCTCCCACAAAAAACATTGATCGCATTGAATGGTTGGTTGAAAAAGCGACTGAAATAGGTGTCAATAGAATAATTCCTATTAAATGCACCCATAGCGAACGAAAAGAGTTGAAGTTGGAGCGACTTCAAAAGATTATTGTTTCAGCAATGAAACAAAGTTTGAAAACTAACTTACCTGTTTTGGAAGATATGCAAAAAATAACAGATATTTTGACATCTCCTTTTGAGGGACAGAAATTTATTGCATATTGTGATCAGAAGATTGAGCGAAAAAGCTTCATGAAGGAATATAAACCGGGAAATAATGTATTTATTCTTATAGGTCCGGAAGGAGATTTTTCGCCTGAAGAGGTGGATTTAGCAATTTCAAATGATTTCATACCGGTTTCGCTCGGTGAAAGTCGATTACGAACTGAAACCGCAGCTCTTTTTGCACTGTCTTCCGTACATACGTTAAATCAAAAACATATATAGAATAAACCATTTTATTATTAAGCAATCACAATATAAAAGATAAAAATTACAAAGAGAATTATGAAATTAAAAAAAATTATAGTTGCAATAGTTTTGGCTATTCCATTAATGGCAATGGCTCAACAAATCAATCCGATAACTCAAGCTATGCTTGATGGCTACAAACAATTGTTGGAAGAAAATCCAAAAGATTATTTTACACTATATCAGCGTTCAGCCCAATATTATAGACTTTCTCTTTATGACATGGCCCTTACCGACATTGAAAAAGCCATATCTTATACTCCTGCAAAAGAGAAGGATATGTTAAGTCAAGAATATATGCTTGCTACTGATATATATATTGAAGTGAAAGATTATCAAAAAGCGTTAAATGCTGTAAATATTGCATTAGAAAATAATCCAAACAATTATTCATTATTGTATAAAAAAGGTAATGTCTGTCTGTATTTGAATGAACTTTCAGAGGCAAAGAAATCATTCGCCGCTATGCAGCGTTTGAGGTCAAGAAGTCAAGAAGCATTCTTCGGGCTTGCTCGTGTTGCAATTTTAGAGCAAAACTATGGATTAGCCGATACATATATGAAAGAAGCAGAAAATGCTGATCCGAGCAACTATATTACTTATTGTCGTCTTGGCGATTTATGTATTGAAATGAAAGACTATGACAAAGCTGCTGCTCACTACTTAAGTGCTTTTGGATTAGTTGATGATTCTGATCGTCCGATGATATCAATCCTAAATCTTTCTGAAATAGATTATGAGGCAACAGCGAATGCCATTGACTATGCCATATCAAAAACAGAAAACTCTACACCTTTGTTTTTTTTACGTGGTAATATAGCTTTTAAAACCAGTCATTTTAGTGATGCATATGAAGCCTTTCGTCATCTTCTTGATACTGAAGACGGGAAGATAGCTCCGATATATGCTAAAATGGCTGATATTTGCTATGCATTAAATAATCAATCAGAAGCTTTAAATTATATTAATAATGCAATTTTTGAAAATAATACTACTGAATATTTAACAATTAAAGCAAAGATAGAACTCGCTATGGGAAATCCAAACAGTGCTATTATTGATATAAAAAATGCTATTTTATATGATTCATTTAGTACGGAAGCTCTTGTTATAGCAGCATTGGCTTACATAGATTTAAAAAATTATGATGAAGCTATCAATATGCTTAACAATGCTATTATGAATGATGCCGAAAACCCAATTCCACTGATGATTCGAGCATATATATATAATAATCTAATAGACAATGCCAAACTCGCAGTAGCAGACTATAGTCGTGTGGCACGAATAGTAGATGAGGATTTTCCAAATATTGCATACAAAGCTATGGCTCAAACTTCGCTTGGCAAAGTGTTGGACGGTGATGCAACAATAAGAAAAGCATTGGATAAATGTCCGGAAAATGCCAATAATCAGTATCTTACAGCTGTTTATTATGCTCAATCCGGATCTCTCGAATTAGCTAAGCAACATCTTGATAAAGCCCTCGAATTAGGATATGAAAATGAGTTCAATCTTGTAGCTAATAAAATAGTTAATTTGAATATTGCACCAATTCGTCATCTATACATCGAATAAATTAATCGATTCTCCTCTACAAAAATGAATATAAATTTTTCGTTTGATTGAAAGCTGACATCGGTGTTATTAAAAGAGTATGCTAATTTTGAGCTGCTTTCAAAAGTTGAATAGGTTAAAAGTAAAGAGTTCGGTCTCGTGCCGAACTTTTTCACTTTCTTAACTATGATAAGATTCTTTTATATCAATGTTTAATAAAATTAATCAATAACTAAATTAATCAAGTCTCTACGGGAATGAATACGAATAAGGTTTTCGTCATAATCTAAAATATCTTTTTGCCGTAATCTCTCTAATTCTTCGTTTAATTTACTAAGTTCGATATTTGTAGCTTTAGAAATAGTTTCTAAATTACCCATAATTCGAATATTAATGCTCTCATTTGTTGTCATTGCAATTAGCCATTGTGCTAATATTTCTTTGAATTCGCCATTATTTATTAGTCTTAATGATTGAATTGGGCGTTGAGAATGTAATGATAGATAATTTAAATAGTTAATTAAGTATATCTTGTTACGTTGCAATAAACTCATATATTCATCTTTCCTGAATTGCATTATACTTACAGGTCCGACGGCAATAGCTTTATAAGGGTATCTTGTTTCCATTCCATAAAGATATTCAGGAGAGAATACGGTGCCAGCAACTCGAAGTTCACTTATTGTTAATGTTTTATTGTAGTTTTGCATAAAAGTTCTTGCATTGCCGACAACAATAAATTTCACATGGGAGCATTCTTCATTTTCTTCAATTATTGTATCACCATCTTTAAAGTTAATGAATTGGACATTTGTTTTTTCAAGAAAATCAGATACTTGTTGAGCACTCACTCCTTTAAATAATGGAAAATTCATTATTGTTTCGTACATTGATGCCATATAAATAGTCTTAGGTTTATAAAAAAACATGATTTTAACAAATGCAAAATTAATGAAATTGATTTTTATAGACAATATGTGGTTGTCTATATTGAAACGTTTAAACTTAATTTTAAGTTTTTTTAACTAAAATCAGACTTCTAATCTTTCTTAAGACGAGAGAAAGTTTCTTTAATCCATTTGGGTAGTAAGCAGCATCCAATAATAAGGTAGATATAATATGAAATAATTCTCCAAGATAAGGCTAATATGAGAGTTAGTCCGATAGTAGGTATGAATTCGGAATAAAATTCTGTGAAAATCCATTCGCTTATTCCACTACCACCCGGTGTAGGACTTATTGTCAATGTAACCCATACAATTAATTGTCGGGCCCAAATTATCCACTGATCAGATATAGTAGAAGGGACAAATGCCATAAATAAAGCATTTACGACCAAATAGCGAGATGTCCATGACAATAATGTTGCTCCAAATGCTTTCAGCCACCAGATGATACCTTTTTTTCGAATTTCTCTTGATGTTGTGATGATATTGTTGCTTAGTGCTTCTATATTCTTACGCCAACGTTTGATAAATGGTAAGGTAAATATACCTAATAGTAATCGACGAATTATATGTGGATTTATAATCAATCCCCAAAAGAGTATTATTGTCCAAAGTATGATACCTGTGTAGACGACAAAAAATGTATATTGAATACCTTGCGAAAAACTACTTGTAGGAGTTGAAAATAGTTCGTTGATTGGTGTTATAAGCATAACTATTGGGCATGCTACAACAAAAAATAACTCATCAAGAAACAGAGTTGTGATCATCAATGTAGTAGCTCGTCCGAATTCAATTCCCTCATGATGTAAATAAATCATTCCTAACGTACTGCCTCCTACTGATGAGGGAGTTACGCACGATGTAAATTCACATAAAAAGCATACCTTAATAGCTTTTCTCCAAGATAATTGTTTCTCTGTTAAATGTCGAAATCTCCAACTTAATCCAAAGTCTCTTCCTATCATAAATAACCATGCCAATCCAATTAGCATGATTGTTTTATAATTAAAAACTAAATCATTAAGTATTGTTCCAATATTTTGTTCTTTTGCGTCATTTATAAATAGATAAACAACAACCCCAAGTCCAATGAATATCGGCAATATTACTTTCCATATTGAAAAGGAATCTGCAACTAACTTTTTTTGGTTATTATTGTTTATTTCTTTCCTCATGAACATATATATATTAGTATGACAAAATTAATCGAAACAATGCATATATCAAAATCTATCGTTATAGTTTTGTAAAATCAAACTTCAAAGAAAAATAGAAGGAAGAATATAGGAGCATTACCTTTGTCATTATCTATATAAATAAAGTGGATTGATGCTAAAAATAGCACCAATCCACTTTTATATAATATAACAAATTCAATGTTAATCTGTTTTAATAGATTACATATGTGGCATCGGGGAGTAGTGTTCCATAAATTATGCCATTGACAACTACAAAAGGTAATTCGTTGACTTTATCTTTATATACGCCATCAGGCAATGTAGTTTTCAATTCTAATGCGTTAATTTTGTCAGAAATATTTACAATGGCAATTCCTTTGTTTCCTCTGTTTACAGCTAAAACTTGCCCATTGTCAGAAATTTCAATATTCTCTTTTTCACCTTCCATTGCAGCACGAAATTTATTAACTGCCACTATTTCAGGGTGAAAAAATTCATCGTTTCCTCTTGCTCCAAGAATATTATCGCCCCAATAGTTGTCGCGAGTTGAGTTCATCGGACGACTATAGAAAAGAGGTACTCCGTTTTGGCGAGCTGTCAGAAATACCCACCCTGTACGGATTTGTGCATCAGTTAGCGAAGCACTTTCATGAGCGTTGCAGTAAGTGTCATGACTCTCAACCCATGTCGTTAGATATTCTGGTGCTGCAGAATGATACCAATTTATTAAATCAATTCCCTTAGCAGATCTGTGAGTTAACGCCTCGCGAAGGATATGTCCATAACTTGATGCAGTTTGTCCGAAATAATCTGCATATTCTGCTTCTGGAACATTGCGATCTTGAAGCACTTCTCCATAAACAAATAGACTATCGTATGGCACCGCCAATTTAACTCCTTTAACTGATTTACGCCCAGTGGCAACGTCCCAAAAATCATTTACTTTAACACCGGCATCTTTGTCAACCGGGTCAGAATGTACGCCTATATGTTTTGCTGTATCATAGCGAAATCCTCTAATACCTAATGCAAGAAGGTCGTTGACGAATTGCATGTAATATTTTTGAAAACGTGGATTTTCTGTGTTAACGTCAGGTAATCCTCCAGTCCCTTCAAGAGTGCATTGTGTACGATCGTTATAATCAACAATCCCTCGTAAACCATTCGTATGAAACATTTTTTTACGACCACCTACAGCTTTGTAGAAATTTTCTGATACGGTATTTATATCGAATGCCGTATGGTTTGGTAGGACATCTACAATAACGCGAATTCCATATTTGTTTGCAGAATCCATCATCTCTTTGAGTTGATCACGTGTCCCGACGATATTATTTCCTATTGTCCAATCTGTCGGTTGATAATAGTGATACCAATTACCCTCTTTTTCATCAAAGATTTTTTTATTGCCACCTTCCGGGCTGAAACAAGCTTGTACGGGAGATGTCTGAATAATTGTATATCCGGCATCTGCTATTCTTTTCATATTTTCTCCGATTGTCGGAAAATTCCAACTCCATGCATGAAGAATTATATCTTCGTTTGTCGCATCAGGGTTATGCGTAACTCTGTCTTTTGCCATTGTCAAACTGCCACTCAAAGCAATTGTGAGAATGCTTAATAAGATTTTTTTCATCTTTTAATTTAGTTAAACTATGTTATATTGTTTTTATAATATTAGACTACAAAATTAGAAAATAATTTACTAAATAGCAAATTGATATATTGATTTGTTTCTGAATAAAAATATTAATACGGGTTGTTATGTTCCGTATATTATGAATTAAGGCTCATGTAATATTTATCATTGTATATCTCATCTTTTTTACCTATCTTTGCAAAATATAAATAATTGATAAGATGAATAAGATAGTTAAGATAGTTTTCGCCGTATTATTATATATTCTTATAACTCCTTTATCTATTACGGGAGCAGAGGTGGGATCAATTAAAATATATGATCAAGAGTTTGAAATATATTTTGGAGAAAAAGGAGAAAGCCTTTATGCTATTGCTCAGAAAATGAATTGGGATTATGATACTCTTGTTCAAACAAACATTCTGATAGACTCCAAAATCAATGACAATCAGATGATCTTTTATCCTATTATTAGACAAGAAACATGCAAAACTGACTCTCTCATAAAAGAAATAATATTTTATAATCCCAAAATAACAGATTCGCTTCATGAAATTGCGATTAAGCACAACTCATCTGTAGAGCGTATTTTTGAACTTAATCCGATACTATCCTCTGAAAATTTTGAAAAGGTAGAGGTGATTAAAATTGAAGTGAATTCAAATATTGACAATATAATTTGCGATACTATTGATGTTAGAGAAGTGTATGCTTTTAAATCCTACAAAATAGAAAAGAATGATTCTTGGTTCTCAATTGCTGAAGCAAATAATATTTCAACAGAAGAATTACAAGCTTCAAACCCGGCAACAACTAATTTGAAGAAAGGAAAGTTAATCCATATCCCAATATTTAAACTTGTAAGTAAGCAAAAGAGATTCTATAAAGAAGATGCCAGAGAATTGACTGATTGTGGATTAGATGAAATATACAATTCAGTTCATAATACTTATGACTCAGTAGATTCAATACCTGCAATTGATGTGGCAATAATAACTAATATTGCCGATAATAAGATTCGTGATGCCGAGTTTATTAAAGGATTTTTGATGGGGATTGACTATCTGAAGGATAGCATACACAAAATAAATTTAACGGTATATGATTTATCTTTAGATGATGTTACGATAGAAAGTATTATTGAAACAGATACACTTAAAGATATGGAATTTATCATATCAACTCATGATAAAGATTTTCCCGTTGAATTAGCCAATTTCGGACTTGAGCACAACATTGAGATCATCAATCTTTTCGATTTAAAAAATGAGTCATATAAAACTAATTCTCAATTTGTTCAAATTTATCCACCTTCCTCCTATTTCAATCAGATGATCGCGTCATATTTGGTAGACAATTTTAGCGATTATACGTTCATATTTATTGGAGACATTGATACAGAAGATAGTGATGCAATAGAAACAATAATTAAGTCAGAATTTGACAATAATGCTATTCAATATATCCACAAGTCTTCTGTTGACCACATATCTTCAATTTCATATGATATTAATAAAAAATATCTGTTCATTCCTAATATTGTTAAGAAAGGAGAAATTGATAAATTCATAAATAATCTTATAACTCTTCAATCCGATCATGCTTCTCTAGATATTTCTGTTGTAGGAAAACCTAATTGGATTGCTTTGCCACAAGGAATAAAAAAATATTTGCATCAAATCAACACGTACATACCCTCTCGATTTTTCTTCGATAAGACTCAAGTGAAATGTCAGAATTTTGAATCAGACTTTATAAAACATTATGGCTATGCACCTGTACAAACAAATCCAATATTTGCAGTAGTAGGATATGATGTAGCACGATATTTTATAGAAAGTTATTACTATAATTACAATGATTTGAACAATATAATGTCAAATTATGATGCGTTACAGACCGATTTCAATTTATTAAGAATTGATAATTGGAGTGGATTATATAATCATATCGCATATCTCATTCATTTCACTCCATATAATATGGTTGAAAAATTAAAAATTTGCAATTAATATATCAAACAGGAATGAACTCAATAAAGCGTAATTTTTTAGTACTCATTTTATTCTTAGTATTCATAATTGCAAATTCCCAAACGCACTATAACTCCACTATATATCTTGGAGCAAAGGGAGGAGTTGATATGTCGCAAGTATTTTTTAATCCAAGTGTTCCACAAAGTTTTAAATTAGGCTTTGTTGGTGGACTTACGTTTAAGTATATTGAAGAAAATCATTTTGGTATAATAGCAGAACTAAATTTAGAACAGAGAGGGTGGTCAGAAAATTTTGAAGATGCTCCTTTTGAATATTCACGAACACTGACCTATATCCAGCTTCCTCTATTGGCACATATATATTTTGGTAATGAACGAGCACGTTTTTTCTTTAATGCTGGACCTGAGATAGGTCTAAAGGTAGGCGAAACGGAATCATCAAATTTTGATGTAAAGAATTATGAAAATATTCCTAATTTTCCCAATAAGAATAGAAATAATAGGCAAATGTTGTTGCCTGCAGAAAATATTGTAGACTATGGTATATCAGCTGGTTTAGGAACAGATATTTTTATTAACCAAAAGCATTCTTTTTCAATTGAAGGTCGATTTTATTATGGCTTAGGGAATGTTTTGAAATCAGGTAGAACGGAAGAATTTAGTGCCTCTAATTCAATGTCAATAATGGTTACATTAGGATATTGGTTTAGACTTAAATAATATTGTTGTCCACAATAGATTTATTCTTCTACGGAATCAAGTATCATTCTTTTCTTAAAAAATATATCAATAAACTCTTAATAACCCACAATTGGTAAACTCAGCCAATATTCACTAATTGTCGTATGGTGTTTAGTATAAACAAAATTATATCGAATGTCTGACTGATTCTAAAATTGAATTGATATATTTTTATGTATAATGGTTCAATTTCTATATATTTATATTATTTGAATTATAAGCAAATAGATATATATGGCAGGAGCGACAAGCAATAAAGAATCAATTCGGTCTAAAATGCCTCCATGCCCTGGAATCATATTGCCGGAATCTTTTAAATGAAGCGTACGCTTAATTAGTGATTCTACTAAATCACCCCATGTAGCAAAAATTGTTACAAAGATGGCAAAACCAATAGCAACACCTAAATTTGAAAATAGCGATAATTCGGCAGTGTATGTGTAGCTAAATATTGAAATAGCAATTATATTGAATATCAAACCTCCGAAGAAACCTTCCCAAGATTTTTTAGGTGATATCCGCTCAAATAATCTATGTTTACCAATTGAACAACCAACAACAAACGCCCCTGTGTCATTTATCCAAATTAGAATAAACATTGCTAATGTTAGTAATAAGCCATGTTCTGACACATAGATCTTAGACATTAAAAATAGAGGAAGACCGATATATGATATTGTAAGCATAGAATAAGAAAGGCTACGAAGAGGATTTTCTTGCTTGCTATATAATGTGGCAATGAAACGAATCATATAAAGTATCAATGCAACATAGATAGAATGAAAGCATACACCTGCACATGCGACAAATACAGTTGTGGCAACATCAATTGAAATCATATAAACTCTATTTTTTGTCAGTCCCTGTGTGATTTTAGTGAATTCTAAAGCTCCAAGTATTGATAGGAGAACAACAAAGATAGAAAAATAAGGTTGTCCGAATAAAATCGAACATAAAATTATGGCTATATAGATAATGCCTGATAAAGATCGGGTTATTAATTTTTTCATAAATTTGAAATTTCTTCTGCGAAGATAATATATTATTCCCAATAAATCTAATTTTAGCACTTCAAAAAGGCATTTTATTAATTTTGTTACATTAACAGAAAAGAGAGGCTGAATATTAATAATTCAACAAATAACATTATTGGTTTTATAATATACCAAAATTTGTAGATATCAATAAAATGCAATATCTTTGCCAAAAGAACAATAAGTAAAGATGAAAATAATCAAAACGTACAGCGATAGTCTATCTGATAGGCAGCTAAATGAAATTTGTCGTGATTTGTCGAATGGAGATATAATGATATATCCTACGGATACAATATATGCAATTGGTTGTGATGCTTTGAACCAAAAGGCTATAGAGAAGATATGTAAATTAAAAAGAATCAACCCAGAGAAAACGAACTTGTCAGTAATTTGCAAAGATTTATCTCAGATTACTGAGTATGCAAAATATGATAATAAAATTTTTCATCTTTTAAAGGATAACACACCGGGAGAATTTACCTTCCTACTAAAAGCATCAGCATCTTTACCAAAAGTATTTAAAGGGAGAAAAGTTGTTGGAGTTAGAATTCCTAAGTGTAATATCCCTTTAAGCATTGTTGAGCGATTGGGACACCCTATCTTAACTACTTCTATCGAATATGATGAAGATGATTATGCGATTAATCCTGATCTTATAGTCGAGCGATATAATAACCAAGTTAATTTTATAATTGATTTCGGCGATGGGGGAATTGAGATGTCGACAATAGTGGATTGTACGGAAGGTGAACCTCAAATAATACGTCAAGGTAAGGGCAAATTAAAATAATTCAAAAAAAGGAGCTTAAAAATAGTTGATTTACGGATTTTTTCTGTAATTTTGTTCTCAAATTTAATCATCATAAACAAAATAAAATTAAAGAATTAAATTATTATGTCAAAAGTAACAGTTGTAGGTGCAGGTAACGTAGGTGCAACAGCAGCTAACGTGCTTGCTTTGCGTGAAGTAGCAGACGAAGTTGTAATGATCGACATCAAAGAAGGTGTATCAGAAGGTAAAGCAATGGATATGATGCAAACGGCAAATCTTCTAGATATGAATACTCGTATTATTGGTGTAACTAATAATTACGAGG
This sequence comes from uncultured Porphyromonadaceae bacterium, assembly GCA_937911575.1. Taxonomy (GTDB): domain Bacteria; phylum Bacteroidota; class Bacteroidia; order Bacteroidales; family Muribaculaceae; genus Lepagella. The sequence continues at coordinate 25,231 of CALDPR010000014.1, read as the reverse complement.
CTACAGCAAATAGTGACGTGGTTATTATTACTTCAGGTATTCCTCGTAAACCGGGAATGACTCGCGAAGAACTTATTGGAGTAAATGCAGGTATCGTAAAACAAGTAACTGAAAGTGTGCTTCGTCATAGTCCAAATGCAGTTATTATTTGTGTATCTAACCCTATGGATACAATGACATATCTTATCCACAAAGTTGCCGGTATTCCTAAAAATCGTATTATCGGTATGGGTGGTGCATTAGATAGCAGTCGTTTCAAATATTATTTGAGCCAAGCTTTGAATGCTAATCCAAATGAAATTGAAGGATTCGTGATTGGTGGTCATGGCGATACAACAATGATTCCATTGAAACGCCTTGCTGCATATAGAGGTATACCTGTTTCAACACTTCTTGATGCTGAAACACTTGATAAAATAGTTGCAGATACAATGGTTGGTGGTGCAACACTTACAAAGCACCTTGGCACTTCAGCATGGTATGCACCTGGAGCAGCAGCAGCAGAAGTTGCTGAAGCAATTATCCACGACCAAAGATGTATGATCCCTTGTTCACTTCTTCTTGATGGTGAATATGGCGAAAAAGATATTTGCATTGGTGTTCCATGTATTCTTGGTAAAAATGGTGTTGAAAAAATTATCGAACTTGAACTTAATGCAGAAGAAAAAGAACTTTTTGCTAAGAGTGCAGATGCAGTTCGTAAAACAAATGCAGCACTTCCTTGTTAATTAATTAGGAATCCTAAAATATATTAACATAAAGTCTGAATAGGATTTCCTATTCAGACTTATTAATTACTAAAAGTAGATGAAAAAAATTTTATTTTTATTGCTGTCTGCAATAATATTTGTATCATGTTCAAATAAATCTGAACAACAAGAAAAAAAATCCGATGAAAATATCGAGACTGCTACGGATATAGAAATTGAAAAGCCAATGGTGCTTGATTTCTCTGCCGAATGGTGTGTATGGTGTAAAAAATTAGAACCTACATTAAAAGAACTTGAGAAAAAATATAATGGAAGTGTTGAATTCCAAACAATAGACACGGATAAGGAATCACAATTAGCAACAACGTATAAAATTAAAGGATTGCCAACACTTGTCTTTATAAACAAAAATGGGGAAGAGGTTGGACGTATTGAAGGTTTTACTTCAGCTGAAAATATTGAGAAAGAAATTGCTAAAATTCAATAATGTAAAAAACAATTAGATACTTATATACCCAATCCTTATTTTAAAGAAATACAAATATAATCCAATATACGCAGATAAATTTCTTGATACATAGGATAAACGACAATGGCGATAGATATCCCTATAATATAAATTATTAAAAAGGATATTCGTCGTCAAAGGGGATTATAAGGATTTCAAAAAAAATTATATTCCAAGATAATCAGCATAGCCAACTTGGGCACTTTTATTTAAGCAATAAAACAGAATTTTCAACTGATAAAATTCTATAGTTAAAGTGCTAATTTGTAAATCAGAAAAAGAAAGAGGACGTCTCTTTGGTGAGACATCCTCATTTTGTATTAAACTGCTTTGAACGACATGTCAAGACCTTTCACAGAATGAGTTAATGCACCTACAGATATGAAATCAACCCCCGTTTCTCCATAACTTCGGAGAGTATCAAAAGTGATACCTCCAGATGATTCAGTTTCATATTTCCCATTAACTAATTTTACTGCTTCTTTAGTTAATTCAGGAGAAAAATTGTCAAACATAATTCGGTCTATGCCTCCAATTCTCATAACTTTGTGAATATCATCAAGACTGCGAACTTCGACTTCAATCTTCAAATTGTCTTTTTTGTTATCTTTACAATATTGTTTAGCTGCATTAATAGCTTGTTCGATCCCACCTGCAAAATCAATATGATTATCCTTAATAAGAATCATGTCAAATAGACCGATTCTGTGGTTTGTACCTCCACCTATTTTCACAGCTTCTTTCTCAAGCATGCGAAGTCCAGGAGTAGTTTTTCGAGTATCAAGTACACGTGTGTGCAACCCATTAAGTTGATCTTGATACTTGCGAGTTGTTGTCGCAATTCCACTCATACGTTGCATGATATTAAGCATTGTTCTTTCAGCAACTAATAGAGATCTGACGGACCCTTCAACAATGAAAGCAATATCACCCGGTTTCACTATAGCTCCGTCTTCAATAAATGTTGTTATCTTAAGATTACTATCTATTTTATGGAGAACTTTTTCTGCAATTTCAACCCCTGCCAAAATGCCATGTTCTTTTATAAGGAGTTTTGATTTGCCAATAGCATCGGCTGGTATTGTACTTAAAGTTGTATGGTCTCCATCACCAATATCTTCAGCAAATGCAAGATTCAGAAGATCGTCAATAAGTTCGTCTTTAGTTTTCATATATAATAATTCTTATCTTTATGTTATATTACTATGACTTAATTTTGTTAATTTTGTGCGAAGATACAAAAAAATATGGATATTACATTATTAGTGATTGGGAAAACAAATTCAAAATATCTTGTTGAAGGGATAGAAGAATATTGTCGTAGATTAAAATATTATGTCTCATTTAATATTCATTATCTTCCGGATATTAAGAATACAAAGAAAATGAGTGAACAGCAACAGAAAGATGCAGAAGGCATGCAGTTTTTATCTGTTGTAAATAATAGTGATTATGTTGTATTGCTCGATGAGAGAGGTAAGGAAATAACGTCAATGCAATACTCAGAGTATTTGCAGAAGAAAATGTTGTCCGGACTTCGTCGGTTAGTTTTTGTCGTAGGAGGTCCATATGGTTTTTCAAATGCAATATATGAACGAGCCAACGACAAGATATCATTTTCCAAAATGACATTTTCTCATGAAATGATTCGACTATTTTTTGTGGAACAATTATATAGAGGTTTTACCATTCTTAATGGAGAACCATATCATCATCAATAAATATCATAAGGTTGATATGCCAAAAGAAAGATAATTTAACTTTTGAACTATATACTCAAAAAGTTTTGTATCCACCTTGGAGATATAGTTCATTTTAAAGTAAATAGCCCTATTTATTGCTCAGGGTATATCATTTTCTTTGTTGCTCCACCATCAACTGTTATGCATTGACCGTTAATGAAATCGTTTCTTAAATCGCATAAAAAAATACAAGTTCGAGCAATATCTTTAGCATTACCAACTCTACCGGAAAGATGGAATTTTTGATCTTCCGAAGTGATAATTTCATCTTCATTTACGTTTATCCACCCTGGTGCGATACAATTTACAGTGATATGATAAGGAGCTAATGATGTGGCTAATGCGTGGGTTAGAGACCAAATGCCTCCTTTTGATGCTGCATATGCTTCTGTCCCAGATTCACTTTGTAAATAGCGTGTAGAGCATAGATTAACGATACGCCCATATTGGTTTGTTGAACCATTCATTTCACGATGTATGGCTAATAGTCGAGATGTTATAAATGCTGAACGTAGATTGGTGTTCAGAATCTTTTCAAAATGTTCAACAGTAGTTGAGATGATAGGTTCAAATCCTCCTATCCCAACATTATTCACGATAATATCAATATCTCCCCATTCATCAAATAATGTATATATTGCATCTTCTAATGCTGTTTTATTGCATACATCTAAGTTAAAGAAGCGAACGCCTAATGCATTTGCAATTTCATTACCATATTTTGTGTTAATGTCGCAAAATGCCACATGATCTCCTTCTTCGACAAATGCCTCAACAATAGCACGCCCGATGCCATGTCCTCCTCCCGTAACAAAAACTCTGCGAGGAGAATGTTCATTATCAATATTTATTATTTTTGTTTTTAATACGTTAAGAAATATTTTAGGGAGAACGATATTATCCACTCCCACAGCGTTAACGAATAGTGGAGCTATTTGTTCTGCTGTGAATCCGGCAATGCCACAGCCTATGGGTGTTACAAGAAAAATTAATTGTTGATTCTTTTTAGCAAATGCAATAAATTCGTCAACATATGGTTTAATGACATCGATATCACCATGCATTGTAGGAATTGCATAACTTTGCCCATAAAGACCAACACCTTTGCCCCAAACTGCCCCAAACTTATTATATGCAAATCGAGCTGCACCTCCACTATGTTGCCCTTCAAGATTACTGCCAAAAACAAAAATTTCATTAGTAGACAGATTATTAATCATTTCAGGTGTATATTTATATTTAGCCATAGAATATTAATATTTTTTAATTATTGTTTTAAAATAATTGTGTCAGGGGAATTATATGAAAGAATAAAGTAAATGTATTCTCCATATCTGAATTTTTCATATGGTATCACTTTTTTTGCCCTAATAGATATATATGGAGAATATTTGTTGTAATCTTTAATTTCAGTTGATACGCGAATAGTGTTATATCTGCAATCTAAACTAATTACTTTAGATTTAAGAAATTTCTTGTCAGTGCTTGTGTAAAGAGAATCTAATAATCCAGAGAATTTGTTTTCAATAGTTTTTGCAGGATAAGGTATTATGTTTTTTAAATTCATACTTTTTCCGTTTTCCCAACCAATTCGAGACAAGCCTTTTTTAGTATAACCATCAAAAAGGAGGTGAAGAGTATTGTTTGCTAAGGGATCAGGAGCATAAATATCTGCAAATTTTCTTATTAAAATATTGTTGATGTTGTGATTAGCTGAAGAGATGTCCATAAATAATGTTGATGATTTACTACCTAAATTTTTAATTACTTGATTATGGTATGTCTCGTACACGTTTTTTCGCATAGAATAGCCTATTATGATAATTATTGCAAAACATATTCCCATAATTGTTGATGTGATTTGCCGTAAGTTTACATTTCGTATGATGTGTGTTAATATTCTTCCAATAATGATTATAGCACAAATTGAAGGACAAAATATTTGACGTGCAGATGTAAATGTAAATAAAGCAAATATAAGAGAAACAACAATAACTATAATAAAAAATATATTTTCATGAAATATTTTTTTGAAGGTGTCTCGACTAAATATAAATAAGATTAATAGCAACACAAAAAGAAAGTTTATAGAAGATAATAGAAGTTCTTCAGATAGCAAAGTAGACTTTCTCAAAATGTTTTCAATGCTGAATCCTCCTCCTTGTATGGCGTGAGAAAAGTTGCCCGGAGCAAATATCTCTATTGAAGCACCAATGAAAAAACTAATAATCATTGTAAAAATTAGACTGTTGATGTGCTTAAAATATTTAATTGATAATATAAATAAAGATATGCCGATAGGAATGTTATAACTTTCATGCAAGGAGCCAACAAAAATTGATAACAAAGATAGAATGATATATTTCCAACTATTCGATTTAAAGGTTAAATTCTTTTTGTTATATTTTTTTAGGAGAAGAATATACCCTAAATATAAAACAGCTGTCCACAAATAATTTATAGCATAAGCTACAAGACTCAATGCTGTGGTGCCGATATCGGGGATAAATATCCAAAGTAAAAATAATATTAAAAGAAAACAAAATTCATTTTCTTCGTCATTATTTATACTTATAAACTTTACAATAAACAGCCATAGGAATGAAAACATTAAAGCATTGAAGATTCTGAATATGTTAAGTCCTGCTAATGCAATAAAAATGTGCGTTGTAAAGTGAACAAAGAAGCGACCATTTGTAGTAAAATAGTGGTTTAATTGTGTTGATAAGCATTCTTCAACAGATGTTATTAATTTGCCATCACATTTGTGCAAAGTAGTATCTGTAAACATATATCCCAAATCATCGCCGACTGATATGGAAAATTGATCTAACAACCAAAATGTGATTGCGACGAAAATAAACCATACGATAATATGTAGTCTTGACTTGGTCATGATAACAGTAGTATTCTCAGTCTTGTATTTTCATAAGAGTATACAAAATTATATAAAAATCTTAATTCAACAAAAGGAGACTGACCTATAAATTATTTAAATTTTAGGTCTGTCTCAAATTATTAAATTAAGAAATACCTTAATTGAGAATGTGCTTAAAATGAATATCTAACGCCTATAGCGAATGTGTTGGCTGATGCTTTATATGTCCCACCGAAGTTAGCAATTTGTTGAGAGAACATATCTACGTATGAAGTGTAATCTGTACGCTCTCCTTGAATTGGTAATACATGAGCATATGCAACATCGATAGCAAATGATTTGAATGGATAAAATGTTAAACCTGCAGTAATTCCAAGTTTTGACATTGAGGGAGTTTCAGGATTTAATAAACCTTCTTTAACAGGACTTTCATCAAAATATGTTCCAAGACGTGTCGTTAGCCAATTTAAAGCATGCCATTGCCCACCTATACGTATTGCAAAAGAATTGTTATAGTCTCTTTTTGCTGTTACATCGTTTGTTAATTCTTTTTCTCCGGCAGGTGTTATAAGATACATTCGAAGTTCATCATATACAGACCATAAATTGTATTGAAAATCGGCTGCAATTTCCCATTGTTTGTTAGGTCGGAAACTTGCTCCTACTGAAACTACTCCCGGCATAGGTAATTCTGTTTTAATCTTTGATGCATCTAAAACTTGTTCGGAAAGTCCCATTTTGGAAGCTAACATGGCTTCTACAGCACCTGCAAGCATATTATTATCTATAAAATCAAGTTCAGCACTACCTGAATTAACTTTTAAATTTATGTTGTGGCGATAAGTTGCACCCACTGACCATTTTTCATTAATATCATAAAATGCTCCTACATTGAAACCAATACCCATAGTAGTGTTGCCTTCCATTTCAATAGATGCTAATGCATTATTACCTATTAATTGAGCAAGACCTGGCATTCCTGCCATTTGTTCGATATAAGCATTTGTTGTGCCACCAACCGGTAATATTGATTTCGACATTTCGAAATTTCCCCAAGTAAGCATTAATCCTGCTCCTAAAGAAAAGTTTGGAGTGATACGATAAGCAAAAGTGGGTTGCAAGTTGAATTGTTTTAATTTTATGTCTTGACACAAGTGTGCACCGGCCCAATTATCATTCCAATCTACTGATGATCCGTGAGGAGTGTTGAATGCTAAACCAACTGCTATTTTATCGGTAATGCGATATGATGCATAGAAATGAAGAGGTGTAGAAAGAACACTATTTGAACTTGTCATATAATCACCATCTTTAAAATCAATTTTTGGCACGATGCCTGATACGCCGAATGAAAAATCAAATTTCTCAGATTGCATACTTATAGCCGCAGGATTATACCATAGAGATTCTGAATTCAATTTCATTCCTGTTCCCGTCATTGCCATACCTTCTTGACGAGCAGATAAATTATTAACTTGATAACCTTCAGCCGATGCTGTAAGTGATACAGCAATAATGGCTACAAATAGATAAAATTTTTTCATAAATAATATATTTAAATTTGCGACTGCAAAGTTACAATTTTATATCGAAAATTACACATTTTTCTTAAAAGTGTGCAATAATTCTCGTTAAATCTATTATATTGTTGATAATCAATAGATTCGTATTTTTAAACAAAATAAAAATGCACAAAACAATTGGTTTTGTGCAAAAATTCTTTCGATGAAAAGTAAGATTTTTTAGACATATTTTTAATTTAGACTTATAAACTTGTGATAAATAGGTTGGATTTAAAAAATCAGAAAATGGTATTATAGAATTGTTTATGGTTATATTCTTTGATTTAAAGATAAAGCAAATCAATAGTTGTAGAATCGTTCAAAATGTGTTAATTTTGCAGATAAATTTATAGTGAAATATCATGAAAATTGGAATAATTGTGGCGATGCAAAAAGAATTACAATTATTATTGCCACTTATTGAAGAGAGAGAAGAGCAAGAAATTGATGGATATAAATTTCATAAAGGTAGTATTGGAACACACCAAGTTATTGTTATGCAATGTGGAATAGGAAAAGTAAATTCTGCAATTGGGACAGTAAGGTTGATTGATAATTATTCTCCGGATACAATTATTAACACAGGAGTAGCAGGGGGAGCAGATAGTTCGATGCGTGTGCTTGATGTATTGGTTGCAACAGAAGTTGCATATCATGATGTATGGTGTGGACCGGGTACAGTCTATGGGGCAGCAGCAGGATGTGAACCTATCTTAAAACCGAATGAAACAATTATAGATACAGCACGACGCATATTAAAATTGCCAAATGTGCGTTATGGATTAATCTGTTCTGGAGACAAATTTATAAGCAAGGTAGAGGAAGTTGCTGAGATTAAACATAATTTTAAAGATGTTTTAGCTGTTGATATGGAATCTGCATCAATTGGTCAAGTAAGTGTTATGAGAGGCATACCATTTAATGTAATTCGTGTAATAAGTGATACTCCGGGAGAAGAAGAGAATATCTCTCAATATGAGAACTTTTGGGTAGATGCTCCCATGGAAACCTTTAAAGTATTGGTCGAACTATTAAATAATATGTAGAGATTAGATGGAAAAAATAGCAAGTTTCAAAATTAACCATTTAACTTTGATGCCGGGAATATATGTAAGTCGTAAAGATACAAGTATACAAGGAGATGTAATTACCACATTTGACATTCGTATGACAGCTCCAAATCGAGAACCGGCATTATCAATTTCAGCATTGCATACAATTGAGCATTTAGCAGCCACATATCTGCGAAATAGAGAAGATTGGAAAGAAAAGGTAGTGTATTGGGGTCCAATGGGTTGCTGTACGGGGAATTATCTGTTATTACAAGGGGACTACACGAGCAAGGAAATCTATCCTCTTGTAAAAGATACTTTCAGATTTATTGCTGATTATGAGGGTGAAGTGCCGGGAGCAACACCTCGAGATTGTGGAAATTATCTGTTAATGAATCTTCCTGAAGCCAAAATAGTGGCAAGACGATACCTCAATATATTAAACAGTGAAAATTGTGGTTTTGAATATTGATTAATTAATGCGACAGAGAATAAAGTCGTGGATACTTCCCATCTCAATAGTCGGTGGTTGTATAACACACGAATGGATTGACTATCTGACACCAATTTCATTGGTGTTATTGTTCTGTATGCTTTTGATAACGTATTGCAGAATCAATCCTCGAGATTTAAAATTCGACAAAGTGCATTTTATTATGCTTGCTGTTCAGATGGCAATGGCAGCTATTGTATATGCGTTGTTTATAATTTTTGATAAAACAGTTGCAGTAGGGCTATTTATGTGTGTATTTATACCAACAGCAACAGCCGCACCGATTGTTACAGGGCTGCTTGGGGGAGATATCGTCCGTGTCGCTACATATTCGTTATTGTGTAATTTTGTTGTGGCATTAATCGGACCTGCTATATTAGCTGCAATTGGAGATAATTACAACATTTCTTTTGTTGATTCATTTACAAGAATATGTATTAAAGTGATTCCCCTGCTTATTGGTCCAATGGTTGTGGCTTTTTCTCTCAGAAAGTTTTGGAGGAAGGCACATATAGTAATATCCAACCATCAATCAATTTCATTCTATCTATGGGCCGTTGCATTGTTTATAGTAGTTGGTAGTTCCGTAAGTTTTATAATAGAACGTTTTAGTTGGAATATTGCTCCGACAATTATTTATTTAACAATTGGATCTGCATTAGTGTGTGTAGTCCAATTTTACGTTGGCAGACAATTAGGGCAACGATGTGGCGAACCAATTAGTGTTGCTCAATCTTTGGCACAGAAGAATACCATATTAGCTATATGGATGACACTCACATTTTTGGATCCAATTACATCAATTGCTCCGGCTGCATATATGGCGTGGCACAATTTATTTAATTCGTGGCAATTAATGCACAAAAATCATTAAAATAAAAATTAAAATAAGTCTAACGGATACTTGCTATATATCACGATTAAGTTAGATATAGCCAATTCTATTTACGACTTGTAAAAGGGGTATTATATTAAAGAACTAATTATATCAGTTAAATAATCAATGTTTTAAAAAAGTTTATCATTAAAAGATGTTTTGAAATAAAAAATAAATGCTTAACTTTGTATCTTAAAAGTAAATATGTTGAAATCGTATATTTTCATATTAACAGTAATGTCGACTATAACGTTTGCATATGGTCAATCTAGCGTTCATAATCAAATGCATTCGAAATTGTTGACAAACTACGAGAATCCTCTTCAACGTAGTATCATACCATCTATGGTTGAAGAAGAAATTGAAGATAGAGAGTCTCAAAATTATTTATCTGCAGAATCCGAAATGTTGATAGATGATATATTGAAAGAGGCACATAAATATATAGGTGTCAAATATCGTCATGGAGCAAAAGGACCGAAAGCATTCGATTGTTCCGGTTTTTCAAGTTATGTTTATAAACAATTCGGTTTCTCATTAAGTCCGTCGTCAAGAATGCAATACACACAAGGAGTTCCTGTTGAGCGTAATGACTTACGAAAAGGAGATTTAGTGTTTTTTACAAGTAGAAGAAGTGGTAAAAATGTAGGACATGTTGGAATTGTTGTTACAGCAAATAATGAAACAGGGGAGTTTACATTTATCCATGCAAGCATAAAAGGCGTAAAAGTAAGTCCATTTGAAGGATACTATGTTCCAAGATATGTAGGGGCAAGACGAGTAATAACAGAATAGTTTTTGTATTAGTTATGCAAAATAATTTTATTGGAATCACTGTAGTATTTATACTTCAGTGATTTTTTATAATAATCTTTAAATAAAGTTTGATTTACAAAAAAAGTTACTATCTTTGTGATTGAAAATATTCATATACGAGCAAATAAAGAAATAAAAGAACCGATAATAATAAAATCTGATATGAGCAGCAATAGATATGATCAACGTGGTGTTTCAGCATCAAAAGAAGACGTACATAATGCAATAAAGAATGTAGATAAAGGTATATTTCCCAAAGCCTTTTGTAAGATAATACCTGATGTGTTAGCAGGTGATCCGGAATATTGCAATATTATGCATGCTGATGGAGCCGGAACAAAATCATCATTAGCATATATGTATTGGAAAGAGACGGGAGACTTAAATGTTTGGAAAGGAATTGCACAAGATGCTCTTATCATGAACATCGATGATTTGTTATGTGTAGGAGCTACGGATAATATATTGCTATCATCTACAATAGGGAGAAATAAATTGCTCATTCCGGGAGAAGTTATAGCGGCCATTATTAATGGAACGGAGGAACTATTGAACGAACTTCGCTTACAGGGAGTAAATATTATCAGTACTGGAGGTGAGACTGCCGATGTTGGGGATCTTGTTAGAACAATTATAGTAGATAGTACTGTTGCATGTCGCATGAAACGTTCAGACGTGATTAATAATGCAAACATATCAGAGGGAGATGTGATTGTAGGTCTATCTTCATGTGGCCAAGCTACATATGAAAAGGAATATAATGGAGGTATGGGTAGCAACGGACTCACGTCAGCACGACATGATGTTTTTGCGAAATATCTTCTGACAAAATATCCTGAAAGTTGCGATCCAAATGTGTCAGACGATTTGAAATATTCCGGTTCAAAAAAATTAACAGATGTAGTTGAAGACTTAGGAGTTGATGTAGGTAAATTAGTGTTATCTCCGACTCGCACATATGCTCCGGTGGTGAAAGCCTTGCTTAATGAAATGCGAAGTGATATTCATGGTATGGTTCACTGTTCAGGAGGTGCTCAAACAAAAATACTTCATTTCATCGATGATACAAAACACGTTATTAAAGATAATCTTTTCCCGATTCCTCCACTTTTTAAGATGATACAAGAAGAGAGTGGTACAGATTGGAAAGAGATGTATAAAGTGTTCAACATGGGACATCGTCTTGAAGTATATTTGCCAGTGGATAAAGCTCAAAGGGTTATTGAAATATCAGAGTCATTTGGTATAGCAGCACAGATAGTCGGACGTGTAGAAAAATCTACACATAAACATCTTACAATAATAACTGAAAAAGGTATATTTGAATACGAATAAACATTGAAAAAATCAAGGGTAATATATATATACCGAACTTTTCTTATCCTTACTTCCGTATGGATATTATATTCATGTGCGAATAATCATTCGTCTCAGCGATCAGATTTATCGAAACCACTTCCTGATACATTGCGTGTCGCTACGCTATATAGCCCTACATCATATTTTATATATAAGGAAGAACCCATGGGGTTTGAATATGATTTAATCAGAAAGTTCACATTGGATAAAGGTGTTTATCTTGATTTAAAGATTGCCCAGAATATGAATTCAATGATTGAAATGCTTGATTCAGGAGAAATTGATTTAATAGCTTATGAAATACCATTTACTGCGGAATACAAAAATAGAGTCATTCATTGTGGAATAGAAAATATTACATATCAGGTGCTTGTACAGCCAAAGGTAAAAGGGAAATCTACGATTAAAGATGTAACAGATCTTGTTGGGAAAACAATATATGTTGAAAACAATAGTAAATATTTTTTTAGGCTAAAGAATCTTAACGATGAATTAGGTGGAGGTATTGATGTGAAATCAATTAATAAAGATACACTGATAACGGAAGACTTGATTAAAATGGTTTCAAATAAAGATATTCCACTAACAATCGTTGATTCAGACATTGCTCAACTTAACAAAACATATTACAACGAGTTAGACGTATCTTTAAAAGTGAGCCTTGAGCAAAAGGCATCATGGGCAGTTAGTATGAAAAGCCAATGGCTTGCCGACACAATAAATCTTTGGGCAAGACAAATTTCGGTTGTTGATGATTATCGTCAGCTTCACAAAAGATATTTCGAACTTAGTAAAGTCAATAATTCAACTATAGAAAAGCCAATGATTGGAAATGGCAAAATTTCCGTTTATGATGATCTGTTCAAGGAATATAGTAAAGAGATAGGGTGGGATTGGAGAGTCATAGCTGCACAGGCATATGTGGAATCTCGCTTTGACACGACAGTAGTTTCGTGGGCCGGAGCAAAAGGGTTGATGCAAATAATGCCCCGTACAGCAACTGCAAATGGTCTTTCCCTTGATAAAATAACAAATCCGGAATTGAATATCAAAACAGCAGTAAAAGTACTTAAATCGCTTGACAAGTCTCTTCAAAAATATGTCAATGATATAAACGAACGACAAAAATTTGTATTAGCAGCATATAATTCGGGTCTTGCTCACATTTTAGATGCAATTTCGTTGGCAAAAAAATACGGAAAAAATCCTAATGTGTGGGACGGGAATGTTAAAGATGCAGTTTTAATGAAATCTCGCCCTGAATATTATAATGATCCCGTAGTCAAATATGGATATTTTAGAGGAACACAGACTATTGAATATGTGGAAAAAGTTACTGCAATCTACAATATTTACAAAGAAAAAATTCCATATTAATGATATTTTTACTTATAACATTTGTTATATATTATATATTAAATTTTTAAAAGTTCATTTTATGAAAAAAACGTATCTCAGTGTTGCACTTGTAATAGCATTAGGAGGTTCAATGCTATTCACATCATGTATCGGACAATTTGCATTGTCAAACAAAGTATTGGATTGGAATAAACAAGTAGGTTCAAAATTTGTGAATGAACTTGTCTTTTTTGCTTTTTGGGTTCTTCCTGTTTATGAAGTAACAATGATAGCTGACCTGTTGATTATAAACTCAATTGAATTTTGGAGCGGATCTAATCCACTTTCTGCTTCTACAAAAGTAATCGACACTGAAAATGGCAGATATCTTGTTGATTGTGATGGCAAAGGATATACAATCAAATCAGAGACTACAGATGAAGTTGTTAGATTAGACTTCGACCAAGAAGAACAAACATGGTCTGTTAACATCGATGACAAACAATATCCATTTATGACTTTTGTTGATGATAGCCATGTTAAGATGATAACTCCTAATGGCGATTTCCAAGAAGTGGAATTGAACGAACAAGGTGTATTGGCATATAGTGAAATAGTTTCTACTCAGTATATGGCACAACGCTAATTGTAAATTCTTGATTAAATAAAAAAACACCAACCCTTATGGAATGGTGTTTTTTTTATTATTAGAGGTATTATTATTTTATTTTGAGTTTTTGTCCAGGACGAATCATATCAGTTTTTTTCATTCCATTCAGCCTACATAAGCGTGTTAATGAAATACCATTCTTGCGAGCTATCGTTGATAGAGTATCACCCTTTCTCACTGTATATGTTTTGCGAGATGCATTGTCAGATGCTCGATAGGTATTTGCCTGTTGTGTATTCGATGGAGAATAATTGCGTGATTGTGTATACGTACTTTTTGTAAATGTATATGTATCTGTATGAGTAGTCTTATTGGCAAAATCAAAGATTGCTGCCGGATTAATAGCATATCCCATATAACGAGTTTCGAAATGTAGGTGAGGACCGGTACTTCTTCCGGTGCTTCCTCCTAATGCAATAGGTTCTCCAGCTTTTACAAATTGATCCGGTTTTACAAGAAACTTATTCAAGTGTCCGTAAACAGTTTCAAGATCATTTGTGTGTCGAATAATTATATAATAGCCATAACCACGTCGTTCATAATTTGTCAGACGCACTTTTCCGTCAAATGCAGCATAGATTGTATCGTTCGAACGGATACCAATATCAATACCCTTATGCATTCTTCTGAAACGTTTGCGATATCCATAGTTTGATGTTACTTTTCCATGGTGTGGAATAACATAATTTGTAACATCAATTACAGCACTATTGGGTACGTCGGATTCTTTAAAAGGATTAACTCTGTCGCTATCCCAACCCTCTGTATAAATATCTGGCTCAGGTTCAAGCTCTTCGTATTCAAAGTATCCTAATGTAGTGTTATTGTCAATGATTCTAATTTGATCTTTTACATTTGCTTGATTTGCAATCAAGTTCTGATGTACGTTTGAGTGTGGGTGATTCGTTTGTGCTGACATGCCAAATGCCATTGCAACAAACATAAATATTCCTAAAATCTTAATCTCTTTTATTTTCATTCTTTGTTTTTGTTTCCTGCTTATATTTTTTGACACCCCAAAGTTACTCATTATCTTTGAATTACACTAATTTTGCAATGCTAAAAAATGTTAAAGTTGATTAATGTTTTAGAATTAAAATATGAAATGCTTTGATAATCAGCGGCTTGCAAAGAAAGTATGTTTAACAACATCTTTTTATCCCATCGTTTCTAAAAATTTATATTTTGCGAAACAAACATAGAGGTGAGATGTGTTAACAAATGTTAATCACAAAATAAATTACTACTATACAAAAGATTATAATTATATTTGAACAAATTTTAGTGATGATTTGTCAATAATATGACATACGCTAATTAAACAGATAAAAATTATGATACAAATTAATATAGTAGCCAATGAGTTATCACAAGGAGGTGGGGCTACATCAGAAACAATAGGAGTAGAGAATACGCTTTTACTTACCGAACACGCCTTTGAAGGAACACACCATATAGCTAATTTCTTAATGAGATGTGTGAAGTCCATTCTTGAAATATTAGGGTTAGAAAGTTATCCTACCATTGAAGCTGCTTTATATGCTGTTTTAGTTATTTTAGTCGCATTTATGGCAGGAGCAATAATTAAATGGATACTCCTTAGAGTTGTAAATAAGATTGCGAATAACTATGATAATGATTTAATCAACAATCTGCGAAGTGTACGATTTTTTACAAAGTTGAGTAGAGTCATTCCTCCACTTATTTTCTTAATAATGATACAACTGACATTCTCTATTAAAGTATCGATGTCGGTTCTTCTGACAAAATGTGGGTGGATCTACATATCAATTGCAGCTTCAATTGCAATGAATGCTCTAATAGAGTCTGTATTCGTTCATATCAACGAGACAAGAAATAAAAAAAATCTTCCACTAAAAGGATTATTACAACTCATGAGATGGGTGATATGGATAATATGTGCGATAATTGTAGTAGCCATAATAGTAGAAAAATCACCGGCCACATTATTAGCCGGTCTCGGAGCATTTGCTGCAGTGTTGATGTTGATATTCAAAGATAGTATTCTTGGAGTCGTAGCAGGAGTTCAATTGGCAGAAAACGATATGCTTCGGGAAGGTGATTGGATTAAAGTTGATGGCACAACTGCTAATGGTATGGTTAAAGAGGTTAGTTTGGTTAGCGTAAAAGTACAAAATTGGGATAAAACAATCACAACACTCCCTCCATATTCGCTAATCAGCAATACATTTCAAAACTATCGAAACATGCTTGAAAGTGGTACTCGTCGAATCATGCGTTGCTATTTTATTGATGCTGATAGTATTCGCTTCACTGACGAAAAAATGCTTGACGAAATAAGTCAACTAAAATTTATGAAGGACTACATCTTCAAGAAGAAAGAGCAACAGCAAAAGGGTAAAATCGAAAATATAAGCAATTCGGAAAATCTTGTCGACGGTACGATAGAAACAAATATTGGTCTGCTTCGTGCATATGTAAAGATGTATCTTGATGCACACCCAAATATAGATCACTACAACACTTGTTTTGTTAATGTGCTTGAGGCAACTCCAAGTGGCATACCACTTCAAGTTTATTGTTTTACTGCCACTTCAGAATGGACAAAATATGAAGGAGTTCAATCAGAAGTATTTGAACACATAGCTGCCGTACTTCCAAAATTCGGCTTATACACATTTGAAAATCCTTCCGGACGTGATTCTGTCAATGAGGGCTATCTTGAAGCCGGTGGCGATCCAGATGCTCTTTATGGTCTTCCATATCCATTTCTTCGTCCCCAAAAACATTAAATGATCAAATGCCATATTCTCTTTAAAACAAGAATCATAAATCAATATTTTGATTTTCAGATAAATTAACTAACTTTGCATCATTAATTAACCGAGCAATGATTCTAATTCATTATTGCTCTATTGTTTAACTATTTAAATCGTATAATTAAGAATCAGACAGTAAAGTTCATTTTATTCCCGAAAATCAATAATATAAATCTGATTTTCAAAGGAGTGCGTTTGCTATATAAAGAGATATATCTTTTTTGAATTACTTATTCTCATTCTCTGAAACCGCCAATTTCAACACCGGGAAAAGTAAGTCAGAATTCATGTTCGTTAATGGGCGTGAATGTTTTGGCTTGTTTGGTGTGAGGGTTCTTGGCGGTTCCCGGAGGATAGATAAGCAGAAAAGCAGTTCGCGTCCTCTTCATTTTTAACATTATCCACAAAACGCCAAGTAAAATTTATTAAATCACACCAAGTTATGAAAATTTTTAAAATCAGTCTTGCATATTTCTTTGCAAGTTTTTGCCTTATAATGGCAAGTCTATCTACATCAGCTGAAAGGTTGGCTCCTACGTTTGCTGAGCATCTTACAACATTATTTGTCCCCGGCAATAGCTATTATCTCTACAATGTAGAAGCTGGACGTTTCTGGGCAAGAAGCACAAGTAACTCATCGTCAGATAAATCAGTAATCAATGATTATGGCACAAAATTGAGAATTACATCTTTGTCTGATGGAGCATATCATTTTCAATTCGCTGATAATAACTATTATATCTATGCTACCCAGTCATCTATTTCATCTCGAACTACTGAATATAAAAGCTACGATGATTTTGCTATTGTTGCAACCGGAGATATAATAAAACTTCAGCGAGCTTCTACTAATTTGACATATTTAGCAACCGAATTTATCGGGTGGAAAGGAACTGAAAGTGATTTATCCCTTTATCCTAATATGATTGATGGTGCGATTGAATGGAAACTTTTGCCAGAAGATGTTGGCGATCGTTATTTTGCAAAACTTCAATTATATGAGGCGTTGGAACAGACAAATGGTTATCCCTATGATTTATCAAAATATGAAGAGATATACGCAGATGAAAATAGTACAAATTCCGAACTTATTGCAGCTGCCGAACGTCTGAATATAAACTTTGAGTTTTCAAATAGAATAGGTACTCCCGATTGGTCTGACTATCCAATATTTTTCGAAAATGAAAGTCCTGGAAAGGTTAATTATAAACAATATGATTTACATTATTTTGAACCAGTGTATTCAGATTCTGAAATCTGTGTTGCCGCAACATTTACAATAGATAAAGAATGTACTTTTGTATATGCTTTCTCATCAGCCGATTATGGACAGTATTTCTATATTGAGGTGAATGGAGTAAAGCAGCGATATAGAAAAGATAGAAAATATGATCAGCGTCAATTTATTGAATTAAAACCGGGAAAACATGTCGTAAAATTCTATTTAAATGGCTCAAATTCGAGAATAAAGGATGTTGGGATTGAAATTACTCCATTAATTACTGTTAATTTGCTTGAACCCGGTAGTTTGGGAACTGAAGTTCTTTATAATGTAGATCATATTAAAGATGTAAGAAAACTGAAAATTATCGGAGAAATGAATGATGATGATTGGGTAAAAATAGATATGATGGACAATCTTTTTTCATTAGATTTGAGTGAGGCGATAATAACAGAGATTTCTGATAAAAGATTTATGGGCTCTTCGAGTGTATCTGAATCTAAATTTCCTTTCTTTCATGATATAAAATTGCCGGAAGGACTGATTCGTATTGGACATAGTGCGTTTCAGTATTCCAATATTGAAGAAATTAATTTCCCGTCAACTTTGAAAGAGATTGGAGAATATGCTTTTGCTTATACTCGCATAAAAGAGGCTATAATGCCGGACGAGATGGAATCAATAGGTAGTAATGCATTTAGTTATATAACATATTCTCTGACAAAGGTTAATTATCCGAAGAATTTAACCTATATTCCTTATGGTTGTTTTGAATGTACATATAATCACAATCTGCAACTTCATGAAGGTTTAAAAACAATTAACAATTACGCATTTAATGATAGTTATAATTATAAAGCAGAAATTCCTTCTTCTGTAACATATATTGGGAGATATGCATTTTCTAATACTGCTATGGATACAGTTGTAATAAAAAACGTAAGTGGCAATAAATTATATGACTATGCTTTTAAAGATTGTCGTTATTTAAAATATATAGATTTATCATCTGACGTTTCAAATTTCATATATGATAATGGCAATTATTCACCAGTTCAAGGTTGTAAAAATTTACGTAAGGTGATATTTCGTTCCGCTTCAGTCGTATCTATATCTGTAACGAATACTAATTATGGTTTTTTAGGAGGATTAGTACCGGATAGCATAACAATAGTTGTTCCGAATTATTTGGTTAATTCATATAAACTTCATCCTTATTGGTATAACTACAAGATTGAAGGATTTGATACCGGTGACGTACAAGATTGGTCAATCAATGCTCCGGTCGTATTAAATGCTCGGGATCGTCTGAATGGAAATCCTAATATCTCAATTGCATGTGGAGGTTCATTGAAAATCAATGGAGAAAAACAACAAAATATTAACAATTTGAAAACACATACCAATTTGAATTATTCCAGTGTTGCAGGTATGATATTGAGCAATTGCGATTCAGTATCAATATCAGGCAAATACAGGCATTCCTATTATGTGGATTCAAATAAATGGTATTTTGTGTCATTGCCATTCAACGTAATAGCGTCTGAAATTACAAATGATGCGAATGCCGAGTTTGCTATTCGTCGATATGATGGAGCCTCAAGAGCGGAGAATGGCACAGGAATGAGTTGGCAAAATATTGCTCCGGAAGATACAATTAAAGCAGGTGTAGGTTTTATCTTGCAATCTAATTTAGCAACATGGTACACATTTACTGCACTCGAAGATAAAGAGAAACAGATTGTGGCTTTGAATGAAGATTTTATTATGCCGTTGGCAGAAAACCCATCGGTTACAAAATCTAATAGTGGTTGGAATCTTGTCGGAAATCCATATCAATGCTACTATAATATTCACAAACTAAACTTTACAGCACCAATCACACTTTGGGATATAAACAAGAAGACTTATACAGCTTATTCGATTATAGATGATGATGTGGCTTTGCAACCTAACCAAGCATTTTTTGTTCAGTGTCCGGAAGGTGTGAATGCTATATCGTTTCCGAAAGCAGGCAGACAGTTGACATCTGAGATCTCAGGTCAATCGGCAATTAGAGCAAAAGAAACTATTGTAAAAGAGCGTAAATTATACGATATTCATATAACTTCTGTAGAGTCGGCAAATGACCAAACAAGAGTGGTTATTAATCCATCGGCTTCGGATTCGTATGATATGGCTACAGATGCAAGTAAATTCATGAGTATGGATAGTTCTGTGCCACAGATATATACGATAGATGCTGAGGGTAATTATTATGCAATCAATGAAGGAACAGTAGCAACCGGAATAGTAAGATTAGGATTTTACGCATCAGAAAATGGATGCTATACAATATCGCTATCTCGCACTACCGGTGATGAGATATATCTTGTTGATAATGCTACATCTACTGTAACCAATCTTATGGATAGTGAGTATAATTTTGTTGCCGATGCAGGAATTGACAATAGTAGATTTGAACTTCGTTTTTCTAAAGATTTAATTACTGGATTGTCGACTGTTAAACCTGATAATATTGAAATTCAAACTATAGGCAAAAGCATTATAATTAAAGGTATTATAGGTGATGTAAAAATCTATTCAGTTGATGGCAAATTAATGGATAGTGTTAGATTGACAGGTGATGTTTACGAATGTGAATTAGAACCGGGTGCATATATTGTGTATGCAAATGGAGAAGCATTTAAGGTTTATGTGAAATAGAAAATAGCATAGCCTATGAAAGCGATAAAATTAATCATGATTATATTACTGGCATCAGCAAGCAGTATAGTCAAAGCAGATTTCAATCCGACAAACCCGATAGAACCCGGAGTGCCTCCTGTGAAATTAAATGTATCAGCAATCCCTACAACGGGAGGTACAGTGAAGGGCAGTGGTAAATATGTCCCGGGCAGTAATGTTACAGTTACTGCCTCTGCACAATCAAATTTTGTGTTTGAAAAATGGGTTGATGAGTGTGGTAATGAGGTGTCAACATCTCGTTCGTATAGTTTCATAAAAGGAGAAAAAGAGGAGTATTTATTTGCACACTTCATTTTCTCTCCAGGCACACCTTCTGAGCCATCGGATCCGGTATTAGTACAGTATTTTCAACTTAATGTAGTAGCTCAGGGTAATGGAGGCACAGTGAGTGGAGGTGGAAAATATCAACCAAATAATTCTGTCAGGTTATCAGCAAGTGTACGAACAAACTTCTCCTTTGGAGCATGGATAAATGAATCGGGAGATACGGTTTCTACTTTGGCATCGTTTTATTATAAAACACAGCCGAAGAAAGAAACATTGACAGCTTATTTTGATTATGTTCCACCGAGTCCCACTGAACCTAAAGACCCAATATTGAGCCATAATGTTGTGGTATCGACAACTGAAGGAGGAACGGTAACAATAAGTAAAAATCGATTGCTTGAAGGGGAAAGTACTACAATAAAGGCAATTGCTAACACAGGTTATAAATTTTTAAAGTGGTATAAAAATGGAGAAGAATATTCATCATTGTCCTCCTTTTCCTATACAATGGAAAGTTCAGATGTAGAATTTTATGCCGAATTTGTGTATAATCCGAATAGTCCGGTTGAACCGTCAATGCCATCAGATAAAAAATATGCATTCTATTTGATGAGTGTAAACTCTAAACCGGGAGGAGTTGTAAAAGTTCCTCTTATTTTAAGTAGTTTAGATGACCTATATGATATGACATTTCAGTTGAAATTCCCTCGTGAATTACAACCGGATATGTCAAGAATTGAAATGTCGGATAAAGCAGTAGGTTACACAACATCATATACAGCAACAAGCGATTCAACTTATCAATTCTCAATGATTGGTGGAAAAGTGCAAGCCGGACAGAATATAGTATTGCAATTAACTATAAATGTACCGGAAAATATCATTACCGGACAGAACTACGATGTGAAAATAAATCAAGTCTCCGTTACTGAATATGATGGAACACATCTGACAGCGTCTACGCGTAATGGCAGTGTTGTGATCTATAAACGTGGGGATACAAATGGCGATGGTGCAGTTGATGTTATCGATAAAATGAATTTGATTGCTTATGTTTTGCAACAAGAGACAGAAATCTTTATTAAAGAGGTGTCGGATATTAATGAAGACGGAGCATTTGATGTAATAGATGGAAAAGGAGTAATAGAAATAATTTTAACAGAATAAAATAATGAAAAAAATACTTTTAATGTTGTTAATAACATTGTTAGTACCTAAAATATCGTTTTGCGAAGATACTATCAATGTAATGCCGTTTGAGGCAAAAGTTGGAGCCGTTTCTGAAGATGCTATGTGTTTTCAAATAGAAATGGTAAGTAGTCAGGATTATTGGGGAATTCAGTTTGATTTGTTTTTACCAAATGGAATGACATTAGATACGACCGGTGGTTTAGATCCCTATGACACTGAATTGAATGAAGATCGTTACCCATTCACAGTTGATAGGCGAGGGAATAAGACATATAAACACTCTGTTCAATGGTCGATTATTGATAGTGGGGCATATCGTTTCGTCGTTAGTCCTGATGATAATGAATCATTTATTGCTGCTGGTAGTGGTGAGGTATTAACGCTTTATTATCTCACAGATGAAACATTTGCAGATGGAATCCACCCATTTATTGTGGAAAATACAGTTATGGCAATTTCAGGGAACTCTGGAGTAAGACCGAATACGTCATCATCATATTGCGTCGTAGGCGAATCTCCAATGAATAATGATTCATATTTAGATCTGTCATCTTTGATCGGATATATGCCTTCGTTTGTTGTATCAAAAATTAATGATGCAGTTTCACTAAATGAAAAATTAACAGAGATAAATTTAACTGGATTGACTTCTGCCTATAGTGAATTGCATGTTGAAAATCCCAATGTATTAAGCTACTATAAGTCAGGGACAGAAATTTCAGCAATGCTTTCAAATAAAGATAATATTATTATTGAAGATAATTCATCGTATAGTTGTTCATCATTACTTCTTAACGAAGATTATCCGTTTTCATGCTCTCATACTATTTCTGTTGCAGAAACTAAATTAGTTAAATCGCTCTGTAATTGGAATACAATTTGTCTTCCATTCAGTATTCGTACGACATTGCTACAAGAGATTTTTGGAGAATATACATATTTAATATCACCTATCGGGTACAATGAAAATACATTTGTATGTGCCAAAACAGGTGAAGATAATTTGCCAAATACTCCATATATATTAGTAATAGGAAATTTATCAAAAATTCCAGAAGTAATAAATTTTGGAAGTGTTACTATTCAACCATCAGATACATCACTTGATGTAAATTTTGAAGAACTGGTGTTTAAAGGTAATTATTCTGGTGATTATGTAGATAAAACAATGTGTAAACTTACAGAATCTGGAAGATTCTCCGCGACTAACGAAGAAAATCCCATAAAAAGTTTTGAAGCTGCAATATCTATTCCTGAAGGTGCGAATGTGGTTGATTTGATGCTTACTCATGATTTACCAACTTCAGTGAATCAAACAATAGATTATATAGAAGAATTTGTTGATGTATATTCTATAATAGGGATATGTGTGAAGCATAATGTGTTGAGAAAAGATGCATTTGAAGGACTCGATAAAGGCATCTATTTAATCAATAATAAAAAGTATATTTTATATTAGAGAGAACTGCTTTTTGATAGGTGAGACACTTATTTAAGTTTGTGTATAAAAGGGAGCGATTTTTTATCGTTCCCTTGTTATATAAAATAAAGCGAAGATTTCTCTTCGCTTTAGAGGTTCCAACCAGATTCGAACTGGTGTGAACGGTTTTGCAGACCGGTACCTAACCACTCGGACATGGAACCATTTTTTTACGCTTTTGAACTCTCTTGTTCGCGTTTGCGAGTGCAAAGTTAGAAATAACTTTTGAGATAACCAAACTTTTTAGATGAAAAGATTAAATATTTTCGAAAAACATTGCGTTTCTATTTGGATTCTGGATGTTTCTATTTCGGTTTATAAATTCTTTATAAAATCTAAGGTTCAATGTTATAAGAACAAAACGGCATTTTCTGTAAATGTATAGGGATTAATATTAAAAAAATAGTAGATTGTCGAATTCGACAACCATTATTTTATTTTAACTGATTGATTTTCAGTGTTTGTTTTTACGAAAAAAAGCAAAATCCTACATAGAAGACTACATGGAGGTTGTGGTTAAATCCATTTCCCGACGAGTAAAATGTGTATAGTAGTTTTGAAAGTACGGCTCTGAAATCGAGCATCTTTCGCTGATGCGGTATGAATAAAATAAATTGGTGCGTGACGGGACTACATCATTCCCTACACGCACCAACTTTATGTGTTGATAGGTTTTCTATTACTTCTTGCTAAGTGAGAGAATCACGGTGAAGGATTCGAAGGTATCCATAAACTCCTTCTCCAATGCTGCAATCTGCGCTGCATCGAGTTTCAATCCCTCGTTCTCTTTCTCTATAAGGTCCACCATACCACCGAGCCAAGCGGTCTGCTTAGGAATGATGATGAAGAGACGGTCACCGTCTTCGTCTGGGAACGATGTAGCATTTACCTTATAAGTATCGCTGCCTTCGTAAAGGTTGAAGACAAGGTTGTTGCCATTCAGGGTGTAGTTCTTTACCTTTGCCTCACCATCGAGTGTGTGGTTAAGTTTTCCATCAGCTGCGAATGTAGCATCGGCAAAGAACTTCTTCATCACATCGATAATGCGGTCACCATGCATTGCATCTACTGGGATATAGTTCTCACCATTGAAAAGAACACCTTCAGGCAACTGAAGAGCGGTCTTGCCTTCGGCAGGAACGACTCTTGCCAAAGCATTCAAATAAGAATAATTTCCCTTAATGTCAAAAGAGTTCTGTACGCGGTAGTTGATTTTTTCACCAACTTCAGGCATATCTAAATTAGATAGAAATACCAGCCTATCATCTTTTATTTCAATTAGTTGAGGCGTTTGAAGTTGTGAACCATCAGTCCAGGTATATGATTCTGTAAGTTTATTACCTTCCAAACGATAGGTGCCGGACATTTCCAACCAACCAAATTCTTTATCCCAACCTACCATATTATAGGTATTATCTGCTTGATAATTCAGGAACATACTTGCTTCCGGCGTAAAGTTAAACCACTTGCCCACAATCAACTGTGGATAGTCCTTATATGGGTCCACATCATCGTCA
>CALDPR010000013.1 GCA_937911575.1 uncultured Porphyromonadaceae bacterium | reverse complement strand
ACCCCCGGTTATTGAATCGCTTCGCTCTCCGGTGCTTCGCACCCTATATAGTCGGATTGTCGTCGGAGGTGTCGCACCCAATGTAGTTGGAGACCTCGCCATACAAATAAAGTCGGAGGTGTCGCACCTGCAGTCGGAATGAAAAGGCGAACTTGTATTTTCAAAAAATGAATTTCAATTGCATTAAATCAGCGATTGAGACCTCTTTTCATGCACTTTTCTATTTTTATTGGGCAGTAATAGGAAAAAATAAATCCTACGCTGTTGGCATTCTCTGCACACCTTTTTTGTTGATTTCTACCAAATTACACAAAATAATCATCTGAAAATTTTGCCAACAATGAAAAAAGACCTAATTTTGCCTTAAATATAAACCAAACAGAAATCTTTGTGTGATAATTCGCTGATTTATACCATATTAAGACTTTAAATGATATTATTGGTCAACGATTAAGAGTAAATACTGATTTTCGAAAAATAAACTTAAAAAAATAATAAATTAAAAAGAAATTTAATTATGAAAAAACTTTTACTGTTTTTAACCGTATTACTCGGTTTGACACTTACTTCAACTGCCGCAGACTATAAATTAGTTACGAGTAGTTCAGAACTTGAAATAGGTGCAAATTATATTATTGCATCAGGAACAGAAGGAGATGCTTATGCATTGGGAACACAGGGTGGTAATAATTGCACTGCAATCAGTGTATCAGTCACTAATAGCATTATTTCTAATCCATCTGCTGAAGTTAGAGTTTTTTTATTGGCAGAAGGAACTGTTGATAACACTTACGGATTTTTTGATAGTAATTCAAATGGGTATTTATATGCTGCTTCTTCTTCAAAAAATTATTTAAGAACAGAAACTACACTTACTGCTAATTCTTCTGCATCAATTGCCATAGATGGTTCTTCATATGAAGCAACAATTATATTTCAAGGTTCTAATACAAGAAATATGATCCGATATAATAGTAGTAGTACACTTTTTTCATGTTATTCTTCAGGTCAGAACCCTGTTTATTTGTTTAAAGAGTTTAATAATACCTCAACACCGACTTTAGCGGCTCCTACTTTTAACCCCGAAAATGGCTTTGAATTCACATCTCCTTTCGAGTTGACAATCACAGCTGAAGCTGGTGCTACTATCTATTACACTCTCGATGGCAATGACCCGACAACAGAAAGCGACGTTTATTCTGCTCCTATCGAGATCTCTGAAACAACAACAGTGAAAGCATACGCAGTGGCTGACGGATACACCGACTCTCCAATCGCAACTGCTACCTACAACTATGTAGATCCTAATGCTGTAACAAAGAGCATATGTATTAAAGCTTCCGGTGTGGCTGAACCGGCAGGATATTCATTCCCTAATGAAGGTTTGGTGAATGATAGTGGCTATGATTTCGGAGGATTTAATGTTAAGTTTTCTAACCCTTCAACAGGTGCAGTAGATAAAGGTGGACACGTAAGATTCTATACTGGAGAAATATTAACAATCACTCCTCCTGAAGGAAGAACTATTAAACGTGTAGAATTAAATGTTGTAGCAAACACAGGAACAATAACAAGCACTATTGGAACATGTTCAGGTGCTGGCGGTGATAATCAAATTTGGGAAGGTCGCACAACTGAAGCATTGCAACTTACAGCAACAGCTCAAATCCGTTTCTCTTATATGACAATCACTTATGAAGAGTCAAGCGATGCTATTCAAACTTTAGCTACTCCTACTTTCAGCCACGAAGATGGTTTTGAATTCACATCTTCTTTCGATTTGACAATCACAGCTGAAGATGGTGCTACTATCTATTACACTCTCGACGGCAATGACCCGACAACAGAAAGCGACGTTTATTCTGCTCCTATCACAATCTCTGAAACAACAACAGTGAAAGTATACGCAGTAGCTGACGGATTCAACGACTCTCCAATCGCAACTGCTACCTACACTTACGTAGATCTTAATAGCATAACAAAATATGGTTTGGTAACTTCTGCTGACCAACTTGTTGTAGATGGTAATTACTTGATAGCATACAATGCAGTTGCTATGGGAGCACAATTAGGTGATTATTTTGATAAAGTGGATATTAATGCTGCATCAAATGGAATAATTTCAATTTCAACAGAAGAAGTTAATCCTGTAACTCTCGGTGGCGAAGCCGGTGCATGGGCTTTCAAAACAGCTTTAGAGGATAAATATTTGTATTGGAGTACAGGTAACACATTAACTACTTATGACACCCTTATGGAAGGTGTAGAAA
Organism: uncultured Porphyromonadaceae bacterium; assembly: GCA_937911575.1. Classification (GTDB taxonomy): domain Bacteria; phylum Bacteroidota; class Bacteroidia; order Bacteroidales; family Muribaculaceae; genus Lepagella. The sequence goes on along the minus strand of CALDPR010000013.1, from coordinate 839 downwards.
ATGGGGTGAAATGGACTATTTCTATCGAAGCTAATTATACTGCAAAAATAGGAAGTAATCATACAAATAATGCAGATGGAAAAAGATTTTTACAATATAATGCAGGATCTCCTCGATTTGCTTGTTATACAAGTGCACAGAAAGTACCGTCGCTATATGCAGAGATGAAATATATCTATATCTGCGATGAAACAGAAGCCGGTGATGTAGAAATCATCTCTATTGTTGACAGCGAAGATGCAGCAGTTACTTATTCTGCATTAGAAACAGGTGAATGGGCTCTTACTCGTGCTGAAAACACATACAACAAACGTTATGCATATGTTCCAAGCAACGGTACGTATACAATCACTTATCAATATACAAAAAATGATGAATTAACAACCGATGTAAGAGAATTTGCAGCAGATCAAGAAGCTGCTTTCATCACTTTCTCTGATGATACAATCACAGGCATCGACGGCATCAACGCTGACAATAATGCACCTGTGGAATACTTCAACATGCAAGGTATCAGAGTAGCAAATCCTGAAAACGGACTATTTATTCGTCGTCAAGGCAATAAAGTAGAAAAAATCATTTTGTAATCTAAAATAAATTATTGATTATTTTATAGAGTGTTAAAGTTTTTAAATTTTGACTAATAAATAGAAGAGATTGGCTGTGAAGTCAGTCTCTTTTTTTGTTGTAATACATGACGCACTCTATATAGTCGGAATGTAGTCGGGAGTTCGCTCCCATTGTCGTCGGAGATTCGTATGTACTCGCGTCTTTACAGACGCTATGTCGCTGGTCTCCCTTTCCGAGGGTATCGCTTCGCTCAACCCCCGGTTATTGAA
>CALDPR010000012.1 GCA_937911575.1 uncultured Porphyromonadaceae bacterium | reverse complement strand
CCGGGGACACAAGGATTTTCAGTCCTTTGCTCTACCAACTGAGCTATGGCACCATTTGTAAACAACTCGATTTTTATCTGCTTCACACTCTCGTTTGAGTATTACTGTTGTTTGCGAGTGCAAAGGTACAATGTTTTTTTGATTCTACCAAATTTTTTATGTTTTTTATTTTCATATAATTGATAAAAATTTTATATATCATTGATATTGCGAAGGTTACGGATTTGATTTTTTGTTGTTTTTCTGGTTTGTGTTTGTAGGTTCTATATATAATATTTGTTTTTTGAGGGTTTTTATTTGATAATTTAGTTCTATTTTGTATTTTTGTGAAGTTTTAACTTATTGCTATGAAGGTTGCTGTTTATTGTTCGTCAAGAGCAGATCTTGATCGTGAATATGAGGATTTGGCATTTTTGCTGGGGAGTTGGATTGGTCAACATCAGTGTGAACTTGTTTATGGAGGTGTGAATGCGGGATTGATGCATAGTGTGGCACAGTCTGCACATGATTCTGGAGCTAAAGTTGTCGGTGTTGTACCGGAAGTCTTTAGTCATCGTGTAGATGAATTGTGTGATGAGGTTATATTTTCAGCTGATTTGAATGATCGGAAAGCGAAGATGATTTCCATTGCTGATGTGTTTGTTGTGTTGCCTGGAGGTATAGGCACTATTGATGAATGGATTTCTACACTTTCTCATATTGTGGTTATGCAAAGCAAGGAACCTAATTACGATAAACCTATTTTGGTGGTTAACCTAAATGGCATTTACGACAGTTTAATTCAACAAATAGCTACCACGTCGTCATCTGTTTTTGCACGAGGGAAAGGTATTGAGTGTTCGATTATAATTAGTAATGGAGATGAATTATCGAACCAATTAGATAATATTATTTCGATGTTTGAGAAATAACTAATTCGGCAATTTGCCAATCGAGAGGAGTATCAAGGTCTATTGAGCGGTTTGCCGGCATTTCATACATCAGTCTACGAGTGAATTTGCCTAATGGCATTTGCTTCAGCGAGTTAACATTGATGACATATACGGCTCCATTATATTCCCAAACTTTTGGCACATCTTGTCGACGAGTGTATGTGCCTTCGCCTTTCGAGATATGCAAGAACCCTTTTTCGTCGGTTTCGTAGGCATTATAATAGGGGTTTGTCGCTGCTTCTTTGACCGACACGACCATATCAATATCTTGTCGGTATATGTCAAGACAACCTTTGATATCTGCAACCGTACGCATTGGTGATGTTGGTTGTAAAAGCACTATTCTATCATAGTTTCTACCGATATTTTCGTAATATTTTATCGCATGTAAAAGCACTTCATAAGTGCCTGACTTATCACTTGCCAATTCTTGTGGTCGCACAAAAGGCACATTCAGCCCATAATTGGTAACTATATCGATAATTTCTTTTGAATCAGTAGATACGCAAATATCCTCGTCGTTTGCAAATGCTTTAGCATTGTCGATAGCATAGCAGATTAATGGTTTTCCACAAAGAGGTTTTATGTTTTTTCCGGGAATTCCTTTACTACCACCACGAGCCGGAATAATAAATAGAGTTTTATATGTTTGATTCATTATTGCAATCTTTTATGTCAAAGAAATGTTTTGTTCTATTTTTTTTGAAATCAAAAGTCAATATTGCAGAGACGATTTTATTGAGGGTGTCGGGTTGAGCATATGGATTTTCAGAATTTGTGGATATGCTACGGAAGTTGTCAGACAAAATTTCAGTTAATCCTTTTCGAATTGCTTCAGTTGAAGAATCACAAGTCATTACTGAAGGCCCGGCTGTTCGTCCACGCTGACGTATGCCTATATTGAGGGTTGGAATTTTCATTGATGGTACTTCAACAAGTCCACTTGATGAATTGCCAACAACAGCACTAATAAACTGTAAAGCTGATAAATAGCGAATTCTTCCAAGTGATGGGACTACACATACTCGATCTTTATTTTTTGAAGCGTAGTCATCAATCATAGATATCAACTCTTCAGCATCGGAGTCGTTGTTAGGGTGAGTGAAGAGGATTTTATAATCCGGAACTGAATCTAAAGCTGAAAGTAGATTTTGCATTTGCTCTTGTGGAGATATTACATCAAGGGTGGCACAATGCAAAGTAACTAATAATGATTTCTCTCCAAATTCGAATCCGATAGATTTTTCCAATTCATCTTTAGTCATCAGAGGGAGATTCAAAGCATTATATACACCAATAGCTCCTGTGTTAACAACATTTTCAGGAGGTTCTCCCATTTGAATCACACGTTTTCTATATTGTTCGGTTTCTGTAAGGTGTAAGACACTCATTTTGGTGATAGCATGACGAAATGAGTCATCAAAAGCCCCTTCAGAGATGGCTCCACCGGCAATATGTACAATAGGAGTTTTCGACAATACTGCCGCCATTGCCACAGCAAGCATTTCAAATCTGTCTCCGAGTATAATTACACAATCGGCCTTAATAGACGAAAACGAAACAAAAAACTCATTTATACATTTAGCCGATATCTCTGCCGGAGTCCCAAATACAGGTATTTCTGCAGCTATTTCAAATCCGTCGTTTAGGATCTCCTTATATGTCAGACCATAAGTTGGAACGTAGTGCATATTTGTTGCCATTATTGCAATTTCCACGTTTGGAGTATCTGCAAGTCGGCGAGCAATTGGAGATAAAAGTCCCCAATCGGCACGAGTGCTTGTTGCTATAGCAATTTTTTTTTGCATATTTTATAATTCAATGCTACTATGTCAATTTCAATTCAGCTTTTCTGACAACTCTCCATTTCCCATTTTCAAAAATGGCTGTTCCTGCATTTATTGTTGAAATTGTATTTATATCGGCGAGGTTTATCGCATTGCCTACACACACATTTTGAAGCCCCACATCTTTAGTTTTTATATGGTTGCATACATTCTGATTTTGAATAACTCCAAAACTGCCTACAACTCCATCTGTCGAAACAAGTTTATAAATTGATTGTTCGGGGTTGAATTCATCTTCTACTTTCAAGAATATCCCCTTGTCGTTTGCTTTACCGAGATATTTCACGATTGACTTTGGCGAGCCAACTTTTCGCATAGGATATTGCTGAGATGCCTTATCTGTCGCAGACTTATTTGATTCGGCTGCACGCAACCGAATATTTAAGGCTTGAATCTTCTCTTTTAAAGTAGCTATTTCAGCATCTCTTTTCTCTAATTCTTTAATATATTTATTTATAGTTGAGTCATCGAGTTCTTGAGAGGAGGTTTTCGTGTTTTTTTTGTTAGTGTTCAATGCAAAAACGACTAACCAAACAACTATCCCAACAAGAATTGCCAATATTATAATATAAATATAAGTTGAACTGCTATTGTTTTTAGAATCAGAGTATTCTGCCTCGTTAATATCTTCAACGATTGTTTCCTCAGCGTTATGAACACTATCTTCATTAATTACTTCTAACTGTTGTTCGGAAGAAATCGACACTGAATCTGATACAACAGGAGTTATGCCGGAAGATATTTCTTCTCTTTTATTATCTTGGGGCAAGGCAATATCCATTGCTTCAAGTTTAGATTTAATTCTGCGTTTTGCTGATTGGGCTTTTTCTGGAAAATCCGGATTTTTAAAAATTGTTTTACTCCAATATTCCACCATTTTAGATTTATCCCAAGTTGCATAATCAGTAGGTATAGGCACTGATAGAAACACTTTAATATTCTCTTTCTCTTTGTTTTTTAAGTGTTTTTGTAATTCTTCGATCGTTGAAGGTGATAATTTCTCCAAATAATCAGAACCATCATTGACATATCTAAGATACCAAAGAGCCGTTGTAGCTCTTGCTTGTTCCATCTCATCTTTCGTTATCGCATTTAAAGAGGCAATACTGACTATTGTAATTTGCAGTAATATCAAAATTCGTTTTCCCATAAATATTATTAAATTGTTGTCATTATTACAATTAGGCTTGATACACCGATGATAAGCCATAACACAACTGCTTGAATCAATGGTTTGAATCCAACTTGTTTTATATTTGTTATTGATAAACCTGCTCCAATAGCAAACAATACCAATACGAGTGCTTTTTTAGCGAGGTATACAATTCCCTCATAGATGGGTTGAAATTGGTCTGCGACAGAAGCCGGAGTATATGTGTTTATCAACATTGCCAAAACAAACAAGATAATAAACCATGGAATGGCAATTTTTGTTTTTGTATTTGAATCTCTACCATCTTTGAAAAAATAAATTGTAGCCAATGCCAATGGAATAATCCATAATGCACGCGTACACTTGATAAGTGTTGCCAATTCGCAAGCTTCATCGCCAAATGCCTGTCCGGCACCAACCACCGATGATGTGTCATGAATAGCTATTGCTGCCCATGTTCCAAACTCTTCCTGACTCATATTAAGCAATTCTCCAATAGGAGGGAAGATAAATAATGCTATTGCATTAAGGACAAAAACTACTCCTAATGATACAGCCATTTGATTGCTGTTTGCCTTAATCACTCCACCAACAGCAGCAATTGCACTACCTCCACAGATTGCAGTCCCCGAACTTATTAAATACGATGTCTTTCTGTCGATATGTAAGCACCGACCTATCAATACACCAATAATCATTACTCCTACAACAGATATAATTGTAAAAAGCATGCCTTCAGAACCTGAAGAAATAGATTTTTCGAAATTCATTCCAAAACCTAATCCAACGACTGATGCTTGTAGCAAGTATTTAGATATTTTTTTATTAAATGAAGCTTGTGGTGTCCCGAAAATAAAAGCAAATAATAATCCGATAAATAATGCGACGGCAGATGAAATCGGACTATTTTCCAAAGCAAACACCTCTTTGTAGGGGAAAAGAATTAATATGATTATTATCCAATATAAATATTTTGCAATATTACTCTTCTTCATTCTTACTCTATTATTTCTATTAAATAACAAAGTTACAATTTTTTTCAGTATTATCAAATTCTCAAACTTTAATAAGAGTAGAAATCGATGTCTACTCTCAGCCAACAAGTGCAAAATTAAGACAATTTAATGAAAAAGCAATTTTTAAGAAGTTAAATTTTATTTCCATTTCTCAATTGTTTGCATCATTGCATACAATGTGTCTGTACAGCTTCCTTTACGGATATTCCACTTCTCCCACTTGAGTTTTGTACTCTCAACCATGTACGAAGAGTTTTACTTCGACTTAAATATTTTACTTAACCAAATAGATAGTTCCCTACGTTTGTCAGATGCGAAGAAGATTAATCTAATCTCGAGTTTTACTTAAACTTTTTCTATTTGCATATGTTTATAGATAAACTGATACCTTAATTCTAATACTATGAAAACATTTATTATTACTACCGTTTCTGCGATTATATGTTTATTCGTTGGTTTTTTTGCTCAGATTTTTCAAGTTGAGGCTCTCTCCGAATGGTATCCTATGTTAATAAAATCTGTCCTGACACCTCCCAATATCGTATTCCCTATTGCATGGACAATTATTTATATTTTAATGGGTGTTTCGGTTGGTCTATTATGGCGATTGCCTGCCGATAAAAGATATGATTTATTATTTTTGTTCGTTTTGCAATTTGTGTTGAATTTTCTTTGGAGTATTTTGTTTTTCTACTTTGAAAGCCCGTTTATGGGCTTGATGGATATTGTTATTCTTGATATTGCTGTAGTTGTTTATATTGTCAGTGCTTTCAAAATTAATAGAGTCTCAGCATGGTTAATGATTCCTTATGCTGTGTGGCTTTTGCTTGCTACATACTTAAATTTATATATCTTTATTTATAATTAGTATGAGTGTATATTCTATTTGTTTTTTGCATATTTATTGGTAAAGATGATTCCAATAATTGATATGACAATGATTGATAAGCAAAGAGCTATTATTGAAAGAATCATTTGGGTTTCATCGGAATTGCTGAAAATTAATGTAAAGATAATTAATGTAATAGATAGTAGATTAAGTATACAAAAGACCACTTGACGCAGTTTCTTTATATTATATTTGTTTTGTTCTTGTTTTGAGGCGGTGTTATATCCAGCGATCAATGAATCTCCTTTCCCATTTAATATTATGAGACTCATTATTGTCAGTATTAGAGCAAATGGGATTATAATTGCCATGGAAAGTGTTTCATTTAGTTTAATAAGTATGGAGGTGGGTTAAGATTGTATTATAACCCACCTCCTCGTATGATTAAATTTGATTTATTATCTGGCTAATAATAGGTAATAGTTCTTTTTACCTCTTTGTACTAAAATATATTTTCCGTTTAGGAGAGAATCCGAGCCTATTATGCTATTTGGATCAGTTACTTTTTCTTTATTAATACTTACTCCACCCCCTTGCACCATCTTGCGTGCTTCACCTTTTGAAGGGAATACATTGGCTTTAGTGGCCAATAATTCAAGCAATGGAACTCCTGCACTTATTTCATCTGCAGAGATTTCGAATTGAGGCACTCCTTCAAACACATCAAGAAGAGTCGCTTCATCAAGATTTTTAAGAGCTTCTTGAGCTTGGTTACTGAATAATATTTGGCTTGCTTCAACTGCTGCATTATAATCATCTTCACTATGAACCATTATTGTTACCTCTTTTGCAAGACGTTTTTGTAAAGGACGTAATCCCGGATCTTCAGCATGTTGGCGTGATAGTTCTGCTATTTCTTCTTGAGAAAGGAAAGTGAATATTTTTAAATATTTTTCTGCATCGGAATCGCTTACGTTCAACCAGAATTGGTAGAATTTGTACGGGCTTGTGTATCGTGGGTCAAGCCATACGTTTCCACTTTCTGTTTTACCAAATTTGCCACCATCAGCTTTTGTAATCAACGGGCATGTCAAAGCATATGCTTCCGCTTCAGAACCTAATTTGCGACGTATCAATTCAGAACCGGTAGTTATATTGCCCCATTGATCGCTTCCTCCCATTTGCAGTTTGCAATTTTTGGTTTGATAGAGGTGAAGGAAGTCGTAGCCTTGCAATAATTGATATGTGAATTCAGTGAATGATAATCCGTCGCGAGCTTCTCCATTCAAGCGTTTCTGCACGGATTCTTTTGCCATCATATAATTTACGGTGATATGCTTTCCTATTTCGCGAGCGAAGTCAAGGAATGAAAATTCTCTCATCCAATCGTAATTGTTGACTAATTCAGCTTTGTTTGGTACATCGCTTTCAAAATCCAAAAATTTGGATAATTGTTTTTTTATGGCCTCTTGATTATGGCGAAGAGTGGCTTCATCGAGCAAGTTGCGTTCTTGTGATTTCCCTGAAGGATCGCCAATCATTCCTGTCGCTCCACCAATTAGAGCTAATGGCTTATGCCCACAGCGTTGAAAGTGACGAAGTATCATTACTCCACAAAGGTGTCCTATATGAAGTGAATCTGCTGTAGGGTCAATTCCCAAATATGCAGTTACCATTTCTTTTGAAAGCAATTCTTCAGTGCCTGGCATCATTGTATGAATCATGCCTCTCCATCTTAATTCTTCTACAAAATTCATTTCCGATATTGGATTAATTTGTTAATATTCGTTTTAGAATGACAAAATTAATAATTTAATTTCATATTCGCAAAAAGCCCCAAATTAATAGGAATTAAGTATAATTGGAATAATGGTATTATGATTCGGCGTTGAATTTAATGAATGTGATGTTTCGGTATGGTGTCTGATTGTTTCTACGCCAACTATGAAATAAGAATTGATTGTTGGTTTGTTGATGTCGTGTGCAAAGTGATTGTTTGTTGATGTTGTTTTGTGGAATATTATGATTGATAAGTCGTTTGATGTTGATGCCGACAAGGTCAATATGGGGTTTCTTTTCTTTAAATGGCAGATTCGATATAGGGTCAATATCGTTGTTTATAGAAACGTATTCGCCAAAGCCAGAGTTTATAAATTCGTTTGCAAGCGAATTATCAACTTCGAAGCATTGTTGGCATATTGCAGGACCGAAGCCGGCAAAAATATTTGTGGTTTTGGCTCCGGCTTGAATTAATTGTGAGATGACATTGTCTACAATTCCATTCAGCGTGCCTTTCCACCCGGCATGAATTGCAGCAATAGTTTTTATGTCGGAAGCATATAGCAGTAGGGGAATGCAATCGGCTGTGCGAATTCCAATTGCGATATCCGACATGTTTGTTATCAGAGCATCTGTGTTTGGATACTCTGACGTAGTGTCAGAAACCCACTCAACGTTGGTTGAGTGAGTTTGATTAGGGAGTATTATTTTTGTATTGTCGGTTATTGAATGGTTGCCGTATTTAATTGTTGTTGCGGCAAATACGTCGACATGTATGTTGAGTAGATGTATGCAATCTAACTCGGAAATTTGCATAATAAGTGTTCTATTTTTCCGGATTTACAGATGTCTCTTCGTCCCAAAATTCTTCGTTCCAATCTTCATCAGACAATAATTCGTAATCGTCTTCTTCGATAGGTGTTTGTTCAAATATAAAGTTGTCTTCTTCTTGTACTCGATGTCGAATGTCAAGTGGTCGGTGGGTGATTGTTGAGATAATCTGATTGGATTCATCATTTATTTCGCGCCAAAGAATATCTTTAAGTTCTGTCAGCCCATATCCGGTTACTGAAGATATGAATATGGTTTGTATTCCATCGGGCAGTTCATTGGCAATTTCGTTGCGAAGTTCATCGTCGAGCATATCAGATTTTGATATAGCCAAGACTCGGCTCTTGTCCATAAGTTCGGGATTGAATTCTCGGAGTTCATTAAGAAGGATTTCGTAGTCTTTTTTTATGTCGTTGCTGTCAGCCGGCACTAAAAATAGAAGTACGGCATTGCGTTCTATATGTCTTAGGAATCTCAATCCAAGACCTTTCCCTTCGCTTGCCCCTTCGATAATCCCGGGTATATCAGCCATGACGAATGATTTGTCTCCACGATATTGCACGATGCCAAGGCTTGGTTCCATTGTGGTGAATGGGTAGTCGGCAATTTTTGGTTTTGCAGCTGAAATTGAGGATAGGAGAGTGGATTTTCCGGCATTAGGGAAGCCGACAAGACCTACGTCTCCCAATAGTTTGAGTTCCAGAATGATTGCTTTTTCAATGGCAGGTTCACCGGGTTGAGCATATCGAGGAGCTCTGTTTGTCGGTGTTGCAAAATGCCAGTTGCCTAACCCTCCTTTGCCTCCTTTTAAAAGTTTAATCTCTTGTCCGTCTTCTGTTACCTCACATAGGAATTCACCAGTATCTGCATCAAAGACAGTTGTACCGATAGGCACTTCGATGGTTCTGTCTTCTCCGTCTTTGCCGAAAGAGCGACCGGCGCCACCTGATTCTCCGTTTGTTGCGAAAATATGACGTTGGTATCTTAGATGCAATAGTGTCCACATATTTCTGTTGCCTCGGAGGATAATGTGTCCTCCTCGTCCACCATCACCACCATCGGGACCTCCTTTAGGTACGTATTTAGCTCGGTGAAAATGTCGGCTTCCTGCACCTCCTTTACCTGAGCGACAAAGTATCTTTACATAGTCTATGAAATTGCTTTCTGCCATTGTGTAAATAGTATGAATTTAGTTATATCGGTCTGGTCATTAATTCTTGTGCATATTTGAAATCGTCGGGCGAACCTATGTCTATCCATGTTCCTTTAATAGGGTAGTGTACGACTTTTTCTCCTTTAGCAATAACAGATTCGATAAAGTCGGGGGCATCAAGATATTCGCCATGAGGAATTTGGCTCAATAGGTCTCGACGGATTATATAAATCCCTGCGTTTGCAAAGTAATTATATGTCGGTTTTTCATCAAGTCCACATACAGTGTCGTTTTTGAATTTAAGTATGGCCAATGGGACTGAGATTGTATAAGGTATCACAGCTATTGTAACAGCTGCTTTGTTTTCAATATGTGTTGCATACATTTGTTCGAAACTGATTGTGGTTAATATGTCAGAATTCATCAATAAAATATTGTCGTGATTTAAGTTATTGATTAGTGATACTGACCCAATAGTACCTAATCTTTTAGGTTCGAGTATGCATTCGATATGAGCATTTGTCTGTTTTGTAGCGAAGTGATTTTCAATTTGTTCATGTAAATAGTTGACTGTAACAAATATCTTATCTACACCGTTTTTAATGAGTTCGTCGACATTGTAGTCAATGATTGCTTTATTTCCTACTTTGAGTAACGGTTTTGGAGTGTCGATTGTCAGAGGTCTAAGTCGTTCGCCTCGTCCTCCTGCCATTAGAATTGCATCTAAAGGGAGGAGATTCGATGTTGAGCGTAGATCTAAGATTCTTAATATATTGTTATCGCTATCAAGAATGGGAATCAAATCGATTTTGTTTTTTTTGATATCTCGTAAATGTTCAAAATTATCATTCCCTTCTCTCAATGCTTTGAAGTTGCGATGCATAATTGTTTCAACCGATTCGGAAAGTTCTCTCCCTGCTATCAGTCCACGTCTGATGTCTCCGTCTGTAAGAGTCCCTATTAATTGGTTGTCGCTATTCAAGACAAACATAGTCAAAATATCTCCCGACAAATCATTTAGAGCTTCAAGGGCTTGCCGTATGCTGACGTCTGACCTTATTATGTGTTTAGCGATAAATCTATTTGAAGATATGTTGAGTTCGGTTTTCATTGTGTTTTTTTGAAAATGATTTACAAAGATATAAAGAAAAAACGATGTATCGACATTTATACATCGTTTTTTGGCTATGTTATGAAAGTTGTTTCAAGTTTTAATGTGAAGATGAAAAGATTATTTATCTTCTTCCTTTGCTATTGTTGTTTCGTTTTTGTTGTTCCTTTAGCATTGCTTGTTGTTGGCGTTGAGCTTCTTCGAGGCGAGCCATGAATCCACTTTTTTTGCGAGGTTTTTTAGCATTTTCAGCCATTGCTGCACGCACATCTTCTTCTTTGATGATGCGACGGAATGCATAAGTTTGAATGATTGAGAACAATAATGAAAGGAAATAATAGTAGCTCAAACCTGATGCGTAGTTGTTAAAGAATATCATAAAGAATACCGGCATCAAATACATCATCCATTTCATTCCCGGCATGCCACCACCCTGGCTTTGCATTGTTGTATAGGTGTAGATGATATTGGTAGCTGTCATTAATAGACAGAATAAAGAAATGTGGTTGCCGAAATATTCAGTAATCAATGGTATATTGCCTGTCCATGATATGATTGCATCAGGAGCTGATAGATCGTGAGCCCATAGGAAACTTTCTCCACGTAGTTCGATACATGATGGGAAGAATGTGAACATTGCAAAGAGAATAGGCATTTGAAGTAGCAACGGCAGACAGCCTGAGAATGGACTTGCTCCGGCACGACTATATAGCTCCATTGTTTTTTGTTGACGCAACATAGCGTTTTCTGTGCCAGGATATTTTTCGTTGATTGCTTTAATATCAGGAGCCAGTATTCGCATTTTTGCTTGACTCTTATAGCTCTTAAATGTGAATGGGAAAAGAATCAATTTGATGAATATTGTCAATAATAATATTACGATACCATAGTTTCCTACCCAACTTCCAAGCAGGTCAAATATAGGGATTATGATAAGAGTGTTAATCCAACGGAATAATGACCAACCAAGAGGAATCAGACGTGTTAATTCAAGGTCTTCGTTCGGAGATATTGTTTCTTCCAGGTCTGACAATAAAGGATATAAGTTTGGACCTAAATAGAAATCAAATGAAACAGGGTTTTCTATAGCCCAATTATAATCGTTGATTTCTCCTTCTGCAGCGACATCTTTTAAGTAACCACTATTGCGTTCCAATTGGATAGATTGGAAATCAGCCATGTTGAATGGTGTTTTTGAAATTAAAACTGAAGAGAAGAATTGATTTTTGAATCCTATCCATTTAACTTTAGCTTGACGTTCTTCACTGTCATCGCCGGCTTCGCTAAGGTTTTCAACATCACCTCCTGCAAATTTGTAGTATAAACCGGAATTTCGTTCTTCAAAGAAGAATCCTTTTTCTTGACGACGAATTTGTTGTTTCCATTCAACACCCATTGTTGGGTTGTTAGAGTGAAGCACTTTGTCGAGATTTTGTTGAACAATATCAATTTTGACAATGTAGTTTTCTCCTTTTGGTAATGTGTATTTAATTCCCCAAAAAACATCTTCGGCAAGGTCTAATGTCATCAATACGGTTGAATCGTTAACCTGCTTAGGAGTGAAATAAAAATCACGTGTGTTGAGTGCTTGTGGCACGTTGACTACGAAATTGAGGTCGTTGGTGCCATTCTCAAATAATACGACTTTGTGTTTCGTTGTATCGGATTCTTCAATATTGTATTCGGAATCATATTTTTTTAATTCTGCACGTGTGATTGTGCCGGCTTTTGAACTCAATTGGAGTGAAAGAGCATCATTTTCAAGTGTAACGACACTGTCATTGCCTGATAAAAATTGAGCAAATTTGCCATATTGACCCACTGTTTCAATTGTTTGTTTGAGAAGACTGATTGCACGACGTTGCTGGTCAACGGTTATTTTTGACAAATCTTTATTGAGAATATCATTTATATTGAAGTCGATATTGTCAATTTTGATTGTTCCTGATAGTTTGTCTCCCTGAAGAGAAATGTTGTAGTTTGTGCTTGAAAGTACGGTTGTCGCAATAGAATCATTGTAAATAGTCTTTCCATTAGCACGAATATTCTCTTTTAACCAACCAAGCTCTGATTGAGACAAGGAATCTGCTCCAACGTATGATGTCTGTTGTTGAGTCTCAGTGTTTTGTGATATTTGTTGCGTTGAAGGCTCTGGTTTTGGAGTCAGCCACATAAACCCCAAAAATAATAGAGCAATCAATACTATACCCGTTAATGTGTTTTTATCCATTTCTGATTTTTTATTCTGTGTTATTTAGTATGGTTGTTTTGTTATTATCTCTCTTCGCTATATTTAATAGCAGCTTTTATGAAGTCGATGAATAATGGATTAGGGTGAAGCACCGTACTTTGATATTCCGGGTGATATTGTGTCCCAATGAACCAACGTTTGTCGGGCAATTCGACTACTTCAACCAAATGAGTATTTGGATTTTCTCCTACACATTTCATGCCTTTTGCTTCAAATTCACCACGATAATCGTTGTTGAATTCGAAGCGATGACGATGACGTTCGCTTACTAAAGTTGAACCATAAGCTTTTGCAACTTTTGATTGAGGTAATAATTGACAATCGTATGCTCCAAGACGCATTGTGCCTCCCATGTTGCTGATGCTCTTTTGTTCTTCCATAAGGTCGATGACATTATGGGTTGTTTTGGTATCCATTTCGGTTGAATTGGCATCAGTATATCCTAATACGTTGCGAGCATATTCGATAACCATACATTGCATTCCAAGGCAGATGCCAAACGTCGGCACATCATTTTCACGACACCATTTGATCGCTATAAATTTACCCTCAATACCACGTTGTCCGAATCCCGGTGCTATTAACACACCGTCCATGTCTCGCAATGTTGCTTCGATGTCATTATTCGTAAGTTTTTCTGAATTGATATATGTCAGATTAAGTTTACGATCATTGTAGATAGCAGCTTGAAACAGTGATTCGTTGATTGATTTATAAGCATCTTGAAGTTCGACATATTTGCCGACAAGAGCAATTTTAATCTCTTTTTCAGCTGTATTGATTTTATTGAGGAAGTTATTCCAAGCTTCAAGGTTTGGCTCATTTTCAATCTCAACACCCATTTTCTTGAGAACAATTTCGTCGAGATGCTGTTCGTGCATCATTAATGGTACTTGATAGATTGTAGGTGCATCAAGAGATTGAATCACAGCCTCCGGTGCGACATTGCAAAATTGAGCAACTTTGCGACGCATCGTCGGTGGAATATCTTTTTCTGTACGCAATACAAGAATATCAGGTTGAATGCCGACTTGTTGTAGCAGTTTCACTGAATGTTGAGTCGGTTTTGTCTTTAATTCTTTTGCCGCTTTCAGGTAAGGGACATAAGTCAAATGTATGCATAATGAATTTTGTCCGAGTTCCCATCGAAGTTGACGCACAGCTTCCAAATATGGTGTGGATTCAATATCTCCGACTGTGCCACCGATTTCTGTGATCACAAAATCAAATTTGCCGGTATTGCCTAAAAGCTTTACGTTTCGCTTAATCTCATCTGTTATATGAGGAATTATTTGAACTGTCTTGCCAAGATAGTCTCCACGACGTTCTTTGTCAATGACACTTTGATAGATTCTTCCTGTTGTAACATTATTCGCACGAGTTGTCGGAGTGTTTGTGAAACGTTCATAATGACCTAAATCAAGGTCTGCTTCATGTCCGTCAATTGTAACATAACATTCTCCATGTTCATACGGATTCAGTGTGCCCGGGTCGATATTGATATACGGGTCAAATTTTTGAATCGTTACTCGATAGCCTCTTGAAAGTAATAGTCGAGCCAAAGAAGAAGAAATGATGCCTTTGCCTAATGACGAAACGACACCTCCAGTAACAAAAATATATTTAGTTTCCACGATAAGAAAAATATTTATTCGTTCACAAATTCAGAAACTGATAAACACATGGTTTCCAATTTGCAAAGTTAGTAAAATTTAGTGGAATAATCAACTGTAATTGAATTAATAGTATGTATGACTCTGATAATTAATACATTATGTAGAAAAACCATGAGATTAAGATGGTCGGATTTATTGTAATGGAATTATTGGTGTCTGATAAAATTTTTTTGAAGAGATAATGGAACTTTATCGTATTGCCATTTGATAAGTCTTCTCTTTTATTTCATTCGCAATTGATTTCATTTTCCCTCCTTCGATTTCTAATGTTTTATATGAAATGGGTTTGCCGACAATGATTCTGAAATTTTTCCCTTTTGATTTGCAGAGTTCGGCGGGGAGAAAAATCTGTTCGATATTAACTTTTATTCCTAATTTTTTTCTCCAATATGCCAAATTATAAAAAAATGATGAGTTTTGCCCGTCAAAGTAGATGGGAATAATATCACGTTTGTATTCAATAGCTTTTGCTACAAATGCTTTTTGCCATTCCAGGTCTTTGATTTTTCCATCTTTATGTTTTCGAGAGACAAGTCCGGCTGGAAATACTAATATTTGGGCAGATGATTCGTATGTGGAATTAATTTGCTTTGCAGCTTCTTTCCCTTGTGAGCCATATTTGTTTATTGGCAAAAATACAGGTTTTAGTGGTGCGACATTCATAAGCATATCGTTGACAAGGAATTTAAAACCGTCATTGCCGTAGATTGAGCCTAAAATCTTAATAAGGGCTATACCATCTAATCCCCCAAGAGGGTGGTTTGAGGCGAAAATATATCTGCCATTTTCAGGAATATTTTCAATACCGACCACATCAAGTGAAATATTTAAATCTTTGAGTGCTGCATCAGCAAATTCGACACCCTCTTTTGGATAGGTGCGATTAAGAATGCCATTAAGGTCATCTTGACAAATAATCTTTTCAAGCCAACTGATAGCAAAATCAGGGATCATCTTATTGGCTTTTGATGAAATTCGACTGCGAATAATTTTGTTTAGATTAATCTGAAGAGGCTTGTTGTTCATTGTAAGATTTAAATAATGATTGCAAATTTAATAAATTCATGTGATATAATATAAAAACCAACGGAGAATTCTCTTTTCTGATACTAATATATTGTGAATACATCAAAAAAATAGTAATTTTGCAACATATATGTATATTGCTGATGATTGCCAAACTAAAAAGTTCGCAAATATTATTGTGGGGTCATGTGATAGCATTTTTGATAGTGCTGTTGATGAGTCTCTCATTTGGTGTATCTGATGGGGCGAAACTATGTGTCGGATTTATTGTTGCATATGCTATTCCTGCTTTGTTAAGTAAGTGGCTGATGAAATCATGGAGTCATTCATTTGCATGGGTTCTGCTTATTGTTGCATTGATTATGTCGTTTGGAATCACCCAAAATCTGATCACGTATACACAAGACAACTACACATTTGAATTGCCTTTTTTAAAAAATGATTTTAATCGCGACTATTATGCTGCTCTCGAACTGCAAAAGGGTAATAATGTTGGCAGTGTCAATCTTGGATATCCTTTAGCAATTTCGTATATATTTAGAATAATAAATTGTCACAATATCATTCCATTACTGATTATAAATATGTGTTTTGTGTTATCTACAATCTGTATGACAAGCAAAACATGTGCTGTATTATTGTCTAATAATATTATTAAAGAAGAAAAACTTGTATTTTATGGTGCTATTTTAACAGCATGTGTCTCATCGTTATTGTTACAAGGAACAATATTATTAAAAGATGCAGGAATATGCTTTGCCTTTTCTTGCATTGTATATTGTTATGCCTTATTATATAGATTTAAATTTGGATTCAAAGAAATATTTTATCTATTAATTGGTTTTCTCATTTTGCTTATATTAAAAAGTTCTATGGCTTGGTTTATTCTTGTTGGAACAATAATTTTAAGTATTCAAACGAATAGAAAACAGATACCTAACTATGTGATTTTGGGAATCATTTGTGCCCTTGTAATTGTTGGAGGATCATATTTCAGAAGCTATTCAGATATAGATTTAATTCAAGGAGATTCCAAAACAGCTATTTCAGAATCAATGTTAATGTTAACTGATACCAAAAAATATGGTCAAATAATACCTGGATATTACAACTCTTATATATATCGAATTATATTATTGCCATTCACATCGGCAGTACAATATTTGATGCCTATTCCATGGCACATGTTCAATCATTTGGATTTAGGCCAATTTCATTGGTATGGCCATTTATCGTTTGGTTGGTATTTTGTCGGAGGATCGATTATTGGGTTTTATGTCTTGCAATGGTTTCGCAAATCGGGTAGAGGATTAAATAGATGGGCATTGTGGTGGATTCTTTGCTATATGGGAGTGGCATATTATTCTGCCGGAACGGTAGCACGCTATTATTTGCCGTTTATTCCACTTGGAGTGCCGATTGCATTGCATTTTATATATTCGATTAAAAATGGTCTGATTGCTATGAAGACAGCAAAATTATATTGGATTATATATATAACCTTGCTGGTGATAGCACTCGCGGTATCATATTGGTTTTTGGAAATAAGATAGAACATGAAGATTACGATAATAACTGTTGCTCTCAACGAGATAAAGACTATTCAAAAGACTTTGAGTAGTGTCGCAAAGCAGTCGTATGCCGACATTGAACATATAATAGTTGATGGTGGCTCGTCTGACGGCACGTTTGAATTGGCTGCTGAATATGCAAAAACAGTTAAATACCCCGTTAAGTTAATCAAGCAGACTTATAATGGGCGTATATATGGAGCATTAAACGAGGGAATCATTCATGCTTCAGGAGATATAATTGCCACTCTTCATGCAAATGATTTCTACACATCTGAAGATGAAATATCTAAGGTGGTTGATGCCTTTACTCAGTCTGGAGCTTCGATGATATATGGTAATGTATATTTTGTTAATAGTAAAGGGAAAAGAAGCAGGACATATTCTGCTAAAAAATTTAAAAAAGAATTGCTTCTAAATGGTTTTATGCCTCCACACCCTGCATGCTTCATAAAAAAAGAGTTGTTTGAAAAATATGGTTTATATGCCAATGAGTATATTATTGCAGGTGATTTCGAACTTCTAATAAGAATGTTCCTAAACAATGTGGAGCCAATAGCGTATCTTGACAGAGATATTGTGGCTATGTCGCCGGGAGGCATTTCCCAACAAATTAAAAATCGAATTTTTGTTACCAATAGAGAAAAGTTTAAAGCACTGAAAGATAATAATTTTAATATTAACCCTATTAGGTTGCTTAAACGTTACTTATACATATAAAAATCGAAAACTATTATCGGAATTATTTCATAACGTCGCTATTTAATGTGATATAAAAATATTTAAATGTTATTTCGGCATGAATGAGGTTGGTTCAATATTGCTTGTGGGTGCTTATGGATTATTGGGCAGATATATAAAAAAGGAGTTTGAGAAGAATCATCTTCAAACGCTTGGACTTAATCACAAGAATAATCAGCAGGTGGATCTGTCTAAAAATATTCCACGAATAAGTCAACGATATGATTTAGTTATTTTTAATGCCGGAGTAACTGATGAAAAGAACGCTATGGCTGTTAACTTGGCTATATCGAAAAATTTGATATCCGGATTGAATGCTTATTTGCCTAAATATATTGTATATATCAGTTCGTTGTCTGTGTATGGACTTCAAGAGGGTACTGATATAGACGAAACAACACCGATGAATCCAACGACGGAATATGGTCGTTCGAAAATGCTTGTCGAACAAGAGTTGCAACAATGGTGCTGTGATAACGGTGTTGGACTTACTATTTTGCGACCTGCTATGTTGTTTGGTAATGGCATACATGGCAAAGCAAAGGAGATGTTTGATGCAATTGTACAAGGTCGATATTTTCATGTTGCTAATAATAATGCACGTCGCAGTGTCGTTATGGCTGATGACGTGGCTAGAGCCATAAGATTGTTGTATGACAAAGGTGGCATATATAATATTACTGATGGCTACGACCCAACAGTCGTTGAACTTGCAGATGCAATGGCAGCGAATTCTTCTACTAATAAACGAATCTTGTCATGCCCTCTTAAATGGTTGAAAACGGCTGCAAAAATAGGTGATTTATTCCCCTTGTTTGGAAAATTGTTAAACTCCGAAAAGTTGAATATTCTAACATCAACCCTTACATTCAGCAATCGTAAATTAGTCGAAGCAACGGGAATGAAATTGTATAAAACCACCGATGTGATTGCTCGTCGAGCTGTTGATTATCCTTATGAGTATGAATATTGAAAAGTTATCTTCATGGATTGTAAATGTGGAGCAGTCCATTGCTTCGATTGTGAAAATAATATTGCAGTCGAAATGTATTAATAAAGCTACTAAATCGGATAAATCTCGAGAAATAGTGATATTGGGTAACGGACCATCATTGAATTCCACTATTTCCCAACATCGTGATTTTCTAATGCAACGCGACAGATTAGCGGTTAATTTTGCAGCAAATGCCCCGGTGTTTTTTGAATTGAAACCCAATTTTTATGTGTTAGCAGATAATCATTTTTTCTGTGGATATGACTCAGATAAGAATGTGCAAAAATTGTGGGAGAATTTCACTAAGATTAATTGGAAGATGCAGTTGTTTGTGCCTGCGAAATATCGTCGTTGGCTGACGGATCGTAATTTACCACAAAATATTATTATAAAAACATATAATCTGACACCTGTTGAAGGGTTTAAGTCTATACGAAAGATGATGTATGATTTTGGACTTGGCATGCCTCGACCTCGCAATGTGCTTATCCCTTCGATAATGTTGTCTCTATGGTCGGGATATGGAAAAATCTATATCGCCGGTGCAGATCATTCATGGACACAAACACTTTGGGTTGATGAACAAAATCGAGTGGTCAGCATTCAACCTCATTTCTATGAGGATAATGAAGAGGAGAGAAAACGTGTGGCTACTGAATATCATAATTACCCACTTCATCAAATCTTGCAGAGTCTGTATATAGCATTTCGCTCATATTTTGATATTGCCGATTATGCGAAAACTCGAAGTGTTGAGATTTTTAATATTACTCCCGAATCGTTCATTGATGCATTCCCTCGCTTGAAGCTCTGATTTGCAAAGGTCAATTCTTTTTGCGTTGCCAAGTGAAATTGTTGCTTTTGCGACCGTTGAATCGCAGCTTATATGCGAAATCAACAAGTGGTTTTATTAATACAAATAATGGTAATGCCCAAAATAATTTAATGCTATTAAGTTTATTGGCGACTTGTCTGTATAAATAGATCATATAAGCAAAATACCCTATAATCAATATTAATGAGGATATTGCAGGTATAAGATTTGGCAATGCAATAATTGAAGATTCGCATAGCAAGAAAATAGAGAGCCAAAGGCTTAAGTAGAATATGTTTTGAAGGTAAAAAGCATTTGTTTTCAGATAGCGAGAAGTGAACGTATATCGTTCTTTCATATCAAACCACATTCTTTGTTCGTTGCCTGCCCAATCAACAATCAGTTGACTTTCATCGCTGAGTTCAACAACGCAATTATCTGTTGTCGCTATTTGATTGATAAACAAATCATCTTCGCCGTTTTCTAAATGTATGGTTTTAGCAAACCCTTTATTATTAAAAAATACCGATTTTCGATATGCGAGATTAAATCCATCGCCTCGATAGGTTCTTTTTGCCAAAGCCGAACCAATCCATTGAACGGCTGTGGTTAAGGAGTCAAATGCTCTATACCATTTGCCAATCCCTTGTTGTGCAACTTTGTCGATATGTGTATATCCTAATACTATTTCTGTCTTTGAATTGGTAAAATGACGCATCATCTGTTTTAGCCATTGATCGGATTTTATTTTGCAGTTGGCAGCTGTCGTAATCACTACATCGCCTGTTGCGGCTTTTATACCTAACGTGATTGCCAATTTACGTCGACTCACATTGCGAGAATCTTGAGGAACGTATGTGATATGCAAGTTAGAATGATTGTTACACATATCTTCGACAATCTCTTTAGTCATATCATCTTTAACAGAGTCATTTACGATAATTATTTCAAAGTCGGGATAATCTTGATTTAGTAGTGATTCTAAATATTGACGAATGAAGTTTTGACTTTTATATGCATAAACGATTACTGACGCTTTCGGAAGCCCTTGATCTGAAGGTGATGACAAATCGGACAGACAATTCTTGTGGAATTTTAATATCCTCTTGAAATTACACAACCCAAAAATTGTTGCATAAAGCAAGGTTGATATTCCTATAATAGTGCAAATTATAACCCCTGTTGAAAAATTAAAATCGAGCATATTTTTTGAAATCATCTAATATTAGGCGAAATTACACATTTCTTTGCATTTTGACAAGAGTTTTTACAACTCATTTTAATAGTTGTTGTCAATGATGTTTTATTGGATAATTAGTAAAAAATTGTATCTTTGCACTATGGACAGAATTAAACGTGACTCGAAGGATTTAAAAATAGAAATTACTGCAGATGGGAGTGCTACACTATATGTGGAATCTCTTGATGAACATTATCATTCTGTGAGGGGAGCATTAGCAGAATCGAATCATATATATCGGGATTGTGCATTTCTGCATAGAACTATGCAGTCGTTTACTCCCCCTCTTCGCTTGCTTGAAATAGGTTTTGGCACTGGACTGAATGCCGTTGTAACAGCAATGTGTGTGTCAGACAATAATCCGGTGCATTATATTAGTATTGAAAAATATCCTATTGATAGATCGTTGTTGAATTCGTTAGGCTATTCAAAGTTTGTAGATTCTTCCCTTTTTGAAGATATCCATGCTGCTAAGTGGGACCAAATTGTGAATCTAACTGATACATTTTCATTAGAAAAAATACAAGCAGATTTTTTGGAGACTAATTTGCCTCAAAATATTGATGTCGTTTATTTTGACGCATTTGCTCCTGAGAAGCAACCCGAAATGTGGACGAAAGAGATGCTTGAAAAAATATATAATATAATGAATATTGGTGGAATATTGACCACATATTGTGCAAAAGGAGAAATCCGACGTATGCTCAAATCAATAGGATTCCACGTAGAGCGTATTTCAGGCCCTATTGGTGGTAAGCGTGAAATTCTACGTGCTACGAAAATCGAATAGATCAGAATATGTCTTGGTTGAGAAAGAAATAAAAAATACTGTGTCGAAAATTATTGTTTTCGACACAGTATCATAACTTAAACAATTTAAATCCTTATTTTATAATCTCTTTAGATACTTTGTTGCCACGTTTTACAATGTAGATTCCTGCTACCGGATTATTTACTTTTACACCTTGAAGGTTATAGTATTCAGCAGGAGCTGCATCTACACCGACAGAGCCTATCGCACCGGTTATTCCTTCTTGTTTCACAACGACATCACACTTCGTGCCATCTATATCAATGAATGAAATAACTGCACTTCTTTCTTCTCCAGTGTTTTCTGCAACTATCAAGTCAATCTTGTTGCTATATTGGCGAGAAGCCATATCTTTTGTATAGATGACTTTAATCCAATCGTTGAGTGCTGTTTCTTCTTGATTTTGAGTCACTGTTGATTCAACTCCGTCGCATGCAATTTTCAATGCTGCATAGTAGTTGTATTGGTCAACTTCGAGAGTAGTGATTAGACCGGATTTGTTAGCAAGAATTTCAGTATCTTCACAATGGACAAATGGGAAATAAGCGTGAAGAGTTATTGCAGGAGCAATGTTTTTATATTTTGCTTTTGCTGTGTTTCCGTAGCTTCCTCCTGTCCACATAGCATATGAGCCGATACGAGCATTTGCTCTTTCATCATATTTACCATTTGTGTAGATTTGTTCATTTGAGAATGCCGCAAATTTTGTTACAAATGAGCTATCCCAACCAGTGAATACAATGGCAATTGCTGAGTCAATAATCGGTGTTATTTCGATTTCATTTCCTTCAGCATCGGTTTGATATAGTTTTTCAAAGAGAATTTCTCCTAAATATGTTCCTCCTTCGATGATGCGGCCTTGAGCTTTGAATTGAGCTCCTGTAAGTGTAGCATGACCTATTTCTGCCCCAAGAGTGTATTCCTCATTGTTGACCTTTGTCGCTTTGCGAAGTGTTACGGTGATTTCTGCTTCATCTTCTAAATTAAAATATAACAGACCTCTTACACCACCATCAATAATATAAGGTGCTCCAGGTTGTGGCATGATACAAGCTAATCCGGTGCAACCTTCTGATGTAATTTCTGCTCCATTACCAAAGACGTATGATTTTTGAGAGAAGTCGGTATTTAAGACAACTGTACCATATTTGAAGCTATATGGGCTGAATCCGTAAGAATTATTCATGAAAATACCAGGCATATTGTTGTAAGCAAAATCTCCAGCATGCCCTGCTACTTGCACATAGCTTGGTGTATCATCATAATTGCCAGTTGATATATATGATGCTTCAGAACCATCTTCGAAAGTAGCTGTTATTTTTGGAGTTTGTCCGATATTGTAAGAGCCTGTTTCGTAAGTTAAATCTTTTTCTGTAGATTCGATAATTTCGAAATCATTAGGGGTCATATTATATTTTGACATATCAGTATATTCCCATTTATAACTTACGGCATCATCTCCGTCATATTTCCATGTTACGGTTGAATATGGAGGTAATATCACAGAACCCGGCATAATCCAAGTGTCGCCATTATCTCCGAAATAGAATGCTCCTTCCGGGATTAAGAAATTTGCTTCTTTTGGTCGTTCGGCGTTTGCCGGAGCGTTATATCGTTTAGTCATTGGTAAGTCCAAAACCACAAATTTTGGAGTCTCTGCAAATGCTGTGCCTGCTAATAGGAGGCTACTGCAAAATAATAATAATGTTTTCATGTTGATTTTTATTTGATTACTTTAATAGTTTTTCCATTTCCGAAGCGAACAAAGTAGATACCCTTTGAATGGTCGGTCATGTTAATTATGATTTCTTTTTCTGTTGTAGGTTGAGAATATACAAGTGTGCCTTGCGTGTTATATACATTTATTGTTTCACCTGTCGGGTTGTTGACAATCAACTTGTCGCCTTCAACGCGTGCATATTCTCCAGATATATATACACCATTGATGCCATTATAATCCGGATGTTTATCTTGGGTAACTTTTACAATCTTAACAGAACCAGGAATTCGGACATATACATCTGAACTGCGTGCATCTTCAAAATTTTCTGCAATAGTAAATGTAATTAGTTGTGTATTTGTCTCTTCGTCATAGGCTCCAAGATTATATGTAATCCATTCTCCGACACCTTCGCCTTCAATTGTGAAATCTTCAGTTTTGTATTCAGTGGTGAATTTAAGCCCTTTAGAAGTTTGCTCGTGAGATGCATAAATGTCGGTGTTGTTGCTTTCCAACCATGTAAACGTTGCGTCGAGATTGAAACAAAATGCTGTATTAAGGATTCCTAATGTTGTACTTATTGATGATGCCGGCAACAATGTTGTTGATGATTCTTCTCCTTCTGTTACAGTTAAAAATCCGTATGCATAGTTTTGCCCATATGTGTTCGGATAATATTGATTTAGTGGAGCAAATTCTTTTATTGCAGGATTATTGTTAAATCCACTTAATTTCAACATCATTTCTCCTTCGATTGTTATAGGACGACCAAAGTCAAACATGATTGTTGCATATTTATTGCCATCAACTGTCGTTTGTGTGATCTCAGAAAGCTTGCAAGTTGAAGTAGCGATTGGAGTCAAACTAATTGCTCCATTTGTAATGTTCAATACTTCCAGTGTCAGCTCGCTGTCTGTATTTGCATCAATAATTGCGTTAACCCATACTTTTGTGAAGTAATATGAGTGATTAGGAGCTGCAAAATAGTTGCCGATAGATGTCAATTCAACTTCTTGGTCAGCGTTTTGAGCAAACCAACTTGTCCATAAATCATCATTATTATTACCAAAAATATATGTTCCATCAAGATCATATGCTCCTATTGAGTTGGCAATGTCATAATTACATGCACTATATTCAACTCCGTTAATTGTATTGTTGCCTCCAAGTTGCAGATATTCAGCATCGTATTTATATGAGTGAGATTCACCATATCGTGCAGATGCTGTAAGTGTAGGTATACCATATTTGCCTGGTTTGCAATAGTAAGCTAAGTCTACGTCTGTTGATGTTTTTACTTCTTCTGAATCTGTCGTATATGACCATTCATATTGCTCACTATCCATATTAGAGAAGTTGAACCATGCGCAATCCGCATAAGCTCCATATAGTATGGTTCTTGCTGCAGGATTTAAAAAGTCTTTTGAGAATCCGTTATAGAATGAGCCTGAAGGATTCAAATAGAATGCTTGTGGTTCAGGTTGTTTGATTGACACTGCGTCTATACGCATTGATTCCCCTTCGCTACCTACATATCTGAATGCAACTTTTATTTTTTTGCCTTGGTATTCGCTTAAATCAAGGCGAAATGGCACCCATGTTACTGTGAGTGATTGAAGGTCGGCAATAAGTTCGCTATTTGAATAGGTATATGCATCGTCGAGACAATCCCAAACTTTGACCCAATTTTCTCCTTCATCTTCAGAGATATGCACTTCCATTATATTATTTACTTTGTTGAACATTAGACCTTCTCCTGCTTTTAAAGCTCCGTAGTTCAAAAGAGTCCAACCCGGGTGATATCCCAAATAAAAATATAAAAGGTTGTTTTCGGATATGGCGATAGTCGGTGTAATTAACCATTCGTCTTGATGTTCGAATACTAGTTCTCCGGGATTTTCAGGATCAGAGAAGAAGCTATTTTGTACTCTGGCACTATAATAGCCTTCAAGAGCTTGGTCGAAACCTCGTCCCTCAACTTGCCAAGTGAAATTTAATGCCCATTCTGTGGGTGGTACGTGTGGAGGATCGGTTCTTGAAATGTCTTGCCAACCTTCAGGAATCCAATCTAATGATTCACCGTCATATCCTTCAAAAGTCTCAACAAAGGGAGCTTCGAATGTTGTAGCCTCTGCTTCGTAATGAGGGGTTGACGGAGAGATGGATAGCATTTCTTGATTTTGCATCATAATGCGACGAGCCATGCTCCCATCTTCAAGTTTTACGACTTCAAGTGTATGACCACTTTTGAATTTTTCATTTTTGACAACTTTTGGCATTGTTGATGTCAAATTATTGTTTTTGACGATTTTTAAAGGTGTCGCTGCTGTTGTAGGCAATACCAATGTTAAAATCATTATAACAATAATAGATTTTAAAGTAAATTTGTACATATTATTTATTTTATGGTTATAGTCCTTTATAGACTGCAAAATAACATATTTTTTTGAAATCTGAACATTGACTTACATCAATAAATAAAGATATAATATTTATAAGCAAAGAGCGATGGAGGTAATCCATCGCTCTTTAGTATGAGATATTAGTGAATTTAATCCAAATGAGGACCTGCCACAACAAGTGCTTTACCTGCTTCGTTTCCTTCATACTTAGCAAAGTTTTTGATGAAACGTCCGGCAAGATCTTTTGCTTTTTCTTCCCATTCAGAAGCATTGGCATAAGTGTCGCGTGGATCAAGGATTTTTGGATCAACTCCCGGAAGTTCGGTTGGCACTTCAAAGTTGAACATCGGAATTGTTTTTGTCGGAGCTGTAAGAATTGCACCACCGAGAATAGCATCAATAATGCCACGAGTGTCGCGAATAGAGATGCGTTTGCCTGTTCCGTTCCAACCTGTGTTGACAAGATATGCTTTTGCTCCATTAGCTTCCATTCTCTTAACTAACTCTTCAGCATATTTTGTCGGGTGTAATTCAAGGAATGCTTGACCGAAACATGCAGAGAATGTCGGTGTTGGTTCTGTGATTCCTCGTTCAGTACCTGCCAATTTAGCTGTGAATCCTGAAAGGAAATAATATTTTGTTTGTTCCGGTGTAAGTATTGATACCGGAGGAAGAACGCCAAATGCGTCTGCCGACAAGAATATTACATTCTTTGCTGCCGGGCCGGCTGAGATTGGGCGTACGATATTATTGATGTGATCAATAGGGTATGATACACGAGTGTTTTCAGTTACACTCTTGTCTGCGAAATCAATTTTGCCTTCACCGTCAACAGTTACATTTTCAAGAAGTGCATTGCGACGTATTGCATTGAAAATGTCTGGTTCACTTTCTTTGTCAAGGTTGATTACTTTTGCGTAGCAACCACCTTCGAAGTTGAAAACACCATTATCGTCCCAGCCATGTTCGTCATCACCGATGAGCAGACGTTTTGGATCTGTTGATAAGGTGGTTTTGCCTGTTCCTGATAATCCAAAGAAGATCGCTGTGTTTTCGCCGTTCATGTCTGTGTTGGCTGAACAGTGCATTGATGCGATGCCTTTAAGTGGAAGGTAATAGTTCATCATTGAGAACATTCCTTTTTTCATTTCTCCACCATACCAAGTGTTGATGATTACTTGCTCGCGAGATGTGATGTTGAACACTACAGCAGTTTCAGAATTCAAACCAAGTTCTTTATAGTTTTCAACTTTTGCTTTTGATGCGTTGTAAACTACGAAATCCGGCTCGAAATTCTCAAGTTCTTCTGCTGTCGGACGAATAAACATGTTGGTTACAAAATGTGCTTGCCATGCAACTTCCATTATGAAACGCACTGCCATGCGAGTGTCTTTGTTCGCCCCGCAGAATCCATCAACTACATATAGCTTTTTGCCGGATAATTCTTTTTGAGCAATCTCTTTGACTGCTGCCCATGCTGCTTCTGATGCCGGCTTGTTGTCGTTCTTATATTCTTCTGATGTCCACCATACAGTGTCTTTTGAATTTTCGTCCATAACGATGAATTTATCTTTTGGCGAACGACCTGTATAGATGCCTGTCATCACATTCACAGCATCTAATTCTGTGTTTTGTCCTTTTTCAAAACCTTCTAATCCTGCTTTTGTCTCTTCTGCAAACAAAACTTCGTAAGAAGGGTTATGAAGCACTTCTGTCACTCCTGTGATTCCGTACTTGCTTAAATCTAATTTTACCATAATTTTTATTTTCTTTTAATGATTTGTAAACTAAACAATTTTTTACCTAAAGAGTTTGTTTCACTATCCCTTTTCTTTTGCGTTGCAAAATTAATAAATTATACTGAATTACAAACATAATTACGGAAATTTTTCTTTATTGTCTGTGTTAATTTTTCTTAATGCGTAGGGGTTTTAACATTTTGCAATTTGATTTATTAAAAATGTTAAATCTTGTAAATTTTAAAGTAGCTTTTTGCTATTGTGTTAAATTTAATTATTATCTTTACACTCAAATTAATTTCAAACTTATCATTATTCTTATGAAAAAATTTTTATTACCTATTTTTGCTATTTTAACATGTTTGCAGGTTAATGCAGATACTATTTTGCTTAACGAAACTTTCGACGCAGGTGATTACAACAAATCGTTCCCATACGTTTACGAAGGTGATGGCTTGGAGCCTAATTCAGCAATCAGCAGTATGTTTCTTTCCGCCTCAACAGGCACATATCAACCTTGGTGGATTCTTAAAGATAGTGATACTTCTCCAAACACTTTTTATGGCAGCCACTCTTATTATGCTAAACCGGGGCAATCTAATGATTGGATGATTTCAATTCCGTTGGAGATTCCAACACCGGGTTTCTATTTAAATTTTGAAGCCCAATCATTTACATTCGGTTTTGATGAATCAAAATTAAGTGATCTTTCTTTGTATATTACTGAAACTGAAATAGATCCTAAAAATTTACCTACTCTGCCGACTTATGTGTTTGAAAAAGTCCCACAAGGAGCGACAACAAATATCGATGGTGAATTCACAAAGTATTCCTATTGTCTTGATGAGTATGTAGGTAAGACTATATATATCAATTTTGCGAACCAAAATTATGATAAGGAAATTTTATGTATCGATAATGTGCAAGTTGTTCGTATAGATAAAGGGCGTATGACTATTCAAGAGCTCGATAAGTATACGACAGAAGAGACATTCTCTGTTAATGCGACTATTACGGCAATGACGTCTGAAGATTTGACAAATTGGAAGGTCGTTTATAATGACGGAGTAAATACTTTTACGGAAGAGGGAGAGACGCTTGCTAGTGGAGAATCGAAAGAAATTTCGTTCATTGTTCCTATTGAATTGGGAACAACAGTAGATTACTCGGTTTCTTTCACTGCTGATGATATGCCGGAAACACGTTATAGTGGCTCGATCGGTCGAGTTTCATACTTCCCGTTTAGAAAAATACTACTTGAAGAAAGCACCGGAACATGGTGTGGATATTGTCCGTCGGCAGCTTATAATGTAGCTTGTATGCAAGAAGACGAAGAGATGGGTGAATACGTTGTCGCTGTTGCCGTACACGCAAATGGTACGCCAAATGATCAAATGGTGCTTGAATATTATGATAATGCATTAGGCGTAACTTCTCAGCCTACATTTGTTGTCAATCGCAAAGACCAATTCAGCATGAATGCTTCGCATGATACTAAATTTGACAAGACAAATCCAATGTCGTTTGCTTATCGAGTAACTGAAATGCAAAAAGAGCCGACGATATTAGATGTTGAAGTGGAAGGAGATTGGGTGCTTGCCGGTCCGGATACAATAGCAATTAATTGCCATGCAAAAGTGAAAACAGCATTCCCAACAAAAAACAACAGATATAGCCTCCTCTTTATTCTTACAGAGAATAATGTGTATATGCCAAATAATGGAAATTGGAACCAACAAAACTATTATTCCGGCACAACAGAAATAGAAGGTGATTTGGGTGGTTGGACAAAATTGCCGAAATCTGTAGCCAACGTTCGTTATCATGATGTGGCACGAGGAATTTGGAATGTTGATGGAATCCC
The DNA here is from genome assembly GCA_937911575.1 of uncultured Porphyromonadaceae bacterium. Taxonomy (GTDB): domain Bacteria; phylum Bacteroidota; class Bacteroidia; order Bacteroidales; family Muribaculaceae; genus Lepagella. The sequence continues at coordinate 7,306 of CALDPR010000012.1, read as the reverse complement.
AAATAGTTTGCCGGAAATAATGAATATAGACACTGAATATACATACGATTTTGAAATGGAGATTCCAAACACATATTTGCAATCTTCAAATGGGAAAGTGATTCGTCCTGCAATCAAATGTGAATATTGCGAAATCATTTGTGCTGTCATTGACAACGTTACAGGCGAAATAATGAATGTGGACTCATACCCAATGAGTGAAGTTGCTGAAAACAGATTTTCTATTGAAGATCTTGTTAATGAATTTAATGGAATAGAAGAGATTGGATTAACAGATTCAGTGGAAGGCGATGCTGTCTATTTCGACATGCAAGGACGCCAAGTCGTGAATCCGGAAAATGGCATTTATATCAAACGTGTTGGTTCAAAAGCAACAAAAGTAGTGGTTAGATAAAAAATAAATAAATAGATTAAAAGCAATGTCGCACACTAAAACGTAAATGCGACATTGTTTTTTTAAAATTACGATATTTTTGAAAGTTAAATATCTGTTAATGTGATGTAATAATTTTATCTATTGAAAATTTTTATCTAATTTTGTCGCTGAAAATTAAATAAAAGAATTATTAACAATTAAATTTAATTATATGAAGAAATTTTTACTTTCAATCGCACTATTTGCAGCAGGTGCTACAATGATGAATGCTGCATCTTTCGATGTAAAGGTTCATGGAGAAGTTGTGGAAAATGGAGCAACAATCACACATACTTCAGTTGAAGTCAACAATCCTGAATTATGGTTGTTTGAAATGGACCCACACATTGAAGTTGTTAACAATGAAGCAGCTACAAAGAATTTTGATGTGGCAGTTAAAGCAATCTCAATTGCAGAAAATCCGGAAGCAGAACAAAGTGCATTTTTAGGCTTTTGCATTGGTTCATGTGTAAATATCAGCAAACCGGCTCAAGAAGCATCTTTGCCTCTTTCAGTAGCAGCAAATAGTTCGTCTGCTGAATCAACTACAGCTCCTCATATAGCATATACTCCCGGTTATGTAACTAATTATGATACATATGTAAATACATACCTATATGGTGTAAGTGAATATCAATTTACAGTAACATCAGGTAGCGAATCAATCACATTCAATGTTGTATTTGATTATAACCAAGCTTCATTAGGTATCGACGGTGTTGAACTTGACAATGCTCCGGCTGAATATTTCAATATGCAAGGTGTGCGTGTAGCAAATCCTGAAAAAGGTTTCTATATCGTTCGTCGTGGCAATAAAGTATCAAAAGAATTTGTTCGTTAATTAATTGAATGACAAATAATAAAGTTTAGGACCACTCATAAGTGGTCCTAATTTTTTTATCGGACAGTAATAAAAAACGAAAATGATATAAGAAGAAGTCTCAATCGCTGAATTTATGTGATTTAGATTTCTTTTTTCAATTTACAAGTCTCCCCGTTTCAATAGAAAATATCGGCTGTCCGACAAATTATTGACTTCAATAATTATTTTTATCTGGTAGTAATAGTTTTTTGTGTTTCGCGTCTTTACAGACGCTGTGTCGGTGGGTGTTGGCTAACCGAGGGTATCGCTTCGCTCAACCCCCGGTTATTGAATCGCTGTCGCTCTCCGGTGCTTCGCACCCTATGCAGTTGGAGAATTACACAAAATGGAGAGGGTGGGGTTTTAAAGTTTATCAGAGAGGTTCTGCCTTAGATTTTATTTTTATCGGACACTAATAATTTTTTTATCGGACGTAAATAAGAATAAAAAAGCAGTGGAACAGCCAATCGGTGGTTCCACTGCTCTTATGTGTAGGTAATGTTTTACCAAATTTGTTTAAATATAGCTGTTTCTGTTGCAGAATATACTTTGATTATCACTATGCCATTTGTAGCGTTTTTATCAATTAAAGTATAGGTTGCATTTGGTGTTACTTGTTTGAGCAGTTTTCCGTCAGCCGACCATATTTCTACATTATTGATTTCTTCTTCAGCAGAAATAGCAACAGATAGTGCTTGATTGGTAATATTGATATTTGAGCAATCTGCTATATCTTCGACGCTTGAATTGTCGATAAGTTTTGTCTCACAAGCATTTATGACTTGTCCGTTTTCGTTGTTGAGAATAATTGCAACCACTTTTAGGTTTTCGGCATTTTGGACTTTATTAATCATATCAAACTGATGAGATGTTTCGATAGGAGTGTGTCGTGGAGTTCCGACAGGGAATGCTTCATCATCTCCATTGAAAGAAGGGTAGATTGCACGAGCAACATTGGCAAAGAAATATTCACCTGCCGGGATAATATCGTCCATATCCTCAATTCCACCCAGATCCATATCGCTTCCGGCAAAAGCATTTTGTTGAGGGAATCCGGTCATGTCATCTTCGACAATAATGAAAGCAAGGCTATAAGCTCCGGAAGTGATCTCTTTACCGAATTCTGATGTGGTTGAAATATTGATTTTGTTTGAGTCATCGATATATGCGTTGCACGACAATTTTGCTATTGAACCGATGGCAGATGCTTTATTCCATAGTTCGGAAATATCATAATATGGGTCTCCGATAATATCATAATTGCGGTCTAATACACAAGAAGGTAGCCCGGAGAAAAAAGAGTCCATTCCTTGTTGATATTCAGTTATCGACATCTGATCTGAAAAATGCACAGCGACATCAACAAATTCGCCCGGATATTGCAGGTGTAATTGTTCCAAAGCATATTGCCCACGAGGACAATATTGACACCATGTTCCGGTTCCTTCCTCGATGAATACGGTGCGTTTGAAGCAAGTTATGCTGCCATTGTAGGTCATCACATCTGTGCCATTCATGCTGCTGATGGTTAGAATGTAGTCCACAGTGTTGTCTTTTTCAGTGATTATAGGGACCTCAAATTCGAATGTGGATTTTTCATTTGGTTCGATTATAACCGAACTGTTATCGATAGTGTAATTGGTGTCTCCGAATGATAGTTCCACAGAATAGCCTTCAACAGGTAAAAATCCGGAAGAATAGATTTCTCCTTTTATATATACCTCTCCCGGTTGATTCACAGCTTCCGGAGTTAAGTTTGTGAAGCCAAAACTATTTTCGTAAGAAAATACATTTATGTTATCGATAGCAAGCATATTGCAGTCGGTGCTGTTGTTGACAAATGCTATATAGATATCCTCTCCAGCCCATTGTTGTAGGGATATGAAATGTTCGGTCCATTTATCAGATTCAGCTTCAATTTTAAATACCGGTTCATCTGTAAAATCTTCCGGTTTGTTCCCTTTGGTTGTGATGTATACGGCATATCCGTCGGCATGGGTTTTGTCGGTAGCTTGAGCTTTCCATGATAGAATATCGTGGGCGTCTTCTATTTTAATTGCAGGAGTAACAAGCCAATCGTTTGCTGCAATTCCACTTTCCGAATACCATGATCCACTATATGCGACAGTGTTTGCTCCTTCGGCATATGCCACCCAAGCAATCCCTTGTTCAAATCCATATTTTTTCATTGTTCGAGAAGGAGTCAGATTGTCAAGGTCGTAGGTTGCAAATGTCTCCGGAATGCCATTTTCGAAATCACATGTAAATGTGTTTTTTTGAGCATTAATGCCAATGGCAGTCGGAAAAATCAGACTGCCAATCAGCAAAATGTGTTTACTTATGTTTTTCATTTTATAGAAATCTTTTTAGTGTAATTAGTATTGTTGTTTTTGATATTCACAATATAAATACCTGAAGGAATATTTCGCAAAGAGATTGCTGATGTATTCTTGTTTGAGATGATGCATCTTCCATCGATAGAAAAAATATCTACATTTTCTACCTCTTCCGAAAGGATAAGTAGATTGTTGATAAGTTTAACGGAAATGTTGCTTTCATTGATATTTTCAATGCTTGAAGTCTTATCTAATTCAGCAGTCAAGGTCTGTTCAGATTCTTTGCCATTTTTGTATAGAGCAGTAATAGCATATCTGTAAGAGCCTTTAGCTACATTAGCCCATGAATTGTCGGCATAATAAAGAGATGTCAAAGGATTTTCGTTTATGTTAATGCCTTGTCCATCAGCGTCAATTCTGTATAGATTGTAGCTTACAGTTGGAGCAGATGCATCGGCAAGTAACATTCCTGTTGCGTTGAGATAGAAATTCTCTTCATAATCTTTTCCGAGAGCTTCTACATAGTTGAGTTCTGTGCTTGATGTGTAGTCTTCAAGATAAGCATTGAAATTCTTTACAAATGGATATTCAGGTGTCGCAGGAGTAGTTAATAGAGACAAATAACCTTCGTCACAACTTAAACCTATGAAACAGCCATTCAAGGCAATCACATTTTCCGATAGGTCGCATATTGTTACGTTGAAAGGATTGTTGGCTGCGTCATCATCTTTGTAAAGCACTTCGTCTGTGCAGTTGCCATTTTCATCTAATGCAAGAATAACAACATTGATTGATTCGTAAGATTCAAATAGGCACCAAGTCAAAGAGTTGATAATCATTGGTTGTCGGCATACAATACCAAGGAGAGTGGTTTCATCGCCCTCTTCGGAGCCGAAAGTGTAGCCACCATTGTCGCTGTGTTTTTTGATGGTTGTTTCATATGCCGGTTGTGTCCATTCGATGTTTGCAATAGAGTTATCGTCGCTGATAGTAGCAGTTGCATGTGCCGGTTGAAGTATTTGATCGTTGCAAACGATACTTAAACTTACATCTTCTGTTTCTACCATAACATCAGTTGTGTAATCTTCATAGAATGGTTTTGAAACAGTAAGAGTATAAGGTTCAGATGAGTCATATACACCCTCGATAACGAATTTTCCTAAACCATTAGTTGTTGCAGTGTAAGAGTTGTAGCCTGTGAGATTGACTTCTGCATTGGCAAGAGGCGAACCGTATTCATCTGTTACAATGCCATTAACTTTTAGTTCATTTCGTTTCACAATGTCGAGTTCCAACGTCTTTGTTTCCAATTCAACAATAGTAACGTCAATAGTCTCTCCTTTATAGCCTAATTTTGAGCAAGTAACAGTGTAGTCGCCTTGAAGAATATTTTTGATTTCAAATTGTCCACGACTATCGGTGTATGTAAAGAAATCAGTGCCGTCAACTTGAACGAGAACACCTTCTACCGGATTTCCCTCATTGTCCCAAACATCGCCACGAATGTGTCCGTCGTGATTTTCGGCAACTTCCACATCAGCAATAGCTAACCAATAGCTTTCGTCAATGTTTGATATGCAACGAATAGCGAAAGAATATTCTCCTTCTACGTTATTGAAGTCTGTTCTGTATTTTTCGAGTTCTACGTCATTGATTAGTTCGTTTAGTTCGCCTACTACATCGAAAGTTTCACCAATTTTGATGACATCGGCAATGTTGTAGTCTTTCACAAGGTAGAATTCCATTTTCTCTATATTCATTTCATTTGCCGGACGAGCATTGACAATTGCTTTATAGTTTTTGCCCGCTTCAAATTTAGTGATAGGAGAAATTAACCAATCGTTGGCATTGTAGTCCCATTCTGTCTGATAGTAGTAATATCCTCTTTCTTCATAAGAGTTGTATTGCCAGAAGAAATATACCCCATCGCCGTTTGCATCACCGATAGACCATAGTCCGGCTTCTTCTTCGTCGTTAAAGTCTGCAACCAACGGAAGGTCGCGAGCCGGTCCGTTGACAATATAACCTGTGGTAGTAATTCCCCCCACACCATCTGCATTTGAAACTTCGATGGCGTAGCGATAGCGATCGAGAGTAGTTATAGTGTTGTCTGTAAAGGTGGTTTCTGTGAGGTTTTCAGCCATTACTTGATTGTCTGAAATGCGAGTGATTTTATATTTAATGCTATTTGTGTCTAAATAGCCGTTATTGATCCCTTTTGAAGCCGGTTCCCACGTGATTGAGATGGCGTTTCTGCCTTGACGTTTAACAGAAGAGATTCTGACAGCTGCCGGTAAATCGTGTCCGATGAAAGTGGAGATATTTGCAAATATGCCTTCTCCCTTTTCGTTAGCAGCAACTACTTTATAAGTGTAGGTCGCAGCAGAACTAACATTGTCGTCATAAATCATATCTTTGCCCGGAGCTACATCAGTGAGAGTTGCAATAACTTCGCCATTGCGATAGATAATTACTTTTTCTATGTTGTCAAGAGTATTGCCGTCTGCTGTTTTAGAAGGGCAAGTCCAAGAGAGTGATGCGTTTAATTCTCCATTTGGGTTTGCAATAATAGATAGGTTGTCAACTTTTGCCGGGGCTGCCGGATCGCATTGAATATAAGGAATATGCAGGCCGATTACTTTTTCGTCGCCATCGCTACCGATTTTGCCTATAGTAGTAACAGTTCCGTTGCTGACATCAACCTTGTTTAGTGTGCCGTATCCGTAAGTGTCGGAGAAAGCCCAATATAATTCACCTGTTGTTCGATTAAAATCCATTGATTGGCGATAAAATGGTCTGATACCTAAATCATATAGTTCAGTACATTCACCGGTGATTTTGTCTATTGTGATAAGCATACCATATTCGTCAATCCCATATAGAATGCCTTCTTTGTCGACAGCAATGGCTCTGACATATCGATCCATCTCATGATTGATAAAAGTTTGTTGGCCGGTTTTTAAATCAACAGAGCCAAAGGCTGTCAGATAAGAATCGTTGTCAGACGGATAAATCATATACATTGTTTCTGTTGTATAGTCATAACTCATATCGACAGCTAATCTCACATTATAGTCTTGAATGTAGCTTGCCACAAGAGTTAACTCTCCTGTTTCCAAATCCACAGTATACAATCCCCCCGGATAAAAGTATTGATATGTGCACATTACATAATATGCATCGCCGCCAAATGCACCGGCAGTGGCTTCATCTTCAACGATTTTTATACGTGTCAATTCTTCGGGACTATCGCTGTTGAACTTAACTAATCCGTTTAAGGTGTAGTCGTCAAAGTTTTGAGAGTATGCGTAAATTTCGACTCCTGCATCATTAACAAAGGAAGGATTTTCGTAGTTGTTCGCTCCTTTTGAGTAGATAGGTGTTTGGTTGACTATGCGATTTGGACGAAACTCAATCGCATTGTTTTTTGTGATTTGGCCGGCGTTTTGTCTATGCCAAATGTTGCCTCCTGCATATGTTGTAGCAATTGCGAGAAGTGCGAAAAGAAAAGAGATTGATTTTTTCATGTAATATTGATGATTAAAATTTGCTGTAAAGGTAATATAAAATTCAGAGATATAGAAAAAATATTAAAAAATAAAAGCAGCCTTGAATTTTCAAGGCTGCATGCGCTTCAAGATGGGCTTGAACCAACGACCCCCTGATTAACAGTCAGGTGCTCTAACCAACTGA
>CALDPR010000011.1 GCA_937911575.1 uncultured Porphyromonadaceae bacterium | reverse complement strand
AAGTAAAAAAGATTGTAAAAGAGCAAGACGGCAAGTTTGAAAATGTAGAAATTTCCGAGATAAAAGAAGATGGGTTTCCGATGTATGAAGCCGAGATTCTGAATATAACTCAAAAAAGTGAGGATACATTTGAAATATCGTTGAGCAGAGTTAGTGATCCAGAGTCAGAATATTACACATATAATTATCGATACTATCACATATATTTATCAGATTCAGAAGATATATATGGAACAAAGATAGTCATAGACGACAACAATTGGGAATGCCTTGTTGGGGGAATTTCCCCTATTGAATTCGATTTGTCAGGACTAAAATATCCTTCAAAACGTCATTATCATAAAGTATCAGGCTCTAAATTCGGACACGAATATTCCATCTATCTTCCGGCAGAGAAGTGTGAATTGGAATTGTTTTCCCCTTTTGGTAATTATAGTATCAATAGTATAATGTTGAATAATCATGAAATTTATGATTTTAAATATAACTATGATTATGATCAATATCATGAGATAAACCAAAAACCAACAACTGTAATAGTCGAATGTGGAGAATTTATATGTGATTATACAATGGACTCTAATTCTTCGTATTATTCTTTCTTAAAGTGTAAAATAACCAGGAACGAAACAGGCGAAGAGCGAATAATTACAGTCTCTTTAGGAGGACCTCCATGTGCAGGTGTAGTCAATTTCATTCAGGCAGCGAAATAGTAGAAAAAGGTAGGACAATCAAATTCCGTACTAAACGACAACAGCTTTGTTAATGGTGTAAAATATATGGGAGGTTTTGCTCCTCAAAGATAGTTAGTTATTCATTCATTTTAATTTTATTAAATATGAAAAAGAAAAAATTTTTACAATTGATAATGATAGGTTTATTTATCATTACATTTAGTAATTGTTCCGATGAGCCGGAACTGCCGGAAACGAGATCGTATGATATGCCGATTCTTTTTGAAACAGAGGGTATGGAGTGGTTCACAGAATACGACATGGTAAATAATGTTTATTGCACCACAATTACTTCCGGTGAGATTAACTATGTAGCTAAATCAAAGAGTGAAATTCCGGAAGATATGATTGTTACTCATGTCATCAAAGAACAAGATGGTAATAAAAAAGCGTATGATGTAAGTAAAATAAAAGAACTTGCAGAAACGGGTAATGGCTTTTATGAATATGAAGTCGAGTTATTAAAATTTGTATATACGGAAAAGGGTAAATTTAGAATTATATTGAATTATGATTCTGAAGAATATGAATACAGATATTATCATATTGTATTGCAAAGTAAAGATTCAAAATTCGGCACACAAATAAAAATAGACGACAGGATAGTATATGATACTGGACTTTTTCCAATAAAGTTTGATTTGTCGGGACTAAAATATCCATCAAAACGTCATTACAATAAAAATACCGGTTATTATAAAGGATTTGGTCTTTCAATATATTTACCATCGGAAGAATGTGAGGTTGAATTGTCTTCAAAGGCTCAGTATTGCATAGATTTAATAAGTCTGTTTGATTCAGAAACTCAAACCACAACAGATCTATATAAATTTGTATATAACTTTGAATATGATCAATTTCATGAAATTAATCAGCCTCCAAAAACCGTTTTAACAGAATGTGGAGAGTTCAGATATGTTGAGAATGAAGATAATTCTTCGACAATGCATAGCAAGATATATAAGAATACAACAGGAAAGGAACGTATAATTTCTGTTCATCTGTACGGAGCTGGATGTACAGATAATGTCTATTTCATTCAGGCAGCGAAATAGTAGAAAAAGTGATAGATATATTGATTAGGAGAATCTTGCAAGATTCTCCTAATCGTTTTAACAGATTGCAATGATCAATGAGCGAGAAAAGACAAAAAGAAAATGATCTCGTTGTCGATAAAGTCTATTTCATTCGGGAAGGGAAATAGCTGAAAACTCTTTGCTAATTCCGACTGCTATCTGACTACATTTGCATCACAATCCGACTATATTGGGTGTGGCGACATTACCGATTAAGAATCGTCAGACGTCTGTCAGATATTATTTCGAAGATTATCCGACTATGTTGGGTGCGACGCACCGGAGAGCGACAGCGATACCTTCGGAAAGCGAACTTTCGACGACAATCCTACTCGATTTTCTGACGGCATTCCGACGACATACTGACGACATCTCTGACTATGTTGGGTGCGAAGCACCGGAGAGCGAAGCGATTCAATAACCGGGGGTTG
>CALDPR010000010.1 GCA_937911575.1 uncultured Porphyromonadaceae bacterium | reverse complement strand
TGACAATAAGAAATATATCCAAAGAAGAAATGAAATATTACGATAATTATTTCACCGGTTTTGACATTGTTGATAATACCATCATAGTTTTGCGAATGTTAACTGGAGATGCGTTTGAATATTTGGATAAAATAGAAAAAGACACATTGTCGATTGATCAATTTACATCAAATGGTTATAATAGAAACAAATTTCTATATAATTATAAAATTAATAATGGAGAGTTTGAACTTATTAATAAAGATCCAGAGTCTCGTTGAGAAAGTTATAGATACTGAACAAAATATAATTCAAACAAAAGGAGGTTTTGTTCAATTGGATAAATATATAACAATGAATAGTAAACCAATATATGGAACATTTATGAATCTTCTTCATGAAATATTCCATACATTAGGGTTGAATCATCCTAAAGGGCAAGGTGCTGATAGCGGCATTATGGCATATCCGCCTCAAAATCCAAATCAAAAAGATATTAATATTTTGTGTAATGGCAAATTTTTACCACTAATTATAGAATGAAACGATTTTTAATGACTTATATAAGTATTTTTCTATTGTTTGAATTGTGTAATGCATATCAGATATATGGAGAAGAATATATGTATATTAAAATAGGAATATATTCTGAAGTTACAGAACCAATTTCGTTTAACGTATTATTGGAAAAAATATAGAATTAAAACTTAATTTAGACAACAGAAAAACGGTTATTCAGTCTTTCCTTAAATTAGGAATATTTTGTCCACTTACAATGAATACAATTTATGAAACTTATAAAATTGTATTTAAAACGTCCAATTATTACACCGAACATCCATCATTGTTTTTAAGTGAGTTCAATAATAATTTTAAAAAAATTAAAAAGACAGAAAAATACTATACTAAAGAGAGAGATTTATTAGTAATTGAATATGGTTGTATATGCGGAATATTTGTGCAATCTCCAATAAGAGAAAACTTATTAGTCGATTTTGATATAGATAATATAACATACAATGATTATTATATAATACCTATTTCTGTTCTTCAATATACTGCAATTAACGATAAAATTAAGATATCAATTATACGATAATGAACTTGTCTGTACGGATAGATTTCACTGACGACCATCTGATATGGTACGACTACGACAGCACGGGCAACCTGTTGTCGGCGACCTACGGAACGCTTACCAACGGCGTATTCACCCCCGAAATCGGCTTGTTGAACCCCGACGAAGATGAAAACCCGTATGTAGAAAACCTCTATATCGACTTGCGACGGCAAGAATTGGGTTAGCCCACGAACTAATACATACTCTTCATATTATTGAAGGTTCTCTAATTTCTCCTGATTCAGAAACAAATTATGTTTATATTAATAGTGATGGAAATTCAGAAACACAAAAAGTTCGAGAAGAGGAATTGCGGACAATAGGACTTGGAAATGCGACAAATGAGGATATTACTGAAAATAAAATAAGAAACGAACAAGGTTTAAAAAAAGAGGAGCATATTAAATGAAAAATTATATTATAATTATATTATTGATAATTTTGGTTATTTCATGTAATACAGAGCAGAATAATCAAAAGGAATATATAGATAATGAAGAAGTCTGTTCGAATAAGGAAATTTCATTTGAGATTTACCCTACAGGAGTCCCAGAGAATGTAACTTATGGCATCTATTTAAAACAGGGTAAAATACATTCAATAAATCATCTTAAAAACGATTCAACTATAATTACCCTTTCTGAAAAGCAATATTCGGAATTAGATTCAATGTGTTATAACATAAAAATCGGAAATATACGATATATTTGTACTTATTTTTTGTTGGATGCATGGGAAGCTAAACTTATAATTGATAATGATACTGTTTTTCATAGTAGTGATATAGGTTTTAATATCCCTCTAAAAGGAGAAGCCTATGTGTTTGAAATCTATGAACTTATAAATTATTTGATTCAAGTTTCTAAAATAGAAATTGATTTATATGGTTTTGGATAGGCATAAAAATAAATCGAAAATAGTATCTGATTACAAATACAACCACTTGACGGTAGGAGGATTGTCCGATGCCATACAGACAGGAGGAATCATCATCACCTCCCAAAGAGTATGATATGTATTCTGACCCAGGTGTGCTTGATGAATTTATTATAACTGTAATTAAAAAATTATGACTAAACGAATATTCCCAATTATAATATTTTTGATATATGTGTCAATATGTTTGACGCAAGCAGAAGTTATAACTATAAAAACAGATAGATTAATTGACAAATCTGAATATAATCATGAAATAGAAGATACAACTTATTTTGTAAAGAAATTAAATTTTAGGTACTCCAACCTTCCGGATTCATTGACAATGATACTAAATGAATTTGTAAAAAGCAATAATGTTAAAATGTATTTGTTTAATATTTTCGAAAAGCCAGATTCAACAATTGTAATTGAAATTGCAAATTGGGATTATTGGTCAGCATTTAAAATTCCTGCGTATTATAATGAAATCATTGATGAAATAGGAATGGCAAAATATAATGAAGGAAAAACTGAATCTGCAGATTTCTATATTTTATCTTACAACAAACAACAATCTATACAACTAATAAATGATCTTTTTTTCGAAAGTGATGATACGCTAAATTATAAAAAGAATATAATGATAAGTCCTGAACAAATTTTTCGTGCGACAGAACCTATATATAATTATTGTAGATGCTTTTATAAGTCAGGAAAAATAGAAATTGTAAAACTAATAATAGCGACGGAAACGATAGTAAATAAATAGTAAAAAGGGTTCCAGAACGATTGATTATGTGCCAAATGGGTTAATATTTAATGTAAGACGTTAATGATGAGAAAAATATTAGTTTTATTATTAATAATTGGATGTGTATTTATAATCATGTCTCAAACAATGGATTATGAAGGTAAATATATTGGTGATGAAATATTTTATATAGAGAATGAAAATTTTTCAGTTCATCAATATGTTTTCTTGAAAGATGAAGATACGTTAAAAATCAGATTACAGCGTCCAATAATTTATTTTAAAGGACAATTTACAACAATTAAAAATTTTGACATTTTGGGGAACAATATATTTTTAGAAAAAGATAGATACTACAAAATGATATTAGAAAAAGTTAATATTCCAGATACTATATTTTATCCGTATTATAATAATGGCAATTATTACTTTTATGATTTAGATACGATGTCATATCCTATAAATAATATAACATATGGAAGATATATAACAATCAATAACTCGCAGTATTATATAAAACAATTATTTGTTAAAGAAGGGAATATGTATAAAGAATTACATCCCGTGCATCAACATTAAAAGATTATATACTCAAGATGAAATCAGATGCAAAGATAGAATATTGATCAATTAACCTGTCTGCTTATTTGCAAGTAGGTTGTTTTGTATTTAAAAATCGATATGATATAGAAGAAGAATTGACAAAAGAAGAAAAACATTCAGAAATTACGCCTGAATCCTAACCCAGAGATGGAGGAGCTGATGCCATTGCCACAATATTTGCATAGTGCAATTCGCAGTTTTGATTATGATAATATCAAAAGCGAGAGAGACTGACAAGCGATGTTTGGTTGCATTTAAATGCGAGTTAACACATACTGATTGATAATAAAATTCTACATG
>CALDPR010000009.1 GCA_937911575.1 uncultured Porphyromonadaceae bacterium | reverse complement strand
CAGTTTCAATAATAGCATTACAATTTTCACGTGAATCATATACTGAATTACCTTCATCAACAACTATGTTTACAATGTTGAAGCACCCTAAAAATATATTATTATCAATCGAAGTAACCGAATTACCAATGGTTACATTTGTTAATTCGTAGCAATCTCTGAATGCATAATCCCCAATCCAAGTAACGGAATTTGGTATCTCAATGCTTGTCAAACCTTCGCAAGATTCGAATGCACGCTCCTCAATCCAAGTAACCGAATTGCCAATGATTACATTTGTTAAGCATTTGCAAAAAGCGAATGCACTCTCACCAATCGAAGTAACGGAATTTGGTATCTCTATACTTGTCAAACTATAGCAATGGAAGAATGCTCTAAGACCAATTGAAGTAACCGAATTACCGATGGTCACGCTTGTCAGCCCAGTACAACCGAGGAATGCACCGACACCAATCGAAGTAACAGAATTACCGATGGTCACGCTTGTCAGCCCAGTACAACCGGAGAATGCTTCCACCCCAATCGAAGTTACCGAGTTCGGAATTTCAATGCTTGTCAAACCGGAGCAACCGCTGAATGCATAATCTCCAATCGAAGTTACCGAGTTCGGAATTTCAATGCTTGTCAAACCGGAGCAACCTCCAAATGCATAATTTCCGATTGAAGTTACCGAGTTAGGAATAAAACTATTTTGGCAACCGGCAATTAAGAAGTTTGAAGAAGTTTCAATAATTGCGTTACAATTTTCGCGTGAATCATATACTGAATTACCCTCTTCAACAACTATGCTTGTCAAACCGGAGCAACGATAGAATGCTTCCTTACCAATCGAAGTTACCGAGTTCGGAATTTCGATACTTGTCAAACCTCCGCAATTAGCGAATGCCCTGTAACCAATAAAAGTAACCGAGTTGCCAATGGTTACATTTGTCAAGCCTTCACAACTGGTGAATGCTTCCACCCCAATCGAAGTAACCGAGTTCGGAATTTCGATACTTGTCAAACCTCCGCAATTAGCGAATGCCATGTAACCAATCGAAGTAACGGAATACTCAACACTATCGTAAACTACCGATTCAGGAATTACAATATCGCCTGAATATAAATAGTATCCATATGTAACTTCAACGGTTTTCTCCTTATCTGAAGTAATGTTGTAATTAATACCATCTACAATAAAATATTGTGCATTTGCTGAAAAACCAGCAAATAGCATTATCATCGTAGTGATGATGGCATGCAAAATATTCGGTTTCTTTTTGTCCATAATTGTATTTATTTTTCTAACATCAATATTATTTTATCTATTTTAAAGGCAAATTTTACATAACGTATTGCCTAATTAAGAATTTCCATTCAACACCATTTATTATAATTTTATTTTGAATTATATTGTTTGAGAAAAATGTAGTTTTATTATTTGTTTGCTTTTTAATAAAAATATCATTATTGCTATAGTTAATTAAAAAATAAAAATTTCTATAATTTGGTTGCAAGTTAATAAAAATTTCTATAATTTGGCTGCAAGTTAATAAAAATATTTTAAAAAACTTCTTTTAAGAATACATATTTAACATATAATATAACTATTTCTGTAAAGATAGATTAGAAGATACTCTATTTCATCGTTAAAAAAACTTAAATAAAAGAGTAAATTTTAAAAGTAAAAAAGAAATGTTTAACTTTGCAAAACAATAACAGAATTAAACAAATATAGTAATAAACCAACATGACAAAACAATTTTTAGGGCTTATAGCAGCCGTCTTATTACCACTCGGAGTATATGCAGAAGTGGAAAATCCCGATAGCACAGGATTTGAATTCACAGACATTAAATTAGTAAAGACCACACCAGTCAAAGACCAAAACAAATCAGGCACATGCTGGAGTTTTGCCGGAGTATCATATTTCGAAGATGAAATTATGAGAAAAGGCGGTCCGGAACTTAACATTTCAGAAATGTTTATCGTTCGCCAATGCTATTTAGATAAAGCGAAAAAATATGTTCGCATGGGAGGCACAATCAACTTCGCTCAAGGTGGTTCAATACTTGATATCCCATACGTTTGGGAGAATTATGGAGCAATACCCGACGAGGTATATGCCGGATTGAACTATGGAGAAGTGAAACATGATCACTACGAAATGTTCGACGTTTTAGATGGCTACTTGAAAGGAGTGTTGAAACGTGGCACCAAAAAGCTTTCGACAGCATGGTTAGCCGGTTTTGAAGCAATCCTCGATGCATATTTAGGCAAAGTGCCTGAGTCTTTCGATTACAATGGCAAGACCTACACTCCGGAAAGTTATGCCAAAGAATTGGGATTGAAGATTGACGACTATGTGGCTGTTACATCGTTCACTCACCACCCATTCTATAAGCCATTTGCCCTTGAAGTGGCCGACAACTGGTTGTGGGGCGAATATAACAATGTTCCGATGGAAGAATTGAAAGCAATCGTCGACAATGCTATTGATAAAGGATATTCAATATGCTGGGCTGCCGATGTGAGCGAAGGTGGTTTCAAATGGACAAAAGGATATGCTGTCATACCGCAAGAGGTGAATGCAGCTGACATGGACGGTACGGAACTTTCCCGTTGGGTAAAACTATCCGACAAAGAACGCGAAGAACAACGTTTTGAAATCAATGGCCCGGTGAAAGAACAAGTCATCACTCAAGAATCACGTCAGAAAGGTTTCGATAATTTTGAAACGACAGACGACCATGGTATGACAATCGTCGGCATCGCAACAGACCAAGAAGGCAATCGCTACTACAAAGTGAAAAACTCTTGGGACACAAACCAAATCTACGATGGTTTCTTCTATGTGTCAGAGCCTTATTTCTTGGCTAAAACACTCTCAATCCTTGTCAACAAAGAGGCTATCCCAAGCGATATTCTCAACAAAATGAATCTTAAATAACTCTCAAATCGGCAGTTGCTATTATGAAAGATATAACGATAACGACACTTGTCAAATCTGTGGATTATACGGAACTTAGCGAGACAGATCGCCAATTAGTTGATGCTGCAAAAGCAGCCACAACAGGCAGTTATGCACCATATTCACACTTTCATGTAGGGGCTGCCATCTTGCTCGAAAATGGAGAAATTATTTTAGGCTCGAACCAAGAAAATGCAGCTTTTTCTTCAGGGACATGTGCCGAAAGAAGTGCTTGTTTCTATGCCGGAGCAAAATATCCTTGCGAAGCATTTAAGAAAATTGCCATAGCGGCAGAAAGCAATGGCAGATTTCAAGCCAAACCAATCTCTCCATGTGGAGCATGCCGACAAGCATTGTTGGAATACGAAACTAATTTCGGTGATATCGAACTGATCTTATACGGAGAAACAGAAACATATATTCTTCCTAACGTCAAATCGTTGTTGCCACTTTGTTTCACAGAATTTTAATCTAAATCAATATCAATATGAAATCATCTACAACACAAATCATTTTATCTATAATAGGAGGTGTGATTCTCCTTGCAGTCTGCATCTTCGGATACCCATATTATCAAGTGTGGCAACAAGAGATGTCGGGACGTGCCGAATTTGCCAAAGCCGAACAAAACAGAAAAATCAAAGTAGAGGAAGCACGTGCCAATCTTGAAGCAGAAAAACTGAACGCACAAGCTGAAATCGAACGTGCTAAAGGTATGGCAGAAGCCATCAAAATCGAAAACAATAGTCTGACAAAGGAATATATCCAATATCTATGGGTACGTCAGCAAAATGATTTAAATGAGCGAACAGTCGTATATATCCCGACAGAGGCAAATCTGCCAATCTTAGAAGCATATCGCAACAGCAATAATCAATAATAGCGACTTTGTGGTTGCTCCTGCATAAGACTGTGTCAAAATACAAAATTTTGGCACAGTTTTTTTAGTTAACTATGCAATCGGTATGGCATACAAAATGAGGTCAGAATGGTACGAAAAAATCGAGTGGGATTGTCGTCGGTAAGTTCGTATGTACTCGCGTCTTTGCAGACGCTGTGTCTGTTGGGACTCCTTCCGAGGGTATCACTTCGTTCAACCCCCGGTTATTGAATCGCTTCGCTCTCCGGTGCTTCGCACCCTATATAGTCGGGGGAGTCGCACCCGATACAATCGGAATGTCATACAAATATAGTCGGAATGTCGTCCGGTAAGTCGCACTCTCAATCTTTTTTAATCGCTTCGCTCTCCGGTGCTTCGCACCCAACATAGTCGGAGTGATGTCGGTGTGTCGCTCCCAATGCCGTTGAGATGATAAGAAAAAACAAATAATCCATACGGATTGGACTAACAGGCAGTCGCCGAGAATACAAAAAGAATAAAAGCAAACAATATTTGAAAATTATTTGGATATTTCAAAATATGATTGTAATTTTGCAACCTGAAACAATATTGGTAGTCGATTTTATTGTCGAGAAAATATTCTTTAAAAAACTGATTTTAATTAATACTATAAAAAACCTTAAACAGACTTATTTATGATTGTATCTATTGACTTTTCAAGTGCTTATGAATCTCTGCAACAGAGAGTGGCACTATTCAGATTATTGCATTTTTCTTCTTCCGACAGCAAGCCTGCTCCGCCTCTATTGAATGAAGATTCGATTCCGTTGCTGAAATCCTTTTATTTAGATGGTTTGAATAAAGTTTGCAAACGTTTGAAATCGTGGATTTCAACAACAACGATTAGCGACGATTCTGTTTCTATTGAAATGCCTGAATTGGAAAATGAAAAAGACACTCCTTCGATGTTTCAATCCATGATTGCCGACACATTAAAAATTGCTGTTGAATATCATGTATTGTCTACACTTTATGCTAACTACGATGAAGTCATGTCGACGCAGTTTTCCAACCAATCAGACGATATTCTCAATTCATTGCTTGAGATTTTAGCACTTATATGAGATTATCAACCGACAAAATATTGACGACAATGATGGAAAAATATAAGAATGATTTTGAGCAATGGTGTCGTGATTGTGTTGTCATCACTGATAAAGAGAGTGGAGAGGAGATTCCGTTTGTGCTAAATGCACCTCAGCGAAGAGTGCTTGCCGAATTAGAAGCAATGCGAAAAGGAGGTAAGCCAATTCGATTGATAATGTTGAAAGCACGTCAGTGGGGTGGCTCGACACTTATACAGACCTATATGGCATGGATTCAGTTGGTGAGACGCAGGGGTTGGAGTTCGGTCATTTGTGGTCATGTAAAAGATGCATCGGCAAACATACAGGGTCTATACAGCCGTTTATTGCGAGATTATCCGGAGGAGTTGAAAACGGGCAATCCTAAAGATTGGCAGTTTGCTCCCTACGAGAAGAGTCGCAACATCAGTTATATCGCATCACGAGATTGTCGGGTGGCTGTTGCGACGGCGTTGTCGCCCGACAGTGTCAGAGGGGGCAACTACGCCATGGCACACCTGTCGGAAGTGGCATTTTGGGGAGATGGCGATTGGTCGGCAGCTCAAAAGATTGTGAGGAGCATCGCAGGATCGATCGTACGCAAACCCGACACACTGATAGTCATGGAATCAACGGCCAATGGCGAAAACAATTATTTCTATTATGAGTGGCAGCGAGCAGTTACCGGCGAAAGCGATAAGGTGCCGATTTTTGTTCCTTGGCATGAGATAGAGATCTATGCTCGCCCTGTCGATGAGAGCGAGCGAGAAAGTTTGCTTGAGCAGTTTGATGAATATGAACACAAACTGCTGGACGAAGGTGTTTCGATAGAACACGTCGCATGGTATCATGATAAACGGAAAGAATACATCACTCATTCACAGATGATGGCAGAATATCCGTCTACTCCCCAAGAGGCTTTCTTAACGACAACTCGAAAGCTTTTCACAAAAGAAGAGATAGAGTCTATTGGTGTAATAGAAACAGATGTTGGCGATATGGCACCACACCAAATGAATCATAACCGGATTATTGTTGTCTATCCGACCGATAAGGTCAACATACTTGTCGAAGCATATGAGAAAGAGGGGGAGATTCATTTTCTCACAGATAAGATGCTGCCTCCGATGCCCTTGCGAGGCATCGTATCTGTGGTTCAAGAGCGAATTCTCAGGCAAGGGTTCATAGGCATAATGCATAATCCGGCTGATGAATCACCCCATTCAGCATGGATATGCTCGACAGTGGAGCGTCTTGGTTTGCCACTATACACCGACGACAATGACAACAATATAATAGAACTGACAAAGCAAACCACAAGTGAAATAATCGATTGTTATATTGAGGCAGTTCAGACTAAAAAGCTCGTGGAGTCATCACCTCTGCTTGTTAAGAATCTGGCATCGCTCAATTATCCTCCGACAACATTGCTATATCATAGCAATGAATTGATAAACACAGAATTACGCTTTTCTTCGTCTCAAGAGAAATCGTACGAACGATTTGCCGGTTCTGTTTTGCTTGCTCATGCTATGGCAGTTTATTTACTGATACAAAACATCGATGACAAGAGATTAGATATTAATGATTTTATTGATTATTAAAGATAGAGAAAGAGATGAAAAATTTGATTTTAGGGCTATTGGGGGGAGGTGTTGTGGTTCAATTGTTGAATTTTATGGTTTCGGCTCGTCCGAATCGTCGTCGGCTGACAGCCGAAGCATTAGATTCAGAAATTACGGCACTTGAACATACACTTCAAGTGCTGTCTGACAATATTGAGTTGACCGACCGTCGACATCATTTGGAAAGTGAAAAGATGAAATTGGAAATCGAGAGGTTGGAAAAACGAGTGGAAGAGTTGAGTAAAACAATCGAAAATCTGCGTGAAGAGAACCTCAAATTGCGAGCCATGCACCATAAGCCGGCAGATTCTCTCTCGAAGCCGGAAAGCGATTCGCATCTGTCAATATCCCCTTCATGAAGAGATGTGGAGAGATAGCATAGAAACAGAGATATTTTTTATTACTTACAGAACTTACTTATGAGAAAAATCAATCGAATAGTCATTCACTGCTCAGCATCAAATCAGGATTTAACGGCAGCAGATATTGTAGCATATCATCTTCGACCTGTCAACAAAGGTGGACGAGGGTGGAAAAGACCGGGTTATCATTTTATTGTATCGGCCGACGGCGAAGTAACGCAGAGTGTCGGCATAGAGAATATTTCGAATGGAGCAAAAGGCTATAATAGCGATTCCATTCATGTGTGCTATATCGGAGGAATCGACAGTTTTGGAAGAGCGACCGACAATCGCACATCGATTCAGAAGAGGGCAATACTGGAATTGTTGATCAAACTGCATCATCAATTTCCGACAGCAAAAATTGTAGGGCATCGAGATTTGAGCAAAGACCTCAATGGGAATGGGAAAATCGATGTTTGGGAACGGATCAAAGCATGCCCCTGCTTTGATGCCATCGATGAATATTCCTCAATAACATTATAGTTGACCACAACTTTAATGAAGTGAAACATAAGAAAATAACATTTTCTTTGAGAAAAAACAGACATCTTCAAACTATTTTCGCTAATTTTGCACCTATTCCCTATGTGTTGAAGTTGAAAACGTATGACAGAGGGGAAGAATTTCAATTATATGAAAAGAAATGAAACGGGAAGATTTTGAAATAATGGCTCCGGTGGGGAGTTGGGAATCATTGGCATCGGCATTCAAAGCCGGAGCTGATGCGATCTATTTTGGAATAGAGGGTTTGAATATGCGTTCACGTTCGAGTGCGAATTTCACTATGGACGATATGGAGCAGATAGCAAAGGAGTGTCGGAATCGAGGAGTCAAGAGTTATCTGACCGTCAACACCGTAGTTTATGACTCCGATATCACACTATTGCATAAGATCATCGACAGAGCCAAATCGGCAGGCATATCGGCAATCATATCGGCAGATATGGCTGCTATTCTCTACGCACGCCAAATAGGTCAGGAAGTGCATATTTCGACACAGGTGAATGTGGCCAATGTAGATGCCGTACGTTTCTATTCACAATTTGCCGATGTGATGGTGTTAGCACGAGAATTAAACATGGAGCAAGTGAAAGGAATCACCGAAGCGATAAAGAAAGAAGATATTCGAGGTCCGTATGGCGAGCCGATACGCATTGAGATGTTTTGTCATGGAGCATTATGCATGGCAGTGAGTGGCAAATGCTATATGAGTCTGCATCAGATGAATTCGAGTGCCAATCGAGGAGCCTGCAATCAGATATGTCGCCGAGCATATACAGTAACAGACAAAGACACCGGACAACAATTGGAGATTGAAGACCAATATATCATGTCGCCAAAGGATTTGAAGACAATTCATTTTCTCAACAAGATGGTAGATGCCGGAGTAAGAGTATTCAAAATTGAAGGACGAGCGAGAGGACCGGAATATGTCAAAGAAGCTGTGGAATGCTACAACGAGGCATTGTGTTCGATTGTTGATGGCACATATAGCGAAGAGAAGATTTCGGAATGGGACAGTCGTTTGGAACGTATCTTCAATCGTGGTTTTTGGGACGGATATTATCTTGGTCAGCGACTTGGCGAATGGAGTTCAAAATATGGTTCATCGGCAACGCGTGTTAAGGTATATGCAGCAAAATGTATTCGATATTTTTCAAAAATCGGTGTTGCTGAATTTCTGCTTGAAAGTGGAGAATTGAATGTTGATGATGAGATCGTTATAACCGGACCGACAACAGGAGCATTGATTGATAAAGTGAGCGAAATCAGAGTTGATTTGAAGCCTGTTCAGAAAGCAAATAAGGGGGAACGATTCTCTATGCCGGTGCCGGAGCGAGTGCGTCCGTCAGACAGATTATATGTATGGAGAACGACATCTCCGAAAGAACACCGATAAACGATGACAGAGAAAGTAAAACCTAAAAAAGCACTCGGGCAACATTTCTTGACCGATTTGAGCGTGGCACGTCGCATCGCCGAGACCATACCTGCGAACAATGCATTGCCAATACTCGAAATCGGGCCGGGCATGGGTGTGTTAACCCAATTTTTGAATCAAAACGAACGAGAACTGAAAGTTATTGAAATAGACACCGAAAGTGTAGATTATCTGCATCGTGTATATCCGAATCTTCAAGTCATTGAAGGGGATTTTCTCGAAGCAGACCTGACTGAAATGTTTGATGGCCGACAATTTGCCTTAATAGGCAATTATCCCTACAACATCTCATCGCAAATATTTTTTAAAATGCTCGATTTCAAAGAATTGATACCGGTGTGTTCCGGCATGCTGCAGCGAGAAGTGGCTCAACGCATATGTGCAAAACCGGGCTCAAAAGTCTATGGAATCTTATCCGTATTGCTTCAAGCATGGTATGATTGTGAATACCTGTTCACTGTTGATGAAAATGTGTTCAATCCACCACCGAAAGTGAAAAGTGGAGTTTTGCGATTGACACGTAATGGAGTAACCGATTTAGGTTGCGATGCATCGTTGTTCAAAACAGTGGTGAAAACAAGTTTCGGTCAACGACGCAAGACTCTACGCAATTCACTTTCATCTCTGTTACCCAAAGGCTCACCTCTTTTTGCCGACGAGATAATGAGCAAACGCCCGGAACAACTGAGTGTCGAACAATTCATCAAACTGACCAATTTAGTGGCTGAATTTCGTTGAATTCAACTCTAAAGGAGGCTTGCATAAGAAGAAACAAACTTAAACAGACAGGAGAATTTGTGCGAATTTTCCTGTTTTGTTTTAACATTTAACCGGTTCGATTGTCATATTATTAAAGTTGTTATTCTGAGAAAGTGAAATATCTTGATTTCAGAGAGGCGACTTTAAATAACAATAAAAAAAATAAACAGCCATGAAGAGACAATTTAAAATTCACACAATCATATCAATATTAAGTATGATTCTGCTATTTTCATCATGTGAATCATATTATCCCCCACCACCTCCACCGGGAGGCGACCCCGGCTATGTCAATGTAGATCCCGACTTGGTTGGCTCATGGGAATTAGGTTATATAAACGGATATCGAGTGTATGGCTACGATGTGAACTATCTTGATTTCTATTCCAACGGACATGGAAATTACTATTATTACGACTATGGGCGAGAATATGTGCTTGGATTCGACTTTTGGTCGGAATATGATTATACGACCAATTATCTGTTCATAAACTATTATGACGGCACACGCACACAAATGAAATATTGGTTCAGCCCTGATTATTATACTCTTTATCTTGAATGGTGGAGTGGAGGGCAACGCATCACATATACCTATTTTTATATCGACAACTTTTATTGGACTCCACAAAAAGAGCGTCAATCGGATAATTTTGCCTTTCGACCGGGCATATCACAGCCAAATAATGATTGGTTGAAATCAGCAGAGTCAGAGTTGGCACACCAAAAATAGCAGTCGGAGTGTCGTCCGGAAAGTCGCACCCAACATCGTCGGAATGCAGTCGAAAAATCAAGTGGGTAGTGATTGTCAACGAAGTCGATTTCGGAGGAAATGAGGAGCTGTAAAGAGTTGAAACAATAGTAGCCCGATTGCTACCGATATGGCGGCTGATAAGAATGCAGCCGAATAGCCAAGATGATCCACTATGAAACCACCTACCATAATGCCTATTCCTGCTCCTACGTCCCACGATGTCAGATAGGTTGAATTGGCTGTCCCTCTTTTATTGTTTGGAGCAAGATTGATGAATATGGTCTGACAAGCAGGTAGAAACATTCCTTGCCCAAGTCCGATTATAATTGCCGACAGATAGTATCCGGGCAAGTCAATCCATAGGGCAAACATCAGATAACCGACAATCAAAATAGCAGTTCCGACAGTGATATTAATTGTAACAAATCCTCTGTTTATCCAGTGAGATGCGGCAAGACGAGAGATAATGATTCCGATGGCGAAAAGCAGGAAAAAAGTGCCGGAACCACCTTCAATTCCCAATTTTTCTTTTCCATAGATAGCGAGAAAAGTGGTCAGCAATCCATAAGAGAAAGATATGAATGTCAGATTAATGCTTTCTCTCCAAGCACCGGCAAGCCAAAATCTATCGAGCGATAATGATTCTTTATTTCTAATTAGTTCTTTTATCGGCACGTCAATGAAACTGATTACAGCAAATCCTAAGCCGGCAGCAAATAGAGCCAAGAAGAAAATCCATTCATACGAAGCCCCACATTGGTGCATATACATTGCAGTCATCGGACCGATACACATTGAGAGGTTGTTGGCTACGCCGTAATAAGCAATACCGGAGCCACGTCGTTGCGAGGGCATCACATCGATTGCGACTGTAGTCATCGAGACAGAGACGGCTCCGAAAGAAAAGCCATGTAACGCTCTCACAATTGTGAACATCAACAGCGTTCCTGCAAGGAGATAGCCACCGAAAAGAGCGAAGAAAAGAAAAAAACAGAGAGTCAATACTTTTTTGCGAGAGAAACTATCGACAATGTATCCACTGAACGGACGAATCATTAATGCCGTCAGAGAATACAATGCCAATATCGAACCGATCGATGATTTAGAAGCCGAGAAAGTCTCGGTCAGATAGATAGGCAAGATCGGGACAAGCAGATAGAAAGCAAAGAAAAGCAAGAAATTTCCTAAACAAGCCAGAATAAAATTCCTGTTCCATAGTTTCATTTGTTGTTTCTGCTTATCCATAATGTTGATCATTTTTCCTATTATTCTACAATTTCACCGAGCAAAGTAGCCGAAGAGACAGAATTTATTTTCACACGCACGAATTCACCGGGACGATGGTTTCCTCGAGCAAAAACGGCGACTTTGTTTTGAGATGTTCGGCCGAAGAGGTCGTCGGCAGAGCGTTTCGATACGCCTTCAATAAGCACCTCAAAGACCTTTCCTATATCATTTTGATTACTCTTCAAGGATAGTTCGTTTTGGAGGTCGATCATACGATTCAAGCGTTCGATTTTCACCTCCTCACTGATATTGTCGGGGAGATGTTTCGATGCATAAGTGCCCGGGCGTTCAGAATATTTGAACATGAAAGAAGAATCAAACCCCACTTCGTTCATCAACGACAATGTCTGGCAGAAATCCTCTTCCGATTCATTGTGAAATCCTGTGAACATATCCGTTGAGATGCCACAATCCGGGATTATGCGTCGAATAGAAGCTATTCTGTCGAGATACCATTCGCGAGTATATTTTCTATTCATAGCTTTCAGAACGGCATTGCTTCCACTTTGCACCGGGAGATGAATATGCTTGGCAATATTTGGATATTCAGCCATTGTTTTAATCGTTTCGTCGCTCATATCTTTAGGGTGCGAAGTGGTGAAACGAATACGCATATCGGGGGCCTCTTCAGCCACGATACGCAGCAAATCGGTGAAATCGGTGATCTTCCCATTGGCATCTTCATACTTGTAACTATTCACATTCTGTCCTAAAAGAATCACCTCTTTGAAGCCACGTTTACGCAAATCGGCCAATTCGTTAAGAATGCTTTGAGGTTCTCTGCTACGTTCACGCCCACGAGTGTAAGGGACGATGCAGTAAGAGCAGAAATTGTTGCAGCCACGCATGATTGAGATATATCCACTTATGTTTCCACTGCCAATTCTTGAAGGAATGATGTCGCGATAAGTCTCGGTTGTCGACAAATCAATGTTAATAGCCTTATTTCCTGTTTCGGCAGCAGCGATAAGATTCGGCAAGTCGAGATAAGAATCTGGACCGGCAACAATGTCGACACCATAATCATCGATAAGATGCTGTTTGAGGCGTTCGGCCATGCAGCCGATTACACCTATAATGATTCGTCGGCCTAATTTTCTGCGAAGAGAATTCCAATAGGTTATTCTGCCATAAATTTTCTGTTCGGCATTGTCTCTGATAGAGCAAGTATTAATCAGCACTGCAGCAGCGAGATTATCATCATCAGTTACCTCATAACCGGCCATGCTCATCATTGTAGCGACAACTTCGGAATCGGCAACATTCATTTGACAACCATATGTTTCGATGCGCACTTTTTTGTCAATTGTGCAGTTTTTATCCTCTTTACCTAAAAAAAATGGTTCCATAATTAGTGTATTTCGAATTAAATAATTAATTTTGTGCAAAATTACCATTAAAATCTAAACGTTACAAATGAGTATCCCATTTATTTCAGCTGAAGAGGCTGCGAGTATCATTCAAAATGGAGACAATGTAGGTCTTTCAGGCTTTACTGCATCAGGAACACCGAAAGTTGTAACTGTTGCATTGGCAGAGAGAGCCCAAGAACTCCACGCCAAAGGCGAACCATTCAAAGTTAACCTTTACACAGGTGCAAGTACAAACGACCATGTTGACGGGACATTGGCACGAGCAGAAGCAGTAGCAATTCGCACACCGTACCAATCACATCCCGACTCGCGAAAACTTGTCAACGCACAGAAGATGAACTATTTCGATGCTCACCTTTCTCACGTATCACAAGATTTGCGTTATGGATTCTATGGAGACATAGATGTAGCAGTAATAGAAGCGACAGAAATGAGTCCGAATGGAGATATTATTCTCGGAGCAGGTATGGGTATGACACCAACCATAGCTCAAATGGCAAAAAAAGTCATTATCGAATATTCTTCATATTATCGCACTTCATTCCGCGGCTTCCACGACAACTATGTTCCTGCCGACACTCCAAATCGCAGAGAAATACCTATATATAAGGCAAGCGACCGAATCGGAAGTACAGTATTGAAAATAGATCCGAAAAAGATCGTAGGCGTCGTTCCATCAAATGCGTCAGAAAGCATCAAAGCGTTCACAGCAGCTGATGAAGTAACTCAAAAAATTGGCGACAACGTATGTAAATTCCTTGCCGAACAACTTCGTTTAGGAAAAATTCCAAAAGAATTCTTGCCAATTCAATCAGGAGTGGGCAATGTAGCAAATGCTGTGCTATATGGATTGGGAGAAAATCCTGAAATTCCACAATTTGAAATGTATACTGAAGTGATTCAAGATGCAGTTATGCACTTAATGGAAGAGGGTAAATGTAAGTTTGCATCTACATGTGCATTGACATTCAGCGACGATGCAATGCTTCACTTCATGGACAATATCGACTTCTTCCGCGACAAAATCATCATGCGTCCGGGCGAAATCTCAAACCACCCGGAAGTGGTACGCCGTCTCGGTCTTATCGCTATGAACACTGCATTGGAAGCCGATATCTTTGGTAACGTGAACTCAACACACGTTCTTGGAACTAAGATGATGAATGGTATCGGAGGTTCGGCCGACTTCTCACGCAACGCCTACCTTTCAATCTTCAGTTGCCCATCAATCCAAAAAGGTGGAAAAATCTCGGCAATCGTTCCGATGGTGTCTCACGTAGACCACAGCGAACACTCTGTGAAGATTCTTATCACAGAACAAGGGGTTGCAGACCTTCGAGGAAAAGATCCACGCCAACGTGCTGAATGTATCATCGAAAACTGCGTACACCCAATGTACAAAGAGATGATGTGGGATTATCTGAAACTTGCAAAAGGAGTCGGACACACTCCACACACTCTCAAAGCAGCATTCGCTATGCACCAAACATTCATGGAAACAGGCGATATGTCGCAAACCGACTTTGCTAAGTTCGTATAATATGTAATAAAACTATATATTAGCTTCAATGAACCTTAAAATGCCGAGAGCGTTGCTCCCGGCATTTTTCGTATGTAAAGTCTCATCGAGGTCGCCGATGTAAACCGTTGGAATGTCGTCGGGGTGTCGCAACCTGTGCAGTCGAATTGGTGTTCCTTTATCATCGGCTCTCGTGAACGACCGTACCCTGTTGTCAAATCGTCTGCCACGAGTGGCACAACTCCGATACGGCAAAACTATTTTCGCCACCTAAGTTTGAAAACAAAAAAAAATAAAGGCTATTGGTTCTAAAAAATATCGCTATTTTTCTTGCATAAATGTAATTTATAAATTACCTTTGCGACATGAAAGTCAGAGAAGTCATAACATATAAGCATTATTTTGAAGAATTTTTTGCTGCTCAAAATCAAAAAGTTCGAGATAAGATAATCAAAATATTAAGCA
>CALDPR010000008.1 GCA_937911575.1 uncultured Porphyromonadaceae bacterium | reverse complement strand
CGCACCCAACATAGTCGGAGGTATCGCACCTGCAGTCTGAAGTATCGTTCGGGAAGTCGCACTCTCAATCTTTTGAATCGCTTCGCTCTCCAGTGCTTCGCACCCAACATAGTCGGAGGTATCGCACCTGCAGTCTGAAGTATCGTTCGGGAAGTCGCACTCTCAATCTTTTGAATCGCTTCGCTCTCCAGTGCTTCGCACCCAACATAGTCGGAGGTATCGCACCTGCAGTCTGAAGTATCGTTCGGGAAACAATGTCAGATTTCTGTCGAATTACAATAGGCAATCTAATTCACCGGTGGTTCACAGCGACTCGATTCAGTGTGAATCTGACAACATATTATTCTATTTAGGCTGATTGATAGATAAAAATAGATTTTTTTTGTTCAAAAAAATCTTAAGTCTTTGCAAATATGAATAATTTGCAATATTTTTGTAGTCTCAAACACTGACATAACATATAACACAAGAATATATAAATGAAAAATCTTAAACATCTTTTTGCTGCCACACTTCTCTTATTGCCTTTTGTGGCATCGGCAGTTCCGGCATATCCGGGAATCATCACTCGAACGAACCCTGATGGTACGACAGTAGAACTTCGTGTGTATGGCGACGAATTTTTTAATTATGTAACCAACACCGACAACGTAGTGATGCAGAAAAACGAAAATGGATTTTGGCTTCCTGTAATTAAAAACGGGGTAGAGTTAGTTGCTACGCCGGAAGTTGTCAACGAAATGCAGGAGGGTAGTCAGATGATGAAGATGCGTCAAAACGTCAATATTCAGCGAGTAGCCGCCCTTGACAACAATGGACGCACCACATATCCGACAATCGGCGACGATATTCATTCGCTGGTGGTCCTTATGGAATATGCAGATACGAAATTCACAATACCCAACGTTGCCGAAGAATTCAATAATTGGCTAAACCAAGAAAACTATTCAGGCTACAACGCTGTCGGCTCCGTAAGAGACTACTATATTGCCTCTTCCAACGGGCTGTTCAAACCGGTTTTCGACATTGCTCCCATAATCGTTTCGTTGCCGGAGAAAAGTGTGTATTACACAGCCGGCGACCAAGTGGGTCGATTCAACCAAGCTCTTAAATTTGCTGTTGAAACAATCGACGATGTGGTGGATTTCACTAAATATGACTACGATAACGACGGTGTCATCGACACAATATATTTTATTTATGCCGGATTCGGTCAGGCAGATACTCTCGATGAGACAACAATCTGGCCACACCAAGGCTCAATGGCTTATTACAACATCACACTCGATGGCAAACAATTCGGACCATATGCCACTTCAAACGAGCTTTGTGGCATATGCTATGGCAAAGATGAACCAATCATCGACGGTATAGGTGCTTTTGCTCACGAATACGGACACGTGCTTGGATTGCCCGACCTTTACGACCCTGCATATAACAAAAGTGCTGTTACACCGGGATATTGGTCTGTCATGGACGCCGGTTCTTATAATTTGCAATCTACTTGCCCTCCTCTATTCTCTGCCTACGAAAAATGGCTATGCAAATGGCTCGAATATGAAGACATTGCAGACAACACTTCCTACGAACTGCTCTCAATGGATCAGCAAAATCGTGCTATCAAAATCCCGGTATATCGTCGTGGTGGCGAATCGCTGAACCCTAACGAATATTTTCTCCTTGAAGCTCGTTCGCAAAACGGCTGGGATAGTGGCTTCTCTGACAGTGGTCTGCTGATTTGGCACGTCGATTATCAAGTGAATTCATGGAGAGGCAATACCGTAAACTCGGTGCCTTCTCACCCTCGATGCTATCTCGTAAGTGCCGATGGTACGGGAAACCCATTTACAAACAACCTCGGCTCTGCAAAAATGGCTCCTTGGCCCGGAAAATATGAAAACAACACTTTCATTTCTCCCGACACTGAAATCACTCTTGATATGTATACTTCAGGTGCCGTAAACAATCATTTCATCACTTCTATCGCTTACGACTACGAAAACAACATATCAACTTTCGACTTCAACGTAATCACTGAAGCACCTGATTACAAAACAATCATGCTCCAACCTGTCGGTCTGCTAAACGACCGTGGTCGTAAAACTAAAAATATTCGCCTTTCTTGGGAGCCCCTCGAAGGTGCTGAATCCTACTTCTTGACCGTATATCGTCTCAAAGAAGATGGCACAAAATTATACCTCGGTGGTTGCAACGAATTGAAGGTGGGAACTGATACAGAATACGAAATCAAAAACATCTCTGATTATCTCATGGATTCAACCCACTATGCCTATGTGCGTGTATGCAAAGGCTTGCCTTCTTCTGAAATTTCTAATGAAGTGGAATTCGTTATCAATGACCTCGAATATGTATCCGGAATAAACGATATCTTTGTCGATGATAACAACGACAACGCACCGGTGGAATACTTCAATTTGCAAGGTATCAGAGTAGACAATCCTGAAAACGGACTATTTATCCGTCGTCAAGG
>CALDPR010000007.1 GCA_937911575.1 uncultured Porphyromonadaceae bacterium | reverse complement strand
CCAACGACCCCGAGATTACAAATCACGTGCTCTGGCCAACTGAGCTAAAGAGGCATTAAGGGCAAGCTTGCTACATCGCACCGCTCAACCTACTACCCTTGCTTCGGTCAAGACCTGGGGGAATTCGCAAGGAGCTGGTCGTATAGGACTTACCCGAGTGCAAAGTTACGACTATTTTTTTAATCTACAAAATATTTTTAACAACTCCGTTACATTTTATTCGTAAACATATTATATATCAACAACTTATATCTTATCTTTTTTGTTATTTTTTTATATCTACCTTTATATTTTAAACTTACTCTTCTTTCTGATGTCAAAATCTAAAATTTTTACTAACTTTGCGTAATTATTAAAACAATACAATATGACTAAAAAGATAATCCTATTAATGTTGGCGATTATTGCCATTGCAATCCCTTTATCTGCCGATAAGAAGGGAAAAGCAAAAATACAATTCTCTGAATACACCTATGACTTTGGCGTAATCAAAGAAGCAAATGGTGCTGTAAGCCACACGTTTGAATTCACCAACACAGGAAATGCCAATCTGATAATCACAGAAGTTACTGCCACTTGTGGTTGCACTCGTCCGGAATATCCAAAAGAGCCAATTGCTCCGGGCAAAAAAGGAAAAATCAAAATCACTTATAATCCTTTAGCCAGACCGGGCGTCATTGACAGAACAATAACCGTAAAAACCAATGGCTCGCCTAAAAAGGTGAGATTAAAAATCAAAGGAAATGTAATACCTGAAGAAGAATGAAACATCTTTTATTAATATTTTCTTTCTTGCTTTCATATACGCTATCTTTCGCCCAAATAGAATGGATTGATACCGTATATAACTTTGGCACATTCCACGAAGAATCCGGCATACAATATGGGAAAATTCGCTTCGTAAACATCTCTTCTGAGCCGACATCTATTAATCGGGTCAAAACCACGTGTGGTTGCACCGTAGCCGACTATCCGAAAGATGAGATTATGCCGGGAGACACCGCTATTATAAATTTTTCATTCAACCCTGAGGGAAGATTAGGCAAATTCGAAAAAGCAATAAGAATTTCATATGGCTTCAACAACGAAACTTTCAACATTAAAATCAGAGGAAGAATCATTGGAAAAAGCAATACTCTAAAAAATCAATATCCTATAGATGCCGGTGCTTTAAGATTAAACCACAACTCGATAATCATAGGCGACATCACTAAAGGGAAATCCATACACGAGTTTATTCATATTTATAATCAAAGCAATGACACTCTATGTTTAGGTCTGCAAAACGTCCCTCCCACAATATCTGCCGGGATTTCAGACGAAAAAATCTTCCCCGGAGATATTGTAACAATAAGCCTATATTTCAATTCCATAATTGAACAAAACCTTGGCTTAAATATTTATAAATTTGATATTACGACGATTGAAAATGGCATTACTAAGACTATACCTATCGAAGTAACGGCCTACATAAAAGAGCAACAAAAAAATCTATCTCAAGAGGACGTAAAAAATGCACCCATGATTTTTGTCGACAATAGTCTTATCGACTTGGGCAATATCACTGCCGACAAAAAAATTATTAATGCATCATTTCAAATATCCAATGAAGGGAAATCCGAACTTAAAATAAACAGAATCTACTCCATCGACAAATCAATTAAAATCAAACGAATGCCCTCAAAAATATCTGCCGGCAAAAAATATGATGTCGATATAGAAATTAATCCGGAATTAATATCCTCAACAATATTCAATATCAGATTAGAAATAATATCCAACGACCCTCTTCACCCAACAACAACAGTAAGAGTCGTAGGACAAAAAAAATAACTCTCAATATTTCACAAAAATGGAACACCCGGAAAATGATTGCCAATACAAAGGTTTACAAGTCAATTCAGGAGTTAACTCACAACCAATCATAAACCCATATCGCAAGAAACGACAAACTTCTCGTCCTCAACTATCTGTCAACGATTATGTTGAGGGAATTCTAAAAGGCAATGTCAGTATACTTGGACAAGCAGTAACATTAATTGAAAGCATTGCTGAGAATCATCAAACCATTGCACAAGAAGTAATTGAAAAATGCCTGCCTTATTCCGGCAAATCACGCCGAATAGGCATCACCGGAGTTCCCGGAGCCGGCAAAAGCACATCTATCGACGTGTTTGGCCTGCATGTAATTCGACAAGGAGGCAAATTAGCTGTCCTTGCTATTGACCCGAGTTCCGAACGATCCAAAGGCTCTATTTTAGGGGATAAGACACGCATGGAGAAACTCACTCTCGAAGAAAACGCTTTCATTCGACCTTCTCCCTCAGCAGGCAGTCTTGGTGGAGTTGCTCGCAAAACTCGTGAAACGATAGTGCTTTGCGAAGCAGCAGGTTACGATAATATTTTTGTTGAAACCGTAGGTGTCGGACAAAGTGAAACTGCCGTTCACTCAATGGTGGATTTCTTCTTGCTGATTCAACTTGCAGGAACCGGCGACGAACTTCAAGGAATAAAGCGTGGCATCATGGAGATGGCAGATGGAATTGCAATAAACAAAGCAGATGGCGACAATATCGAACGTGCAAATTTAGCCGCCGCTCAATTCAGAAGTGCTTTGCAATTATTCCCCCCGACTCCCAGCAAATGGAAACCCGAAGTCGTATGTTATAGTGGATATTATGAACTGAATATTCCACAAGTTTGGGATATGATTGACCGATATTTCGACTATGTCAAAGCAAACGGATATTTCGAACGAAAACGCAACGAACAAGCTCGATATTGGATGGTCGAAACAATCAACGAACAACTTCGAAATAATTTTTACAATACACCCGAAGTAAGTGCTTTGCTTGAACAAAAAGAATTAAGAGTCTTAAACAACGAACAATCCTCGTTTACTGCAGCAAAAGATATTCTTGATTTCTATTTCTCAAGATTGAAATCGATCTGATAACATCAAAAGATAATATCTGATTTCACCATTTATCAACAAAACAAAGCAATCGATTTTGCCAAGTCGGTTGCTTTACTTAATTTTGCATACAATTTATAAACAAAACATATATCAATGATTACACAAGAACAATTAAAAGAGACTTTTGAACGCATGTTGGCGTTGAGGAGGTATCTTTGACATCGACAGCAAAAAAATAGAAGTTGAAGAAGAAGAACTACGCACTCACGTAGCTGATTTTTGGGAAGACCAAAAAGCCGCAGAGGCTCAAATGAGAAAAATCAAAGAGCTACATTTTTGGATCGACAACTACACTGCTCTTGAAAAACAAGTTGAAGAATTGCAATTAGCATTTGACTTTGTCAAAGACGAATTAATCACAGAGGAAGAACTCGATGCACAATACGCCACTGTAATCGAAGCAACAGAGAAATTGGAACTTCGCAATATGCTCCGTAGAGAAGAAGATAAACTCGGTGTCGTATTGAAAATAAATTCAGGAGCCGGTGGCACTGAAAGTCAAGATTGGGCCTCTATGCTTATGCGTCTTTACCTCCGTTGGGCTGAGAAACATGGCTACAAGACATCTATCGCAAACCTTCTTGAAGCTGATGATGCCGGAATCAAATCAGCCACTATAAATATTGAAGGAGACTACGTCTATGGCTATCTGAAAAGCGAAAACGGCGTGCATCGATTAGTTCGTGTCAGCCCTTACAATGCACAAGGCAAAAGAATGACTTCGTTTGCGTCTGTGTTTGTTACACCCCTTGTCGACGACACTATTGAGATCAATATCTCACCTGCTTGCGTATCGTGGGATACGTTTCGCTCCGGTGGCGCAGGAGGGCAGAATGTGAACAAAGTGGAATCAGGAGTCCGACTTCGATATCAATACAAAGACCCTTACACCGGCGAAGAAGAAGAAATCCTTATTGAAAACACTGAAACTCGCGACCAACCCAAAAACAAAGAAAATGCCATGCGTCAATTAAAATCAATCCTTTATGAAAAGGAATTGCAACATCGCATGCAAGAACAAGCAAAAATTGAAGCCGGCAAAAAGAAAATTGAATGGGGAAGCCAAATCAGAAGCTACGTATTCGACGACAGACGGGTCAAAGATCATCGCACAAACTTCCAGACTTCAAACGTAAATGCCGTTATGGACGGAGATATAGATGATTTTATAAAAGCTTATTTAATGGAATTTGCTGCTACTTTAGAATAATATTCTATACCTAAAAAACATAAAAAATGTGCTGTCCTAAATGACAGCACATTTTTATTATTAGTATCAGATAAAAATCAATCTTTTTTACATTATAACTTTTCTTGTTTCAGCACCTACTCTTACGATATACATACCTTTAGCAAGCTCGATTGAAACTTTTTCGCCACCAACGGCATCTATCATTTTCACCAACGATCCATCTGAAGAATAGATTGAAACTGAACAATTTTCAGCAGCTGTTACATTTATAGAATTTGATGATTTTGTTATGACATTGACAGTCTTATTTCCAAACAAGCTTTCGATGCCACTTAAAAACTCTTCGCACTTAGAATAATCTGTCATATCGGAATGGATATAACAAGCAGGGAAATTGATTTGCCACTTGTTGCCATACATATCAACACCATCAAACACAAACTGATCTTCGGCTACACTAAGAACACTTTCTGCAATAATATTATATGTATTACCTTTATAATTAATTAACGTACCATCATAACGGCTGAACTCATAGTTATAGCCACCTGGCAACATTGTTCCTGCCAATGGCTTATTATTTACATATCCTGTTGATGCTTCTGCATCTAATTCTTGCACTCTATATTCTCCATAAGGATTCTCAGCATTCAAATCTGCATAAGCAGACGCAAACAGATACGTTAAATCTTCCACTTCATACCCCGGATTAAGAGCAAATGTGGCAGGCTGAACAGCTGGATTCTCTTCATATTGTATTTCTGCTGCCGCATTATGTGCCATTATTCTATATAACTTAACAGGCTCAAAGTCGACCTCATAAAGCACGCCTGGATAGGTACTCCAATTCACTTCTCCAAAATCTAATATATGCAATTCAGTGAAATCGCCACTTAAGATCAACGATTCAAAACCTGTTATAAATGCTTCTCCTTCAAAATTGAGAGCAAACGGACCTGATGTTGTTTCCGTACCTTCTTCTGTCCACGTCCCCGTCCATTTCATGCCAATTGAACTACTTTCCTTATCATAGTTAGAAAGTTGGAATCTTGATCCTTTGTCTATAAATCCTATATATCCTGCAAAAATACACTCCGTACCGAACCATTTATTGTTTATCATACCGAGTGCCCTACTATCATATAGTCCGGTCTGACCGGCTTCCATTGTTCGGAATAGTCCTCTATATTTACTACTAATCACTTCATCTATAGTTGCAGGCTCTGCTCCTTCAAGAGTAGCATCTTCGCTCAATCCTAAAGCATACTTTGAGGGCCAGAATAAAACTGATTGATACCAGTTGAGCGTTACTCCATTATCTTGATTACAATATGACACAGCTACAACTTCGTAATACGGGAGATCCTCCCATTTAGCCATATCTTCTCCAAATTTAAAATACTTATACCAGTTTGGACCAAAGTTTAATAATTGCGAATACCACACATTTCCATTAGGATCAGTATATGAACGTGTGGCCAAAAGATCTACGCCTTCAGAAATTTTTGAATTAATTTCCGAAACATTTTTCTGAAGACTTTCTTTAGCTCCCGGAACAAGTTCCATACCATAAATTGGCTCTAATACGCCAGCTTTACATGCAAATACTAATGTAAAAATTAGCAATAATGAGTAAATTTTTTTCATAGAGAAATTCCTTTTATATTGATTCTATTATTTTTCTTATAGTTGAATTTTATTGTGCAAAAATAAATATTTTTATTGTATTCGAAAATGATTTACATCATTATTTCAACCTCTGTATAATGGTCTGACACTCATAATTCTAAATATAAGAAGAGTTGCCCTTCTGAGCAACTCTTCTTATTACTTTATTTTACTATCCTAATTATAGAATAACTTTAGCAACTGTTTTACCAACTTTAACGATGTAAAGACCTTTACCAAGTTCGATAGAAACTCTTTCACCTGCTACTGCATTAACTGTTTTAACTAATGCACCTGTTGTTGAATAAACTGCGATAACACCATTTTCAGCAACTGTTACGTTTACGCTATTAGCTGTTTTAGTTACCAAGTTAACTGATTTGTCACCAAACAAACGGTTGATACCACTTGTCAATTTTTCTGATTGAGTGTAATCAGATGGATCAAGGTGAAGATATAGTTCTGGGAATGTCATTTTCCATGCGTTACCATAGATGTCAGTACCATCATATTGGAATGAATTTTCTTGAATTGACAATACAGAACCTGCTTCAGGAATATATGAGTTACCATGATAGTATAATTCACAACCATCATATTGGCTGAAGTCATATACATAACCACCAGGAGGAATTGTTCCTGCCAATGGAGCATTGTCAATATAACCTTCGTCATTTACGATGATGTCTTGAACTGTAAAGTCTACTCCTACAGGAGTTGTTGCATCAAGTGCTGTATAAGCTGAAGCGATTAGATATGAGATTTGATCGTTTGTAACTGTTTCATCTGCGATAATGAATCCTTCTGGAGTACCAGTTTCTTCACCATAACGAACTTCAACTTTGTCATTATGTGCAAGAGTTTTGAACAATCTTACAGGTTCGAAATCTACTTCATAAAGGTCGCCAGGATATGTATCCCAATCCACTTGACCGAAATCATACATGTGAATTTGAGTGAAGTCACCATTGAATGTCATAGGTTTGAAACCTGTGATAAATGCTGTACCATCATAATTCAAAGCGAATGCACCACTTGTTGTAGCAGCACCTTCTTCGTAGTAAGCACCTTGCCATTTCATACCGATTGATGAAGTAGTTTCATCATAGTTAGAAATTGTTAGAGTTGAACCCGGTTCCATGTAACCATATGCACCTCTGAACATACTTTGAACACCCATCCATTCACCGTTGATGATACCCCATGTATAGTCATCATACATACCTACATAACCAGCTTCTTGAACACCAAATTTATTGTAACCTGAAGTTTCCAATTCGCTAATTGCTAATGGTTCTGTTTCTTCTAATGGTAGAGAAGATTCACCAAAGATCCAGTGTGGAGGATATAGCAAATATCCGTAATAGAAATTCACTGCATAACCTGATTCATCGTATTGAGCACAAATAGCAGCCACACGATACCAAGGCATATCTTCAAATGTAGCTTGTGAACCATCGTTATAAGTAAACATTGTGAACCAGTCTGCTCCATAGTTAAGGAATCTACCTTGCCATACATTACCATTTGGGTCTGTGTAAGAACGAGTAATTACTGATTCATCACCTGCCAAAACTTTTGCTTCAAATGATTCAAAATCCTTTTGAAGTTGTGCTTTAGCTTCAGGAGCTAATTGCATTCCTGACAACTGATAGTTTGCTGCTACTGATGTAAGAGCAAATACAGCCATCGCCATTAATAAGTAAATTTTTTTCATAAACGTAAAAATATTAATTAGATTAAACATAATTTTTCAACTTATCTTTTTTATATCATCACCTATACATATATAAAGAAAAATGCAAAACAATATTACACTTCTACATAAATATGGTTACTCAATATTTGTTGCAAAATTGAGAATTATTTTTGGAATACACAAATTTTTCACAAAAAAAACTTATTATTTATGTTAAAAAATATTAAAAACCATCTTCAATCTTTGCAACGCATTTTATTCAAACATCAAAAACTAACTTATCATACATTATCAATGTTATTCATACCCTTTATACAACAATGGCAATCAATAATCTTGACTGCCACTGTTATATGAATATTTAACTACGTAAATTCAGATAAGAATCATTAATTTTTTCTGCTTTCTTTCCAATTTTTACGCTCTTTTTTCTTTTGTTCTTCTGTCATTTTATCTACAGCCTCACGAGTGTTTGTTACAGCCGTACCCATAGCAGATTCTGTTTCTGTAGTTACTCCAACAACTCTCCCTGCATTGACATTCCCCGGAGTTGTTTGCACCATTGGTGTTGTTTCCACTTTATTAGCTCCTTGAGCAGTTGACACCACATTTACTTTTGGAGTTTTTGTTTTCTGTGTAGTTGTTACTTCTTCAGCAACAGTAACATCTGTTGCTACTGTATCAACAGCTACTGTATCAACAACTTCAACTGAGTCTTGCTCGTTGCAACATGTATCTACACTTTCTTCTTGTTTAGTTCCTCCGCATGCTGTCATTAGCACAACAAACGAAACTACACCTAACATTAAAAATAGTTTTTTCATTGTGTTTTAAATATTTAGATATTTTTGAAAATTGTTCTATTAAATTTAAGACCTTCGAAAAGTGATTTTATATCATTAAGCGAACGCACTTCTGCAAAATCCGGAATTGGCATGAATGTAGCAATCAACGATTCTTCATCGTTCATTCCATATTGTACGGCAATAGTTGCTCCTTCTGCAGAATTTGAATCTATCAAGTAGAACCATTCTTCATCTTCATTCAAATCAGCAAAATATTGATAAAGGAAATCCTCAAAATTGTCGACATCATCAATATCAACAACCATAGATGTAGCAATTAATCCTTCTGTCGAGTCAATCATGTAGATATATCCGGGTAATGCTGTTGCTGTAAGATATGAAAGCATCACACCTCCTTCAATTTCCATCTCTTCATATAGATTTAGGCTTGTATTTGCAGCTTTCACAGCATCTGCATCTGCTCCCCAAACCATATAAGGAAGTGAATACGACGTATTTGAAGCTTTAACAACGACCTTGCAATTAGCAGAGCGATCTCCTTTTGTAATTGTAATTACAGTCTCCCCAACATGAAGTGCTTCAACCTTACCATCATTATTTACAGTTGCTACAAACTCATTGCTTGATGTCCATGTCCCTTTTTCAGATGCTGTTAATTGGTCTGACATACCAACAGTTAAATC
The DNA here is from genome assembly GCA_937911575.1 of uncultured Porphyromonadaceae bacterium. Taxonomy (GTDB): domain Bacteria; phylum Bacteroidota; class Bacteroidia; order Bacteroidales; family Muribaculaceae; genus Lepagella. Next base: position 57,171 of record CALDPR010000007.1, on the reverse strand, counting down.
CAGACTTGTTTCAGAGATTGTGATAGGACCTTCCGGCTCGTCGCTGCAAGATGTCAACACAAACGGCAATACGATTGCCAATACGGATAAAATTTTTTTCATTTTCTGTTAAATTTATAAATTAATACAATTATATTTCAAAATAGAATTTGCCGATCAATACATTATATTTCGACTACTAAAAAAACGCAAAAGAAAAGTCATGTATTTACACAACTTTTCTTCTTTTATCTAAAATATACTGCAAATTACCAAAATTAGTTTGCAGCGTGTGGTTCAACGTTGATATATTTACGACCTTCTTTACCGGTTGTAAACACAACTACACCATCAATAAGGGCAAACAATGTATGGTCTTTACCCATACCTACATTTAACCCTGGGTGATGAACTGTTCCACGTTGACGTTTGATGATGTTACCTGCTTTGCAGTTTGACCCACCAAAAATCTTAACACCTAATCGTTTGCTTTCTGATTCACGGCCGTTCTTTGAACTACCGACACCTTTCTTATGTGCCATATCTGATGAGTTTTTTAATTAAGCTTTAACAATTGATTTAACTAACACTTTTGAGAAGTATTGGCGATGACCATTCAAACGGCGATAGCCTTTGCGTCTTTTCTTTTTGAAAATAAGCACTTTTTCACCCTTCACAAGTGGTTCTAACACTTCACAAGCAACTTTTGCTCCTTTAACGGTAGGAACACCAACTTCAATGGCACCGTCGGCATCTAATAGAAGAACTTTTTCGAAGTCGATTGTTTCGCCTTCTTTTACATCTTCGCCGAGATAATGAACGAACAAATATTTGCCTTCTTCAGCTTTAAATTGTTGTCCTTGAATTTCTACGATAGCGTACATGCTAATTAATTGATTATTAAGTTTGTCCGTTGGGCGGTTACCTATGGTAGGGCAACTCTTACTCGAGCCGTGGCGGAATAAGCGGTGCAAAATTACTCTTTTTTTTTATAATATGCAATAGTTGCCTGCTCTTTTTTGTAAAAAACACCACCGATACTGATTTCCCAAACATGATGCCGGGAAACAAAAAAGTGGGATTGAAATCCCACTTTTTCGATTGAATAATATCTCGTTGATATGATTAAATCACAACTTTTGTTACTGCTCCTGCAGTTTTTACGATGTATATGCCTTTTTCCAATCCTACCACAGTAGCACTGCCATCAACAATACATGCCTTTTCAATAAGCATTCCGTTTATACCATAGACTTCAACCACAGATTCTGCAGAATTAACAATGATTTTATCTTGATTTACAATAACTTTAAAATCGGAAGCATCAACTGTTTCTATTTCAGACGAAAGCACTTCCAAATCAATAGTTCTTAATTCAAGATTCGGGAACACACTGTTTGTCATAACGCAATAGATATCTTCTCCAAATCCTTTCAAGAATGTTGTTATACCATCTTCTACAACGACATCTTCATTTTCTATCAACTCAGTACCTGAAACCGTAAACCATTTATAGCTTGTTGCCGTGCCACTGACATCTTTTTCCGACGACAAATCAATCTTGCCATCGCTTGTTAATTCCACCTCTACCGGCGATTGATTACCATAAGTATATTGCATCCATGAAGCGGTAGGTTCCGGCAATGTTGAGAATCTGAATTCATTGCCATATAGGTAAACTATTTTAAGATTTCTCAATCCATTCAAATCGATAGTCTTCAATTTATTATTTTCACAAGCAAATGTATATAGCGATGAGCAATCAGACAAATCAATCTCTGAAATCATATTATCCGATAGATTCAGTTCTGAGAGTTTTGACATTCCATCTAAATTTATTGTTTCTATTTCATTACCATTTGCATGCAACCAACCGACCGATTTATTATTTGACAAATCAATATCAGTCAACTTATTATTCGACAATATTACCATCCATAAATCAGGATTATTCGACATATCCACACTCGATAGATTATTACCTTCAAGATTCAATTCCGTCAATTTTGTTGCTTTCGAAATGTCGATTGTGCTCAATCCGGTGCCACTGACTGTCAGAGTTGTCAGATTTGTCAATTTAGTAACATCGATTCTCTTCATTCTTATGTCACTTACACTGAACACATTAATTTTACAATCATCATCAAATGAATAGAAATTAACCGGCACATTTGCTATTGTTGTTCCTTCATATAGAGCGTATGTAGTGTCTAATTTATATTCTTTGAGTTCTCCATCTCCCCAATCGGCATAGAAGAATGTGTCTTTCTCTGAAGCAGCAAGGCTCAACTGAATAGTCGCACTTTGAGTCGGAGTGAATGTAGCTATCACATTTGTAGGCATCGATGCTACCTCCATAAGTGTCGTTTTCAAAATATTATCCCCAACAAAATCAGGATACTCTGAATTTACTAATTCACAATATACTTTTCCGATATTCTCTTCAAGGAATTTGGTTACACCATTTTCAACCGTATAATCAACTCCTTCCTCAAGCAATGTGCCATCTTCATATTTCCATATAAACGTGGTAGGCACCATTTCATATCCTTCTGGCATATATTCAAAACCATCGAAAGAATAAATAATTTTACGGACAGATACTTGTGCCGATAAATCTACCGACAGACCTCGATTTGGAATAACTATTTCTGACTGTGGAGCATATGTCTGTTTCATTTTCGGGTGATTAGGTATCATTGAGGCATAGCTAAAATAGTTGCCACTATATTCTATCTCCGAAATGTCTCTTCCATAGGTTTCCAAGTCGTAGAAGTTATTGTTTGTTATATTTAATTCTTCAAGCAACTTACAGCTCAACAAATCAAGTTCAACAATATTGTTATTGCTCAGATTCAATCGAGTCAATGCAACTGCTTCTTCCAAATCAAGTTCAACCAACTTATTATTTGATGCATTCAATTCAACGAGATTACTCTTAAAATCACCCAAATCAAGCTGTTCTAACTGATTGTTTGCAACATTTAGATATGCAACATTTTTATCAAAATAGAAATTTGCACCGGAAAGGTCAAGACGAGTCAACGCATTGTCAGACAAATCTATCTCTTTCAAATATTTAAGAAATGACAAGTCTACATTAGCAAGTTTACAATTTTTGATTTTCAATACTTCAAGTCTATAAGCATTATTTAAATCAATATCTGCTAATTCTACATTTTCAATCATAAATCCTGTGATAACAACACCTTCAGGAGCATAAATCACCACCTCTTCGCCAGCTATACCACTGATTTCGTATTCTCCGGAAGCAGCTGATTCATGTGTCGCAAATTCTTTCAATTCGCCATCACCAAAATCAACAAGGATTTTAGACGATTCTTCTCCGAAAGTCGTAACATTAAACGACAATTCTCCTGCTACAGCAGGTTTGAACGAGAAAACTTTTGTAGGTTTTCCCATATTGTCTTCAGATTTAATCATAAAATTAGCCGAACGCAACAACAATGTCCCAAACATCGAGTTAACAAATTCGCAATACACACTATCCGTTTGTTCTGTCAGCAATTTCACTTTTCCATCTACATAAGTATAATCTACCCCCTCTTTTAATGGCTCCACTTCAGTAGGGTTCATATTTGGAGACTTATACATCGCACATAGTGTCGTTGTTCCATCTCTCAACACCTTATCGGAGAAATCCAATATAGTCCCCACTTTTTGCTCTGGAGCAACTGGCATCGGACGCTGATTAACATATACATATTCAAGCCACTTAAGACCTTGTTCCGGTAAAGATGCGAAGTTGAAAAAGTTTTTTGATATACCTAATTGAAGCAATTCTTCATTATTACTCACATCAATGCTTGTCAGATAGTTAGCACTTGCAAACACATGTGTCAGTTTCGTATTATTTGTAATATCCAACTCTGTTAAATTATTTCCCGAACAAAACAGATATACAAGTTCCGGGTTTTTAGTGATATCTAAAGCAGATAATTTAGCACTCCCACCATTATCATATCCCATATGATCACAATACAACTCTTTCAGTTTTGGATTATTAGTTATATCTATTGATGATATGCCTGAATCACTGACATTTAACACTTGCAATTCGCTATTGGCAGACACGTCAATTGAGGTCATACCTTCTGCACAATCAAGGCTCAAATATTGCAAATACGGACATTTCGAAACATCTAAATAAGTAATATCTTTATTTGCCCATGCAGTCAAATACTGTAACTGAGTGAATTTATCCACATTGAAATTCAACTCCATACCCCCCTTAGGAATCTGATTTATATTCAAATAAACCAAATCCGGGTGATTTTTACCTATTTTAAGGTTATTATGTTTGAATGGATTATCGGCAAGATTCACAAATTGCAATTTCGTGAACTCTGTCAAATCAAGTCGTGTCAGCTCATTATGACTGATAATCAGATATTCAAGATTTGTGAGCGTCGACATTTCCAACTCATACATATATATCCCTGACGCATTAAAATAATCGATTTTTGAAGCATCTCCATAGACTGTAATCACACCTGCATCACTCACTTCACCGGCAATAAAAGTTCCGATATGCTCTTCTTCATCTTCTCCCGGAGTAAACTCAGGTGTCAACACATATTCTTCGCGACCAAAGCCAAAATCAACTTCGACAACAGTCTCCTCTTTAGCCATCAATGATATGCTACACGCATTTCCCGGTCCTACATTCTCGTAGATATGGGTTTTCATCGTAATAATCGGGCTTTCTTCTGCTATCGCTTCTACATTAAACGAAAAAAGCACCAATAGTGTAAATAGGTAAAAATATTTCTTCATAAATTATTAAATAGAATTGATTAATATTGTGCAAATATAGACATTATTTTAGAAAAACGCTAAAGTCGACCATTAGAATTCTTTATTTTAATTATTTAATTATTTAATTATATAATATGAAATCACATTGAATCTCACCTCAAAAGGTGTTGCCTGGCGATGAGGCCTTACACTTTGACAATAATAAAACGATTCTTGCTCATCCCAACTCTTTATATCGATTTTTCGTGTTTCTCCCGAAGGAATTTCATAATCAATCAACACAGTGCGTTTATGCAACGACAACAGATCTGTTGTCAAGTATTCTATCTCTATTTCAATTCCTACTATATCTATTTCAGACGCATTAGTCATAAAGAAACTCTCTTTGGAAGATGCTACAGGCTTATCAAAACCAAAAAAACGAAACTTCTTTATCAACAATGAATCATCACTATTCTTGTCTAAACAAATTTTTAATTTTGTGTTATCTATAACATGTTCAGAACTGTCGGCTACGTTTATCCTTGTATTTATGCGTTGAGCTTCTATCGCCACTGACAACACCATCACCGGCAACATAAAAAGAAAAATCATTGACTTATTACATCTTTTCATTGGCTCTCTTGAATTATAGATAACGTGGGTCATACAACGACGAACCATTTCCATCATACGACGGATATATCTTTAAAAATCCCTTTTTCAACTCAGATGCAGGATTCTCGATCTTATATCTAATCACTTTCCACAAATGAGGTAACAGACCTGCCACATTAATCCTCACTTTGAGTTCTTTCCCTTCAAATGTCATTTGATAATTATCTTTCGATAATATTGCTACACATTCTTTGGGTGAAACCACGCCTTGAATTGACGACTCTGTGTAGAGAAACAATCTGAATTTTTCCACATCAGCAGTCTTAAACATATAACCGATTACAGTTCCAAACTTTAATGATTTGTCGGCAGACTGCAAAACAATCAACTCATAGCAATTTTCTCGATTTTCATTCTCTTTACGACGTATCAGCAGATCAATTCCATCTTCAATAAATGTCCATATTCCCTCCACATTATCAAGTGGTGATTCATCACAATATTGTTTTGCAAAAGAAAAATTGACTTCTGAATGGCGAGGAGCATATTTGGGAATATCATATTCAGCATATGCGACAACAATTGTCGACATACAAATAAATGCTGAAACAATAATATTCCTTAACATCATATAATTATTTTCTTAAATCTTAGTATCAAACGTATAACTGAATCCAAAGCTCAATATCTCTTTAAGCATCCAATGTTTCCATTTATCACTGCTTATCTCTGAGCTTGAGTCATAACGCAAATGCAGATATATCTGCGTACTTAAGAACTTGTTAATATTAAATGATATTGTATTTTCCCAATCTCCCAAAAAATATTGATAATTTGAGAACAAAAAGAGACGAGAACGATAATTGATATTTTTGGCGATATTCCAATCCAATGTTAACTCTGCATTGCTACCTATCTCACTGATAGACTTTTTCCCAACTGATATATTAAATTGTGCAGGATCAACTTGAGAATCCAAACAAATCTTCAAATTGTAGGACAATGGGGCTAACGACGCATTAAATTTCAACGTTTTCTTTTTATTTGACGTATTATATGTCATACCGACACCGATGTTAAAATCTCCCGGAGACATGAACGATGATGTGCGAGTATATGAGTTTTGAGGATATGTATTTAATAATTGAGTTTTAAATTGTAATGTAACACTATAAAACCATTTATTAAATGCCTTCAAACCGGCTTTTAAATTCCATTGGAACAAATCTTCCGAAATGGAGTATTCATGGCACTCATCTTGTGGAGTTGAATATAACCCCAACTTATATTGAATATTGTTTTCAAACAAAATATTCGGATTATAGACTTCGTTTAATTTTACGTTCCACAGAAAATTAATTATCAACGACAAGTTATTGTTTCCTCCTTGATACCAATTTGGCGACAGATAGGCTTGTGAAAATTGTATGCCACCGTTGAATTTGTGAATCCAATATCTTCGTTCTTGCTCAATCTTCTTTAACTCAGTCGCAATTGGATTCGACGTAGGCTCTCCATTATATGCTAAATTTTCTGCCGTTTCGTTGAGCCCTGTCATTTTTTTAGGCTGAGGCAACTTCCATAACATATATTCTATCACTTCAGGTTTATCAACCATTATACGATATCTCACATCTGAAGCTAATCTAAATCGAGATATTTTCCGGTCGAAATAGTTTTGTTCTGAATTATGATTCGATTTCTGAATCGAATCATAAGATTGAATCGAAAATTTCGGTCTGCACGACGATAAATCTCTTTTTATATATGGTTGATAAGCTGAGAACACAAAAGGAGAAGATGCATAGATATCTATATCTATGTCTTGTTGAACCGGAGGCAATGATGCTAAAATTTCCTCTAATGTTAATACCTTAATAGTATCTACTGCGACATCTTCATTACCAATCGAATCTAAAATTTCTTTAAGAAAATCTAATTCTGAAGGAATTATCGCCGGCTCCTCTGTAAGTTCATCTGCTCTTGTAGCAATGCCTAAACTTAAAAGTAATGTTATTAACAGTATTCTACGCATATCTTTTATTTCTGTTTTCTTTGTTTGCAAAATTACTTATGATTTCTCAATTCTGCAACTAATTTCAATCTTTAATCTAAATTTATTATTCCAATAAAGATTAATGGGAAAGGATATATCTACTCTATTTTTTACATAAACACATAGCGACATCTAGCCATTAATCAGATCTATTTTCAACAGGTCAACAAACTCTTTTAATAAACAGCGATACATTAATCTCCTAAAATACAAACGATTACAAACACCAGTCAATTACTTTGGAATCGGTAATGTAAAAAATTTTGCAGAAATGTAAAAAATGTTTAATTTTGTAACACTTTACAAAGCATACGTATTTGCTGGAGAATAATAATTAAATAGAGAAATATACAAACACAATGAATTATTCAGTACTTGATTTCATTAGCCTTTTAGGAGCAGTGTGCCTGTTTCTATATGGAATGAAAGTTATGAGTGAAGGTCTGCAAAAAGTAGCAGGCGACAGATTACGCAACATTTTAGGAGTTATGACACGCAATCGCGTATCCGGAGTGATTACCGGCATCGTGATTACTGCTTTAATTCAGAGTTCAAGTGCATCAACGACAATGGTTGTCAGCTTCGTGAATGCCGGTTTGATGAGTCTGGCACAATCAATGGCAGTAATATTCGGAGCTAACGTTGGTACGACATTTACAACTTGGATTATTTCAGCCTTTAGTTTTGAAGTCAGCATATCTAATTATGCAATAGCACTATTAGCCATTGCCGTCCCTCTAATTTTCATGAAGAAAAGTGTATATAAATCCACAGGAGAATTCCTTATTGGATTCTGCCTGCTTTTCATGGGGTTAGATTTAATCAGTGCATATGTTCCTAACTTGAAAGATAACCCCGAAATGCTCCAATTCTTGAGTGCCTATACATCAATGGGATTTGGTTCAGTAGTGCTTTTCTTCTTAGTCGGCACAATATTAACAATGGTTGTCCAATCATCAGCTGCAACATTTGCAATCACTTTAGTGATGTGTTCTCAAGGCTGGATAGAGTTCGATTTAGGCTGTGCTATCGTATTAGGGGCAAATATTGGGACAACAATCACTCCTGTACTTGCTTCTTTAGGAGGAAATTTAGCAGCAAAACGCACTGCAATGGGTCATGTATTATTTAATACATTTGGCTCAGTAATAGTGTTATTCCTTTTCAATCCGTTCATAAATTTAGTCGCAGACATAACAGAATTTTTCTGTAGCAATAATCCTCTTTCTCAAGGTGCATCATCAGCAACTGTTGCTTTAGGATTGGCTATTTTCCCAACCGTATTTAATACTATCAACCTATTCATAATGATATGGTTCACTAATTTATACGTCAAAATTGTGTGCTGGATAATGCCTTCAAAACACAAAGATTCTGATGAAGAATTCTCCCTCAAATATATCGGTCATGGAATTCTTTCAGCTTCTGAACTAAATATTGCACAAGCACAGAAGGAGATTGCTGTCTATGGAGAGCGTGTGTGCAGAATGCTTAACATGTCTCGCCAACTTATCCACACAAATGAAAAAAGTGATGAGTATACAAAAATTTACAATCGTCTGGAAAAATACGAAGAAATTTCAGATCGTATGGAGGTTGAAATCGGCAACTATTTGAACCATGTAGCTGAAGGACGATTAAGCGATGAAGGGAAAAAACGTGTAGCCGGAATGCTCAGAATAATCAGCGAAATCGAATCTATTGCCGATAGTTGCTACAATGTAAGCAAAATACTTTCTCGCAAATCACAAAATCATGTTGATTTTAACGACCAAACTCTTAGAGAAATTGATACAATGTTCGACAATGTGGAAGACGCAATGAACAATATGATGAATATCCTTAAAGAGATGGAAGATCCTGATGAATCAAAGATTATCAACGCTTACAACAAAGAGCGTGAAATCAACAATTATAGAAATAAACTTCGAGATGCCAACATATATAATATTAATAATAAAGAATATGGGTATCAAGAAGGTATTTTCTTTATGGACTTAATCAGCGAAGCTGAAAAATTAGGAGACTATGTATTGAATGTCGTTGAGGGTGTTAAACATCAAATTCACCCCGATGCAATTGAGGAATAACACATCTCTTGAATACAAAAAAGCCCCTTCTCTCAAATTAGATTGAAGGGACTTTTTTTTATTTAAAAATCAAAATGACATTTCCTTTGATATGTCGAGAGTCAATCTCAATCTTAAGCGACTTTGAATATGCTTGATTAATCTGCATGTTTCTTTTAAAAAAAGATATTATACAGATGTCGAAAAAAATTATTAACTTTGTGAAATCATAAAAATCAGCTTATGAATAAAATGAAACTATTTATATCATTATTTATAATTGTTTTGCTGTTTTCTCAATGTGATATATTCAATAAAGCAGCGAAACCGATAGAGTTTATAAACTCTGAAAACATCGTTTTACCATTAGACAGAGAGGCAGTAACAGTTGATTCAGACGAAAATAGTTATGCCAACATTGCATTATGCAGAGGCGAAATATTCGGAGATTGGGTTATCTTATCGGTTTTTGACAAGGCTGCCAAAGGAGAAACCACACCATATCTAAAATTTGACAAACCTACCGGCGAAGTATATGGCAACAACGGTTGCAATGTTATAAATGGCAAGTATTCATACAACATTCAAGACAGCACATTTAAGTTCTCTGACGTAATCACAACAATGCGAATGTGTGGCATGACGGATATTACTGATTTTGACATAAATAGTGCAATCTCAATGACAGAGCGTTACTCTTGGGAGTCTGAGGGAATAAACAACTTTTTAATCCTTTTGGATAAAAACAATGTTGAATTAATGAGATTGTGTCATCAAAATTTCGACTTTTTAAATGGCTCTTGGATAGTAAAATCCATTGAGGATCAACCTCAAGACAATCCGGAAATGAAACTTGTATTTGACATACAAGAACAGAGTTTACATGGCAACACCGGTTGCAACATAATTAATGGTAGCATTGAAACAAACATGGGGAGTGAGAATGCAATCTCATTTCAACAAATCATTTCAACACAAAGAGCATGCCCGGACGTAAAAGGCGAAACATCTTTACTTGTTGCTCTTGAAGATGCAACATATATTGAGCCTATTGATGCCAATACGGTCAAGCTATTAAACAACAATAATCGACCGGTTCTCGAACTTATACGAGACAATTAATCTTCTTCATCAAAAAGGTCATCATCATCGTTGTCCCAATCAAGGAAAAAATTATCTGCATAGAAACTTTGCTCCTTGAATTGAGCAATCTCGCGTGCATCGCGTTTTGTCGGACGACCAAGCCCTTTCTGCCTATCGACAAACCCACTTATACGAGTCATCTCAAGCAGTTCGTATTGACTCTTAGGAGTAATATTTTCAAGATACTCCGGCACAAGCTTTGCTCCCAATCTATTTTCTGTTAAAGACAGCACCCTAAAAGTATAGGTAATAGGAGGTTTTCTGACATCAATAATATCGTTGACTTTAATGGTTCGAGAAGGTTTCACCGCAACACCTTTAATCGACACTCTTCCTTTTTTACATGCTTCAGTGGCAATCGTACGAGTTTTAAACACTCGCATGGCCCACAACCATTTATCAATTCGCACTTCTTCTTTCATAATATTGGCAGAAACATTAGATAAATCTCTAATTTACTTATTATTGAAGTTAGTCATAGCAAAAGATATACCACTCAAGCAGAATGCTTTAACAGCATCAACGGCAATATCTAATCGTTCCGGCATTTTTTGCAGTTCTTCTTGTGGAAATTCGCCCAACACATAGTCCACTTGTCCACCACGAGGGAAGTCATTTCCAATACCGAATCGTAAGCGACAATATTGCTGAGTCCCTAATTGTTCGGCTATATTTTTAAGACCATTATGTCCGGCATCGCTCCCATTTTGTCGCATTCTGATAGCACCAAAAGGGAGTGCTATGTCATCAACAATAACAAGCAGATTCTGAAGTGGCAATTTTTCTTTATTCATCCAATATCTGACAGCTACTCCACTTAGATTCATAAACGTAGACGGTTTGAGGATAAGCAATTCGCAATTTTTCACCCTCATCTTTACCATATCTCCATAACGACACGACTCAAAAGACTTATTGCCACTTTTAGCCAAAGCATCTGCAACCATAAAACCGATATTATGCCGAGTATTGACATATTCGGGAGCCATGTTTCCTAATCCAACAATCAGATATTTCATATTTTATTATTAATCAGTATAAAATTTATAGAGACGCAGCATCATGTGTTGCAGCGTCTCTACATTTAAATATATTCAATCAATGTGATTATTTCTATATATTAGTTTTCTGCTTTAGCAGCAGCACCACGAGCGGCACGAGTCAATTGAACAGCACAAACAACAGCGTTTTTAGCATTCATCAATTCAAGACCTTCGAAGTGTAATTGACCAATAGAAAGAGATTTTCCAAGACCAAGATTATCTACATTGATAACCAAACGTTCCGGAATTTGTGTGTAAAGAGCTTTAACTTTTAATTTACGCATAGACACTGTCAACTTACCACCGGCTTTCACACCTTCTGCGTGACCTTCAATTTGGATAGGCACTTCCATAATGATAGGTTTTTCTTCGTTAACTTCAAGGAAGTCAATATGAAGAATAGAATCTTTCACCGGTTGGAACTGAATATCTTTCATCACAGCCATTTTCTTTTGGCCATTGATAGTCATTTCAATTTCGAAAATATCAGGAGTGTAGATTAGTTTACGCACATCTTCCAACTTAACAGCAAGGTCTGTAGTGATAATACCACGATTGTTCGCAATTTCAATAACTTTCTCACCTTCTGCAAGTGGACCTTCATAAGGAAGATTTACGATTTTACCACCATTCAATACTGCAGGAATTTTACCTTCTGCACGCAAAGCTCTAAGAGCTTTTTTGCCATCTTCAACGCGTGGCACTGCGTTCAATTCAAATCTTTTCATTTTTTCTTTGTTGTGTTACTCAAAATTTGTTTTTGCCTCTTAATTGAGAGAAGCCACCACCTCGACCTTTCATAGAGAAAGTTTACTCGATTAGGCAACAGATTTCCCATCACACTTTTATGCGTTCTTAAAAAGCGATGCAAAGTTACATTTTTTTTCCGACTTAGACAAAATCTTAATTAAAAAACAACTGAACATCGACATAAATTCCTTGCCTCCATAGCAATACATGTCGGTGTCGGTGCGAAACAGATCGGCAATTTTCATACCATAAGAAAACTTATTGCAATAGAATAGATCTTTATCATTTCTTCTGCTTACTATGCTTTATAGTTTACAACAAGCTATTTCGAATGAAATCACCTTTGACAAAGCATTTTAAATGGACAATAATCACACGTCTCAAAGTTTGAAGTTTGTGCAAATGGAATTTTTTTGTCGAAGATAGAGATTATCAAATCATTTAGTCTCTGAGAGAATTGATCACTCCATTCATTGAAATAAGATGACTTGTCGGCTCCTATCTCTATTGCTGTATTGAAATTACGTTGCTCCGTATGAATTTCGCGTGTTTTGTATATATCTAATCGTATGTCTCCTTTGTAATCAAAGCCTTCTTTATGCTTATATAATGTGGCATAAGTCAGAAGTTGAAATATTGCTTTATATTTATTTCCAGCTTCAAAAAGAGAATCTATATCCATACAAGAGACACTATCTACACCGGTCTTATAGTCGGAAATTCGTATAGTCGGATTATCTGTGATATTTATCTCGTCTAATCTATCGATCACAAAAGTTATATTAACTTTTCTTCCATCAGATAGTTCTAATTGCATATTCTTTTTCACTTCGCTACCCCAATACAAAAATGGTGTCAGTTCTCTATCGGCTTTCAAACAATTTCGAGTAAACTGATTTAACACATTTCTAAATATTGCAGCATCTCCTTTTTGTGCATTTTCAGTGTCATTTGTCTTTAGGTAAATTTCAGAAATATACTTATCTATGATCCTAAGAATAGTAGTGTTATCCTTAGACAACAAGCCATCAATCCATTCTTTTGATATGAGTCGTCCTCTCTCTAATTTACTGCCAGACAGCAGTTTTTTCTCTTTTTCGTCCCACGAATAGATATGTTCCATTATTTTATGGAATATATCCCCCTGGGTCTTAGCGTCCATAAACTCTTCCGGCTCCTCGTCTGTTTTCAGTCTTTTCACAAATTGAAGATAAAACTTAAGCGAACAATCAATATACGTTTTAAGTGAAGATGCCGAAATATTATATTTACTCTCCGATTCAAGAAATCTATTCAATTCTTTTTCTACAATGTCATTATTTTTATCAATATAAATTTCTTTCTTTTGCGTATTTGTAGAATTAAAAACGTATGGAATTATTTCCGTATTACTTTTAGGATAAAGATATTTAAGTTGAAGAATATATCGAGACACATCACCACTTTTCAGCCCTGAAGACCGAGCATCATATAGCATATACAACTCTTTTGTTCGGCTAATCATTCGATAAAAATGATATGCAAATATACTCTCTTGAAATTGAAGTGTCGACATTCCATATCCACTTCTTAACGTATTAGGAATAAATGAACGCTGTCTTATTTTTTGTGGGAATATGCGTTCATTCATCGATGGGATAATCAGATATTCAAAATCAAGACATCGAGTTTCCAAAACACCCATTACTTGTAATCCTTGCAACGGTTCTCCCTCGAAATTCACTTTTTCGCCGGAAAGCAATTTATCGTAGAGGCGAAACACTGTCCTATGGTTTAGAATCTTGATTTCATGATGATTAATGGTTGTTTTTATTTGAGATATAACATTCAAATATGTTTCAATATTATGGATATCAATACGCGATTTAAGTATACTGCTATTACCGACTTCTTGTAATTTCTTTTTAACACTCATAAGAGAATCCCTCAGATAGTTACACACCATATCCGAAGTCGTTTCTTTATTAAATGGCGTAAAGACAAATGAATATTCACCTGCAAACTTTTCAATATCAGAATAGGTTATAGAGAATAGTCGCTCTTTATTAATATATTTTTTTATTTGAGAGATAACATTCACCCCCAATAGTAATTGCATATAAGGGTGAGCTATCAATGATTTTACGTCGTCTTGAAAGAAATGGTATTTACCTTTTCGCAAATGGCAGCGTTTTTGCAACTGTCTTAATAAGGCAACAAATGATGCCGTTGATGTCATTTTAAGAGGATAGCCCATTGTTAAATTGGCTGTTTTCACATTTTTTGGCATCGAATATAGCAATGGTAGCAACAGATTTTCATCAGGCAAAACAATAGCTATTTTTGCTTGGTCTAACAACCTTTTTTCTTTTGTCCTATTTACGATATCGGAAGCTATATCACTAATAATCTTCGTCTGTATAGAATTTGAAGGTGTTGAGATTACCTTCACAACCGACGGGTATGCATTTGTATCCGAACAACTAATATCTAATTCAGACTTAAACAATTTGCGATTTCTATTTACAAATAGTGTCGCACTATTATCCTTGTCAGACAAAACAGGTCCGGTGCAATCCCAATAGAAATCAGCTATCGATACTTTAACACCATTATCATCTTCATATGTATAATCCCTCAACAATGAAAAAATTTTCAGTTCTATTGTCGAAAGAACGTTAAAACCTATAAATACAACCTTTTTATATGGCAATAATCTCTCTATATCATTTTGCAAACGGCGATACGCTTCCTTATAAGCCATTCCAGGATAGCACAACCCTTCGCTTAACAATGACTCATTCAATCGGTGATATAACACAGAAAGCACCTCCCAAATTTTTATAAAATTGGATTTCGAAGATGTATTCCCGGAAGCATTAAAATGACGCCAAAATCTATTTGTCGATTTCCATGGAGAAGCATTGCCGAAATATTCACTTATTATTTTTTTCTGTTCGTCAGTAAGATAGTCTGACTGAATCTCTTTGAAATCAGACATATTCTTGAAAAGCAAATCAGCATTGACATCATACATGTCAACATCATTAAAATCCGACAATATAGTCTCTCCCCACATCATAAATTTATCGAAATCGACAGAGTCGTCAGTCTGCAATTTCTGATATTCTTTGTATAGACGAAACAGAAGATCTATCCGATTGTCAATAACCAGACCTGAAAGATCAGCTATAAAATCATTAATCGTCGATATATGTGGACTTAAAATACTCTTATTCGCAGGCAATGATTCTTTGAGATATTTACGAAAAAAATTACCACTTCGTTTACTCGGAAACACAAAACAAAAATCAGTTAGATTCTCATATTTCTCATAAAATGCCGATGCGATGCTCTTAAGGAATTCAACCATGATATGTCAATAAAAATTCTCTACAAAGATAATCAGAGCAAATTAAAAAACAAAAAAATTAATCATGATTCATAATCTAACAACCATATTAATAATTAGGCTAAATAAAATTTGTGTGTTCAAGCGAATATTATTAATTTTGCAAAGTTACCCAAATAGGGTTTTTCA
Source organism: uncultured Porphyromonadaceae bacterium (assembly GCA_937911575.1). Taxonomy (GTDB): domain Bacteria; phylum Bacteroidota; class Bacteroidia; order Bacteroidales; family Muribaculaceae; genus Lepagella. The sequence goes on along the minus strand of CALDPR010000007.1, from coordinate 41,235 downwards.
ACATATTTATGACAAATAACGACGAACTTTTCAACTCGGAAACGATTACTTCGCAGACAGTTTCTACATACGACGACAATGCAATCCAGACATTAGATTGGAACGAGCATATTCGTCGTCGTCCCGGTATGTATATCGGCAAACTCGGCGATGGCACACATGCTGAAGATGGCATATATGTGCTTATTAAAGAAGTCATCGACAATTCAATCGATGAGTTCAATATGGGCAATGGGAAACAAATTGACATAACAATTGAAAATGGAGAAGTTACAGTTCGTGACTTCGGACGTGGAATCCCATTAGGGAAGGTGAAAGCTGTCGCTTCAGAAATCAACACCGGAGGCAAATTTGATGATAAGAATTTCAAAAAATCTGTTGGATTGAATGGTGTCGGACTAAAAGCAGTCAATGCGTTATCTTCTTATTGCGAAGTAATCAGTTATCGTGACAGAGAGTGCGTAAAAGTAGTATTTGAAAAAGGCAATCTCATCGAAGAGCTGCCTCCTATGCCGTCTGACGAGCCAAATGGAACTTTTGTTCGTTTTATCCCTGACAATACACTTTTCCGCAACTACACATACAATTCTGACTTTGTTGAAACAATGGTCAACAACTACACCTATCTAAATGCCGGATTGGTGTTGAATTTCAACGGGCGTAAGTATGTTTCACGACATGGTTTATTAGATTTGCTCAAAGAAAACATGACTTCCGAGCCACTATATCCTATCATACATCTAAAAGGGGAGGACATTGAAATTGTACTTACTCATACAGACCAATATGGCGAGGAATACTATTCATTTGTCAATGGGCAACACACCACACAAGGAGGCACACACTTAACAGCATTTCGAGAGACAGCATCTCGCACCATAAAGGAATATTTTGCTAAAGGATTTGAATATTCCGACATTCGCAATGGATTGGTTGCAGCTGTAAGCGTACGCATTCAAGAACCCGTTTTTGAATCACAAACAAAAACAAAATTAGGAAGTAAGGAAATCGCACCAGACAGCAATATAACCATTAACAAATTTATCGGAGATTTCATTAAACGAGAGCTTGACAATTTCATGCACAAGAATCTCGACATTGCCGAAATAATGCTCAAAAAAATTCAGACAAGCGAAAAGGAGCGAAAAGCAATGGCCGGGGTTGCCAAATTAGCACGCGAGAAAGCAAAAAAAACAAATATCCATAACCGTAAACTCAGGGATTGTCGCATTCATTATAACGACACACTCAAAGCTTCAACAAAAGAAGATCGCCGAGAAGAATCATCAATATTTATTACTGAGGGAGATTCTGCATCAGGAACAATTACAAAAGCTCGTGATGCCCAGACACAAGCCGTCTTTTCATTAAGAGGGAAACCATTAAATACATATGGATTGACTCAGGAAGTAGTATATAAAAATGACGAATTTTATCTCCTACAATCAGCTCTAAACATTGAAGATGGCATCGAAGGATTGAGATATAACAAAGTCATCATTGCCACAGATGCTGATGTCGATGGAATGCATATTCGTTTGCTAATCATCACTTTCTTCCTTCAGTTCTTTCCCGACTTAATAAAGAAAGGGCATGTCTATATACTCCAAACGCCACTATTCCGAGTAAGAAACAAGAAAATAACTCGCAACAAAAAAGCAAAACGCAAAAAAGATGAAGGAGGCGAAAAAGACACGTTCTATTGCTACACCGACGAAGAGCGACTTGCTGCAATTGAAAAATTAGGCAACAACGCTGAAATCACTCGTTTTAAAGGTCTTGGAGAAATCAATGTCGAAGAATTTATGGACTTTATCGGTCCTGACATACGTCTTGATCCTGTAAAACTCAAGAAAGAAGACACCGTTGACAAACTACTTGAATTCTATATGGGTAAAAATACGATGAACCGACAGAACTTCATCATTGATAATCTTGTTGTTGAAGACGATAACGAAATTTCACAACTATGACTGAACGAATAGCTATATTTCCCGGATCATTTGACCCATTTACTATTGGGCATCAATCAATTGTAGACCGAGGACTTACTTTATTTGATAAGATTGTAATAGCAATCGGATATAACGAGCACAAGCACGCCAATAGTGATATTGAAAATCGATTGCTGACAATAAAAAAAATCTATACAGACAACAATCGTATCGAAGTCATCTCTTATACCGGGTTGACAATTGATTGTGCTAAACGATTTGGTGCAAACTTCATATTGCGAGGTGTCAGAAACTTCATAGATTTTGAATACGAACGTAATTTAGCAGAGATCAATCGTAAAATCGGAAATATCGAAACAGTGCTTCTTTATACCCTTCCTGAACACTCTTCTGTGTCAAGTTCAATGGTCAGAGAACTGCAACATAACAAAGTTGATGTAAGCGATTTCCTTCCATAGCAAATCTGAATTAAACCATAAAGAAAGAAATTGTCTATAGTAACATATAACAATCTAAAGAAATCAAATGAAAAAGATAATTCTAATGCCTATATTATTACTTTTAGGCATCATCGCAACAGCACAATATGCAAACACTCCACTTAATAAGCTTCGCATGGCAGAAGTAGTAATCTCTCAATACTATGTAGACACTGTCAACGAAGACAAACTTGTTGAAGATGCAATTCGAGGCATGCTCAACGAATTAGACCCTCACTCGGCATATTCGACACCTGAAGAAACACGGGAGCTCAACGAACCTTTACAGGGCAATTTCAGTGGCATCGGCATATCATTCAATATGAATAAAGATACTCTTTATGTCATTCAGACTGTTGCCGGTGGGCCATCAGAAAAAGTAGGAGTTTTAGCAGGCGACAGAATAATAAAAGTTAACGACACTGTAATCGCCGGAGTTAAAATGAAAAACTCTGAAATAATGAAACGCTTAAAAGGTCCGAAAGGCACAACTGTGAATATCACTGTATTGCGTCGACAAAATGCGACTTCCGACACAATAGATTTTCGAATCGTACGCGATAAAATACCAATCAATAGCATTGATGCGGCATATATGATTGACCAAACGACAGGATATATTCGCATTAACAAGTTCGCTGCCGAAACAGCTAATGAATTTGTTGATGCAGTAAAACGATTAAAAAAGGAAGGTCTGCAAAATTTGATTATCGACTTAACCGATAATGGAGGAGGATACCTCGGTGCTGCAGTTGATCTTGTCAGCGAACTAATTGAGAAAAACAAGCTTGTCGTATACACAGAAGGCACTGCTTCTCCACGCCACAACAGCATGTCTGACCCCAAAAGTTCAAAACCACTATTTGTCGATGGACGTTTAGTCATCATGACAAACCAATATTCTGCATCAGCAGCAGAAATCACAGCCGGAGCTATTCAAGATTGGGATCGTGGAGTAATAGTCGGAAGACGCACCTACGGAAAAGGGTTGGTGCAACGTCCATTCCCATTCCCCGATGGTTCAATGATTAGGCTCACAGTTGCCCACTATTATACTCCTACCGGCAGAGACATTCAAAAACCATATATAAAAGGAGACCAAAAAGCATATTCTCAAGACTTGCTCGATAGATACAACCGAGGAGAACTTATGCATGCCGACAGCATTCATTATATCGACTCCTTAAAAGTAAAAACACTTGTTAACGGACGTATTGTCTACGGTGGTGGTGGAATTTCTCCTGATAAATTTGTAGCTCTTGACACTACTCACAATTCAAAATATTATCGTAATATATTAGCCAAAGGACTACTTAATCAATTTGCCATCAAATATGTCGACAGCCATCGCAAAGAGATAAAAAAACAATACAAAAAAGACTCCGATTTTGTTAATAATTTTGTCGTAACAGATGAGATGCTCAATGGAATAAAGAAAATGGCAGATGCTGAAAAAATAGAGTTTAATCAGGAAGAATTCGAGAGATGTAAACCGTTGTTGCGAACATACATTAAAGGATTGATCGGACGCGACACTTATGAATCAGAAACTTATTTTAAGGTCGTAAACCTCGACAACGATATTTTTAAAGAAGCTGTGAGAATCATCAATTCAAATGAATATGATATGCTCATCGCTTCACCACAACAAACGAATGAAATTCATAATGCTCAATAATGAAATATTTTGCAATCATAGATGACAAACAATGTGGACCATATTCCCTAAACGAACTTGTCGAAGCAGGAGTAGGTCCAAACACATATGTTTGGTGCAAAGGAATGACCGATTGGAAACAAGCTCGCGAAGTTGCCGATATATGTCGCTATTTCAGAAATCGAATTTTCGATCTGATGCACCCAAAGCAATCAAATACCGAACAAACCACTCCTGTTGATTCGTCAGAAAAACTTACTCAACCACAATCGAGTGTTCAGCGTTTCCCTGAGATTGCCGACATGATCGAAACTAATCGAATACATGAAAATATAGATATTCCTCCACGCACTTGGCTTATTGAAGCAATTCTTCTAACTATTTTATGCTTTCCTCCTACCGGTTTCATGAGCATATATTTTGCCTTAAAGGCAACGAAAGCATGGAAAGAGGGGAAGAAAAAGGAAAGTCATGAATATGCTCGCAAAGCAAAAATGTGGTGTGGATTTACTTTTTTCTTTGGCTTGATTTTCTATGCTTTTTCATCAAAATTCCTTATATGAATGTAAGATTTTAAACACTATTTTTATTGTTTAATTGGTTATGACTATCATTTAAAATTATGGAATCAGACAACTTCGACATAAGAAATCAAGGCAAAGATCGCGATAAAGATTTTGAGAAAGCTCTTCGTCCACTGAATTTTAATGATTTTAGTGGACAAGAAAAAATCATCGACAATCTTCGCGTATTTGTTACTGCAGCAAGAATGAGAGGGGAATCTCTCGACCACACTTTGCTTCATGGTCCTCCAGGATTGGGGAAAACCACTCTCTCGAATATAATAGCCAACGAACTTGGCGTAGGCTTTAAAGTCACATCAGGACCCGTACTCGACAAACCGGGTGATCTTGCCGGCATATTAATGTCTCTTGAAGAAAATGATGTGTTGTTTATTGATGAAATTCATCGTTTGCACCCCATAGTTGAAGAATATCTTTACTCTGCAATGGAAGATTATCGTATAGACATACTCCTTGACAAAGGGCCGGGTGCCAAAAGCGTACAACTATCATTGTCTCCTTTTACCCTTATAGGGGCAACCACTCGGAGTGGATTATTAACATCTCCTCTTAGAGCACGTTTTGGCATCAATTGCCACCTTGAATACTACGACCACGAAGTGCTTAATCGCATAATTAGCCGTTCAGCTCGATTATTAAATATCGAATGCACACGAGAGGCTGCTTTAGAAATCGCTCTTCGCAGTCGTGGAACACCTCGTGTTGCTAATGCTCTCTTACGTCGTGTCAGAGACTTTGCCATGGTGAGAGGAAATGGCAAAATCGACCTCCAAATTGCCCGTATTGCTCTTGAAGCTCTTAATATCGACAAACATGGACTTGATGAAATTGACAACAAAATTCTTCTTACAATTATAGACAAATTCAAAGGTGGTCCTGTTGGCTTATCAACCATCGCAACAGCTTTAGGAGAAGATGCCGGAACTATTGAGGAAGTTTACGAACCATTCCTCATTAAAGAGGGATTTATCAAACGCACTCCACGTGGACGTGAAGTGACTGAGCTTGCATTCCGTCATTTAGGCAGATACCGACAATCTGAACAATCTACTCTTTTTGAAAATATATAATTATATCCTAACTATTACGCCACTTCACCGACTTCGTTAACGTAATAGAAGATTATTCAACTATTCATATATTTTGCATAAACAGATAGCCCATTTCTGACATTTCTTGTCAAGAATGGGTTTTTATTATATAGAATTAAACTTTCAAAGATTAAGATTGTTTATAAAAGCAGAAACATAAATTTAAAACCTTATTTTATTAGTATTATGAAGAATATCTTTTTTAAGCACTCATTGATTGCTGCGACATTAATCCTTATATCTTCACAGACATTGGTTTTTGAAAGTAGTGCTTGCTCGAGAGTGGTCTATAAGGGCAACGACAGTCTCATCATTGTTGGGAGGTCTCTCGATTGGAAGAACCCTATCCCTACAAACCTATACGTCTATCCACGAGGCATAAAAAAGCAAAGCAATTTAGGAGAAAATGTCATCAAGTGGGAATCGAAATACGGAGCAGTATATGCTGTTGGCTATGATGGAGGAATTACAGAAGGAATGAATGAAAAAGGATTGGTAATTAATGGATTATTTTGCAAAGGGACTGTTTATGGGAATGCGAATACAGCAAATAGGCCTCCAATGTCGCTCGCTGTATTTGTCGGTTGGCTTTTGGATATGAATGCAACAACAAAAGAAGTAATCGACGTCGTAAATCGCCATGATTTTAATATTTCGGGAGCCACATTCGATGGTGGAACAGTTTCAGCTTTACATTGGGGTGTAACAGATGCTTCTGGTCATACGGCAATTATTGAATTTGACAACGGAGAGATAAATATCTATGAAGGAGATGATTTGCTTATTTTGACCAACGATCCCCCCTATCCGAAAATGAGTGCCATCAATGACTATTGGAGAAGCGTGGGAGGGACACACATGTTGCCGGGCACCGTTAGAAGTTCCGACAGATTTGCTCGTGCCGATTTTTTTGTCCGAAATGTTAAGAAAACAAACAACCCTGATTTAGGATTCTCAATAGCACGTAGCATTCTGATGAATGTTTCCGTTCCATACACATACACTATCGACACCGAACCAAATGTATCGTCTACACAGTGGAGATCATTTGCTGACTTACATAATCTAAGATATTACTTTGATATTGTTGACAACTACGGTGTTTTCTATGTTGATTTAAACAAATGCAATCTCTCAAAAGGAGCATCAATAATAAAACTTGACACTTCTGAAAGCAATGATTATATCGGAGATATAACTCATAAGCTGAAACCTTCCAAATCATTCAAACCGATGTACTAATGTTTTTTAATCTAATTATTGCATTATATATTTGATTTTGTTAACTTTGTAGTGTTAATCAATTCAGCATAGAATATGCAATACTATATTATTCAAAATAACCAACAATTCGGTCCGATGGAGATTTCCGAATTAGTAAACTACGGATTAAATTCTGACTCAATGATATGGGCAGCAGGAATGCCTCAGTGGATGCCGGCAAATTCGATAGAAGAAATTCGCATATTTCTGCAGAGCCAACAATCAACGGCTACTTCCAAATTTTTTATAATTCGAAATAACCAACAATCCGGACCATTCTCAATTGCCGAACTTCGATTACAAAACATTACTCCCGACACTCTTGTGTGGAAAGAGGGTATGCCGGAATGGAAAGCAGCAAATACTCAACCTGAATTAAGCGAGTTGTTCAACACAACACCTCCACCCATTTACACAAATCCACAAGCTCAATATCAACCACAAATTCCGACTGAATGCAACCACATATTATTACGGTCTATCAATGAACTGCGAACATGGTCTATCATATTGATTATATTTGGATTCTTATTTTCATGCCTTGGTGGCATTTTTGCTATTGTTGCTTATTCTAAATTCAACAATGCTCGTGATTTCTTAATCCATGGTAATGAGACACTCTCTGAAGATTCGTATGCTAATGCAAAAACATGGTTTATCGTTGCTTGTGTTATCACAGGAATCGGACTTCTATTCAATATCGGAAACCTTGCCTTATTATGATTACAAGAAACTTTACTAAAATAGGCATTATCACCCTATTGATGTGCGTTTTCTCATTACCCGTAGTTGCACAGCAGAAATGGGCATTAGTAAAAACAGCTGTTACATCTCTTCGCACAGAACCTCGCCATGGAGCAGAAATGTGTACACAATCGATAATGGGGACCCCTTTGAGATTGCTTTCAAAACATGGTTCATGGTGGAAAGTAGAATTGCCTGACGAATACACTGGTTACCTCCCAGCCAATACAATCAAAATTTTAAATCAAAACGAATTCGACAAATGGCGTGAATCAGAGCGTTGTCTTATAACATCACTTGAAACAACTTTAACAAGAGACAATAATACTATTAGCGACCTTGTTTGTGGCAATATTTTATCTATAAACGATCAAGGCATTTCAACGCCCGATGGAAGAATTGGAGAAACATTAAACGACGACGAATCCATAACTTTCGACAACAATAATCGACAACTATTCAATGCAGACCTTATTGTCGAAACAGCAATGTCCATGTTAGGTAGAGTATATCTATGGGGAGGCACATCACCAAAAATGATGGATTGCTCCGGAATGGTCAAAGTTTGCTATTTAGCCTCCGGAATAATACTCCGACGCGATGCCTCTCAACAAGCAAAAACAGGAAAATCTATCTCCAATATAAAAGATGCTCAAAAAGGAGATTTACTCTTTTTCGGGACAAATGCAGGCAAAGTGAATCATGTGGGTATATATATTGGCAATAATAAATACATTCATTGCTCCGGACAAGTCAAAATAAACAGTCTGAATCCACAAGACTCAGACTACACTCAAACACACCTTCTTCATATCAAACGCATAGATGGAATGATTGGCTCAGATGGTATATGGTCAATCTACGACCACCCATGGTATTTTAAAAAATAAAGTGTATGCACAGAAGAGATTTTCTCACATCATTAGGATTAGGCATTGCGGCTATATCCACACCATTAAATATTAATGCAGCCGATAGGTTATTGCAAAAATGGACAACAAACAACAAAACAGGTAAACTGAAACTCTCTTTTACACCATATGAACTCTCCCTTCGTCATACATTCAATCTTGCAACAAGTAGCCGGACAACAACTCCAGACGTATTGATTCGCATTGAATACGATGGAATAATTGGTTATGGAGAAGCCTCTATGCCTCCATATCTTGGAGAATCAACAGAAAGTGTATGCAAATTTCTATCATCACTTGACCTATCGCAATTCAACGATCCTTTCAGACTTGAAGAAATACTTGACTATGTAGATTCTGTTGCTCCCGACAATCGTGCAGCAAAAGCATCTGTCGACATTGCTCTTCACGATCTACTTGGCAAAATAATGCAACAACCATGGTATAAAATATGGGGATTAAATCCTGAGAATACCCCCAACACTTCGTTTACTATCGGGATTGACAGTGAGGAAATAGTCAGAAAAAAGGTAGAAGAAGCATCTCCCTACAAAGTACTGAAAGTTAAAATGGGACTTGACAATGACCGTCAAACAGTTGAGACCATCAGAAAAATGACTAATGTCCCTATATGCGTCGATGTAAATCAAGGCTGGAAAAACAAAGAAGAAGCCCTCGAGATGATTCATTGGCTAAAAGATAAAAATTGCTTATTTGTCGAACAACCAATGCCAAAAGAGATGATCGACGATATTGCATGGTTAAGAGAACGAAGTCCATTGCCAATAATAGCAGATGAAGCATTTCAGCGATTAACCGACATAACATCTTTCAAAGGAGTATACGACGGCATAAACATTAAACTAATGAAAAGCACCGGAATGCATGAAGCATATAAAATGATTATTCTTGCTCGTGCATTAGAGATGAAAATCATGATCGGGTGCATGACTGAAACTTCATGTGCCATAAGTGCTGCCGCTCAACTATCCCCTTTGGCTGATTGGGCAGACCTCGATGGAAACCTCCTTATAACAAATGATTGCTTCAATGGCGTGAAAATTGTTGACGGAAAAATAACTCTATTCAATCAACCCGGAATTGGTGTTTCTCCTTTATAGATAATACTATTTTGATGTTATCACCGATTTAATTAACTTTGCAATAACAAAAAATAAGAATAAATGGTAAAACTTCGTTACGCAAGAATATTTATCTCAATATTATTCTTCATTACGGCAATCATAACTATAATTGTCGAAAATACCGATGTTTTACATTTCTTCAAATACACCAAATACGTTCAAATTATTCCTTCCATACTCCCTACCATGCTTGGAATAATACTTTTTTGGTTATTAACAACTTTATTATTCGGAAGAATATATTGTTCAAGTATATGCCCAATAGGGACCCTTTTCGACATTATCATACGACTACGTAAATTCATTCCTCAACTAAATCGCAAGTTTTATTTCAAACCCATTCAGAAAAAACAAAAATATTTCATTCTCTTCACATATATATTGTGTCTTGCTTTGAGTATTAACATCATTCCTGCTATTATTGAACCATGGAATATGTTTGAGAACATAATTTCAACATTCAGTTTTTCTCCTCAACAAGAAAGTCTCATCAGATTATCCACCGGTTCCTTATTAGGATTTATCATAGGATTTATATCATTTGTTATAATAGTCATATATGCAGCTCTAAAAGGGCGTGACTATTGCAATGAAATATGTCCGATTGGTTCGTTATTAGGAATAGCAACTCAAAAATCATTAATGCACATTGAAATAGACCCCGATAAATGCATCAATTGCATGAATTGCGAAACAAACTGTAAAGCATCGTGTATAAAAGTCATTTCACGATATGTCGACAACTCTCGTTGTGTGCGTTGCTTCAATTGCATCTCCAAATGTCCAAACAATGCAATTCGTTATCAAATCAATAAAAACCGAGTATCAACACCAATGATGCGACGAGTTAACAATTCAATCACAAAATAGAAAAACAATAAATCAAATACTTTATGAAACAATATTTAGACCTCATCAGACATATTCTTGACAATGGCACAAAAAAAGAGGACCGAACCGGAACCGGAACCACATCTTGTTTCGGATATCAAATGCGTTTTGATTTATCAGAAGGTTTTCCTCTTCTTACTACGAAGAAACTGCATCTCAAAAGCATCATTCATGAACTTTTATGGTTCCTTAAAGGAGATACAAACGTGAAATACCTGCAAGAAAATGGTGTAAGAATATGGAATGAGTGGGCCGATCCCGATGGCAATCTCGGTCATATATATGGTTATCAATGGCGTTCTTGGCCTGACTATGACGGAACATTTATTGACCAGATAAGCGAAACCGTTCAAATGATAAAGCAGAATCCGGATTCTCGACGAATAATCGTCAGTGCATGGAATGTAGCAGATATTAAAAATATGAACCTCCCTCCTTGCCATGCCTTTTTCCAATTCTATGTTGCTAATGGAAAACTATCTTTGCAATTATACCAACGCAGTGCCGACACATTCCTTGGTGTTCCTTTCAATATCGCATCGTATGCACTTTTAACAATGATGATGGCTCAAGTATGTGGTTTGGAACCGGGAGAATTTATCCATACATTTGGCGATGTTCATATATATAACGATCATAGACATCAAGTTGAACTTCAATTGACACGACAACCTCGCCAACTTCCCAAAATGAGAATTAACCCTGACGTAAAAAACATCTTCGACTTCAAATACGAAGATTTTGAACTCATTGACTACGACCCTTATCCTGCTATTAAAGGGAAAGTATCTGTTTAATCCAGATATATTAAACAACAAACCTCAATCACCTAATTCGGTGGTTGAGGCTATATTTTTTCTTAGCAGTTCTGAATCCCACGATATATTCGCCAAATGGCAATAACGACAATGTCTTTACTAAAATAATTGGAAGAGTGAGATTTAATCAGGATATAACGAATTCTGAACTACAACGGATAAACATGCAACAATTCTTAGAATATCAAGATATAAGGCCCTATTCTTTTGCATTTTCAGTCTCTATATATCAAAGCTGTGGCATACGATGATATTCCCTCTTTTCGACCGGTGAATCCAAGTTTTTCTGTTGTTGTCGCTTTCACCGACACATCATCTTTGTCAATATTCATAATTTCTGCCAACAAGTCTCGCATCTCGTCGATATATGGTTTGAGTTTAGGAGCTTCCGCACATATTGTAATATCTACGTTACCGACCATATAACCATTATTTTTTAGCAATTCAACAACTTTTCGGAGCAAATCTTTGCTATCTGCCCCCTTAAATGTAGGATCTGTATCAGGGAAATGGTATCCAATATCCCGCAATGCCGCAGCTCCAAGCAACGCATCACACAATGCGTGAATAGCTACATCAGCATCGCTATGCCCGAGTAAACCATGACTATGCTCAATTTTTATTCCACACAGCCATAAATCACGGTTTTCTACTAATCGATGGACATCAAAACCATTGCCTATTCTAAACTTAATTCCTGACATATATTGCTTTATCTACGTTTTCCCAACAAATCTTTCAACCCGTCCATATCAAACGACAATGAGAATCTCAACGTTTGATCAAGAGGGCTACTTTGAGCAGTTGCCAACATATATGAGGCATCAAGACGCACTACATTTAGCGAAAAGCCGGCTCCAAAACCGAAGTATGAACGTCCTCCTTTGTTAGCATTTTCATAATAATAACCCATGCGTGCAAAGAACTGCTGATTATAGGCATATTCAGCTCCAATAGAGAAATTTATCTCTTGTAATTCCTCTTTCAGTCCACCCGGAGCATCACTAAAACTTTTGAAAATACCGGTTATCGGCGACATATTCTCCCATTCATCAAGAGCATCTTCATATTCTGCTTGCCCTTCCGGTGTGTCCATGTCAAAATCGCTTTGACGTGGTTTGGTCGGCACTAATAATTTATTTAAATCAAGGCCTAATGCCAATGTGTTGTAGTCTGCCAAAGGGAACATGAAAGACGTACCTAAACGTAAGTTGGTAGGCAAAAATGCATTATTTGCTCCATTATTATAACTCACTTTTGAGCCAATGTTTGAGATATTAAAACCCCACGCAAATTGACACTCATTACGCCCAACCATTGGATATGACACATAGTAACCTGAAATGTCAGCAGCGAATGCTGAAGCGGCATTTGTCTGTTCGCCTGAATAACTGTCATTATACGACAAATCCGATAAGATGTAGCGTAATGCAACTCCCATAGAGAATTTTTCTGACAGTTTACGCGAATAGCCTATATCAATAGCCATTTCATAAGGATTTATTGATTGAATCGTTACCCCCTGGTCATCATTCATATTCACTTCTCCCAAAGAGAAATATCTGAATGATGCTGAAATAGCTTGATTATCTCCACTCCCCAATTTCCAATAACCCGACAAATCTGCCAAAAAGATGTCATTAACCAATTTTCTTAACCATGGAGTATAAGATATTGCCACTCCTCCTGATGAATATGCAAACGCATATTTTGATGGGTTCCAAAATTGTGAATGGATATCAGGATCTGTTGCAACACCCAAATTTCCCATTGCCGATCCTCTGGCATCGGGAGTGATTCCAAGTGTTGTAACACCCGTATTTACCGGATTAAACTCATTCTCTTTTATGTCGTCTTGTGCTAAAAGCACTGATGGCGAAACCATTATTAACATAAGGCTCACCATCAATACATTAAAATATCTTTTCATCAGCCTTTTAATTTCTTATTATTTCTATTTATTAAGAACTTAAAAAAACTGCTTTTATTGTGTTTAAACCTATTCTTTAGGTGTTTTTAAACTATTTTTCTTTTAGAACAACAATTTCTACAGGAGACACAACACCTTTTAACACATCTCCGGCCGACAATTTCACATGTGCATAATATAATCCTTGTGGAACTCTGTTCCCACTCGAATCACTCAAATTCCATTCATATTCACTCGAAATATCTTCTGAAAGAATTGTCTTGCCTAACGAGTCAACAATATATAATGTCGCTGTCTGATCTATTTCAGTGTTGTTTAGTTTCAGTTTCAACATTGCTGTTTCTCTGACCGGTGTGGAATCAATTTCTAATTCACCTCCTATTTCACCCTCATAAACTTGAAACGATATTGAACCATTAACCTTATTTCCCATCATATCAGAAGCATATATGGTTAATGTATGGTATCCACAACTTACATTTTCCAAAGGAAAAGCAATGTTGATTTTTTTATTCGCATCAGATATTGTAGTGTAATTAGAAATTTGAGGGAACACTGTTTCATCATCTAAAGTCAATAACAGATTTGATTGCACCTCATTAATATCTAACTTCATTGCCAAATCATCTGAAATTGTGGCATAAACCATGAAATCACTACCGATCACACTGCCTTCTGAGAAGTTTTCGCTATTTATATAAAACGCATCAATTATTGGCGAAGTGAAATCGTTTATTGCTTGATTCGAATCATATTCAGACACACTGATTGGCAGTTTCCCAATAGCAGCCTTCCTTTGTTCTGTATCATAAGCCGACAAACGAATAGACGCATATTCGCCCTCTGATGTTGCTCTCAATATTTGAGGAACAACAATAGCACCTGAAAACTTCCCGTCTGCGATATCAAATTCATATGTAGCCAATACATTTTCATCATATTCTACATCGACTGCATCAGAATATAACCCCATCGTCTTTTGCACAACCGGAGCATTGAAAACACGGGCAACCACCACACCATTGAAATCGCTCAACACTTCTCCAGCTCTATTTTTAACAGATCCATTTATTGTTATTAACGATGACGGACTTACAACTATATCTTCTGAATATTCCGACTCCCCGACAACTACTTTATCCACACATACTTCTGCTGTTGGCAACGGCAGAACAATTGCCGGATCACAGATTAATTGATATGCATATTCATTAAGAGATGTCGCTAAATTTGTTTTTGTTTCAGCATATATTTCTCCAATAGTCTTCGGTGTTGATAATAATTCTGTTTTTGAATTTGACGGATTTTCGAGCAAACATGCTTCATTAAATGCAGCCATAAAATAGTTGTTCTGATTTGAATATGAACTGCGATTACTCATAATTCCACCGATTATACCATAATCTGGTGTAAACAACATAACTTCCGACGAACCCCTTATAGCATAGTCCGAACCGGTAACCGAACATGCCGCATAATTCATAAACGATAATCGCTTATTTTTCAACAAACGAGCATCTTTTGAATACCAAAATGTTTCAGACGAACTAAGACCATATACATTTGCATGTCCAAAATATGTGCTCAAAAGAACTCCATTATCGAAATTTTGAAGCATTTTCATCTTGTCAAACCCTTTATCATATGAGTTTAAATAAACTTTGCTGATGCAGAAATCTCCTTCAGATATATTATTAAATCTGACAGACAAATATTCGCAATGGTTTTGATGCTCATTTTTATCTGGACCGTCTGCCAAAAACTGAATATTGCCCAACCAATATGCATATGAGTCATCAAGAATATATTGGGCTATTTTATCTATTACTATATCAGCCTCTGACAATGAACGGCAAGGCAAATGCCCTACTCCGATTTGTATGCTACGATTATACATATTGCTCCCAGAAGCATAGGCTTCATAAAAATCCGACATCATTCCATAGTAGTCGCCGACATTGAACGATTGGTCATATATCCTACTTTCCGGAGTCTGATATGAGATCAGCATATCGTAGTCTCTATCCAGATTAATCATTCTGTTATTATAATGATATTCTCCAAACAACAACAGATTTTTAAACTTCTCCGGATTTCTATCATAAAACATTTTGCAAATTGCTCTATATGCCATTGCATCAGGTGTGCCTGCAGAAAATTCATTTATAACGTCTTTAGTATCAACAACAAGAACATCAATCCCGTCGTATAACCGGTGCAATTCAGCTAGTGCTTCAGCTTTTTCATACAAATATGAATTTGTTATAATCAACATGTCAGGTGTCTCACAACCATGAAGGTTTTGATTTTCCACTTTTTCATATCCGACTATATTAAATTGTGGCCTTGACGTATCAAAAACCATCATCATTCCATCTTTTTTCGAAGATTCAAAATATTTCACATTTGCAACACCATCAACATACGATATCGGCAGATTAACCACTTTGTTACTATTAGTTACGTCCCAAGCCATTGTTGTCTCCAATGCATTTTGAATGGAAATATAGCCATACGACGACGTTTGATAATTCGGTATGAATGCTCTAAATTGAGATTCATCTCCATTGAAACCTATTAATTTCTTAGCCCCCAACAATACATAATCCAAATTTGCTGTTTTCACTTGACCGGAAGGCAGATATCTCAGATATATATTTCCTGATGATGCCGGAATAGTAATTTCTACTTTCGATGGATCAGCATATTCAAAGTTAATCAAATCGATACATGACTTTATATTTGCTGTTGTCATTGCATCGGTAAAACCATATTCCAATTTACTGCCTGAACCATTGCTCGCAGCAAACCGACATTCTAATGAACCGGAACTCCCTACAATGGCACCCGGGATTGTATATGGAATAGCAAGTTCTCTTGTTGTGGCATCTACAAAACTATCTCCAAAAAACACTTGTCCGGATTTACCTATATTCACAATCTCTTTTTCATAATAAAAATAATCCCAACATTCTGTCATTGCAGGATTAGTTTCATTTAACTCTCCTGCTGCATCGCTAATATTCAGAACATCATCTCGCCCTTCTGAGAGAAAGTAATATCCATATTCGCTATATGTATTTATATTATGGCGTATGAATCTTTGAGTTGTTGGATTGGATAATTCATACTTATATCTTATTCTAACGGGACCTTGTCCATAAAAATAGATTTTTTCGTCTTTATGCATAACGACGACAGGTTGCAAATCATCAGCATACAATATTGTTGATGTCTTATCCATGAATTGAATTGGTTGTTCTTCTCCTCCTCGGCCATAGACACCTACCCTTTCCGGATTTTTAAATCCCATTTCTCTAAGTTGGTCATAACTTATTTCATATATACCATTTTCTTTGACACTTATTTTCACCCATTCTCCTTCTGACAACTTTGATGTTTCAGAAAAAAAATCTGAAGGTAATGCAAATATTATTTGAGCAGTTACTGACAACACTACAACCAATATTGCCTTAATTGTTAATTGCACCCTTTTCATAATATATATATTTATTTAATTTTAAATTTCAATAATACTTTATCATCAATACTTCCGAGAATTTGATCATTAATCTCTATTGGAAACCCTTCGTCCGGCATACCTATGTATATATAATCGCCTATTTTTAGTGTAAATCTTGCTGATATTTCAGAAATTATTGTGTCTATATTTTTAATCAGTTTGGTATAGTCCCATTCAAATATCACCTTTTCATTTTTTGATATTATGAATTTTAACTTTTCAATGTCGAGGATTTCCTTGTCTACAAAATCACCCATTATAGCAGAGCCGTCAAATGCTACTGATGACGACCATGGCAACTCTCTTTCTCTCTGTTGAGACAAATTGTCTTCAGCTCTTACATTCAATCCAATTGCCACAGCATCATAATATCTATGAGCAAATCGTTCAGCTATATTTTTCCCTAAACGATTGACTCTTACAATTAAAGATGCATACATCTTAAATTCTGCATCAAATGCAGGCAGAAAAAACGGCTTCCCATCTTTTAATAATGAAGAATCTGCAAGCAAAAAAATATTAGGAAACGCCAACTCTGCATTCCCTTTCGATTCGTAATTATTTAATACGCCTATTACTTTCACTTCTTTATATCGCTTCTAATCTATTATATATGAGTGCCAAATGAGCATAAATCGAGGTGTTGGTCATGACTATTCCTTCTCTAACTCGTATCCTATAAGGAGTAAAGTTCCAAATTGCCTTCATGCCTGCAGCAACCATAAAATCAGCCGATGTTTGTGCCTGATCAGCCGGAACAGTAAGAATCCCTATTGAAGCATTCAATTTACTTTGATACATTTTCATCTGATCCATCGAATAAATCGGCACATCACAGATTTTTGTCCCAACCAGTTGGGGATTAACATCAAATCCGGCTACTATATTTAACCCATAGTTTGACAATCCTGTATCATGTATTAATGCAGCACCCAAACTGCCGACTCCTACAATAAACGCATTGTGAATTTTCCTAAAGCCCAAAAACTCTGTTAAGGCTTCTATTAGAGTGTTGACATCGTAGCCTATTCTTGTTTTTCCTTTTATATTCAGAAACGACAAGTCTTTTGCAATTTGCGAAGCATCTACATTCAGGGCTTTTGAAATCTGAGTTGACGACACTGTATCCGTACCTGTCGACTTCAATATATCTAAATATGCTAAATACCATGGCAGCCTACGAATTGTCGGCTCCGGAAGGATTATATTATTATCACATATTTCCATACTCAAAATGCAACTATACCTACACACTTATTGTAGAATTCTATCTGCAAAGGTACTGAAATATTCGCTAATAGTCAAATTTACTGTGCTGTAACTGCAATTTTTTTAGTCATCGTAACATCTTCCACCTCTTCCGAGCTAATAGTCGCTCTATAAAGGTATATGCCACGCTGTACCCTGTTGCCCGACATATCGGTTAAATCCCACTGTATCTGAACAGGAGTCATAAAATCAGATATTGCATTCACTGTTGTTGTCCACACTTTTTTCCCTCCCATATCAAATATATCAAGTGTTACCATCATTGGGACCGACGGACGATCATGACTTACAAAAAACGTCGCTGTTGTAGATGCCGGGTTGGCATTTGTATATATATCATATATCTTAGGTTCGAGTGTTTTTGAAACTCTGAATGCGAGTGTTTTAGTCGATGAATTGTTCGCATTATCCCATACTTTAAACGATAATGTATGTTCACCTTCCGACAGATCTTTTAATTGATAAATCACATTTCCTGCTGTGTAATCCTCTAAATCAGGCTGATAATAATTAATCAAATCATCGTATAATTTTTCGCCATCTACAATAACCGACATTTGATGCCCGATACCACTCGTCGACATATTTATTCCCGAAACATCTTGAACATGTGCCAACAATACCGGCGAATCATTAACCACACCTCCATCTTCGAAGTTTTCATTATTTAAAGCAAGGATATTGATTATCGGGCCCTCATTATCATCGACAGCATTCTCGTCCCAACCATACACATAAAAATCTGTTGTAGATCCATTCGCCTCTCTTCCATCTTCACTCCATGCATATAAGTTCAATAACGCCGGACTATAATTATTATTTATTTCAGATGGCATCAATATTGTTGCTTCCCACTCGCCATTTACTACCGGAACTCTACTTGTAAACAACTTATTTTTCCTATCATTATATATCCTTACTGCTCCTTTTCCGTCCTCTGAATTTCCTGCTGTCTCTATTGGTCGTTCAGAATCATAAAGAGTCGGGATTATCGTCCCATTAAAATCCGAGACAAATGCTCCATCTGAGTCCACGATTCGCCCTTTCACTTGTACTTTTCCTCTTGCAGGGACCACAGGCATTTCGTCGCAGAGAGTCATATCTATACCTGCTAAAGAATCAATCGTAGCCGTATACACCGGACTTTGCAATCGCATCGCAGGATCACCCATAAACATAAATCTCAATTTATTCGTATCATTTATCTTGTTTTTACCATCTTTATATGCATCTCCTATCCGTTTCGGCAACCCTCCTTCATCTCGACGGAACAATTCTTCGGATATTGCATAATTTAATTCTCCATTATTCCCAATATATACTTTTCTTATCGCACTTATAAATCCTATTGCTCCACCATTGGGGTTAAGCCACATTATCTCTGCCCCAGAGATATCATCATCGTCCCAACGTGTAAATTCACAAGTATATGTTGCCAAAAATGGCAGATTTTTATAATTCATTTCTAATATATCGGAATATGTCAATAATCGTTCATGGGTCCATGATGTCGGGTTGGCATGACCTATATAATCGACATACATTACTCCATCTTCAAACATCTGCATCATTCGCTCTTTTGCCGCAGGATATTCTCTTCCTGTACTTGTCGTTACTAATGGATATGAGTCGATATATAACTTCTCATACATGAAATTACCTCCATTCCCATTTTTATTCATTAATTGATAGACTGACTCTGCTTGATCTAAGTGAACGCCTTCATTCCCATCGTCGGCTATCAACATTACCCTATTTCTCCACACTCCATAGTTGGGCTCTTTAACATATTTTATCAGTTTATCAACCACTATTTCGGCTTCTGACACACTTTTTACCGGCATTCGACCTACTGCTATCGACAGCCTCTCATCTTTCATTGAAAACAATCCTTCATCTGCATCTTCAAGCATTCCTATCAAATCGTCTGTGCAATATGATGAATTTTCATGGTCGCTATCTTTAGATTGCCACACTAGCATACGATTATATCCGGAAGATCGCACAATCTCTGTTATCATTCGATTATCATACGACGGACGTCCAAACAGAATACAATATCCCAATTTACGCTCTTCAGTCGACCTATCATACCACATCTTCAATGCCTTGCGGAATGCACTAAAATCCGGAACTCCAGAAGAGAACTCATTAAATATTTCTTGCTGGTTAATGACATATACAACCATCTCATCAACTTCTTCATGCAATTGTGCCACTCGACGTGCTTGACTATAATACTCCGGCAATGTTATAATAACCATATCCGGGGTTGGCATGGCATGTAGATTCTGATTTGATATACTGCCTATATATTTAGGTGTCTTGCTGATTTGATGTGGATTAAATGCCACGTATTCCTTCTCTCCAAACCCTTCCGGTGAGAATCTACACTTATCCCCTTCAAATTCAAAATTCACTCTTTGTGGTCTTTCCGGAATTGTTACGTCCCATATTTCTGTCGTTGCCCCACAACCTTCTATTTCAAAATATCTGTCTTCATGATTGTTCAACACATTATAATGAAATAATAATTTCCCATCAATCAGTCGCAATGCCTTTTTGTAGTTCACTGTTATATAGTTCAACCGTGCCATATACAACACTCCTGACGAACTATAATTTATCTGCAAATCCAACCTATCGTTGATTCCAACCAATCGCTTATAAGTGCTTGTTTGCTTAAAATGAGTATCAGAGTTTGGAATTGATGCTATTTTATCGCTACTTGTCGCATTTACAGTTTGCGAATTAGCTTTGAAAGTCAACGAACTTTGCCCGTTCGTTGTCTTTGCCACAAAATCAACCAATATATTGACACTATCATTTACCTGACCGGGCAAATTAAAAGAAAAGGTCTGTGAGGTATTTGTACGAAAATCTTCTCCGGCAAGCATAGAGCCCGTATTGCTAATTGCATATTGCTCTTTCTCGTGCATCAATCGTTCCACAAAAGTAGCTATACGAGTTCCTTCAACCACAAGTGGAGTAGTTTGTTGTTCTATCTCTTTTGGCGATACTTCTCTATCGCTCAAAAAATAATAACTACCTACACTATAAATATTTTGCTGTTGAACATACGGCACAGCACTATGCCCTGAATTCTTCCATGATATTGTGTTTACTCCATAAAATACAATTCCCTTTTCTGTTCGGCACACCGGTTGCATAGGCAAATCATCAGGGTGCATCTCATTGAGCACCTCACTAATCATACGCCCTCCATATCCATACACATTAACTTTTGATGGTTCTGTGAAACCCCATTTTTGCAAATCAGCATTACTTATAAATTGCATTCCCGTCTCTGAGATTTCAATTTTCACCCACTTGCCTTCTGCCAATACAGAATTTTCGGCATATCGTTCAGGGCTGAATGCAAACATCGCCTTTACATTGCACAATGCAACAACCAGAAAAACAACAATATATACACTATTTTTGTAAACCGATATTTTCATATAGTCAATCTAATCTTTATTATTATATAACGTTGACCTATCGGCTTTTATTGCAATGTGATTCTGCAAACCCTCCTCAATTTAATGAATCTTTATAGACTCACAATATTTTTCCCAATCTTCCCGACTGCCATTAAACACATTCAAATCTACATCTCCTCGTATGCCTTTAACCTTTCCCTTATGATTATACTGCCAAAATGTCCATTCAGCATTTATCGGATTCTGTGAAAACGAACATATCCAAAGCCGACAAATAGCAAAATCACTGCTTTGACAATATTGATAATACCCATCTTTATTTGTATATAAGGTTATATCAACTCCCCGTAGCGTGAGATAATCAACCATCTGACGTAATTCCCGTTGCACTATATCATCACTTATCCCATCAGGATTTCCCGACTTCTCGACATCTATCGCCACGCCCAAATCCAATTCGCAATTCTTTATTGCACCAAGCAGATTATGTGCTTGCTCGACACCATCTACGTCAAAGCGAAAAAAATGATATGCACCAATTTTCATACCGGCTCTACCTGCCTTTTCATAATTGATTCGGAAATTCTCATCTTGCAAGCTCTTACCCTCCGATGCTTTTATGAACACAAATTCTACGCCATCGGCTACGGCAGCATCAAAATTCATCATACCATTATGCCGAGAGACATCTATCCCTTTTATGGGGTACTTCTCGCTATCTATATATGGGGGTGTAGTCCGATATTCATGCCATACCCATATTGATGCAGACACCAACATCGACAAAACGATTATAAAAATTATAACCACATTTCTATCCCCTAATCGAGGAAACTCATATTTATGCTTATATTCCTCTTTCATTAAATGCAAAGATACTACATTTCAAACATTCCCACAATCCCCAATTTTTATGTTTCAAGCAACCAAATTAATTCAAAGATTGCAAGACTTTAACAATCAATTAGTTTTTGTCATCTTACATTTTACATTCACTTTTGCTCACCCAGAAAAAAATCATATATCTTGTCTATTCTTAACATAGTGGGGGTGATAATTTAGAAGTTCTTCGCGTAGTCGTGTCTTATCCATGTGCATATAGATTTCGGTAGTAGCTATCGATTCGTGTCCAAGCATCTCTTGTATGGCACGCAGGTTGGCTCCACCCTCAAGCAGATGTGTGGCAAAGGAGTGACGCAGGGTGTGGGGACTTACATTTTTATTTAATCCGGCTGCTAATGCCAACTCTTTTACTATATAGAATATCATCACTCTCGAAAGCTTATTTCCTCTCCGATTGAGAAATAATATATCTTCGGCTCCTTTTTTTATTGCGATTCGGCTGCGAGATTCAAGGTATACTTGAATCTCATTTATCGCCACTTCGGATATTGGTATCAATCGCTGCTTTTTCCCTTTTCCTCTTACTATAATATATTGGTCTTCAAAGTTTATTCGTGAGATATTTAGGTTTATTAGTTCTGAAACTCGCAACCCACAACCATAGAGCACTTCCATGATTGCTTTATTTCGCTGTGCTTCGGCTTTCTCATAGTCTATAGCCGCTATCATTGCATCAATCTCTTCCACACTCAACACATCAGGAAGATGCTCACCTATTCGAGGAGATTCAACCAACTCTGCCGGAGTTGCTAAAATATAGCCTTCTAATTCTAAAAAATTAAAAAATGATTTAATCCCGGATAATATTCTCGCTTGCGATCGTGGCTGAATACCTATCTCGTGAAGTGAGAACATAAATTCATGTAAATCATCAATAACGACATCAACCACCTCTTTTGGGATTGTCTCCAGGAAATTGAACAGATGTTTGACATCACGCTTATAGCCTGTAAGAGTATGCTCTGATAATCCTCGCTCAAGTAAAAGATAACTCAAAAAATCTTGTAGCACCTTCTCCTCTCCTTCAAATGTCCTATTCCCTCTGTTTTTTCCACTCAAAATCATAACCTTACATCATAATGCATCTTTGGCATCTTCTTATTGACTACAATAATAGCTTTATTTAAGTCTTCAAGCACTACTCCATTTTTTAAACATCGAGACATTTGCTCATACATCTGCCTAAAAACAGCGTCTTTATCTATACCCCTGAATAGAACAAATATCATATCTTGCTCCATTAACCTATCAATATCGCATTTTAAATTTGTCTTATCACTTGATAAATAGATGACTTGATTACTCTTGTATTCAACTTTATCAACTATTTTGGTTCTGCTATTTGCTCGCTTAATAGCATTTAGCAACATTGATTCAGCATCTGATGGCACCACTGCTTTCGTGATGTCGAATCGTGCTACTATGCGATGTAATAATTTTGAGTCATTAAATAGATTTTTATCAAATCTATCTCTATAACCATCTGCTATATCATCATATGCATAATATAAATAGGGACAATGTACGATTTCAGTAACGAACATATAGGCAAAAGGGGAATGTATGCCAAACCCCTTACTTCGCCAATATCTTTTAACCCATTGTCTTAACGACATTGTCTCAGACCTTTTCTGATTGCTTTTTCCTTTTAGATATTATCATTTTGACAACCGGAAACAATGCACCGATACACAATAGATAGATCACTATTATCGATGCTATCGACATTGTATCCGTAACATGAAGCGATTGTGGATCAAACTTAAATTCTATTGTATGACTTCCGGAAGGTACTTTCAATGCTCTCAACACATAGTTCACTCTTCCTATAGGAACTTCAACTCCATCAATAGTTGCAATCCAGCCCCATGGGAAATACACTTCACTGAACACTGCTACCGCTCCTCCTTTTGTGGATGCATGATATGTCAGTCGATTTGGAGCATATGATGTAGCATATATTGTATCGCCGTCTTGTTTTGATGACACTGTGCCTAATATTGTTTCAAACTTTTTATCCGAAACAGCTACACTATCCGGCAACAAATTTGTCAATGCGTCCATCTCTTCATTAGGAGTAGCTACGTATTCTATTTTATCAACAAACCAAGCATTTCCAAGAGCATCAGGATTCAGCGAATATATCAATTGCCCTGAATCATCTTGATAAATAAAATATTTCGCATTCAACATATTCAGCACCGAAAGATTACCTTTATTAATTTGATGTTCAATCAAATCATTATAACGTGTCAGTTTAGCGGCATGATACCCTCCGATTGTCTTATGGAAATACGATGATCGTGCTGATGAGAATCCTGTGTAATCCATCACACGATAATTCATTGCCGTATCTTTTAATATTTCTAAATCTACATTCGTGGGTTTAAACACTGCTTCATCTGATGCTGCCTCCACAAAGTTTTCAGTATTGACATATCGTTTATCTACTGCATATAAGTCACTAACGACTAACAAAGTAACTAAACTCACTAAGACAACATGATTCTTTATTATATGTTTGAAATAAAGCAGCAACAGATTTGCTCCTATCAATATCACAAACAATGAGCGAACTGAATCAGCCGATACCAATGATAGTCGAGCCTCACGAATTGCTTGAATAACGCCATTCATTTCAGGTGTTGTGAAAGCTCCCATGCTTGTTAATGCCTCTAATTCTGACGCACTAAACGGATTGCCAAAAATCGAAGGAGCCAACCACCCTATAAAACAAAGAAGCATTCCTACACCCATCACTCCCCAAAAAGCACGCTTATGTTGTTTATAGAAATCAGGCGTAGTCAGAATATAGTGTATACACATTATTGCTAACAGAGGTATCGTAAACTCTGCTATTACAAGGATACTGGATACCGTACGAAATTTATTATATCCCGGGAAATAATCTACAAACAGATGTGAAAACCATGCAAAATTATGTCCCCAAGCTAATAGTATCGATAACACAGTTACTGCAAACAATGCCCATTTTATTGGTCCTTTAACAACAAAAATCGCCAATATAGCAAGCATTAATATAAATGCACCAACATAAACCGGACCATTAGTCATAGGCTGATCACCAAAATATTGTGTCAACCCACTTTCAGCAATCCATTGATATTCGGGCATAGACAAGCGACCTTCGTTATATAGTTCTTGAATTTTATCGGTCTCAGCAATCGTCTTAGCATAGTTTTTACCTTCGATTGGTTTAATTGATGCTCCACCTTTTACATTAGGTATCAACAATGTGAATGTTTCATCTAATCCATAACTCCAAGCCGTAATATAACCGAAATCCAGACCTTTCTGTTCTTCAACAGTTATAACACTTTTTGTCATATCTACAATCTCCGTCGATTTGCCACGAATTGTCTCTTTGGAGTATTCAAACGTGTTATATAAACTTGACGAATTAGCCAGCACACCTAACAATCCGGCCAATGCTACACATGCTGTCGCTATCCCCCATTGTTTCATTCTATGCCCCTTTATTGCTTCAAGGAGATATGCAACTATAATGGCAAAAATCACAAATAAGAAATAATACGACATTTGAGGGTGATTCGACTGTAATTGCAAAGTTCCAAAAAGCGATGCCAATGCAGTTCCGGCTATATACTTTTTACGATAACAAAGCACTACTCCTCCAATCGTGGGTGGAATATATGCCAATGTTACAAATTTCCAAATATGACCTGCCCCTATAATAATTATGAAATAAGTCGAAAATCCCCATGCTATTGCTCCTAACAATGCGACATACCATCTCATGTTGAAACATAGACACATTATAAAAAAGCCCAGCATGAGCATAAACAACAGATTCGATGGTGATGGCAAACCTAATGAATATATAGGCGTTATCCACGATAATAGGTCTGACGACAGATAAGATGGCGAAATCTGAAAATTCGGCATTCCTCCAAATAGAGAATTTGTCCAACGTGTCGTCTCTCCTGTTGCTTCTGTATATGCTTTCCCTTCTTGTCCATTTGCCAAACCTTGCTGAATATCATGCTGTTGAAGCACATTCCCCTCTTGTGCATCTGGATAGAAAAACAAAAAGGCTATGACAGCCATAAGCATCACAGCCAATATTATGAAAATCGATTTCTTTTTCATTTCTCTTTTATTAAAACATCAATCTGACGATTCATGCTTTGCTCTAACGATATTAAAGTTTCTGTTTCTGTAACACCTTGGATATGTTGAATCCTATCATTCAATAATTCCATAAGATGCTGATTATCTTGTGCGTACACTTTTACAAGCATTGAATATGGGCCAGTCGTAAAATGACATTCTACAACCTCCTTTATGCTTTCTAATTCTTTCACTACATCACGATACATCGATCCTTTCTCAAGACGAACACCGACATACGTACAAGTATTATATCCCAACACTTTTGGATTTACCGTATATCCTGATCCTGTGATCACCTTCATCTCGATAAGTCGCTGAATACGTTGATGAATAGCAGCTCTCGACACTCCACATTCCAATGCCACATCTTTAGATGGAATACGAGCATTTTTCATCACAATGTTCAGAATTTTTCTGTCAAGATTATCTATCTTTTCCATAATTGTAAGTTTTCTTTATTATCGTTGCAAATTTAATAACAATTATTGACACTTGCAATCTCTTGACCTATATTTATTTCATTTTGCCATATACATAATCAACTTCTACAATAAAAAAACTGTCTAACCTATTGGTTAGACAGCATCTTTATCTATCGGAATCATTTACGAGTTGTTACCGGTTGAAGTGGCAATTGTTTTGTCCCCACTGGTGTAGCTTTGATTGCAACATCTGACGGTTCTCCTTTATCATCACAATAACCCACTACTTTGACAACATACAACACTGCATCTGTAGAATTAATGTTTAAATGACGTGGGATATTCCCTCCAAACAAATCTGTTGCAGCAACCATAAACTGACGTGTCGAACCAACATTCATCTCTTTAATCGATTCATTAACTATTGGAGGAAATTGGTTTTGATCAACTATGAATTTTGTTGCACCTGTTGATGGGAATAATGGAACTCCGTCTAACGTACTAAACGAGATTTCAACAAGTAACTGATCATTTGACTCTATTTTTGCTCCATCTCCTTTAGTTGTTTCCTTATAAACATTACCCTTTAAATCTCTATCGTAGCCTTCCGATTTCATTTTCTTTGAAATTAGAGAATCTGCCTTTTCTTTGTCACGAAGGGTTTTCTCCTTTTGCAAACGCATAAAGATTTTTTCCATCTCGTTTTGTACTACTACATAATCGACAATCGAATCTGTTTGCATACCATATGCAAGACCTGACAACATATTGTCTTTATCTATATTCATTAGATAATCTTTATTCGCTTGCATCATTCCAAGCATGGCTTCAATGGCTGAATACATACCCATGTTATATGCATTGTCATCACTCTTAACAAGCTCCATAACTGCCTGAAAGCCTTCCAAATATGATTTCTTGCCTGACTCATTTTTCAACAAGGAATCTTGTTTAGCCATATGCCAATAACGATTCGATAACTGCTGACCCCAATAATAACCGATTGTATCATTAAGATCTGCACTTGCTAACTCTTCAAGTGTTTTTGGTTTTGGTGTGTTAACACAACTACTCAACATTAAACCAACTGCTGTTGCAGCCAATATAAATTGTTTTTTCATCTTAAAGTTTTTATTTTGGTTCATTTAAGGTGTCGTTCAAATTTCCAGTATCCACAAATTCTACTACTTCAATGCTACGCTTAACTTGAGCTTCCGGAACCACAAAAACCTCAACCGTATCACCTATCGGCTCAACTTTCTCGCGTGGTCCATCGCTACATGCTACCATAACAGCAATAGAAAATATCGACAAAAAAACACCAATTTTTTTCATTATCAAACTTATTTATCAACCTTTATTAATTCAACTTCAAAATATAAAGTTGCGTTTGGTCCTATTTGTTCACCGGCACCTCTCTCTCCATATGCCAAATCAGAAGGAATAATAAACTGATATTTTGCACCTTCTTTCATCAACTGAAGTCCTTCAGTCCAACCTTTAATTACGCCATTTAGAGGAAAAGAAGTTGGCTCGCCTCGATCCAATGAACTATCAAATTTTGTCCCATCTAATAATTTACCGGTATAATGAACTGTTACTTTATCTGTTGCGATTGGGCTGATTCCTGTACCCTCTTTTATAGCCTTATACTTAAGTCCACTTTCTGTTGTCGTATATCCAACTGTATCTATGTTTATAACAACTTCTTTAACTGTTGGTACTGGATCTTCAACTACAGTTGCTACCGATTCAGATGTTTCACTCGATTTATTTTGGCAAGCAGCCATAGCGACAACTGTCAATGCCATTAAAAAGATCTTTTTCATATTATTGTCTTATTTTTTTATTACCTTAATTAGTTCCACTTCAAATATTAATGTTGAATGTGGAGGAATAGCATTAGGCACTCCTTGTGCTCCATACGCCAAATCCGACGGAATAAAGAATGTATATTTCGCACCCTCTTTCATCAATTGAACACCTTCTGTCCAGCCCGGAATAACTCGATTGAGAGGGAATGTTGCCGGCTCTCCTCTGCTTACAGAACTATCAAATACTTGACCATTAAGCAATTTACCGGTATAATGAACCGTTACTTCGTCTGTTGCCGAAGGTTGAATTCCTTCGCCTTCTTTTTCAACCACATATTGCAGACCTGTGGCTGTTTCTTTCACACCACTATTCTTTTTGTTTTCTTCCAAGAATTTTGCTCCAATCGCTTTTGCTGCAGCATCGGCTTTTTCTTGAAGATCTTGCAGAAATTCTGTAATAATCTTTTGTGCCTCTTCCAATGGCATTTTTGGATCATTGCCTTCAAACACATCTTTTACAGCATCTGTATAGTCTGCCACATTCAATTCTTTTACACCCATTCCATGAAGTTGTTGGCCCATTGCCAAACCCCACGCATAACTTAATTTATCCATAAAGTATACTTTTAATTATTATATTAACGTTTATATTCTTTGTTTGGTATTTAGTCAGCACATTTTGTGCCAAATTATCTCACATCTACCTAAAACAATGCGAAATTATATATAAAAACTCAAAATCGAGAAAAAAATCCTAATTAATGCATTTTTTTTGCGAAAAATTTTGCCAATTAAAAAAAAGATAGTAACTTTGCATCGCTTTTAGGACGAGATATTAGTTCTGGAGCATAAGATTGTCTTATGGTGTAATGGTAGCACTACAGTTTTTGGTTCTGTCTGTCTAGGTTCGAATCCTGGTAAGACAACAATAAAAAGAGTGAGTTTTCAACCCACTCTTTTTATTTTATACATTTGCACTCTAACTTATCGCCACAACCATTTATTTTACTCTTGAATGAAGCTATTATCATTTTGTTATGATTGAGCGATATATCTCTTCCGTTTTGTTTGCGATGTTGTCCCAATCATAGTCTGTAAGATCATAATTAATCTTTTGTGGTGCTTCTGCCCATTTCAATCGTAATTTTTCAACAAGTGAGGTTGAATTTCCAACTTCAAAATAATTGTCAGTCGAAAGTTGTCTTATGTCGGTTGCCGGAATATTACTTGCCACAATAGGTAATTGATAGTTCATGGCTTCCAGTAACACTAATGGGAAACCTTCATTTACTGATGATAGCACATACATACGGGCATGACTATATAATTGACGTAGATTTTCGCCAAACACGAAGCCGGCAAATACGACTTTTTTATTTATGTCAAGTTGTTCTAATTTTCGTTTATACGCATCTCCATGGTCGGCAGCTCCGGCAATTACCACTTGTTTGACTTCATCGAGCCTATTTGCAGCTTCAACCAAATACTCAAAGCCTTTTTCGGGTGTCAATCTTCCGACAGACAACAGATATTCTCCTTTTATAATACCTAATGAATCAATATAATCGATAGAATCCGAGCAAGTTTGTCGTGTTATACCATTAACAATACATACAGATTTTACTTGTCGTCGTGCAGAAAATTTCTGCATTTGATTTTTGTTCACAAATATGATTTTATCGGCATAATTGAGTGATAAGTATTCTCCTAAACGAAGTAGATTACGTGCAAACCACCCCCATTTTTTGTGTTCGTAATTAGGACTATGATATGTAAGCACCACTTTGAGCCCAAACAATTTCAATATTGGTGTAAACAATCCGGGCCCAATATTATGTATATGCACAATATCCGGCCGATGAAACAATATATGTATAACTGAAATAAATGTATGCAAAAGAGCCTCCAACCCTTTGACTTTAGTTGAAGGCAAATCTATGTATTTAATATTTTTGTATTCTTTTTTAGAGAGATCGGAGATATAAGGTTTTCGGCGATACACGTTTAATTCAACATTGTCCATACGCGAATATAAATTCTCGCTATGCACCTCCACTCCTCCCTGAATACCGGGAAATCCACGTGTGCCGATAACTGCTACTGTCAGCATATTAATCCCAACAAATATCTTTTCCTTTATATATTCTCCATTTATTTTTGAGAATCCATTTGATAGGAATCCACGGACGACGCTTCATATCGTGGCGTTCGGTAACAATAAATGCACAATTCCTATCGCAAGCTTTCACCTTTTTCAATGCATCTTCGGCTGCAGCAGAGGCCATTATATTCTCGAATGAATCCTCCTTGATGTTTCCAATAACCCATTTTTCTCCCGAACCATTGCATGGCGACACATTTCCCCATGGATCGATAAAGAAAAAGTCGGTCAATGCTCCACATGCCGGTCGATAACCTGCCTCATCTCCTCTCAAACGGCGATGAATTGAGCGATTGAAATATGCTCGTCCATAATCTTTCAAACGATCCTTCAGACGACGACGTTTTGATGTCAGCAATGCTTTTACAAATAGTTCATGCTGACGCAATGCCTCTTCACTCTCTATCTGGTTGTCGTCTTTATGAAAATACCATGAGTTATGAACGGCTGAATTACCTAACTCAACATCAAGAGCAACACATAATTCATAAAGCGACAATAGGTCTTTGTAATTATCCGGAGAGATAACTACTGAGAAACCAATATTTTTACACTTTGTCTTTTTGAGTTCCAGCATTGTGCGAAGGGCATGATCAAAACCATCAATCATTCCTCGCTTTGAATCGTTGATTTTTGGCAAACCCTCTACACTTACACGTATAAGGATCTTCGGATATTTATTTGCAAGCTCTACAATCTTTTCTGTATGATAGCCGTTGGTGCTTAATTCAAGCAATGCCGACTTAGGATATAATATTTCGAAAATTTTGTCTATATCTTTGCGAATAGTTGCTTCTCCTCCTGTGATGTTGATACGTAAACCACTTGGTAATTTTTCATAATATGAAGGGTCTATCTCTTCAGTTGGATGTGTTTGATGTTTCCAGATGTTACACATATTACATTTTGCGTTACATCGGAATGTTGTAATCAGACTTCCTTGTACAATATTTTTCATTCTCTACTGACTTTTTGTCGTTTTTAATAATTTTTTGTCGACTCTAACGACTAATTATTAAAATCAGGCACAAAGTTACGCAATTTTTCTTATTAAAGAACACTCTAAACCTGATAATTAAGGATTCTTCCGGAAAGTTTTTATCTTTCTTTTAAATGTTAACGAAGAGAAATTGATTATTATTGTCTGATATAGAGAAAATAATTTTTATGACGTATATATTTCTATTAGTTTTTTATAATGTGTCTCAGCAGAAAATCTATTCAATGATTTTTCTGATATTATTTGATTATCGTATAGTTGTGAATCGAAATTTGTCAAGACATTTGATAGCTCTTCAATGTTTCCTGATTCAAAAACCACACCACACTCTTTATCTATAAGTTCAGGAATGCCTCCTATATTTGCTCCAATCACAGGGGTTCCGGCACATAACGATTCAATGACTCCGAGTGGATTGTTCTCATACCATTCTGAAGGCAAGATTGAGGCTTGAGATCTCATGAGCAGGTTTGCTGTGTCGTTGGCAGAAAGATGACCTAAGAATTTTATGTTTTTATTTTTTTTATATTTTTTCACTAAATCTTCTCGCAACGGACCATCACCTGCTAAATTTAATCTGACATTTGCTCTAACTGCTGCCTCAATTAATGTCTCAACTCCTTTTTCAACCGATAATCTTCCAATATAGCAGAAACTTTTCTCTCTTTCTGCTTGCACTGCAACTGATTTTATTTTGCCGTATTTCAAAGGGTCGATAAAATTACATATAACAGCAATCTTTTCTTTCGGAAAACCTCCTTGACGCATCTTCATTGACATGAAAGAACTCGGAGCGACAAACACATCTGTGAAATATGCCAATCTATCCTTATTCCAATAGCGAGCCTCTACATCAGCTATAAAACTCTGCAAAGCACTCCCTTTCATACATTTATTCTTAATCACTGCCAAATTGCCTGATATACATTCTTCACAGTTCTTTCCATTTGGCAATCGGCAACTATACGACGGACAAATCAATTTATAGTCATGCAGTGTCCACACAACCTTTGCACCGAACTTATGAGCCAATTCTCCCACAACAGGAGAAAGATATGAGTGAATATTGTGAAGATGGACCACTTCAGGACGAAATTCTGAAAGGACTTTTTTAAACGATTTTACGATATCTCCTTTGCCAAAAATTCGTTTCATTGCAGCTAATTTCGCTCCAAAACCTCCGGAAAAATTCACTTCCGGTGCAAATGAGTCATTAAAGTCTGTATTGATATTTTCCGGATATGACATTGCAAAGACACGTACTTCATGTCCTTCTGACTCCAACAAATGCCGAGTATTCATCGCAACTATACAATCACCACCTCGCGGATAGTAGAATTTATTGACAAGTAAAATCTTCATTTTTTTCGTATCGTTTCTTCTTTAACGGAACTAATTTGTCTTTATTATTTTCAACTTACTTTTATCCAACTCAAAAGGACATGATGCAATCAACTTTTCCGGATTATATGTAATTGCTCTCCATTTTTTCAATTCTTCTCTGATTTCAGAATAGGTTATTTTTTCGCTTATTTCAATAGGCTTTTCTGTTTCACGACCCACTGAGGCAAAATAATCTTTATATTTAAATTCTCCTCCTGCTATTTTATTTGAGAATCGCACCCACACATTTGGTATTGAGTATGCATCTGAAATTATTAACCCATGCAACGAACTTGAAATAATAGTCTCACATTCATTTATTTCATCGATGACATCATGCCAATCTTTATAATTTGTCAGACTAATCACCCTGACACTCTCATTATTATGCACAAATGCTTTTATCCAATCATTCTCAAAATCTATATAATGGGGAATAATACCTATCTTATATTTCTTCTTGATTTTGGGCTGATATATATGTGGCAACAGCAATGCCGGATCCCCATACACTTCCGGACAATCAACTCCTTTCGACAACAAATAATCCCTGGTCAATGGTCCTCTGACTGCCAATACTTTTTTAGGCAAATACTTTAGTTTTTGATTACCTCCATACATTGCACCGGCTCCCCACACAATTGAACTTTCTGTCGTATGACCATCGATTATCGATCCTATACACATCACATTTTCCACTTTCCTACATAATAGATGCCTATGATTATAAACCCTCAATCCACTTAATTCCGAAAACATATAATAGTTTAAATCATCGCCAAGATTATAATGCTTAAAATATGGACCTATCTGTTTTATGTAAGCAAGCAATACAAGCACTTTATTTTTATCCTCAAACAGATAAAATGCTGTGTTGACGAATCGCAAAAAATATAAATTTATCTTGTTATATAGATTAATTAACAGTCCTTTCATCTTTATCTATGATTTTTAATTTTATCCACAATGATATTAATCGGCTTTACCAACAAACCTCTTTCATAATCATTCATTGAAAATTTCCAAAATAATGGTATGTAGACAATTACAAAGCTTATGATATATAGAATTAAATCAGACACAGAATTTATCGGATACTGCTTCACAAACAGATACCCTCCCACACTCATTAGAAGAGGGATTAAGCTCATCTTCGTAATCTCTTTCCAAAATTTCTTTATATCGATATTCTGTCGCTTATGGTAATAAATATTTATAATTAGTCCTTGCCCAATCAGCAACGCAACTGACACAGCAATAGCACAACCAATAGCTCCATACTCTTTCGCTAAAGGTATCTGAAAGAACAGTGCTACTATGGCTATACACACAAACATTAACGCCCTGAATTTCATCTGATTACGAGCCTGCAATATTGACAATCCCAAGCCTTGAATCATTGGTATGGTTAATGCAATAAAAAACAACAATGTAACGTAATACGCATCTATATAGTCATCTCCAGCCCAATATCTGATGAATGATTTCCCAAAGATAAAAAATCCCACTAAAACTAACGACATGATGACATATTGCAATCGCCCTGTTCGGATAAATAATTCCGATACTTCTTTTTTGTCATCTCCTCTTGCTACCATTGCCGTAACTTTTGGGAAAAACACTCCGGAAATAGCTCCGGAAAACATCATATAGATCTGTTGTAACTGAATGGCTACGGCATATATAGATATTGCTATTGTCCCGGACACTGCTCCGAGAATAAATTGTCCGGTGCTCCAATACACCTTATCCATAATCATTATCAAAAATATCCAGAATGAATATACCAGAATTTCTTTCAGTAATTTTTTATCTATATCTCCAAACTTCACTTTTATCTTTATCCTATATCTACAATAGAACACATTGAGCAATAGCACTGCAATATTAAATATTGTTTTAACAACAACCAATCCCAATGCTTTATAGCCATAAGATAATAAGACAACAATAATCAACGTACTTAATATCGTTTGTAGAATATTTACAACCCTCAGAAAAATAAAATTTTCATATGCTGTTATTATTGCACCATAAATACTCAAGGGGAATGTAACAGCCAAATTCAAAACCATTAACAGAATCACATCTTTTGTTTTTTCTAATTCTATGGGAGTTAATTTTTCTCCAAATATTTCATTCAAATTGAAATACAAGACTAACCCCATAATAAACGATATGACTCCAATGAGTGAATATAACAGGGTAAACATTCCAAACATTGAGTATTGTTTTTCCATTTTACCTTCTGCCCTATATTTAGCCGTATATCTGATCACAGCATTTCCAAATCCAAAATCAAGCATCGACAAATATGCTATCACCGATGCTGCTAATGAGAAAATGCCATATTCACTTTGCCCCAACATTCGGAGCATATATGGGATATACACAAAACCAATAATAGCATTTAATGCTAATATAACATAGTTAAGAATAGCTCCCGCTTTAAGTTGGTTTATTGCCATGAGATTTCACACACTCTTTATTTCGTAACGTAGTTTCTTTCTTGTTTAGTATAAGAATAATAATTTAGTGCCTACGTTTAGAGTTTTTTCCGAACTTTTTAGATTCGTCGCCCATGATATTACTCAGCATTTTCCTTATTTGTTCCTGACCGACAATAAGTGTATACAACAACAGTGTTTTTCGTCTATAAAATGCCCAAAAATTCAATTTATGTTTAAACGACAATGCTCGCCAATTATATTTTTCATATACATCTCTGAAATAGTCGATTCGTGATTGTTCTCTCGTCCACGACAATTTTTCGCAAAGAGACATTGATGATGTGAACACATTTTTAAGATATGACCTAAGAATATCGACAGAAAAGCCTTGAGCATAACTGATTGCTCTTTCATCATAACCATATCTAACAATCTCCTGCTCCAAGAATCGACAAGTATCAACACTTTTTGACACTATCTTTAAATTCGGTTTATGTGTAGTTGATATTGGATTGACACGATAATGATAAAAAACCGTTTCTGAAGTTCCGACACTTTTGGCATATTGAAGACAGTAAAAATTAAACAAAAAGTCTTCGCATACATATTTTGAATTGCTCGGAAATTTTATATTATTATCAATTAGTAAAGACCGCTTATATATTGCACAACAAGCCGACCCCCCAAAGTTTAAATCTTTATCTATGCCATTGACAGGAGCTGAAAACAAGCACAACGCAGCTTGTCGTATTTCTTTTTTATCTTGATAGACAACCGGCTGAATATATGTATTATTAATTTTAACCACAGCCTCTTCTATAAATTGAGCATATCGAAAACGATTTATATCCAAATCATATTCCTTCGTCGATGCAATAATCTTTTCATAAGTTATTGGGTCTATAAAATCATCACTGTCAAGAAATGTAATATACTCTCCTTGAGCCTTCTCGATACCTAAATTTCTTGCTTTCCCTTGACCCTCATTTTGTTTATGAAAAACTCTTACTCGATTATCTTTCAATGAATATTCATCGCATATAGCTCCTGAATTGTCTGTTGAACCATCATTAATCAATAGTACTTCAATATCCTTATATGTTTGATTCAACAACGAATCAATTGCTTTTCGCAAATATTTTTCGGTATTATAGACCGGAACAATTACACTTAATTCGGGCATAATTTAGATATTTTTACTCTCCAAATTCTCTTGAACTCTGTTTTCAATATCTTTTCTGTCAGAACTCAACATTGTTAGATAAAGAAAAATCACACAAAACTGCAAAATAGTGAAGCAATTATTATAAATACTTGTCAGCATAACCACTATCAACATATACACTTGTATTTGATAGTGTCGTTTGCATTTTTTGAATAATTTAAATGATACGACCCAAAAAAATATGCTCCACATCAGACCTAACACACCCATATCTAACAGCCATGCTTGCAACTGCAATTCAGTCCCTTTCAAAATCCACTCATATTCTTTATAAAACTCCGTACGTTCAACCATCGTACCTCCCTTGAACTGACTGACGCCAAAGCCAAATAATGTGGCATAGTCTTTTGTCTGAAACATCCATGGGATAACAGCCAATTTGAGACCTCGTGCAAAATCATTTCCCTGCTCCTCCACCGTATCCATGGCATCTCCTTCGAATGCAAGTTCCACAAGATTCAAGGAATCTTCATCTCCATGAAGATAAAAAGAGATATAGTCTTCTGAAATAATGTCATCATCACTTCCCGTTGCCGTATAATATAAATATAATGCACCTACGAGGGCAATGAATATTACCGGCAAAATATATACAAGGCGTTTCACAAACTTCTTATCCATTGGGATTAAGAAGAAAAAATACATTGCTAAGAACACAAACGAAATTTTTGTTTCGTTCAAAAATGAAGGGAACAACAAAAATACTAAAACCCAATTATCATAGAGATTCTTAAAATATGATTTTTGGGTATCCCACCGTTTTAACATTAAATAAAGCGATATCAGATATATCAAAGTTGTAATAACCCCCGACATCATCCAACCCAACGATCCTCCTACTTGGTCATATGCCCCATACATAATACATTGATACGACATACATGGCACTTGAATCCACAAAAACAGATATAAGGTCTTATCCATTTTTTCAATAAATGGCTGACGCAGAATAGGATTCTCCAAGAAATAACGCAATATCGGTATCACAAACAGAAAACCTATATATAGTCGGATTCCATTTAACATATACACTATTGACAGATGATTGAAGATATATGTCGATATAAAGGCCAACACAAAAAATGAGACCAACATAATCCAGTCTGTCTTACTCCTAATAAGCCAAACCCCCAACAGTATCAACACTGCGTCTGCCAACAAACTAATGTATGACGATATTGACTCGTAGACAGAAGGGACCAACTCTTGTCCGATAAAAGGGCTAACAGCAGTAATCCAAAATACTCCGAAGAATATTTTGGATACTAAATTTGCTTTGTCAACCACTAAATTCATAGTTATCTATGCATCGGTTTTATTTGATTCCGTATCTTCCTTTCGTTTTGAGCCTCCAACATAGTTAAGCAATACTATCGGAATGAGAATTCCTATTATACCCCCTACCGCAAAAACTAATATCTTCTTCGGACTTACAGGTTTCACTTCTGCATATGCGGCATCTATCACTTTGCCTTTTGGTGTATTGCGAGAAAGTTTCAATTCGTTTTCTTCACGTTTTTGAAGCAAGTAGCCATAGATTTCGTTCTTAATAATCTGATCACGATATAATGCTGTCAACTCACGTTCCATGCGTGGAATACCTGTCATACGCTTCTCTGAATTTGCTGCTTCTCTACGCATATCAGCCAACGCTATTCGAGTGCTTTGCAACGTCTTATCGATTGTTGTAATCACATTTTGACGCATGGCATCAACTTGTGCCGTCAAGGTCTTGAGCGTCGCATTATTGGCATGAGCCGTCGTTTCCAATTTCATGCGTTGCAATAACAACTCATTATATGCTGTGATTGGTTCTTCCGGAAAATCTGCCGTAAATGGCACTAAATTATATTTATTGTCGGGCGACATCAAAAAGTCTTTTATCATTTGTAACACAGCCGATTGTGTTTCTAATTCCAACATACCTGTTTCTATACGCTCTTTGCGAACAAACGTATATTCAGCTTCTGCCACTGCATCTACAATCTGATTCTCACTCTTGTAGTTTTCTATTTCTGTCTCCGTTGTTTCAAGTTCTGTATACAACTTGAGCAAACGTTCTTCTATAAAGCGTGCTGTAGAAAGGGCTAATTCATTTTTATCGGCAATGCCTCTTTCATTATATGATGCAACTAATGTGTTTAAGAATTTTTTAGCTCTTTTCACATTCACTTCTTCTATATCTACCTGAATAGCATTCGCTTTTTTCGATAATTGAGAAATTGCCATTCGCTCATTCAAATCTTCAATTACGACATCATTATTCATTACGACAGCTCGAAATTTCAACTCTTGACCTTTCACAAAATAGCCTGTCGTGTCAACACAAAATATCCCATATGGTGTCTTTGCCATATACGGAAATTTTTCTATTGTGGCATCTACTACTGTGCCTAAATCATCTTGCTCTACTTCTATCGTAATCCCTTTCCCATTTTCAGGAACATTAATCTCAAATTTTGTGATTACTGTTATTGTATCCAAAACTGCGTCCGGAATATCAATCGTTATTGGCGTATCTTCAAAATACCACACTTTGGGAGAAAACAGACCTTTCTTACTCCAATAGTTACGATTCATCTTTAATTGTTTCACCACTGCCGTCATATTGGTGTGTGAACCCATTTTCATCATTTCATCTTCAATGACAGCTCCTCCGGACCCCCCTATTGAGAATGATGACATTAAGGCTCCCAAACCACCGATTGCTCCGGCTGAATCCTCCTCATCTTGGTTCAGCATCACAAGTGTTTTTACCAAATAAAGTGGACTCTTAATATGCAGAAACAACACTGATAATCCTAAACAGATTACTATTGATGCAGCAAACCACCACCAATATCGTTTGTATTTTCCTAATATTGCTCCAAAATCTATCTTTTCTCTTTTATTTTCAGTATTCATTCCTTTAATTTGTTAAAGCTATTATTAATGATGCAATTACAGACAATCCTGTGATTATTGTTGATACAATACTTACCTTATACGTATTGTTTTGATTGAATTCCGCTTGTCCTTTCTTGGCATCTCCCGGTTCTACATACACAACATCATTCTGCTGCAAATAAAAATATGGAGATTCCAATATTTTGGAATCATTTAGATTCAAACGGTGATAGGAACGAACACCATTTTCTTCTCTTATCAACAATACATTGTCTCTTCGTCCATACACAGTCATATCGCCTGCTTCTGCCAATGCATCAAGGATTGAAATTCGCTCGGAGTCGATTTTATAAGAGCCGGGCTTGTCCACTTCCCCCAAAACTTTTATTTTAAAGTTCACAAGTTCAACTCTGACATATGGTGCTTCCACATCTTTTGCTATTTCTTGTGTAAGCATTTCTGCCAATTCCGAAGTTGTCATGCCTTCTACATGCAGTTTCCCTAATACAGGAAAAATTATATCGCCTGATTTGTCTACAATATATGTCTGTTGCTTAGAGTTAACCGACGTTGCATTGGCTATTTCGTATTTCAATGCAGGATTGGCAATCGGCAAGTTATAAATCATCGTTGCTTCCGGAATCTCTGACGTAACCGTAATTAACAATTCATCACTTGGGATTAATCTTATATTATAATCCACATTACCCACAATGCCGGTTTCTGCATCATTCAAATCATCGAAGTAAGCTAATTTTGCACTCGAACATGAGCCTAACACAAGTGCCAGGAATAATATGTATACTATTTTTTTCATCACAATGTCAACAATAGTTTTTTAAACTTTAAACGTTTTTATCTTTTCTTTATTTTATTTATACTAAATTATTCGCAAAATTAATAAAATTCACAGACATAAAAAAATAATACCCCATTTTAAGAAATCTATCAAAAAAATCAACCAAGCAAACACCTGATAATCAACGATAAATAAAAATACTTCAAAAAAACACCATCTTTTTTTTGTATATATCAGAGAAATGTTGTAATTTTGCCACGCAATTCCGAAAGGGAGGCAAAAATCTGCTTCAGTAGCTCAGTTGGTTAGAGCACCTGACTGTTAATCAGGGGGT
>CALDPR010000006.1 GCA_937911575.1 uncultured Porphyromonadaceae bacterium | reverse complement strand
ACTTTTTCTACTTTGCTTCCTTGACGACGGATATAAAGACCGTTTTCAGGATTTGCAACACGCACACCTTGAAGGTTGAAATATTCCACCGGTGAATTTTGGTAAGAATCTATTGAGTTGACTGACAGCATCTCATCGCTTACTTTAATAATAATTGGCTCACAAATGTTTTTATATTCGCGACCGTAAACGACAGAAAAGAGAATCGTATATTCTCTGCCGGCTTCCAAGCCTTCGATAGAATCGTAGTTGACTTCGAAATCTGCACTTTCCCCAGGTGCTAAAGTGTAGTTACCGACATTGCTGGTAACACCTTCAAGCCCTGTGTCATCAAGCATTCGGAATACGATAGTTCCCATAAAATCTCTTTCGCCGACGTTAGTGAATGTTCCACTCATATTGAATTTGCGTTCACCATATATTGTTTCATTATAGTTGCATTCTGCAATTTCGATTTTTGCTCCTCGAAGCACTTTTATTGTATAACTATTGCTGATGACATTGTCCATAGAATCGTAGAATATCATAGTGTAAGAGCCTGCTTCGAGTGGCATATACGACATATAGTAGTTTACTTCATCAGAGCTTCCCACTTCAGGTTTTGCCCAGTTGCCACCTCCGAAATATACTTCTTCTTCTGTCTCTTGAGAGAACCAACGGAAGAATACTTTCTCTGTTGCATTAATATTATCGTTGTTTTTTACGATAATAGAAAATTCAACCACCTCATTTTCGTAGAATTCTCCGGCTTGGCTATAATCGATAACTTCGATTTCGTAGTGTTTCACACCTTCTACGTTTGAATACGTGCGAACTCCTTCTTTTACGTTAAGGTTCAAATATTGTTGGTAATTATATAAGCAAGGAATAATTTGCCACTCGGTGTTGTCGATATAGCGACAAATAGGATAGACTTTATAATCACCGTCAGGCAGATTCAACGAACCCATATTGCAAATAAAATTACACCCTGTCATTGGCTTAAAGATGTCTGAACCCATTGAAGATATATATTCCTCCTCTGTGTCGTTATTGATTACTAATACACCGACTTCTACTTCCGTTGTTTCGCCCGACATATTGAAAATACCATTGGCATTCATGGGGTCATTGACTCCTTCAAACCAATCATAATTCTCTCTTGTTTGCGTATGCATAAAATCACCGTATACTAACATACGAGGATATGTGTTATCGACGATGCCATCGTCTGGTTTTATGCCTATCGTAGCATCTTGGCGATAGTTAAAACCACCATCAGAGCCTCCTGAACCCATTTCATAAGGGTCTAAAGCCGAAAGGAGAAAATATCCGTCAGACATACCTGCCCACCCCCAATTTATATGGAAATATCCATCGGCAGAATAGCCATCACACACAAAAGCATGACCACCATAAGCCGAACTGCCGGAATAAAGCACCGGGCGTCCGGCTGCTAATTCATTGTAAATCATCTCGTTCCATGATTGTGTGGAATAAAAATCTCGTAGCACAATATGCACTCCATCGTCATATCCGAAATAAGTCTTCAAAGCAACCATCCAGTCTTGAGAATAGGCTCCACTGGCTGCCGGGTCATATTGCATATTGATGCTAACTCCACAATGATACATCAAGGTTGCAACGGCATTTGCTTGTTCGTCGTTGTAGTAGCCCCACCAATATTCATCGAGCATATTATCCCAATCGTATGTGGTGTTGCCAAAATCTGCTGTCAATTTGCCTAATCGACGATTGTTTGTCGGTGTGTACGTATAACTTCCGGTGCCTTGTTTCGGATATTCGTAATATTTCATCACCATAGCCATTGCTGTAGCCGAACAACCTGTCAGACAACGCTCCCCTCTGTATTCCGGACATTGATCGTTGTAAGGACTTGCTTGCTCCCAATGCGATTGAATAAGAGGCTCTATAGAAGCAAAATCTTCACCATTTGATGATGATGGGGCAGATAGGCTCGGATTATTCCTCAAATATTCGATTTGACGAGAATATTCATTCAACCATGATTTCAAACTTGGAGGCATATCTTCTGATGAGAAACGTCCTGACGCCGAATAGCCAAGAACCGGCACTGTGGCATCATCTCCGGAGATAATAATAAATCCATCTTTTTCTCCTCTGTTGAAAATAAATAAATCAACTATGTCGCCCGACATTTGTTTATGCACAAGCTTTATTTCAGATGCTGTGGCAGGAGAGATTTTCATCGATGTTGAGTTATTACTATAAAAAGCAAGTGCCAATTCTTTGGCTGACTCCTCACTTATCTGGCGACCATACATTGTTGTCATAGATAGCATACATATCGCCAATAAAAAAAACTTTCGAATCATGTTAAGTACTGTTTTAGATTATTTTAGGTTGCAAAAATAGTAATAATTATTGTTTCTCCAATATTATGAGTAAATATTTCTTTGCTTTTTGCTCTCATTTTATTAATTTTGCACTAAAATTGCCTAAATAGGTGTTGTTTATATTTTTTAGCAAAAAAGATTGATTATGAATATATCATACAAGTGGCTCAAACGCTATATAGATTTTGACCTTCAACCGAAGGAATTAGCAGCGGCTTTGACATCGCTGGGGTTGGAATGCGACACTGTCGAAGAAGTTGAATCGATTCGTGGAGGACTTCGAGGGATAGTCATCGGCAAGGTATTGACATGCGAAGATCACCCGAATTCAGACCATTTGCATATCACAACTGTTGATCTTGGAAATGGCGAACCGACACAAATTGTTTGTGGTGCTGCAAATGTAGCTGCCGGACAAACTGTCGTCGTGGCTACAGTTGGTACGAAATTGTATAATGGCGATGAGGAATTCCAAATCAAAAAATCGAAGATTCGTGGTGTTGAATCATTTGGTATGATATGTGCTGAAGATGAGATAGGAATAGGCACTTCACACGATGGCATTATGGTAATCACCGATGATGTGGCTCCGGGAACACCGGCAGCCGAATATTTCAACATCGAAAGCGATTATATGCTTGAAGTTGAACTGACTCCTAATCGTGTCGATGGAGCATCTCATATCGGTGTTGCTCGCGACCTTAAAGCATGGCTTCGTCAAAACAAAAAATCTGACACAGAAGTGATGATGCCAAGTGTGGAAA
Organism: uncultured Porphyromonadaceae bacterium; assembly: GCA_937911575.1. Classification (GTDB taxonomy): domain Bacteria; phylum Bacteroidota; class Bacteroidia; order Bacteroidales; family Muribaculaceae; genus Lepagella. Next base: position 3,485 of record CALDPR010000006.1, on the reverse strand, counting down.
AATTCGCTTCAAATAAAGATTCTAAAGGAGCAACGATTGAAGTTGTCGACAATCAAGCGTGTCCTCGATATTCCGGTATCACAATTCGTGGAGTCAAAGTTGCCGAATCTCCGGAATGGCTTAAAAACTTGCTTCTTACCACCGGTCAACGACCAATCAACAACATTGTCGATATTACAAACTTCATTCTCTTGGGAATAGGTCAGCCTCTACACTGCTTTGACCTGGCAAAGGTGAAAGATGAAAAAATTGTGGTTCGCACTTGCCCTGCCGGCACAAAATTCACCACTCTCGATGGTGTTGAACGCACACTTGACTCTGCCGACCTTATGATTTGTGATGCCGAAAAACCGATGTGCATAGCAGGTGTGTTTGGTGGCATGGATTCCGGAGTTACAGAAACAACTACCGATGTGTTTGTCGAAAGTGCATATTTCAACCCTACACGAGTGCGTAAGACTGCTCGCCGTCATGGATTGAACACTGACGCTTCTTTTCGATATGAACGTGGCACTGACCCGAATATCACTATCTACGCAGCAAAACTTGCCGCTCTGCTCATTCAAGAAGTGGCAGGTGGAGAGATTTGTGGCGAATTGCAAGATATATATCCTGAAAGAATCGAACCGTTTAAAGTCGCTTTAGACCTTAACTATTGCAGAAACCTTATAGGAAAAGATATCAGTGATGATGAAATTCGAAACATTCTCATTTCATTAGAGATAAAAGTTGTAGCAGAAGATAACAATGTATGGAATCTTGAAGTTCCGACATATCGTGTTGATGTGCAACGTCCTTGCGACATCGTTGAAGAGATACTGCGTGTCTATGGTTACAACAACGTAGAGTTTGATCTCGAAATGCATGCAAATCTATCGCAAAAAGGGAATACCGATGAATCAAACAAACTGCAAAATCTAATTGCCGAACAACTCACAGCAAACGGTTTCAACGAGATAATGAATAATTCATTGTCGGCAATCGGGTATTATGAAGATAATAGCGTGTATCCGATTGAAAACGCTGTTCGTCTGATGAATCCTTTGAGCAATGACCTATGTGTGATGCGTCAGACATTGCTTTATGGAGGTCTCGAATCAATTTCACACAATATCAACAGAAAAGCATCAACACTCTCATTCTATGAGTTTGGTAACACATATAGCAAAAATCCTCAAAAAGAATCAACTGCCGAATCGCCTCTTGCTCCATATGCTGAAGAATTGAAACTCGCCTTATTCATGACTGGAGATAAGGTGTCTGCATCTTGGAACAGCAAAGCGACACCAATTGATGTGTTCGATCTTAAGTCGGTAGTTATCAATGTGTTGAATCGTTTGGGCGTCTATAATCAAAATGTGGTTATGACTCAATCATCGAACGATATTTTTGCTGCTAAACTCGACATAGCAACTCGTTCGGGTAAGCATCTCGGAGAACTTGGAATTCTTCGTCGCGACCTTCTTAAGAAATTCGACATCAATCAAGAGGTCTTATTTGCCGAATTAGCATGGAATCAAATTTTTAAACTTGCTGTTAAAGTAAAGACTACATATACGCCACTACCGAAGACACAGCCGGTGCGTCGCGACCTTGCATTGCTAATCGACAATTCAATATCATTTGCACAAGTGGAAGATGTCATTCGCAACTCCGAACGCAAATTACTTCGCAGTGTAGGTCTTTTCGACGTTTATGAAGGTAAAAACCTCGAGCCGGGCAAAAAGAGTTATGCTGTGAATATCATTCTGCAAGATGATGAAAAGACATTGCAGGATAAACAAATAGATGCAGTGATGCAAAAAATCATCACTAATCTCCAAAAGCAACTAAACGCTCAATTAAGATAAAAATATAATTAAAATCATAACAACTAAAAAATTAACTCATGGGAAGAGCATTTGAATATCGTAAAGCCCGTAAAATGAAACGTTGGGGTAATATGTCGAGAACATTTACTCGCATAGGTAAAGAAATCACAATGGCCTGCAAAGCCGGTGGTGCGGATCCCAACATGAACCCACGTCTTCGTGTGTTGATGCAAAATGCAAAAGCGGCAAATATGCCTAAAGACACAGTCGAACGTGCAATCAAAAAAGCAACCGAAAAAGACTCAAGTGACTACAAAGAAATTATCTATGAAGGATATGGCCCTCATGGTATCGCTATCGTTGTCGAAACAGCAACCGACAATAACCAACGTACGGTAGCTAATGTGCGTAGTTATTTTAATAAATATGGTGGTTCGCTTGGCACCACAGGTTCGCTATCATTCCTGTTTGACCATAAATGTGTGTTCCACCTTAAGCCAAAAGAAAACGTAGAACTTGAAGAACTTGAATTGGAACTTATCGATTTCGGTGTTGACGAACTCGAAGCCGAAGAGGAAGAATGGGTAATATATGGAGCTTTCGACCAATTCAGCAACATTCAAAAATATCTCGAAGAGAACGCTTTTGAAATTGTAAGTGCAGAATTTGAACGCATACCTAACGATTATAAAGAGGTAACAGCCGAACAACGTGAAATCATTGAGAAGCTACTTGAAAAATTCGAAGATGATGAAGATGTTCAAAATGTGTTCCACAACATGAAAGAAGAAGAATAAGACAAACGCTTAAGTTTAGATGTCAGAGATAATTTCGAGGTTGCATTCCATATGCAACCTCGCTTGTTTTTTTCGACAGTAATAATTCTCTATAATATGTTTTACTTATTATTTTTCCGTTTATTGATGAAATAATAAACCAAAGTCATTACTATAGTGAAGATTATAAATTCGATAAGTAAATAGATTAATGGTAGTTCGGTATTCAAGATAAACTTATTTCCAATGAATATGATTAGTGAATACAGTAATCCAGCAATTAATGCGGAGATAAAACATTTTTTTAGCATAAGAATTTGTTTTTAATTATTGATTATATTATCAGAATAATTCAGAATGGCTACAACTGCCCGGTCATTTTCAGTGTAAACATACTCCTACAATGACGCAATCACTGATTCAAGATTGTTTACATCTAAAGTTTCCAAGTCGCGATTTTCACGAGCCTCTTTCATAGCAGCCAAAGTTAATTTATTTGGATTGCTGTTTACAGCGTCCATCAAAACACTTTCGACATAGTTGTTCAAACTGCGATTTTCTCTATCAGCAGCCTCTTTTAATTTATTTAGTAAACTTGTGCTTAGTCTAAAAGCAGTTTGTTTTCTTTCGATTACGGTAGCCATAGTTATATAATGTATTATATTTGTAGTGCAAATATATAACATTTATATAACACAAACAAATTTTCAAATAAAAAAGTTCCTACAAACAGCAAAAAAGACCTCCGAAGAGAACGCTTAGTTGCAGAGAATTGCCCACTATGCAGGGGGAGCGACAAACGACAATCTGACGACACTTTGCATGGCATTACGATGGCATCGTGTGCGAAGCACCGGAGAGCGACAGCGATTCAATAACCGGGGGTTGAGCGAAGCGA
>CALDPR010000005.1 GCA_937911575.1 uncultured Porphyromonadaceae bacterium | reverse complement strand
AAATACGAACGGTTGCTATCTCGTTACCTAATTTTTAAGCAATCCGAATAACCGTTTAATTCTATGATAATTGCAAATTCTGCGATTTTTTTTAAAAAAAGCTGAACCATTATTGATTCAGCTTTTTATTTGATTATTTATCGGATTCTATCATAACTTTTTAATTTATTTTCATCGCTTACAATTAGCCTATTTGCAATAAATGTCAGAATCAACGCAATTGCAGGGAAAGATAATGGCAATCTCCATTCAAAATGAGCTTCCGGGAAGGCATTATCTACAACAAGTATTGTAACTGCATAAATTGCTAAAATTAATATCGCATTAATCCGACATAGAATCTTTTGCAGTTTCATATTAGCATACATAAAAATTGCGACAAAACTTAAAACAGCTGAAAGAATGGATATAACAAATAAATAAAATGAGGGAACAATAGTATTAGAATTTACAGTATCTTCTATTCCAAGTGTTGAAAAAGAATAAAGATTGTCTACAACCTCTATATTACACAGATTCATAAATGAATAAAGAGTCATAAAAATAGCTGCGACAAAAAGCAGAACAGATTGCCATCGTTGTATTACCATTTTAATATCAATTTAAGAGTTAATAATTTCATTGCAAAGTTACAAAGTTTATGTAGAAAAAAAAAATTTGGAAGAATGAGAATATCTTGGCAAGATTTTTGCTATTATTTTTTAAGTTGGAATATTCCCTCATTTATGAATGAATTAAACCATATATGGAAATAAAAAATATTATTAAGGAATCAGAATCGATTAAGCGTCTTATTAAAGACCAACACTTATTTGAAGCAATAACTAAAATAGAGGCTTTAAGCAAAATTGCAAACAAATGGTATGTATATGATAAGTTAAAACGATTACAAGAAACATATAAATATATGCTCCATTATTGGTCAGAAGGAGTAGAAGATTCTAATAGAAAAAATTTACTCTTTGATTTAAAAGAGGATTTATATCGTCTGAATGATTCTATTGAGTTTGAGCTACGATTAGCTGATGATTATTCAATATATTTTGAACAGAGACGAATATTTGATACGACAAATAAAAATTTGTCAACAACACTTAGTGACTACTATTCAACATTAAGAGAATATTCTGTCATGATAGAATCAAATCAATATGACAAATCACTTGCAGAGAAAATGGAGAATATAACAACTGACATATTCAACTATTTATGGTTGACTCCATTTATAAGTACGGAAGATGATCTAAGCATTAGAGAGCTATTAAATGATAATACGATAAATAAGAACCATAAATCATTTATTTCATCTGCCCTACTACTTGGAGAGTTGGCATATTATGATAAGAAAAAGTTACTTATACTTCTTGATAATTATATAAATAGACAATGTTTGCATTCATTAGTAAGTATTGTCTTAATAATGACAATGTATGAAGACCGAATAAACTCAGATGATGCTATAAGTCAGAGAGTTGATTTGATGTCACAAAGTGATAAATTTATTGGTGATCTAAAAAATGTTGTGCTTAGTCTAATTAAAACGAAAGATACTGAACGAATAAACAAAAAAATGCGTGATGAGGTAATTCCTGAAATAATGAAATTACAACCTCAGATAATCAATCGTTTTAAGGATACAGATAGAGAATTAGATATTTATTCAATGGAAGGGAATCCGGAATGGCAAGATATGCTTGAAAAATCAGGTATTTCAGATAAATTGAAAGAATTGTCTGAAATGCAGTCTGATGGTGCTGATGTGATGATGATTGCATTTTCAAACCTTAAGAATTTTGATTTTTTCTCAAAAGTAAGTAATTGGCTACTTCCTTTTGATATTAATAATTCACATTTAGAAGAATTGCAACATGTGAATAACAACAATCTCATGACAATTATAAATAATGATGCCATGATGTGTGATTCAGATAGATATTCATTTGCTTTATCAATATGCAAAATGCCTGAACAGCAACGAACTATTATAATTCAACAAATGGACGCACAAATATCACAATTTAATGAAGAAAAACAAACATCATTGCAACTTTCATATCAAAATAATGAATCTCATACAATTACTAAATATGTTAGAGACATCTATCGTTTTTTTAAATTATACCCACGCCGCAAAAACTTTAATGATCCTTTTTCTATTAATTTTGATATAACAAAGCTTTCGTTTTTAAGTAAATATTTACAGAATAATCAGTTGATTGAATTAATCGCAGAATTCTATTTTAGTCGCAAATATTATGAAGATGCACTACGATTGTTTTTAATACTTGAAAAAAAAATAACAGATGCCAGCTTATATCAAAAAATTGCATATTGTTATCAAGCAGAAAAGAATATATACCTAGCATTAAAGTATTATAAGAAAGCTGAGATATTATTATCGGATAATTTGTGGCTAATTAAGAAAATTGCCATTTGTAATAAGAATTTAGGTCAATATGCTGAAGCTATCAAATATTATCGTAAGGCATTGGAATATGATTCTGAAAATCTTAAATTAGTAATGACTCTTGGACATTGTTTATTAGAGAATAATGAGATTGATGAAGCATTGCAATGCTATTATAAAGTAGAATATCTTGATGAAAATAGTTCTAAAGCTATTCGACCTATTGCTTGGTGTGAGTTTTTGTCTAAACATTATGATAAAAGCCATCAATATTACACTCGTATTCTTAATGATAATCCAACTGAGTCAGATTATTTAAATATCGGACATCTATTTCTTGTTGAAGGAAATATAAAAGAAGCTATTAATTATTATAAGCAATGTGTGATATCAATGAATAATAATTTTGAAGAATTTACAAAGATTTTTAGTGCAGACATTTCTCAATTAACAAAGATGGGTATCAATATTGAAGACATTCCATTTATAAGAGACAAAGTATTACTCGATTTAAGAATGAATTATTGAAATTATTCCCAAATTGTTTGATAATATACATCTTTTTATTGCTTAATTTATTCTTTGTTTAAATAAACATTTTTATACCAATCAAGATTCATATAATATTCCTCTTGTTGCGACTTATCATATTTAAGTATATGTATAGAGATACCTGAAAATTTTTGGGGATCTATTGTAATATTCAAGAATTTAGGAGTTGCTGCTTTATAGACGACAGCAGATTTAAGAGTTTTTTGAAATTCTTTATATTCAGATTCCAAATTTTTCTGATGAGATATAGCATTGATATAATCACCAAAATCATAAAATGGTATTGCAGAATTACGCGAATATAGCTGAATTTCAGACGTATCAATACCAGAAGAATAAGCTAATATCTTTTTAGCAGATTTAGCCAAATTCTCAATTTCAGACATATTAACAATTACAATTGTACAAGATCTATATAACGGTGTCGTATGACTATAATAATAATTAAAAGTTATCTCAGCCGCACCAACAAGATCTTGATGTTCAGATAATATATATGGCAATGTCTGATTATAAGGCATACCATCAGCTAAAATTTCCGTTGGATATCCTATGAACCAATTACATTTATTTCTTATCTGGTAGATAAACTCTATAGTTGACATATAACAACAATCCATCCAAATAAAATCAAATAAATTATCCGGAATAGCAGAAGCAAGTTCATCAATATTCATATTTGTGCCAAAATCATCACCATACCATGATGGTGAGATGTTATCATTATTAAACTTAAGTTTTTGTGCGGAATTTCCTTTAATCCACCCAAGAGCATGAGACCATAGTATTAACCCATATTTTTCAGCAGGTGCAAATACCTGCATGTCTGTAATAACTGACGACATTCTTTCTATACTTGCTGAAGATATTGTGTTAACGTATGTTTTTAATATCTTCTTTTCAACTATTCCTTCTCTTTGTGTAATTTTATATATATATGGACCTGTTTTTGTGCCATGTTCATAAATAAGTATGTTATACTTTTGCAAGTCTATCGATGAAGCTGCTTGGAAAATTTCATTAATATCCGTTTCCATGAAACTATTCAAATTATTTGTTCCGATCATATATATAAGAACTGTTTCTTTTGCCTTATCTTTTTCAGGTGGAAGAGGTTCGTCGTTTTTTGATTTACAACTGTTTGTTACAATTATAAATATAATCGCAATAAATAATAATAGTATTCTTTTCGTATTTGTCATTTGGCTAATTTTTTCACAAAGTTAAGTCAAGAATATTTATATACCAAAAAAAGGATAGTTTAAATTTAGCAAGTTCAAACAATTCTACTTAATTTTGCAAATAATTTAAAAATATAATGGAAAAAGAGACATTAATCGATGGTATGAAGCTTCACTATAATGAAGAAGGTGAAGAAAATACAAATACAATATTATTATTGCATGGTTGGGGTTGTAACCATACGACACTCAAAAGCATTGAAAATATTGTAAAAGATAAAATGCATGTTTTCAATTTTGATTTACCAGGCTTTGGGAAAAGTGATGAGCCAAAGAATATCTGGGGTGTAGATGAATATACTCAATTAATTGAAAAATTTGTAAAAGAAAATAACATTGAATCTCCGATTTTGCTTGGTCATTCATTTGGAGGAAGGATTTCAATATTATTTTCTTCTCGAAATAAAACTCGTAAAGTCATTCTGACTGATGCAGCTGGGATAAAGCCGAAACGTTCTCTGAGATACTATTATAAAGTATATACATACAAGACTTTAAAGAAGTTACTACCGATCATTGTAGGTAAAGAATATGCTGCTAAACTAATTGATAAATATAGAGGCAAATCCGGTTCAAGCGACTATAACCAAGCATCTCCTATGATGCGTGCAATTTTAAGCAAATGTGTAAATGAGGATTTAAAATCCGTTATGCCTCATATAAAAGCTCCGACATTACTCATTTGGGGCGAAAATGATACAGCTACGCCCCTTTATGATGCCCAAATAATGGAGAAACTTATTCCTGATGCCGGATTAGTAAGTTTCCCTAATTGTGGTCATTATTGTTTTTTAGACAACCCGATTGGATATAAAGCAGTTATAAAAGAATTTTTAAAAGAAGAATTAAAATGAATATAATTTTATTTATTTGTTACATCGTTTGTGGTGCATATTTAGTAATGAATATAAAGCATGATATCCACATGCTTCAACAAAACAGTTATCGTGTCGACAGATATTGGAGATGGCTAAAAAATAATATGATGGAAACATCTCGGTTAGTTGATATTGCTCTACTGTTTTTAATTTGTTCGACATTACTTAATAGTATCATATCTACAATTATAATTACTATTATTCTTATTTTTAAAATTGCAAGAATCATTACTGCCAAATATAAAAAACCATTGGTTTTTACAAAACGTGTATGGAGATTATATCTTTCGACAGCTTTAATTTTGGTGATAATGTATACAATCATGGTTTATTTATACTATGATAATCCGGTAATGACAATAGGATTTTTATTAATGACATCTATATTATCATGGTCATTTGCAATTTTAGGTATTTTCATTATGTCTCCTATCGAAAAGATAATAAACAATAAATATTATAATGAAGCTGCCAAAATTCTTAAGTCAATGCAACAATTAACAGTGATAGGGATTACCGGCAGTTTTGGAAAAACAAGCACAAAACATTATCTTCATAGAATACTAAGTGAACACTATGATGTTATAATGACACCTGGTTCATATAATACACCAATGGGAGTTATTCGCACAATACGAGAAATGATGAAGCCATATAATCAGGTATTTATATGTGAAATGGGAGCTAAACAAATTGGGGATATTAAAGAAATATGCGACCTTGTTAATCCTAAAATAGGGATAGTAACTGCTGTTGGGAAAATGCATCTTGAATCATTTAAGTCTATTGAAAATGTTCAAAAAACTAAATTTGAACTTATTGATACGCTTCCACCTGATGGTCTTGCCATTATAAACAACGATTTTGAATATTGTTCAAACAGGAGTGTTGATAATGTTTCTGCATTGAGATATGCTGTAAGCAATATTGAAAATGCAGATTATGTTGCAACTGATATTCACTACTCCCCTTTAGGCACCAAATTCTCAATTGTGGGTCCAAATGATTTTAATATTGATTTAGAAACGCAACTAATTGGAGAATGCAACATCTCTAATCTAATCGCAGCAGTTATAGTTGCAATCAAATTAGACGTTCCTGCAGAAAAAATTAAATATGCCGTCGGACGTATTGAGCAAGTTGAGCATAGATTGAATCTAAAACGCACGTCGGGAGGAGTTAACATTATAGATGATGCTTTCAATTCCAACCCAACCGGTTCAAAAATGGCTGTAGATGTATTAAGCCAATTCACTACAGGCAAACGAATTATTGTTACACCAGGAATGATTGAATTGGGAAATGAGCAATTTAAATTAAATAAAGAACTCGGAAATTATATTGGACAAAAATTAGACGTAGCTATAATTGTTGGGAACTATAATAGAGATGCCATTGTTGAAGGTATAAAAGAATCTGAATTTAGATTAGATAATCTACATATTGTTGATAGTTTCACCGAAGCACAAACATTGCTTTCCAAAATATTAAGTAATGGAGATACCATTCTTTATGAAAATGATCTCCCCGACACTTTTAAATAATCTACATATTTAAAGTAAAAAATAGGAGAAGCAATCTTTTTCTATTAAATCTGCAATATTAAGACTGTTTATATATTATTCCTGAAAATGGAATGTAGAAGTATATCCGTTCAGAAATGATTGGGAAGACTCATGAGTTAATTGTGATGCTAACTTAACAATTGTTTCTCCTCTATTATTTTTATTTATATTATCAATTACATTTGATAGTCTCCCCTCTTCTTTTTTTGTAGTATAAATATTTTCATCAAAAAGTGTAAGTTGACGACATTCTGAACTGACTATCGAAGAAAGAATCACTCCAGCCCTCTTATATTTTAAAGAGGAATCAAATATTTTCATCAATCCTTGTTCTGCAGCTTTAACTATAAGTGATGACGACGATTCATAAGCTTCAAAACATATATTAACATGAAATGATTGATAATCTTGTGTATCTTTAAATCTATTTGTTGATATAAAAACTGATACTACTTTGCATGCACCTTTCATTCTACGAAGTCTTATCGAGCAATTGACTGCAAACATAACTATTTGCGAACGAATATATTCATAATTGTCTGTGTCATGAGAGAACGTGCGTGTTTCACTCATTGATTCTTGCAAAACAGATGTATTTAGTTTGATACAAGGAATACAGTGAAGTTCATTCCATATACGCTCACCATTAATTCCGTAAGCACTACGAACATAATTGATATTTAAATTAGAAAAATCTGCTATTGTATTGATTCCTTCATAATAAAGACGTTTTGACAATCTACGACCTATCCCCCACAGATCATAAATAGGAGTTTTCTCTAATATTTCTCTTATCTCCTTCTTGTTATCTAATACACAAATAGATGATGTGAGTTTTTTTCCAATATGAGTTGCAATTTTAGCAAGTGTATGAGTATGAGAAATACCCAATGTTACGGGTATATTCTCCTCAATCAAACAAGCATCTCTAATATTCTGAGCTATACCAAGTAAGGCTTCATTAGGGATACCTTCAAAATCAAGAAATGCTTCGTCTACAGAATAATCGAAAGTTGAGGGGACATATCTTCGAAATATTTTATGCATTCTTACGCTTATTTCATAATATAATTTATGATTACTTGAAATTGCAATAATTTGGCCAGAGTTAATCATATCACGTAATTGAAAAGCTGGTTGTCCCATTTTTACACCTAACGCTTTCGCCTCATTACTTCGAGCAATCGCACAACCATCATTGTTGCTTAATACTATAACGGCTTTACCTTCAAGATGCGGACAAATCGTACGCTCACACGATACAAAAAAATTATTACAATCAACAAGACCTACCATTGACCTAATCTTTTTTTATCTCTAATATCCCGTCTTTTAATGTTATATATTCTTCATCACAAAGAAAAGATATTATTTCAAATACTATTTTGCGATGTGAATGGAATTTTTTCTCTATTTGTTTTAAAGAAATTCCATATTTGCTATCTTTAACACAATCCAATATATTTGCACATAATTGTTCTTTTATATCTTGCGAAAGACTTTGCTTTCTATTTTTCAAACACACATCACATGTAGAACAATTTTCTGTAGTTTCTTCTCCAAAATAATTTAGTATGTAATTAACTCGGCAGACATCTTCACTATAAATATACTCTATAATTGATTCAATTTTATATTGTAACAGCTCTTTTCTTTCTTCATATGCAGATTTTGGAATTATAATATATTTTGTATCTTCTCTAGACGTCGGATAATATACATAAGGAGTTCTCTTTTTAGGAATATAATGAATGAGATGAGAATTTGTTAATTCCAACAAAGACTCATATACCTGATTTTCTGACAAACCTGCTTTTAATGCAATATTAGATTCATTTATAAATACATAATCAGAGAATAAACCAGTATAAAGTCTTAGAATTATTTGAAGCACCGAATCAGTTTGGGCAGAATGATGAGTATGATATAACTCTTCCCTATCTGCTATAATCATAATCCTAGAACGAATTTCTGTTTCTTCTATATACTCAATATATTTAGAATATGTTAATATCTTTAATGCACTTACAACATGTTGTCTTGAGAAATTGAATACTTCACAGAATTTGTCAAGATTGAATTCATATATCTTATTATATCCTTCTCCTATTGATACATTAAGAAATACATTTACTAATTCATAAATTTTCAAAATTATTTTTTTATCAGGAAATGATTCTGATAATTTTCGCCTTAGTAATGCTTTATCTCTATTATTATATAATACAACAGCATACGACCTTAAGCCATCTCTTCCTGCACGACCTGCTTCTTGGTAATATTCTTCTATTGAAGGTGGAATATCATAATGAATTACTAACCTAACATCAGGCTTATCTATACCCATTCCAAAAGCATTAGTTGCAACTATTACACGTATTTCTCCTTTTTTCCATCTATTTTGTCGCTCGTCTTTTTCTTCAAATGATAATCCGGCATGATAAGACACTGCAGAAATCCCTCCTGACAATAGAAATTCTGAAATTTCTCTCGTGCGTTTTCTATTTCTAACATATACTATTGATGATCCGTTGACACTTTGTAATATATGTAATATTTGATTATATTTTTCATTAGATTGTCGAACTACATACTGGATGTTTGGTCGTGAGAAACTTTTTTTATATATATTCGGCAATTTCAAATCTAATTTATCACATATATCTCTTATTGTTACAGATGTTGCTGTTGCTGTTAATGCAAGAACCGGAACTTTTTCTAAAAGTCTTCTGATTTTATTGATTTTCAAGTATGACGGCCGAAAATCATATCCCCATTGAGATATACAATGGGCTTCATCAATAACTAATAGCGATATTTTTACAGATTTAATATCTTGACAAAATCGTTCATTTGATAATCTTTCCGGAGATATATATATGAATTTTACTTTCGCATTATATATCTTTTCCCATGCAATACCAATCTCTCTACCGGTCATTCCTGCATGAAAAAACACTGATCTAATACCTCTATTATTTAGATTATCTACTTGATCTTTCATTAAGGAAATTAGAGGTGTAATAACCAACGTAACTCCCTCCAATAGAATTCCTGGCACTTGAAATGTAATTGACTTACCCCCTCCGGTCGGTAATAAGCCAATAGTATCATTGCCTTGAAGAACAGAATTTATTATCTCCTCCTGAAGTGGACGAAATCTATCGTATCCCCAATATTTTTTTAATGTTTCAGTCAGTTGGTTTTTCATATGTAATTAAAATAACTGTGCCAAAATTTTATATTTTGACACAGCCTTATTATTGATTTGATAGCTTTATATCTTTTATCATTAACTGAATTGTATCAATGCTGTTTTGATGCTTGTTGTGTTCAATCGTATAACAAATATCAATCGGTTTATGTGCATGAATATGTTCAAAATATGGGGCCATATTGAATGCTATTGCATTAATAACTCTACTTGTGCTATTATCTTCTAATTCTAATTTAATGTGTTCTAAATTTTTGCCAACAAGTTTACTCGTACCAAAATCAAACACATTTTTTGTGCAAAACACCGGTTTTTGATTTCCCGGACCATACGGATTAAATCTACGCAAATAATTTAAAAACTCCAAATCTATTTCAGCAAATGTGATTTCAGCATCGATATCCATTTGTGGAGATAATTGATTTGGTTGAATATGCTCTGACACATATTCTTCAAATCGTCTGCTAAATTCAAGAATATTCTCTTCTTTCATTGAAAGTCCTACAGCATATGTATGACCTCCAAAATTTTCTAAAAGATCACGCGTAGAATTTATTGCAGAATATATATCAAACCCTTGCACTGAACGAGACGAACCTGTAGCAACACCATTAGAATATGTTAAGACTACTGCCGGTTTATAGTATAACTCAGTTAAACGTGATGCAACAATACCAATAATACCTTTATGCCAATCTTTATTATAGATAACTATTGATTTCTTGCCTTGAATTATACTTACATCTTTTTCTATTAATTCATTTGCCTCTTCTGTAATACGTTTGTCGAGTTCTTTTCTATCTTTGTTATATTGATCAATGTTCTGACCTTTTTCGTATGCTTCATGTAAATCACGAGTCACCAATAAGTCAACTGCCTCTATCCCACTTTGCATACGACCTGAAGCATTAATTCGTGGGCCAATCTTGAATATTACATCTGAAATTGTAATATCTTTATTTGTCAACTTACATATGCGAATTATACTTCTCAAACCAAGATTAGGATTAGAATTAAGACGTCGCAAACCATGATATGCCATAATTCTATTCTCATCAATTATTGGCACAATATCAGCTGCAATACTAACTGCTACAAGATCGAGTAACGATTCTAATTCATTGTGATTAGTCAATCCATTACTTAACGCAAACGCTTGCATAAACTTAAATCCTACGCCACAACCACTTAAGTGTGGACATGGATAATTACTCCCCGGTATTTTAGGATTTAAGATTGCCACTGCCGGAGGCAATTCTTCATCAGACATGTGGTGATCACATATTATAAAATCAATCCCTTTCTCTTTAGCATATTTGATTTCTTCAATTGCTTTTATACCACAATCAAGCACTATTATTAACTTAACATCATTCTCCAAAGCATAATCAATACTTTTCATTGAAATACCATAACCTTCTTCATATCGAGTCGGAATATAATATTCGATGTTACTATAATAATTTTGTAAGTACTTATATACCAATGCCACTGCCGTAGTTCCATCTACGTCGTAATCTCCATAAACCATGATGCGTTCTTTCGCACCCATAGCTTTGTTTAGCCTATTTACCGCCTTATCCATATCTTGCATTAGAAAGGGATCATGCAAGTCGCTTATTGAGGGTGTAAAAAACTTATCCGTATCTTCTATCGTTGATACCCCACGTCTAAGCAATAATTCTGCTATTGCTCCATTGTCGTTACAATGTTTCTTAAGTTCTTCAGCCTCCTGCTGTTGTTGGTGAGTTAACGGTAAGTAATTCCATTTACTTATCATTTATGTTGTCTTTTTTATTTTTCTTATTTTATTATTGCACAACCACCTTCAACAAATTGGCCTTTATCACCTCTTTCTTTTGGGTTTATCAAAATGATACCACACTTTAATTTGGCAGTGCTCACGAGGATATATAGAGATATTGCAAAGGTAAGAAAAATCCTATAATTTACAAATACTAAATATAAAAAATTTATTTTTTAAACTATCTTTTTTTATCTATCGTTCTTAATTGTTTTGTTATTTCATCTGTTTTAATTAATTTCGCAACAAAGATTTAATAATTATTTTTATGAACAAATTTAAAATCACCATGAGTTCTATGCTTTTGCCGGCATTACTCCTTACCGGCTGTCAAAGCAGTAATGTAGATTCTTCTACTGAAATTATTGAAAAACCTGTTGTTGAGGTTAAAGACGGAATGCTTACTCCCGAAATTCTTGAAGCATTTGGGCGTATATCTGAAGCAATTGTTTCTCCTGATGCTACTAAAGTAGCATATACATTAGGGTATGAAGACATTTCAAAAAATGCTTCTAACTCTGAAATTTATCTGATGAATATTGATGGCTCTGAACAAACAAGACTTACTCATACTGCAGGAAGTGAATTTAATTTACGTTGGATTGAAAATGGAGAAAAGCTTGCGTTCCTTGCAAAAGATGATGCCACAAATACAGTTCAATTATTTACAATGAATATTGATGGTTCTGAACGCAAATGTATGTCAAACGTAGAAAAAGGCTTGACATGCTTCGAAATTTCTCCAAAAGGAGATAAAATCATATATGGTTCATTAATCCCTTTTGAAGGTCCTAATAGAGAACTTTTTGAAGGCCTTCCTCTTACAACTGGCCGTTTGGTCGACGATTTGATGTATAAACATTGGGACGAATGGGTTACTGAAATTCCTCACCCTTTCCTTGCTGATTTCAGTATAGTTAATGGAATCTCAAACGTTATCGACATAATGGAAGGTGAACCTTTTGAATGTCCAATGAAACCATTTGGCGGTGCAGAGACATTTGCATGGTCTCCCGATGGAAAATATTTAGTTTACACATCACGTAAACTAAAAGGAATGGAATATGCAAATTCTACTGACAGCAACCTATATTTATATAACTTAGAATCTAAAGAAACAGAATTGCTAACTGATGGCATGCTTGGATATGATACTGATCCAAAATTCTCTCCTAATGGCAAATCTCTTGCTTGGCTAAGTATGCAAACTCCTGGATATGAAAGCGACAAAAAGCGTATTATGCTTCTTGATATGGAGTCAAGAGAAAAACGTGATTTAACTGCTGAATGGGATTTTGGAGCTGAAGGTTTGGCATGGTCTCCTAATGGAGAATCTATTATATTCAATACATATTATCTTGGAACTGAACCTATTTTTAGAATGAATGTAGCTGATTGCAAAATTGATACTCTTGCAACAGGTGTGTGGGACTATGTAGGGGTTAATCCTATTGATAACGACAAAGTACTCGCACTTCGTCACTCTATGTTACGTCCTAATGAAATATGTGTTGCTGAAAATGGAGAAGTTAAAGACATCACTAATGTTAATGGAGAATTACTTGCACAATTGAATATACCAACAGTAGAGAAAAAGCTTGTGCCTACAACTGACGGTAAAGAGATGACTACTTGGGTTATTCTTCCGCCAAATTTCGACCCTAATAAAAAATATCCTGCAATCCTTTATTGCCAAGGTGGACCACAACAAGCCGTAAGCCAATTCTGGAGCTACAGATGGAACTTTATGATTATGGCTGCAAACGGATATGTTGTCATAGCACCTAATCGAAGAGGCTTGCCTGGATTCGGAACAGAATGGAATGCTCAAATATCTGGAGATTATGGTGGACAAAACATGAAAGACTACCTTTCTGCTGTAGATTATATGATGAAAGAACCATATATTGATACTAAGCATATCGGTGCTGCAGGAGCAAGTTATGGAGGATTCTCCGTTTATTGGCTAGCCGGTCATCACGAAGGACGATTTGCTGCCCTTATTGCTCATGCCGGAATCTTCAATATTGAAGCTCAATACCTTGAAACAGAAGAAATGTGGTTTGCCAACTATGATATTGGTGGTCCTTACTGGGATAAAAACAATGCTATCGCTCAACGCACATATGCTAATTCTCCTCACAGATTTGTTAACAACTGGACTGCCCCTATTCTTGTTACAGTTGGAGAACTTGACTATCGCATTCTTGCATCTCAAGGAATGCAAGCATTTAATGCTGCAAAAATGCATAATATAGATGCTGAAATGCTTGTATTCCCAGATGAAAATCACTGGGTTCTTAAACCTCAAAATGCAATTTTATGGCAACGTGTATTCTTCAACTTCTTAGATAAATACTTAAAACCTGAGAGTGAACTTTATAAAAAAAGAATAGAGAATAAATAAACAATAACAAATATTTAATCTACGGAGGCTAACACAATAGTTAAATCAAACTTTGTTGTTAGCCTCCTTTCTATTTTTATTTTACTTCTTTAAAATTTGAGTGAAGTTTTTTATTCATTGAATTTGTTCAATGAATAGTTGGTTGAATAATTTTTGCTCATGTAATCCTTATCTCAAACAAGTTTGCCCTATTTAAACTCAAGTCCAATAAAAAGATTTAAATCACTACTACTAACACTTTTTTTATTTGCTCAACTTGATGGGGTCAAAATATTAAAAAAACACCCTTCTCATTTTACATTAATAAATTATCATGTTTGATCTTCATCTAGAAGACGTATCATTTAATTTCAGATTTAATAATACGTGTTCATTGATAAAAATATGCCATCAGGTCTACTATTTTCAGAAATTCTATAATAACTCTCCAGAATCATTTGAGAGTATCTTCTCCGCAAAAACTCGAGCAGCATAACTCTCAGGTATCAGAATTTTCTTAATATCCATAGCTCTAAGAATAGAAGAATGCGTTCTATCGAGTGCTCGTGCAATGATAGTCTTCACATTCAGTTCCTTTAATGAAGCTACTGCCCTTAATGAACTATCCATACTCTGCCCTATCGCAACAATTACACAATCAATCTCATTTAAAGGCAAACTTCTTAATGCGACTCTTTCGGTTGCATCCATAATATAGGCTAAATCTATTCTGTCTTTAATCTCTTCGATGCAATGCTCATTGCAATCAACACCGATGACAGAATGCCCCATATCGGTAAGAGTGGAGGCAAGAGTACTTCCAAAATTTCCTAATCCTATTATAAGGTATTTCATACGCATTAGTCTTTATTAGTTTATTATTATATCTTCTTTGGGTAAATGGTATTTTGGCTGTTCTTTTTGTGACAGTATGCTCATAAATACAGTAATAAAGCCTACACGCCCCAAAAACATAAGAACCACTAATAGTATTTTACTGATACTGCTTAAAAGTGGTGTAATTCCCATGCTGGAACCCACAGTGGAGAATGCCGACACACTTTCAAATAGCAAATCAATTGATGATAAGCTCGGTTCCAGCAACAAGAGTGCAACATAGAAGAGTACTATGATACATATTGAGCCAAATACGACAACTAAAGCTCTTCGTATCGAACTGTAGGTTATCTCACGATTAAACAATGTTGTGGAGTGTTTGCCTTTAATCAGCGACTTTAACGAAGCAAGAGCCACTACAAATGTATTTACTTTGATACCTCCTGCTGTAGATTGTGAGCCACCTCCTATCCACATCAGCACCAAATATAATATGATAGTCACTCTCGAAAAATCATTTAATGAAACGCTGTTAAAACCCGCGGTTCGTGGTGCTACAGCATTAAACAGAGACTGTACAATCTTTTCTCCAAAAGAGAATGATGCAAGCGATCCATTCCACTCAAAGAAAGCAATGCCAACAGTTCCGATAAGTATCAGAGCAAAAGAGGAATATAGTACAATCTTAGTATTGATATCGGCAATGTGCATATATCGTGATCGCTGCCCATTCATTCTGAACACTTTATGCAATAATTCTGAGCCATAATATGAAAGAATCCTTTTTAAACTCATAAGTATAGGGAATCCGATACCACCCAAAACTATAAGAAGCGATATTACTAAATAGAAAATGTTATGATTGTATAATATCAAATCATTCCCGAGATTCCCTTCTAGCGTGGAGAATCCTGCATTGCAAAATGCAGATACGGAGTGAAAGAGAGAAAAGAATATCTCATCTCGGAGAGTCATTCCCATTGTTAAATGAATACTTAGCCATATGAAGAGAGTACCAATTATCTCTATCACGAAAGTAAACCCTAAAACATTTGTCAACACAGATTTCAGTGATTCAGAACTTGACGCTATCATATTCTTCAGTGAAAATTGAGAATATAATCCTATACCACCCATGAAGAAAAGGGCAAAAAAACTCGTTATTGTCATAATACCCAACCCTCCAATCTGAATCAACAAAGCTATGATTATTTGACCCTCAGTAGTAAATGTATGAGCGATCTCTATCGGGCTTAATCCTGTAATGCAAACTGCACTTGTTGAAATAAAAAGTGCATCTACTACAGGAAGTCTGATATGCTCCAATGTGGAGCGAGGAAGTAAAAGTAGTAGAGCACCAATGGCTATTACTGTCATAAAACAGACTACGATTAAAAGTGCAGGATTTGTCCTTTTATTTACAAAGTTTATTATCCATTGCGATATTGTAATTAATGACAATATGCCTATAACGCTTATGATGAAATACTTATGACTCAAAAATGTCCATAGTAAAGTGAGAGCATGACTATTCTCAGGAACATTAAAGAATTGTGGTAACGCTGAGGTACAAAGCAAAATACCCAAAATTAGAGTAAAGGATATACCCTTACGCCAAACCTCGCTCCAATGAACGATAAACTTGAAAACAAATGATATAAAAAAGACCCACCATCCAGTGTCATATAGCGACATGATGAACGACATCTCATGGACATCAAGCACAAAACCATAATCAACAATTATGGCCACGACAACAAATATAGATATCAGTATAGAGACTATCTTTACAATATTGTCGGCTTTCAATATTAGGGTTTTAGTGTCAATCATTGACTCAAATTTTTATAAACAATTACCTTTTATTTCATAGGTTTCATCAATTTTTATGCACATCGGACTGCAAATCTACTACCATAGCACTATCATTGACAATCATCTTTTTTTATTATTTAATGGCTATCATTTCTCCTAAAAGAAATGGTAACAAAAAAAGGATGCCTTGTTTTGAGACATCCTTCTCATTTTACATTAATAAATTATTCTGCTCGATCTTCATTAAGAAGACGTATCATTTCAATAGCAGATTTAGAGATACGTGTTCCAGGACCAAATATTGCAGCAACACCAGCTTTATACAAGTAATCATAGTCTTGTGCCGGAATTACACCACCAGCAACAACGAGAATGTCAGGACGGCCAAGTTTCTCTAATTCAGCTATTACTTGAGGAACTAATGTTTTATGTCCTGCTGCGAGTGAAGAAACGCCAAGAATATGAACATCGTTCTCAACAGCTTGACGTGCTGCTTCTGCCGGAGTTTGGAACAATGGACCCATATCGACATCATAACCACAGTCTGCATAACCTGTTGCAACAACTTTTGCTCCACGGTCATGTCCGTCTTGTCCCATTTTTGCAATCATTATACGTGGTTGACGGCCTTCGCGTTTAGCAAATTCAGCAACCATTCTGCGAGCCTCGTCAAATTCAGGATCGCCTTTTTCTTCATTTGAATACACGCCTGATATTGTTTTAATTACTGCTTTATAACGTCCAACTACTGCTTCGCACGCATCTGAAATTTCTCCAAGAGTTGCACGAAGACCAGCTGCTTTTACTGCTAAATCAAGAAGATTACCTTTTGATGGGTCTTTCACACATTCTGTAATTTCTTCCAATGCTTTCTTAACAGCTGCTTCATCACGTTTACCTTTCAGATCTTCTATACGAGCACATTGTTCTTTACGAACTTCTGTGTTATCAACCTCAAGGATATCAATTGGATCTTCATGTTCAAGACGATATTGGTTGATACCGACAATTGTTTGTTTACCTGAGTCAATACGAGCTTGTGTACGAGCTGAGGCTTCTTCAATCTTAAGTTTTGGAAGACCTGTTTCAATTGCTTTTGCCATACCTCCAAGTTTTTCAACCTCTTGAATATGAGCCCACGCTTTTTGTGCTATTTCATTTGTTAAAGCCTCAACATAGTATGAACCTGCCCATGGGTCAACTTGTTTTGTAACATACGTTTCTTCTTGGATATAGATTTGTGTGTTACGAGCAATACGAGCAGAAAAGTCTGTTGGAAGAGCGATTGCTTCATCAAGAGCGTTTGTATGTAATGATTGAGTATGACCAAGAACAGCACCCATTGCTTCAACACATGTACGACCAACATTGTTGAATGGATCTTGTTCAGTTAAAGACCAACCTGATGTTTGAGAGTGTGTGCGAAGAGCAAGTGATTTTGGATTTTTTGGATTAAATTGTTTAACTATTCTTGCCCACAACATACGTGCAGCACGCATCTTTGCAATTTCCATGAAATAGTTCATACCAATTGCCCAGAAGAATGACAAACGTGGAGCGAACGAGTCAATATCCATGCCTGCATTTACTCCGGCACGAAGATATTCTAATCCATCTGCTAATGTATATGCCAACTCTATATCTGCAGTTGCCCCTGCTTCTTGCATGTGGTAACCGGAAATTGATATAGAATTGAATTTAGGCATATTTTTAGATGTATATTCAAAGATATCAGCAATGATTTTCATTGAGAATGCAGGTGGATATATATATGTATTACGCACCATGAACTCTTTAAGAATATCATTTTGGATTGTTCCTGCCATTTCTTCTAATTTAGCACCTTGTTCAAGTCCGGCATTAATATAGAATGCCAATACAGGAAGCACAGCACCATTCATTGTCATTGAAACAGACATCTTATTCAATGGAATTCCATCAAAAAGAACTTTCATATCTTCTAATGAGCAGATAGATACTCCAGCCTTACCAACATCACCAACTACTCTTTCGTGGTTAGCATCATAACCACGATGCGTAGGAAGGTCAAAGGCTACTGACAACCCTTTTTGTCCTGATGCAAGATTACGACGATAGAACGCATTTGATTCTGCTGCTGTAGAGAAACCAGCATATTGGCGTATTGTCCATGGACGCATTGGGTACATTCCACTATATGGACCACGCAAAAATGGGGGTAAACCGGCAGCATAATTCAAATGTTCAAGACCTTCAAGGTCTTCTTTTGTATAAATAGGCTTAACAGGAATAAGTTCTGCTGTGAGCCATTCTTCTCCTTTAGACAATTCTGTACGAGTTGCAGGAGCTACAACTTTTTTAATATCTATTGATTTGAAATTCGGTCTCATAATTATTTCAACAGTTTTTCGTTAAACCCTTTAAGTGTATCTAATACATTTACTTTAACATGGATATAGTTCTCAATACCTTGTGCTTTAAGTTCTTCCATGCATGCAGGAGCACCTGCAACGACAAATTCTGCACGATTATTTAATGCTTTGAATGCTTCTGGTGCATATTGTGCATATTCATCATCACTTGAACAAAGGACAACGATGTCAGCACCTTTTTCAACTGCTGCATCGACACCAGCTTGAACAGTATCGAATCCTATATTATCAATAATTTCATAACCTGCACAACCAAAGAAGTTTGATGAGAATTGAGCTCTTGCAAGACGCATTGCAAGGTTACCAATTGTAAGCATAAATACTTTAGGACGTTTTCCTGAACGTTCTGTTGTCAAGCGTAAGTCTTCAAATTGGCTCGCTGCACGGTCAAATTTAAGAGATTCAACTGCTTCTCCATCACATTTTTCTGAACAGCAACAGCAACAACCGCTGTTTTCAATTTTTCCAAGTGCTAATTCAGTGAAATTAGGATATTGGTTACTACCCAAAAGAATTTCTTTGCGACGTGCTACATCAGTGTGACGTTTTGCTCCCGATGCGTTTACGTCTTTTTGGATATTACCATTTTCTAATTCAGCCAAGAAACCACCTTTTTCTTCTACTGAGTTAAATAATGCCCATGCTTGTTCAGCGATAGAAACTGTAAGAGTCTCTACATAGTATGAACCACCTGCTGGGTCTACAACTTTGTTCAAGTGAGATTCTTCACGAAGCAACAATTGTTGGTTACGAGCAATACGTTCGCTAAACTCATCTGGCTTCTTATATTGAAGGTCGAATGGAAGAGTCTCAATTGAATCAACACCTGCAAGTGCAGCTGACATTGTTTCAGTCATTGAACGAAGCAAATTAACGTGAGCATCATAGATTGTTTGATTGAACTGAGATGTTACAGCATGAGCAACCATTTTGCAACTATCTTCACATTTTGGTTCATATGCATTTACGATTTCTGCCCATAACATACGTGCTGCACGGAATTTTGCCAACTCCATGAAGTAGTTAGAAGATATACCCATATTGAACTTGATTCTATGAGCTACTTCACATGCACATACACCGGCTTCTGTAAGAGAAGTCATCCATTGAGCACCCCATGCAAGAGCATATCCAAGTTCTTGACAAATATAAGCTCCTGCATTGTTTAACATAAATGAATCAACTGATAAGCAACGAAGTTGTTTCACATCTTTAACCTCTGCAAGAAGAGCTTTTGCTGTTTCAACAATGTTTTTAGGGAATTTTTGGCCATGTTTTAACAGTTTCTTAAAAGGATTAAAACTGATTGAACCACGGAATGTTTCAACCAAATTATTTGCCTTAAGATAAGAAACCAAAAGCTTTGCTGCTTCTACGGCACAACCCGGGCAACAATTAATGTTAATTTCAATTTTAGCCAAATCTATGCCTTTTAACATTATTTCAAATGTAGCAGCATTAAATTCTTTTGGCAATTTAATTCCTAAAGAATCTACTCCACGATCAATTGCATGAATTGCATTAGAGTTAATTTCTTCAGCAGTTGAACCTTGTATCTCTTGACGAATCAACCAATTGTTGTCAGTACGAGTACCACGAACATAAGGAAATTCGCCCGGTAAGGAATCAACTGTGTGCAAGTCTTTAATGTCTTCTGCACGATAGAAAGGCTGAACATCGAAGCCTTCATTTGTACGCCATACGAGTTTCTTATCGAAATCAGCGCCTTTTAAATCGACAATGATCTTATCCTTCCATTCTTGTGTTGAAATGGGAGGAAACATGTCAAACAATTTTTCTCTTTTTTCTGCCATAATTAAATAGCTAAATATTATAGATTTGTGAATTATTTGTATCTATATAAATTAAACAAATTACTCAAATTATAAAATATAGAAAATTTCATACAAAGATATATCTTTTTTAGTAATTTTTAAAACTTTTAAAGTTTTTTTTTGCTAAATTATTTCTGTAATAAAAGATTTACACTAAAATATGCGAATATCAGTTATTTTTCAGAAGACACCTTTGTTTGAACAATGCAGAATTTTTGCAGGAAATTCTTCGACCAATTGCATATTATGCGTGGCCATTAATATCGTACGACCCTCTTCTGCTAATTGGTGTAACAAAGTCATTATTTGATAACCTGTTGTAGGATCTAAATTTCCTGTGGGTTCATCTGCAAGTATCAGTTCTGGATTATTTAATAATGCTCGTGCAATAACAACTCGTTGCTGTTCACCACCACTTAATTCATATGGCATTTTATAACTCTTATTTGCCATACCAACTTCTTGCAAAACATCTTCAATTCGTTCTTTAATTTCATTTTCATTACTCCAATTTGTAGCATCTAATACAAATTTCAGATTTGCATAAACAGATCGATCTTGCAAAAGTTGAAAATCTTGAAATACAATACCTATTTTTCTCCTCAAATATGGTATTTCCTTTTTCTTTATATTAGTTATATCATAGCCTAATACTGTTGCATTCCCTTTTTCTATCGGCACCTCTGCATACATTGATTTCATCAGACTACTTTTACCACTACCAACTTTACCTACAAGATAACAAAACTCACCTTTATTAAGCTTAAATGTAACATTTTGTAATACAACTCGTTCGGCTCGTTCTATTTCAACATTATCGTATTCTATTATAGTCATTTATTTTACATAATTTTGAATACAAAAGTAATACCTTTTTTAAGAAAAAACAAGTTTTTAGAACGAGAATTGGACTAAAGCATCTATTCGATTTGCTGTAGACGATTCTTTATTAAAATTTTGACGTTTACCTATAAGATATTCAACACCTATTTGAAATCTAGGTGTAATATCCCAAAAAATGTTTGCTACTCCATATAGACCATATTTATATTCAGTTGGGGCAACTTCATATTTTGGCAAGTATCGCATTTCGCCTAAAGCTAAACATGTATATATATTAGGCTTTATATCATATCTTAACCCAATAGTTGTTCCAATTGATAATGGAGCATACAATTCTCCTGATTTGAGTGGATTAGGAATTAAATCGTAGTTACCTATCGATAAATCATTTGTATAGCTACCATAGCCTTGTCCTGTATTAATAGAGCAATAAATAGTCAAGGGGTTAATTATTTTAAAAACTGAACTTAATTGTAGCCCCCACCCTATAACATTTTTATTTTCTTTTGTCAATAAATTTCTGTATGGAATCATTCTATATAAACCAGATAATCTTATATGTTGATTCCCAGAATCCCATTCATATTGTCCAAATCCTACAATATCGGGAAACCAATCATCAAGCGTTTGTGTTATTCCTGTTTCTACAGACACATTACTTTTGGGAATCTCTAATGATGCTGCCATAGTCCAATTTTTCTTAAACGTATGCATCCATCTTATTAAAACAGACGAACGATTTATTTCACCATTCGGACCTGCTCCATCGATCGTTGGAGGATTTGACATCGGATCACTAAAAGTCGTACTCGAATATCCGACTGTCCAATCATTTATTGTAATATACGCTTTTTTAAGTTTAAAACCCACATTATTATATCCATCAAAATTACATTCAATATATGCCAAATAATTTCCAACTTTTGAGTTTCTCCCTATTACTTTAAAAAACAAAGCATTTCCAGCTGCAGTCGCTCCAAGTCGCTTTTGCTGCGTTGGATCTTTAGGTACAGGAATTAAATATGGCACAAAACCATTAGCTGGTATCGATCCTTTAAAATCTCCCCATGCTCTTAATCTTACAACTCCACCTATTCCCATTGAAAAATTTGCATCTTTACTCATAAAAAGAAAATAAGGTGCTCTCGGATCCTGAAAATGTTTAAACTGATCAACATAAAATAAATCAATCATTGATCTAATTGAATCTTGATTAATGGTTGTCGAATCACTATTATTAGCAAACATGATATGATGCTGGCGTTCTCTGAAAATGCTATCTCTCTCAGTGGCAAGAGAATTTATACGACACACAAAACAGAGTCCCAATAAAACGATAATAGATAAGATTGTGTTTTTCATAGCAATAAGTAATTTATTTACAATTAAACAATATACACGTAATATAGTTGAACTTTAAAATAAATTTTAATAATTTGATTAATATATTTGTCATATGATGAAAAATTTTTAACTTTGCGAATAAATAAACCATAACATATATTATTATGTCAGGTATAGATTTAATAGGAATGGGAGTTGCGATTGTAACACCATTTAAAGAAGATAAAACAATTGATTTTGAAGCATTAGAAAAACTTATTGAATATCTTGTTGGGAATGGGTGTGACTATTTGGTTGTTTTAGGCACTACTGCAGAAACACCCACATTATCCAAAGAAGAGCGAACTATTGTAAAGAATTTTGTAAGAGATCGTGTCAATGGTCGTATTCCATTAGTTGTTGGATATGGAGGGAACAATACGATGTCTTTAATTGATGATATCACATCAGCAGATTTAGAAGGTTTTTCTGCAATTCTTTCTGTTGTCCCATATTACAACAAGCCGTCTCAAGATGGCATCTATCAGCATTATAAAGCTATTGCAGAAGCATCTCCTCTACCAATAATTCTATATAATGTGCCTGGTAGAACAGGTGTAAACATGTCTGCAAAGACAACATTGCGATTAGCCAATGATTTCAACAATATTATAGCAATAAAAGAAGCTTCCGGAGATTTAAATCAAATAAAGGAAATAATTGAAAACAAACCAAAAGGATTTAAAGTAATTTCAGGTGATGATGGAGTTACCCTATCGTTAATAAAATTTGGTGGTTCGGGTGTTATTTCAGTAATTGGAAATGCTTTTCCAAAGGAATTTGGAGATTTAGTAAGATTAGCATTAACCGGTAAATTTTCTGAAGCAGAAAATTTGCACAATAAGTTTTCCGAATTGTTTAGGCTATTATTTACAGATGGGAATCCATCAGGCATCAAATGTATGTTAAATAAACTCGGAATAATAAAAAACGAATTGCGATTACCTTTAGTATCTACACGCAAATCCACCGAAGAAAACATAAAATCTTCTATTGAAAAATTTATAAATTCATAATCTAATTGATTGATAAATCTACTGTTAAGAAAATTTTAGATGCCGCTGATATAGTAGAAGTTGTCAGTGATTATGTGCACCTTACGAAACGAGGCTCGAATTATATGGGGCTTTGTCCTTTTCATAATGAAAAGACCCCATCTTTTTCGGTAAACAGACCTCGAAACATATGCCATTGTTTTTCTTGTGGTAAAGGTGGAAGCCCTGTAAATTTTATAATGGAAAAAGAGGGTATAAATTACCACGACGCTCTACTTCATTTAGCTAATAAATATGGCATCAAAGTTGAAGAAAGAGAATTAACTGACAAAGAAAAGGAAGAACAAAGTGAACGCGAGAGCATGCTCATTGTCAATGAATGGGCAATGAGAGAGATGGAAAAGAACCTTCACGAAAATACAGAAGGAATTAACATCGGACTACAATATTTATATCATCGAGGAATAACAGAAGCTACAATCAAAAAATTTCGATTAGGCTATGCTTTAGATCAGAGTCAAATACTATACAATGTCGCTATCAATTCCGGATATGATGAAAAGCACCTTATTTCTGTGGGTTTATGTGGAGAAAACTCTCAAGGAAAAAAATACGATCGTTTTCGAGGGAGAGTGATTTTCCCTATACAAAATTCAGCCGGAAAGGTTGTCGCTTTTGGAGGAAGAGGCATTAAAGGAGAAGCTGCAAAATACATTAACTCACCTGAATCATTAATATATCGTAAAAGCAATGAATTGTATGGAATATATCAAGCGAAAAACGCAATAGTCCGTCAAGACAAATGTTTTTTAGTAGAAGGATATATGGACGTTGTCAGCATGTGGCAATCAGGTGTAGAAAACGTAGTTGCTTCAAGTGGAACTTCACTAACCGATGGACAAATAGCTCTTATTCACAGATTTACGCAAAACGTAACATTAATTTATGATGGAGATAGTGCAGGAATTAAAGCTTCTTTACGAGGCATCGATTTGCTCCTTACTCATAACTTAAACATAAAAGTGCTTCTTCTACCCGAAGGTGAAGATCCAGATTCCTTTGCAAAAAAAACATCTCCGGAAGAGTTTAGAAAATATATAGATGACAACGAAACAGATTTCATTCGTTTCAAAGTCAGAACATTGCTTCAAGGCACAGAAAATGATCCAATTAAACGCACAGAAGCTATAAATAGCATTGTAAAATCATTAGCATCAATTAGTGATAATATAAAACGTTCATTATATATTCAAGAATGTAGTCGATTACTTAATGTTGCTGAAAAAATACTAATAATCGAAGTAAAAAAAATCAGAGGAGAAGTTATAGCCGAACAAAAGAAAAGTCGAGAACGCTCAAAGCTTGAAATCAATGAACCTAAAAATATCAATAAAGAGAACTCTGAATCTGAATCCGAATCAGATATAGATAAATCTAAATACGAAAATTCAGAAATAAAAGTCTTAAGACCATTAGAACGTGAAATAATTAGGTATTGTGTTAGATATGGAATGTCTGATTTTTGTGAAATTATTGATAAGGAGAGATCTTGGATGATAAAAGTAATCGAATATGTTCGAGAAGAATTATCATCAGATGGAATTGAGTTCACAACACCTATATATAACAAAATTTTCAATCGAATAATTGATATTATACCTGAATATAACTATAATTTGAATGAATTACTAAGTAAAATAAATAACACATACGAACTAAAACTACAAGAAGGATACAATGATATTGCACTTCATCAACAAAGCATATCAGAAATAGAAAAAGCCGAAATCTTATTAAAGACCAAACTTGAAAATGAGAAAAATGAAGAGATATTAAACTTTTCATTATTATATGTTGGCAATCAATTAGGTAGCGATATAGATGATGATATTCGTAAAGAAGTTTTGTCTATGATTACAGATAGATATCAATTGAGTAAATACCACTCAAAAACGACTAAAATTGAGAAAGAAATCGACAGATTACCTATATTACTACCTCGAGCAATAGCTGAATTAAAAGATGGCATTCTAAGTCTTAATTATAAACGACTTACTAAAGAACTAAGCAATGCAATTTCTACTAAAAACAATGAATTAATCGAAGAAATAATGATTAATATGCAAAATATCAACCAATTAAGAAAAGATTTTGCAAAAAATATTGGCGAACGAATTGTATCACCTAAATAGTTGTAATTGATAATGAACAATATTTTAGAAATCACAAATTTGACAAAATACTACGGAGAATTAGTTGCTTTAAACAATGTCAATTTAAATATAAAAAAAGGTTCTATATATGGACTATTAGGACCCAATGGAGCTGGAAAGACTACATTATTGAGAATAATAAATAATATCCTTGTGAAAGACTCCGGAAGCGTCAAGGTAAATGGTATTGAAGTCTCTCATAAAACATCAAAATTCCTTGGATATATGCCTGAAGAACGAGGACTATATAATAAGATGAGAGTAGAAGATCAAATAATGTATTTTGGTCAATTAAAAGGAGCTGACAAATCAATTCTATATAAAAACATGAAAGAATATATGGAATTATTTAATTTGTCGGGACAAGGCAGGAGGAAAATTGAAGAACTATCTAAAGGGAATCAACAAAAAGTTCAAATTATATCTACACTTGTGCATCAACCGGATTTAGTTATTCTTGACGAACCTTTTAGTGGTTTTGATCCAATAAATGGAGCTCTTTTAAGCGAATTAATTAATCGATTAAATGAAAGAGAAACGACGATCATACTTTCAAGTCATAATATGCCTGCTATTGAAGAAATGTGTACGGATATAGCTTTAATAAATAAAGGAACTGTATTATTAAGTGGAAATTTAGAAGACATTAAGGATAATCATAAAACAGGAGCAATCGAACTGACAACTCGTAATTCAATTAACATTAATATGCTTCTTGATAGCAACATAGTTGAAACTATCGAACCAGTTAGTTCCAAAAAAAAGAAAAACGGATATCGATATAGAATTATGACTAAACCAAATATCTCTAATAATGATATTTTAAACAACATTTCATATCAAGCTGAAATTCTCCATTTTGAAGAAGTTCAACCGAGTTTAAACGATATTTTTATAAATTACACTACTAAATAAGAGAAGAATTTAACTATGAGTCAACTATCAACTATAATAAAGAACGAATATAAAATGGATATTCAAGGCAAATCCTTTTGGATTGCTACTTTTTTAATGCCATTATTAGTGGTGGGATTTGGTTTTTTCATAGGATATATTTCTCAAGACTCTGATGCCATGAAAGAAACTATAAGTCCTACTAAGCCCGATGATGATTTATCCGGTATGCAAATATTAGGAATGCTTGTAGGAATGTTTCTCTCCATGTTTATCATGATTTATGGAGCTCAAATTTTCAACAAAGTAAAAAATGAAAAGACAAATAGAATTGTCGAAATAATTGTTGCATGTGTTCCGGGACGCACAATGATGATGGCAAAAGTAATTAGTGTCGGACTTATCGGTATGACCCAATTATTTTTATGGGGAATTCTCATTATTGGTCTTTTATTTATCATATATATAATAAGTCCGATAAACATACCATATGACGAACTATTTGATCCTCGGCTTATTATGGCATTTGTCTGGTCAATAATATTTTTCGTTGGAGGATATATTTTTTATGGTTCTTTATATGCTGCTGTCGGTGCACTGACTGATAAAAACAATGAGAATCAAGAATATATGACTATTATAACCTTTATTCTTCTTGCATCATTTTATATCGGCATATATGCCGTTGATAACCCGACATCATCATTGACCCAATGGTGTTCATATATTCCAATGACAAGTCCCACAATAGCAGCAGTTGGTGCAATTTCCGGAGATATGCCTATTTGGCAAACATTATTGTCTGTTATTATATTATACGCAACTGCCATATTGAGCCTTTCTTTCGCTGGCAAAATATACACTTCTGCCCTATTACTAAAAGGGAAAAAATTAACTCCTAAAGATATTCTCATATTCTTAAAATCAAAATAACAATTTTGTCGTTCTACTACTCAGAATCTGACTCTTTCAATAATAATTAACACAACCGGATTGATATAATTTACAAATTCAGTCCGGTTTATTTTATAAAAAATTTTTATCGGACAGTAATAAATTTCTATCTGCTTTCTTAAATCATTTTGTGCTTGATTGTTTTCTGCAACTTATGCTTAATCTACAAAAAATTTTAAAATATCAAAAATAATTCTTATCTTTGTCGACAAGATAAGACAGGGGTGCTTTTGCTATGTGCAATTGCTGAGATGATACCCTATGAACCTGATGCGGATAATACCGATGAAGGGAGTTGAATATTATTCTTTTATATATTTCCAAATTTGGTTCTGTCTTAATTTTAATATTAATAACCAAATTATATGGAAAAATATCCTATTGTTTTATCAATTGCGGGTTCTGACAGTATAGGTGGTGCGGGAATACAAGCAGACATCAAAACATGCTGTGCTTTGGGTGTATATGCTATGACGGCAATTACAGCAATTACAGCACAATGCACATCAAAAGTTCATACGTTCATGGCAGTTGACACCCAACTTTTTGAAGCACAACTTCGTGCAGTTGTTGAAGATGAACGTCCTAATGCAGTCAAAATTGGCATGTTGCCTAATAACGATATTATTGACATTGTTAATAATATTATTGATGAATATAACTTAAATAATATCGTATTTGACCCTGTAATGGTTGCAACTTCAGGAGACCTTTTAGTAGATGAGATGGATAATAACATTAGTATTCCTATGAAAAGATTAATATCTAAATCACTTGTTATTACACCAAATATCCCTGAAGCAATACATCTTTGTGGTTTTGATATTATTGATGCGTCTGATATAGAAGTTGGAGCAACTAAGATAATAAACAATTTTAATTGCAATTCTGTATTATTAAAAGGTGGGCACATGGACTCAAATGAGTTAACTGATTTATTTCTCGATAAAAGAGGAATTAGAAAGTATATTCGTAATAAGAAAATCATCACAAATAATACTCATGGAACCGGGTGTTCGCTATCTTCTGCAATAGCTGCAAACCTATCAAAAGGATTTTCTTTGTATGATTCTGTTGAAAAAGCTTGCTCGTTTATTTATACTGCTATAAATAGAGGTAAAAACTATAAGTTTGGGAAAGGATTCGGACCAATAAATCATCTATATAAAATACACGACTATGATAATCAAAGTAAATAATGAAATTCGAACTGTTAATGATAATATGAAATTATCTGATATAATAGCCTTATCCAACGCAAAAGGAATTGCTATTGCCGTTAATTCCAGAATAATAAAAAAGGAAAAATGGGAATCTACTTATCTAAATGATGGAGATGAGATAATAATTATTAAGGCTGCCTATGGAGGTTGAGAATGAAGATAATAGTATTTACAAATCCTGAATATATAGTTGATGAATCTGAAATGATTTTGAGATTACTTGAGTGTGGCATTGATTATATTCATATACGAAAACCCGGGTCCCCTATTGATAAAGTTAGGAATCTGATCTTAGAAATTCCTGCTAAATATCACAATAAACTTCGTTTACATGAACATTTTTCTTTAGTAAATGAATTTGACCTGGCTGGCGTTCAATTGAATTCTAAAAATAGAATAGTAGATGAAAATATTATAAATAAAACAAAATCTTGCCATAGCATTGAAGAAATTCATGATACAAAAGGTTATGAATACATAACTCTATCACCAATTTTTGATTCAATATCAAAAGAGAACTATTTATCTCAATTCTCACTCAATGATTTACGAAAAATTATAAAGGATAAAAGGATTGTTGCTCTTGGAGGAGTTGAACCAAAACATTTCCAAATTTTAAAAGAGAACAACTTTTGGGGAGCTGCAATGTTAGGATATGTCTGGAAAGATGCCACAATAAAAAATATAGATTATAAAATTAACGAAATTTTAAATTTTAGATAGATATGTTACAATTTATTACGAATACAACATCAAAAGTATCAATTATAGATCAAGTGAAAGCCGTCCTTGATGGAGGTTGCACATGGATACAAATAAGAATGAAAAATTCAAGTGAAGCAGATGTAAGAAATACAATTGAGACAATATATCCTATATGTAAAGAATATAAAGCATTTTGTATACTAAACGACTACGTTAATTTAGCTAAAGAGATGAATTTAGATGGTGTACATGTAGGAAAGAATGATATGTTACCTTCCGAAGCACGCAATATACTTGGAGCAGAGCCGATGTTAGGGGTAACAGCAAATTCATTTTTAGATATTGTAAAATATGCAAATTTAGATATTGATTATTTTGGAGTAGGACCATTTCAATATACTTCTACAAAAGAAAAACTTTCTCCAATTATTGGATTTGAAGGATATAAACATATTATTAGCGAAATGAATACTAATAATATTGAAATACCTATTGTAGCTGTTGGTGGAATAACAATAAGTGATATTGA
Organism: uncultured Porphyromonadaceae bacterium; assembly: GCA_937911575.1. GTDB lineage: Bacteria > Bacteroidota > Bacteroidia > Bacteroidales > Muribaculaceae > Lepagella. The sequence continues at coordinate 34,969 of CALDPR010000005.1, read as the reverse complement.
TGAATTAATGCAAATTGGTGTTAATGGTGTTGCTGTCAGTGGAAGCATAGCAAATAGTTCAAACATTGAGAAAACTACCAAAGAATTTATAAATAAACTAAATAAATATCGCAAATTCTAATGGATAAAGATGTTTTAAAAATAGGTAATCGAGAATTCTCTTCTCGATTGTTTGTTGGAACAGGTAAATTTTCTGCTCCTGAAATAATGTTGAAATCAATACTTGCTTCAGAATCCGAAATGATTACAGTAGCGATGAAACGTGTTAATCTTCTCAATGAAGCAACAGATGATATGCTGACACATATTAACAGAGAGAATGTACAATTTCTTCCAAACACATCAGGTGTAAGAGATGCTAAAGAAGCTATATTGGCAGCACAGATGAGTAGGGAAATATTTAGTACAAATTTTATAAAACTTGAAATTCACCCAGATCCGAAATATTTACTGCCTGACCCGGTTGAAACTCTCAAGGCAACTGAAGAATTAGCCAAAGATGGATTTATCGTACTACCATATATTCAAGCCGATCCTATACTATGCAAACGCCTTGAAGAAGTTGGGTCAGCAGCAGTTATGCCATTAGCCGCTCCAATTGGCACTAATAAAGGATTATTAACTCGAGATTTTTTAGAAATAATCGTTGAACAAAGTCAAGTACCAGTAATTGTCGATGCTGGAATAGGTGCACCATCTCATGCAGCTGAAGCAATGGAAATGGGTGTTGATGCTGTACTTGTAAATACTGCAATAGCAATTTCAGACAATCCTATTGAAATGGCAGAGGCATTCAAATTAGCTACTATTGCAGGAAGAAAAGCATATTTGGCCGGGCTTGGAGCAGTATCAAATAACGCCGAAGCGACAAGCCCCTTAACATCATTTTTAAATATATAGTAACTTATGAAGATTGAAAACATTGATATTAATTCATATCCCAACTCAAAAAAGATATACGTATCAGGCAAACTATTTCCAATTAAGGTAGCCATGCGTAAAATTGACCAATTACCAACTGTGAAAATTGAAAACGGACAACGTATAGAATATCCTAATGAGTCTATTGTCGTATATGATACAAGTGGTCCGTACACCGATTCAAACTACCATACCGATATAAATAATGGTCTTCCTCGCATACGAGATAAATGGATTGAACAACGTAATGATACTATTCTCCTACCAAACATATCTAGTGAATTTGGACAACAACGTCTTGCAGATTCTTCTCTTGACAAAATAAGGTTTCCAAAGCACTATAATCCAAGAAAAGCAAAAGACGGGAATATAGTTACACAGCTTCATTATGCACGTAAAGGAATTATAACCCCTGAAATGGAATATGTGGCAATTCGCGAAAACTTGAATAATGAAGAGCTCGGAATCAATACCCATATTACTCCCGAATTTGTTCGTAGCGAAATAGCATCTGGACGAGCTATTATATGTGCAAACATTAATCATCCAGAATCTGAGCCGATGATAATAGGACGAGCATTTTCTGTTAAAATCAACACAAACATTGGCAATTCTGCATTATCTTCTGGGATTGAAGAAGAAGTGGCAAAGGCTGTCTGGAGCTGCTATTGGGGAGGAGACACTTTGATGGACTTATCAACTGGTGATAATATTCATGAAACAAGAGAATGGATTATCCGAAACTGTCCGGTCCCTGTTGGTACTGTGCCAATTTATCAAGCTCTTGAAAAGGTTAATGGTAAAGTATCTGAACTCACATGGGAAATTTATAAAGATACTCTTATCGAACAATGTGAGCAGGGTGTCGATTATTTTACTATTCATGCAGGTGTTTTACTACAACACGCTAAAGAAATAAAAAATAGACTTACTGGTTGTGTCTCCAGAGGGGGGTCAATAATGACACAATGGTGTACAATTCATAATACAGAAAGTTTCTTATATACGCATTTTGATGAAATTTGTGAAATACTCAACAAGTATGACGTAGCCATATCACTTGGAGATGGAATGAGACCAGGTTCAATTTATGATGCTAATGATAGATGCCAATTTATGGAACTTGATGTTTTAGGTGAATTAACACAGAAGGCATGGCAACATGATGTTCAAGTATTGATTGAGGGTCCGGGACATGTGCCAATGGACAAAATTCAGGAAAATATGGAACGACAACAAAAATCCTGTCATGATGCACCATTCTACACTCTTGGTCCATTAACAACCGATATAGCTCCTGGATATGATCATATTACATCAGCAATTGGAGCTGCCATAATAAGTAGTTTGGGAACTGCAATGATATGCTATGTAACTCCTAAAGAACATTTATCTTTACCTAATCTAAATGATGTCAGAGATGGTGTAATAGCATATAAAATAGCTGCACATGCAGCAGATTTAGCCAAAGGCCTCCCAGGAGCTCAAATAAGAGATAATGCATTAAGTAAAGCCCGATTTGAGTTCAGATGGAAAGATCAATTCAATCTATCGTTAGACCCACAAAAAGCTAAAGAATATTATTTAGAATCTAGACGCAATGCTCCTAATGCTGATGATAGATTTTGTACAATGTGCGGACCTAACTTTTGTGCTATGAGAATATCCCAGGATATATCTGAAAAATGTAATGAATAAGTGCTATGAATAATATATATGGCAATGGTTTTGCTGATATAATTGATAATTATAGTTGGGAAGATACAATTCGTCAAGTTGAAAAGGCTACCTGCAATGATGTAGAAAAGGTCCTTTCAAAAGCAATTAGAAATCAGAAACAACTATCAGTAGATGATTTTATGATTTTAATATCTGATGCAGCTTCCAACTACCTTGAAGAAATGGCTAGATTAAGTCAACGGTTCACACAAGAACGATTTGGGAAAACAATCTCAATGTATATTCCTATGTACGTATCAAATGCGTGTACAAACAAATGTGTATACTGTGGTTTTAATCATGATAACAATTTTGAACGAACGACTTTGACTATCGATCAAATAAAAGTGGAGTGTGAGGCCATCAAAAAGTTAGGTCCGTTTGATAATATTTTACTTGTTTCAGGTGAATATCCATCTTTATGTGGAGTTGAATATTTAGAAAATGCTTTAAATGTTTGTAGACCTTACTTCAATAATCTGACTATTGAAGTTCAACCAATGAAAACAGAATACTATAAACAGTTAGTTAAGAGTGGTTTAAATGGAGTTGTGTGTTTTCAAGAGACATATCATAAAGAAGCATATAAAAAATATCATCCACAAGGAATGAAGTCAATTTTCGAATGGAGATTAAATGGTTTCGACAGAATGGGAGATGCTGGAGTTCATAAGATAGGAATGGGAATACTTATTGGATTAGAAGATTGGCGTGCAGATGTTGTCATGATGGCACGACATCTTCGTTATCTTCAAAAAAAGTATTGGCGAACAAGATATAGTGTAAACTTTCCTCGAATGCGACCTTCAGAAAGTGGTTATCAACCTAATGTCATAATGACCGATAAGCAATTGGCACAATTGACATTTGCATTTCGTTTATTCGACCATGATATCGACATATCATATTCTACAAGAGAAAGAGCCGAATTCCGAGATAATATGTTACAACTTGGTGTTACATCAATGAGTGCCGGTTCACAAACAGAACCCGGTGGATATGCTTCTTCTCCAGATGCTCTTGAACAATTTGAAGTATCAGATAATAGATCTCCTCAAGTTGTTGCTAACAAAATCAGGCAACTTGGCTATGACGTAGTTTGGAAAGATTGGGATTCTATTTTTGATTAAATCAAAACGGGTGTGTCAAATATATTTATTGGCACACCGTTTTTTTGCTATAAGAAAATTTCTTCATATCTATCGCTAACCTCTTCCCAATCAACAATCTTCCAAAATTCATTCATATACTCCCCTCTCCTATTCTGATAATCAAGATAATACGCATGTTCCCACAAATCAATTGTAAAAATAGGAATCAAATTTAATTTTAGAGGATTGTCAGCATTTTGGGTTTGTGTAATAAATAATTTACCTTCCAAATCTGATGAAAGCCAAACCCAACCTGAACCAAATACAGACATTCCTGCTTTTTCAAACAATTCCTTAAAATTATCAAAAGACTTAAATTGTTTGTTAACTTGAGTCTTGAGTCTACTTTCTGGCAAATATTTCCCATTAGGAGTTATTTGTGTAAAATAAAAAATATGATTCCATAGTTGTGCTGCATTATTGTAGACAATGCCTTCTGATTTTTTTATAATTTCTTCAAGTTGCATCTCCTCGTATTTTGTAGATACAATTAATTTGTTAAGATTATCGAGATACGCTTTTGTATGCTTACCGTAATGAAAATCAATTGTCGTATGGCTTATTACCGGTTCAAGCGAATCCGGTGAAAATTGTAGTTTTGGTTGTGTAAATTTCATAGTTTAAATAGTTTATTTTTATCTTATAACAGCAATTATCTCATTAAGGTTTAAAATTAAAATATAACCGTATTGATAGTGTATCATAAAAACAAACTATTAATACATTAAATTATGCGTACTATTACAGTATTAGAATATAAATTTAAAATAAGATATTAGAGTTGCAAAAGTCAAGAAAAATCATTAATTTTGCACGTTAATTAAAGAAATGTAGCAGATATATATAATTTGCTGATATAAAGAAGATTAATCAGGTATATAAAATGAAGACTAACGTTGGCGTATTCTTTGGGGGCAGGTCTGTTGAACATGAAATTTCAGTAATTTCAGCACTACAGGCAATAAATGCATTTAACACAGAAAAATATAATATCGTTCCAATATACATCTCCAAACAAGGCAGATGGTATACCGGAACACCACTATTAGAAATAAGCAATTATAAGGATTTAAATGCATTAACATTGAAATGTACAGAAGTGTTTATGCGACCTGAATATGGCGATTACAACATATACAAAGCTAAAACATCATTATTTTCAAATCGAAATACAATAGTAACAAATCTGCATGTTGTCATACCAATACTACATGGCACAAATGGAGAAGATGGTATTTTCGAAGGATTATTAGAAACAATAGGTATACCATTTGCCGGTTGCAATACATTATCAAGTGCAAACGGAATGGATAAAATAACAATGAAAATGATACTCAAAGAGTGTGGTATTCCAGTTGTTAACTATGTTTGGTTTACTGATCGCCAATGGTTTACAGAAAAAGAACAATTAATAGAAAAAATAGAAACTCAAATCGGTTATCCTGTAATTGTTAAACCGGCAAATTTAGGTTCAAGCGTAGGCATTAGTAAAGCATCAAATAAAGAAGAATTGGTGAAAAGTGTTGATAACGCAGAGAAATTTTCGCATCGCATCATAGTAGAAGATATGATAGAAGACTTAAAAGAAATTAATTGTTCTGTCCTTGGAGATGCTGATGAACATGAATCAAGCGTCTGTGAAGAACCTATCAAAACAGGTGATTTTTTATCATACGAAGATAAATATATGGGAGGCAGCAAATCAACAAAAGGAATGCAAGCAAGTGATAAAAAAATACCTGCAGACTTACCCATAAGCGTTAGTGATGAGATTCGCCGAATTGCAGGAGAAACATTTAGAGTATTATCTTGTCATGGTGTAAGTCGTATTGACGTAATGATTGACAATAAAGACAATTCAATATATGTAAACGAAATTAACACTATACCAGGTTCCCTATCATTCTATCTATGGGAGGCTAGTGGGATTAGTTTCGAAAAATTAATGGATCGACTTGTTGAATTAGCATTAAAACGCAAACGTGATTGCGAACGAAAGACATTTACCTATGATCAAAACATATTTTGTTTGACAGGAGGAATCAAAGGAACTAAAGGAGTAAAAGGCACAAAAAAATAATAAATATATCGCTATGAGTAGAAAATTCACAGAATATAACAAACAACTTAATCTCTCTGACATTAATAAAGAAATGTTAGAAAAATGGGATTCACATCAACTCTTTGAAGCTAGTATGACAGAACGTGAAGGTTGTCCTTCTTTTGTATTCTACGAAGGACCACCGTCTGCCAACGGTATGCCAGGCATACACCACGTTATGGCACGTACAATTAAAGACATCTTCTGTCGATACAAAACCATGAAAGGCTTCCATGTAAAAAGAAAAGCAGGTTGGGATACCCATGGTCTTCCGGTAGAACTTGGTGTAGAAAAAACTCTTGGCATTACCAAAGAAGACATTGGCAAAAAAATCAGTGTAGATGATTACAACAATGCATGTCGCAATGAAGTGATGAAATACACAAAAGAATGGACAGACCTCACTCATAAAATGGGATATTGGGTAGATTTAAGCGATCCTTATATCACTTATGACAATCGTTACATAGAAAGTGTGTGGTGGCTGTTAAAAGAACTATATAAGAAAAACTACCTATATAAAGGATATACTATTCAGCCATATTCACCAGGTGCCGGCACAGGATTAAGTTCGCATGAACTAAACCAACCTGGTTGCTATCGCGACGTAAAAGACACAACAGTAACAGCTTTATTTAGAATTAAAAATCCTCGTCAAGAGATGACTGAATGGGGAGTTCCATACTTTATTGCATGGACCACCACCCCATGGACATTACCTTCAAATACAGCACTATGTGTAGGACCCAAAATTGAATATGTAAGTATTCAAACATATAATCCTTACAATGGCGATAAAATTACTGTTGTTATGGCAGAATCACGTATCTCTGCATATTTTAAAGCTGAAGGAGCACAAATAGCATTAGAAGATTACAAACATGGTGATAAAATCATACCATATAAAATAATTGGCAAATACACTGGAGAAGAACTCGTTGGATTGAAATACGACCAATTAATGCCATGGGTAAAACCACTTGAAAAATATGATGAACATTCACCTGAATTTGTTAAAACATATGCAACAGCAAATCCACAAAAATGTTTCTCTGTAGGATCAGATAGATATGTTGAACTTGCTGATGAAGCATTCAGAGTTATACCTGGAGATTATGTAACAACAGATGATGGTACAGGAATTGTACATATTGCTCCTACATTTGGTGCAGATGATGCTAAAGTAGCAAAAGCAGCAGGAATACCATCTCTTTTCATGATTAACAAGAAAGGAGAAACTCGTCCAATGGTTGATCTCACCGGCAAATATTACACACTCGATGAATGTGCAAATGAATTCCTCGAAAAATGTGTTGATAAATCATATAATAATCATGCTGGAGATTATGTAAAAAATGCTTATGATCCTAAATATAATCAAGGGGGGAAATATGATGCTGAATCAGCTGAAAAAGCAGAAGATTTAAATATTGTAATCTGCATGGAGATGAAGCAAGCCGGCGAAGCCTTCAAAATTGAAAAACATGTTCACAACTACCCTCATTGCTGGCGAACTGATAAACCTGTGCTATACTATCCTCTTGATAGTTGGTTTGTTCGTACGACAGCATCTCGCGACAGATTAATCGAGCTTAACGAACAAATCAAATGGAAACCCGCATCAACAGGAACTGGGCGATTTGGAAAATGGCTTGAGAACCTTCAAGATTGGAATTTATCTCGTAGCCGTTATTGGGGAATACCATTACCTATATGGAGAACAGAAGACGGCAAAGAAGAAATTTGTATCGGCTCATACGAAGAACTATACAATGAAATTGAAAAAGCTGTAAAAGCCGGCATGATGAATGAAAACCCTCTCAAAGAGAAAGGTTTTGAACCGGGAATAATGACAAAAGAAAATTATGACCGAATTGATATTCACCGTCCTTATGTAGATTATCTTACACTTATATCTCCAACAGGCAGACCAATGAAACGTGAATTAGACCTTATCGATGTATGGTTTGATTCAGGTTCAATGCCATATGCACAAATACACTATCCATTTGAAAATAAAGATATTTTTGACAATCGAGAAGTATACCCTGCTGACTTCATTGCTGAAGGTGTTGACCAAACGAGAGGCTGGTTCTTTACTCTACATGCAATCGCAGGAATGGTGTTCGATACAATATCATTCAAAACAGTAATATCAAACGGATTAGTACTTGATAAAAATGGCAACAAGATGTCGAAACGTCTTGGGAATGCAATTGATCCATTTTCAAATATAGAAAAATTTGGTAGCGATCCTGTACGATGGTACATGATAGAAAACTCTCAACCATGGGATAATCTAAAATATGATGAAGAAGGTGTTGCTGAAGTAAGTCGCAAACTATTCTCAACACTATTCAACACATACAAATTTTTTGCCCTTTATGCAAATGTTGATGGTTTCACAGGCAAAGAAAATAATGTAGAGTATACTAAACGTCCTGAAATTGACAGATGGATAATTTCACTACTCAATACACTCATATCAGACGTACAAAATGCACTTGATGACTACGAACCGACAAAAGCTGCTCGTGCAATTTCAGAATTTGTCAACGACAATTTAAGCAATTGGTATGTTCGTCTGAATCGCAAACGTTTCTGGGCAGGAGAAATGAATGAAGATAAACTATCGGCATATCAAACTTTACATACATGCTTAAAAATTATTGCTCAACTAATGGCTCCAATAGCTCCATTCTATGCGGATAAATTATATTCCGACTTAATGGCCCCTATTTCAGACAACGATTACACAACTGTCCATTTATCGTTATTCCCTGAAGTAAATAATCAACAAATTAATAAAGAACTTGAGCAACAAATGAAACTTGCACAAGACATTACATCAAATGTCTTGGCTCTACGTCGCAAAGTAAATCTTAAAGTACGTCAACCACTACAAACACTATTAATCCCTGTAATAGACACAGCACAACGCAATAATATCATTGCGATGCAACAACTAATTGCAAGTGAAGTGAATGTTAAAGAGATTAAAATTGTTGAAAATGAAGAGAGTGGTCTGATAAAACGTGTAAAAGCAGACTTTAAAAAATTAGGTCCACGCTATGGTAAAATCATGAAACTATTAGGCAAAGCAATTCAAGAGATGGACCAAAAACAAATTGCTGAATTAGAAAAAAACAGTCAATATTGTTTCAATGAATTACCTGAAACACCTATTATTACAACTGACGACGTAGAAATTATACCGGAAGATATTCCAGGCTGGTTAGTTGCTAATGAAGGAAATCTCACTGTTGCATTAGATGTAACTGTTACTCCGAATCTACGAAATGAAGGTCTTGCTCGCGAATTAGTGAATCGTATTCAGAATATTCGTAAAAGCAGTGATTTTGAAATAACCGACAAAGTAAAAATCGAAATCACACACAATCCTGAAACTGATTCAGCAATTAATGAATTTGGACAATACATTGCAACACAAGTACTTGCTATTGACATTAAAATAGTTGAAAAAATAGAAAGCGATAACGTTCAAGAACTTGATATTGATGGAATAATAATCAACATTCTTGTAGAGAAAAACTAATTAAAAACTATAAAATTAAATAGTATGAGCGAAAAGAAAAGATATACAGACGAAGAATTGCAAGAATTCAAAGAACTGATACTTGCAAAATTAGCAAAAGCACAAGCTGATTATGAAGAATTGCGTGCTGTCGTTGCTAATAGCCATGGTAATGATGTAAGCGACACTTCACATACATTTAAAGTCTTAGAAGAAGGAGCTCACACATTAGGGAAAGAGCAATCTGAACATTTAGCTCAACGCCAAATGCAATTTATAAAAAAACTTCAAGCAGCTCTTATTCGTATAGAAAATAAGACATATGGCATCTGTCGCGAAACTGGTACGCTAATTCCTAAAGACCGTCTTCGTGCAGTTCCACATGCGACACTCAGTATTGAAGCAAAGCAGAAATAAATAGATATGAAAATATCCAAAGGTAATATGGCAATGATGATTATCCTTGCGATAATCATCATTGATCAATGTCTTAAAATATGGGTAAAAACAAACTTCTTTCTCGGCGAAGATTACCCAATTACATCGTGGTTTCACCTTAAGTTCATAGAAAATAATGGAATGGCTTTTGGATTGGAACTTTGGGACAAGCTTGTTCTAACAATAGGGCGAATTATAGCCGTTATATTATTCATAATCTTTATTATCAAAATTAAAGACAACAAACAACTTCGAACAGGATTTCTAATCAGCATTGCACTAATAACAGCAGGCGCTGCTGGAAATATTTTTGATTGTATTTTTTACGGGAAAATATTCAATTCGCCTTACGGATTTGAGTTGGCAACATTTATGCCGCACGATGGAGGATATGCCAATTGGTTTGAAGGGAAAGTCGTTGACATGCTTTATTTCCCACTCTTTTCTTTTGATTTACCTAATTGGATACCAATAATAGGGGGTAAAAACTACGAATTCTTTCAATATATCTTCAATATAGCAGACTCAGCTATATGTATTGGTGTATTCTTGCTGATATTCTTCTATTCAAAAGATGTTAACGATGCTATTCAATCTCTAAAATCGAACAAAACAGATTCTGATAAAATCATTGACATCAACAAATGAAACATTTACCTATCATATTATTCCTATCAATAATTATTTTTGTAATATCCTGTTCTAACAAAGATAAGGATATGATTGTTGACGAGGATACTATGGTAGAACTACTTGTTGATATGCACAAATACGAAGCATTGATAAGCTCAAAACCAGGAGATTACATTTCGGATTCAGTGCGAAAATTATATCGACAAACCATTTTAAAAAAGCACAATGTCAGCCAACAACAATTTGATTCATCTCTTGCTTGGTACGGACGCCACATCGATGACTATGTAAAAATTTATGATGATGTATTAAAAATATACGATACGCAACTACTTGCTACAAATGAACGTGCAGAGCAAACTGGCGAAATATATGAAGGGATTGCAAATGATGCGGACAATCTGTGGCAGAAAGCATCATTACAGACCCTTTCGTGGAAAGATGAGAATAAAAATCTCACATTCGAAATAACCGATTCCACACTTTTTGAAAAAGGAGAGAGATTGCGTTGGCAATTACGCTTTACAAATGTATCTGATCAGATAACGATGATGCTTGGCGTTGACTATAATAACGACATTACATCATACATGTTTAAGGAGATAAGAAAAGATGGGAAATATAATATTACATTGCAAACTGATTCATCTTTAAAAGTCAATCGCCTATTCGGAATAGTTAGATACACACCTAAAAAAAATGAGATCGTATTCCTTGATAGTATAGTAGTTGATAAACTACCTCTTCAGGCAAAGAACTATTCTCAAAAGTTTGGTCAACGTGTATTCAAAATGCCAAAGCCTAAATTGATAAACTTGCAGTCAGATACATCAAACATAATCACAAATGCAAATTAGTAGTCACTCAGAGAAGCATTTATCTCGCAAAATAATACTAAAGCACATTAATGGGAATGAAGAAACTCATTATTTATCAATAGCCTCATTTACAAAATCATCAAACGGAAAAATCACAAAAGTTGAGTTTTCTAAATTCATCAACGAAACAGCATCTGTAATTTATCACGATAATCCACTGCTGATTCAAGAAATCAATCACAATTTATTTATATATACAGAAATTTATAATCATAAAATCAACGAATAATTTTTTCGTCAAGTCTAATAAATTACCATAATATTATACTCTTAAAGATTTGAATTATAATAAGCAGGGTTAGTCGTAACATCTTCTCCGACAAAATCAGGACAAGCATAATTATAGTCTGAATTTGAAAGTTCTATTTCAGCAATTACTAAACCTTTTAAATCACCTCCAAATTCATCAACTTCCCATTCATTACCGGCATAATCAACTATATAACGTTGTTTTTCAATAATTCTTCCTTTTGCAAGATTTAGCAAACCATTAAAATCTTCAACACTTATTTCATATTCATATTCAAGCCTTTTATCCACATCAGTCTTGCCCTTAATGGTTAAAAATGCTTTGTTATTTCTTTTCCTAATTCTTATTGTTCGCTCAACATCTCGACATAGATAGGCTTGAACAATATGATAACACTTTTTTGCCATCGCACGATACGAATCGTTTATCACAAGATACTTATGTTCAATTTCAAATCCCATATAATTATTAAACCAATATGCTTAAATTATGTTATTACTTAAAAACAGCAATTTAGAACAATTATATCTCAATAAAATTAATTAATTTTGTAAGATTGTTTTTATAAATAAAAGATATAACACAAAGAAAATTGTCAATTATATCTGCAAATTTATTAAATTATTTAACAGCCACCAAATGAAGAGATATAAATATCTTCTTTTGTTTATAATATGCTTTTTTATACTTATTTTGAGTAATTCAGTTAAATTGAATGCTCAAGATAAGATATATCCCTATACTTCCATCAGTGGCCTTGTCATTGATTCAATCTCTGGAGAGCCCTTGCCATCTGTCAATATTTATCTTAATGGCAGTAAAAAAAGTGCATTGACGAATAACGAGGGGAAGTTTAAAATATCTACTTCTTCTAATTTCATATCATTAGAAATTTCATCTTTAGGATATAAAACAAAAGAAGTCTTTGTCAATAAAGGGAAAAAGAATAATCTGACCATACAACTTTCTCCCTCCGCAACCACACTACAAGAAGTTATAATCAGACCATCTAAAGATAAATATTCTAAAAAGAATAACCCTGCCGTAATATTTATGGAGAAAATACGTCTGAAACAAAAGGAATTCAATCCTAAGAATCATGACTTTTTCAGCTATGATAAATACGAAAAAATGGTAATTGCTCTCAATGATTTTTCTCCTGAACAACAAAAGAATTGGGTTACAAACAAATTTAATTTCATTTTTGAATATATTGATACGAGTGATATTTCAGGCAAACCTATTTTAACAGTTTCTGTAAAAGAAAAAGTTGCAAAAAATCTATATCGTCGTTCTCCTGAATCGGAAAAGGAAATCATAAACGGCATTAAACGTGCCGGCATTGATGATGTTTTTGATGAAGAAAGTATCCAACGCTTTATGGAGGATATTTTTCGCGAAGTTGATATATTTCAAAATGATATCACTATAATGCAAAACAGATTTGTCAGTCCTTTATCACACATTGCTGCAAATTATTATAAATTCTACCTTAGTGATACCATACCTATTGAAGGTGAAAAATGTGTTGAACTTTCATTTGTCCCTCATAATGTTGAGTCCTTTGGATTTACAGGCAGATTATACGTTCCAATAAACGACACAACAATGTTCGTCAAGAAATTAATACTTAACGTACCCAAAGCAATTAATCTCAACTATGTCCAGAATATTTATATTGTACAAAATTTCATAAAATCTTCTAATGGTTCACGTCTCAAAATTTCTGATGACATGACTGTAGAATTTGAAATAATACCGGGCACCCAAGGATTATATGCCAGACGACAAACAGCATATAATAATTTTTCTTTTGAAAAGCAGGAAGACATACAGCAATACTACGATATGGAAGGTCGGGAATTTATTTCCGAGATTGCAATGTTACAACCTGAACAATTCTGGCATGACAATAGACAAATACCTATAAAAGAAAATGAACAAGCAATGAAAAAACTGCTTGCTAAGCTACGAGGAGTTCCCCTATTCTACTGGGGAGAAAAATTAGTTACCATACTTGTTAGTGGCTACATTCAAACTGGAGAAAACAGCAAATTCGATTTTGGACCAATGAACACAACAATAAGTGTAAACACTGCCGAAGGAGCCAGATTTAGAATCGGAGGTGTAACGACAGCTAATCTTAACAATCACCTTTTTGCCAGAGGTTATATAGCATATGGGACAAAAGATAAAAAATTTAAATATGGGGCAGAATTAGAATACTCTTTCAATAAGAAGCAAAATCATTCTCGCGAGTTCCCAATACACTCAATTAAGTTCGAGCATCAATATGATATAGATCAACTTGGACAACATTACCTTTTTACAAACAAAGATAATATATTTCTCTCACTGAAACGCAAATCTGACGATAAAATAACTTACCGACGCCTATCTAAGATTGATTATAAAATGGAACGACGAAACGGATTCTCTTTTAATTTAGGTGTCAGACATGAAATCCAAGAAGGCACTCAATGGTTACCTTTTGAGAATGGATATGGGACAATCGACAAATCGTATACACAAGCAGCATTCACTCTTACTTTAAGATATGCACCGGGAGAAAAATTCTACCAAACAAAAAGTAATCGAATTCCTATAAACCTTGATGCTCCTGTATTTCAGTTAACTCATGAATACGGACCTAAAGGTTTTTTAGGAAGTAAATTCACAACTAATCGAACTGAACTATCCATACAAAAAAGATTTTGGTTTTCTGCTTTCGGCTATACCGATATTATAGTTAAAGCAGGAAAGATTTGGAGTCAAGTGCAATACCCTGCTTTAATGTGGCCCAACGCTAATTTATCATACACCATACAACCGGAAAGTTACACTCTCATGAATGCAATGGAATTTGCAAATGACCAATATATATCATGGGATATAACATACTGGGCAAATGGAGCATTATTCAATAGAATACCATTTATAAAATATCTCAAATTGCGTGAAGTTGTTTCATTTAGAGGGCTTTATGGTAAATTAAGTAATAAGAATAACCCTGAATACAATAATAATTTATATCGATTCCCATTTGAAGCATTTACATCACCAATGAAAAAACAACCATACATGGAACTTGGTGTTGGCATCGACAATATTTTGACTATTCTTCGAATTGATTATGTATGGAGACTAACATATAGAGACACTCCAAACGTCGATAAAAGTGGGCTAAGAATCCAACTTCACTTTACATTTTAACACTTAATTTGATAGTAAAGTAATAAATTACTTTATTATATAATATAGTTTTCACTCAATAAAAATAATAAAATATATTATAACCACGAGTTAGATGACTGGTATTTCAATGCACCAGAATGATGTATTGTCTTACTTGTGTTAGCACTTTGCATATACAGTAACAGTTTTACTGCATTCTCCCAAAAGAAACAAATCCTTATGTATATGGATTTAGTGCAGATGTGAACGATGATCAATTATAAAACACTATTCATTATTACTTAAACACGAGGCAACTGCTACGAATATTAAAGAACAATATGCTAACAAAAAAATGGTTGTTTCATTACTAATTTCGATTTGTTGGAATTGGTTTATATTTACAATTTATCAAAATTAAAGTAGGTGTATTCAAGTATATATTAATAAATTAACCTTATTAAAATAAGAGGATGCCTCGTTTTGAGACACCCTCATTCTTATAATTTATTCATTAAGCAAGGAGCTTAATTCACTCCAAGATTAGCTAAGATTCGATTAATTTTTTCTTCAGCTTTTGCAACTGTTTCTTCATATTTTTCGGCAGACTGCATGTCTTCACGAACTTCAATATAGAATTTTATTTTAGGTTCTGTACCTGACGGACGAATTGATATTTTATCACCGGCTTTCGTAAAGAACTGAAGCACATTACTTGTTGTTGGGAAATCCATTTTTTCAGAAGTACCACATTCTATACATTTACATGTGAGGTCTGAATAGTCTTTTATACATACAATAGGCGAACCATCAAGTTCTTTAGGAGGATTTGAGCGGAATTGTTTCATCATATTAACAATCTCTTCTGCACCGGATTTTCCCGGACGCACTACACTTATTCCTTTTTCTCGAGAAAAACCATATTTTACATATATATCTATAAGCATTTCATAAAGATTCTGACCTTTTTCAGCAGCCCATGCAGCTATTTCGCCCATTAAAGAAACTGCACTTACAGCATCTTTGTCTCTAACAAAATCTTCTGCTAAAAATCCATAACTTTCTTCTCCTCCACCAAGATAACGGCATATACCCTCATTATTACGCATCACATCGGCAATCCATTTGAATCCTGTATAGCAATCGTAACACTTCACATTATTAGCATCTGCTATACGTTTGATTGTTTCAGTTGTTACAATAGTTTTTACGCAATACTCTGTTCCTGTAATATTACCTAGTTCCACATTGCGAGAAATCAAATAATATAGGAATATCATTACAATCTGATTCCCATTTACAAGCTGATAGTTACCTTCTTTGTCTCTAACAACCAACCCTACTCTATCTGCATCTGGATCACTTGCAAATATAATATCAGCACCTACCTCTTTTGCTTTTTCAATAGCCATAGCCATTGCTGACGGCACTTCTGGATTTGGGGATTCAACAGTTGGGAAATCCCCACTTAATACATCTTGTTCTGGAACATGAATTACATTACGAAAGCCGAAATTTGCAAGTGAATCAAAAATTAGCATTTTCCCAGTTCCATGAATCGGAGTATACACAATTTTCATATCCTTATGCTTTTCTATGGCTTCAGGAGACAATGATAACGCTTTTATCTCTGCAAGGTATTGTTCATCAACTTCTTTTCCAATAATTTGAATTAGATTTTTATTAGGAGTAAATTTAATTTGCTCTACTGATGTTATTTTATTCACATATTCAATAGTCTTCACATCGTGAGGAGCAATCATTTGAGCACCATCAGACCAATATGCTTTATAACCATTATATTCTTTAGGATTATGACTTGCTGTGATAACAACACCACTTTGACAACCAAGTTTGCGAATAGCATATGAAATTTCCGGTGTTGGACGACAATCATCAAATAGGTATACTTTTATACCGTTTGCTGAAAAAATATCTGCTGTTAATTCTGCAAATTTGCGTGAATTATTACGCACATCATGTCCGACACAAACACTTATTTGAGAGACTGATTTAAAAGTATCTTTAAGATAGTTGGCCAAACCTTGCGTAGCAGCTCCTACAGTATAGATGTTCATTCTATTAGAGCCAACACCCATAATACCACGCAAACCACCTGTTCCAAATTCTAAATCTTTGTAAAATGCTTCAATAAGAGGAGTTTTGTCTTCAGCCTCAATCATTGCTTTCACTTCTGCACGTGTTTGTGCATCATATTTCTCATCAAGCCATCTTTCAGCTTTTGAAATCACGTCTTTTAATAAATTATCGTTATTCATATCTTAAAATTAATTTATTGTCTATAAATATTGGCAAGCAAAGATAATAAAAATGTTCTGAATTTACAATATTAAAACTCCAAACACAAGAAAAATTAAGATATTATAAAATTTTTAATGAAATAGATTGACAAAACCGGTTATATTCACTATTTTTGCAACTCAAAAAATATTTTAGATTATGATATTGTCAATGACCGGCTTTGGGAAATCAATAAAATCCTTTTCAGCCAAAAAGATAACTGTAGAGATTAAATCTCTGAATTGCAAGCAAGTGGATCTTTCAATGCGTATTCCAACGTCATATAAAGACAAGGAAATTGAATTACGAAACAAAATTGCAGAACGAATTGAAAGAGGTAAAATTGATGTAATAATATCTGTTGAAGCACTTGCTACAGAAGTTAATACGTCAATTAATTTAGATGTTTTAAAGTCATACAAGGAACAAATAATGACTATGGCAGAGGCTTTACAAATTGCATATCCCACTGATTGGTATGCAACACTGTTGCGAATGCCGGATTCACTAAAGACCGAAACGACACGAATTATTAATGATGATGAATATTCTATTTTATTAGAAGCAGTTGAAGAGTCATTAGATGCATTAGTTGAATTTAGACGTCAAGAAGGGGAAAAATTGGAAATTTTCTTTAGAGAAAAGATTACGAATATCGAGAATTTGTTAGTTAAAGTTGATCCGTTTGAAGAAGAAAGAACTACCAAAATACGTTTACGTTTAAAAGAACAACTTGAAAAACTTGATTCAATTGATTTTGACAAAGGACGTTTAGAACAAGAGCTAATTTATTATATTGAGAAATTAGATATAACAGAAGAGAAAACGCGTTTACGCTCTCACCTAAATTATTTCATTGAGACACTTGATACAGGTATAAGCCAAGGAAAAAAATTAGGATTTATAGCTCAAGAAATCGGTCGCGAAATAAATACACTTGGTTCTAAAGCGAACAATGCAGAAATGCAGAAAATTGTTGTTAAAATGAAAGATGAATTAGAACAAATTAAAGAACAAGTCTTAAATGTATTGTAATGGGAAATAACGGAAAGTTAATCGTTCTGTCTGCACCTTCAGGCTGTGGAAAATCGACTATAATAAAAGAAATTATTGATGATGAACAATTAAAACTCAGTTTCTCAATATCTGCCACAAGTCGAAAACCACGTGAAGGAGAAAAAAATGGTGTACATTATTATTTTATCAGCGATGAAGAATTTTTGCAATTAATCGACGAGGATAAATTTATTGAATGGGAAGAAGTTTATGCAGGCACACATTATGGCACACTCATTAGTGAACTTTCACGTGTTGCAGCAGAGGGGCGAAACCTTATTCTTGACATTGATGTGAAAGGTGGCATTAATGTAAAAAAACGCTTTAAACAAGATGTATTGTCAATATTTATTATGCCCCCATCAATAGAGAAGTTAGAAAAGAGATTAAGAGGGAGAGCTACCGATAGTGAAGATGTCATTAGAAAACGTTTAGCAAAAGCTGAATATGAAATAGGATTTGCCAATTTATACGACAAAGTGATCGTAAATGACAATCTTTCCGAAGCAGTTGAAGATGTCAGAAAAACGATTTTTAAATTTGTAAATAACTAAATTTACATGAAGATTGGAATATATTCCGGAAGTTTTAATCCCATACATTCCGGTCATGCTATGCTTGCCGAATATATTTTAAAGAATTGCGATATCGATGAATTGTGGTTGATGGTTACACCACAAAATCCTCTCAAGCAAAACATCGAAATGGCAGATAATTATCATCGATATGAGATGGCTAAGATTGTAGCAGAAGAAAATCATTTAATAAAAGTTTCAGATTTTGAATTTAATTTACCTCAACCTACTTACACATATACAACACTCTGCAAACTAAAGGAACACTATCCAGAACATGAATTTATATTAATTATCGGTTCTGACAATTGGTTAGTATTTGATAAATGGCACAAACATGAACAACTAATTGAAGAATTCAAGTTACTTATATATCCTCGTCCCGGATACAATATTAATGAACATGAATTACCAGAAAATATAACATTTTTATCATCACTCCCACAAATGGAGATTTCATCAACAGAGATACGTAAATATATAAAACTCAACAAAAATCTAAGCAAATATTTACCTAATAAAGTGATTAATTATATCAAACAACATAAGTTGTACGAATAATTATAATCGTAAAAATAGTTAAAAAAGTAATTTAAATTTTCTACATTGAAGAAAAATACTTATTTTCGCAAAAGAATTATAAACTTAAAAAAGCAACAATTATGGCAAATAAAAGAGAGTTTAAAAAGTATGTATCAAATTTAAGTTCGTCAATATGCCAAGATATGATGACTGCATATTATAATATTGAAAATATTGATGTAAATGGTATAGATAATGCTATCATCAAAGTCTTGGAAGCAACAGAAGTCGCAATATTGAACAGCAATGTAAAATTTGACAAAAATCAGTCAGCTTTTGAGAATGCTCATCAATATAATAAAGAAAAACAATCATTCTACAAAAGTCTATTTAACCGTATTCACAAAGACTATTTAAATACAATAAAAGAAGCTATTCATATTTTTAATGAATCTATTCCACAAGCAACTAAAGACTCAAATAAATAAGTAATATCGTATAATAAAAGAAGAGTCTTCTTTTTTAAGAAAAGAGAACTCTTCTTTTTTATTAAATATTGTAAAGATATATGATAACTAAACCTCTTAATGTAGCATTATATCCACAAGAAATTTTTTGGGGAGAGAAGCAAAAAAATATTGATACAATTATCAATTTAATGCCTCTTTTACATGAAGACACTGATTTATTGATACTCCCTGAGATGTTTTCAACAGGATTCTTAACAGGCGACAAAGAAGAAATAAGAGAATTAGCAGAACGTAATACAGGCAAAACTATTGAAGTTTTAAAAAGATTAGCAGCCCAATATCAAATTGCTATTGCCGGAAGTTTTATCGCTGATTCCGGAGGTTCATTATACAACAGAGCATTTTTGATAGAACCAAATGGAGATGAATCATTTGCTGACAAACGTCATCTATTTACAATGGCAGGAGAAGGAAAAACATTTTCTCGAGGATATGACCGAATGTCAGTCAGATATCGAGGTTGGAACATTACAATGATTGTATGTTATGATGTTCGTTTTCCCGTATGGTGTAGAAACGTAAATAACGAATATGACCTTTTAATTGCAGTAGCAAATTGGCCTATAGTACGAGCCAATGCATGGAAACAATTATTGATTGCTCGAGCAATGGAAAATCAAGCTTATGTTTGTGGCGTTAATTGTATAGGGACTGACACACATGGGTTCGAATATGGAGGAGATACATTTGCTATCGATTTTAAAGGGCAGATAATTAACAATGAACAACAAGATATAGGAGTAATTTATGCACAATTAAACTCTGAAAAACTTTCTGCATTTCGCACTAAATTCCCTGCATGGCAAGATGCAGATGAGTTTGAACTGCGAAGACTATAGAGACAGAATCAATCCATTCTGTCTCTATAGTCTTCATAAGAAAACTCTCTTAAGCATTCTAATCTCCCATCAGCATATTTAAACCATATAGATGGGTGTTGAATTCCATTGAACATATTTGTTTTCACAGTAGTGTAGTGATTCATATCTTCAAGAGTAAGACGCATACCGGCCTGTAAAGGTTTATCAAAATACCAATCTCCCACAAAGTCTCCACTCAAACATGAATTTCCACCTAAACGATAAGCAATACCTATAGAAGATTCTAACGAATTTGCCTCAGTGATAATTGGTTGATAAGGCATTTCCAGACAATCTGGCATATGGCAAGCAAATGAAGCATCAATAATTGCTGTTTTCACACCTTGATTCTCAACAATGTCCATAATTTCAGTAACCAAATCACCAGTTCGCCATGTAAAAGCACTTCCCGGTTCCATAATTAACTCAAGATGGGGATATTCAGCATGAAAATTTTTAAGCAAACAGATAAGATGTTCTACATCATATCCAATTTTAGTCATAAGGTGTCCCCCACCCATATTTATCCATTTTACCTGCGACAAATATTTGCCATATTGGTCTACGAATGCAGTCAGTACTTTTTCCAAATCATAGCTTGTTGATTCACAAAGTGCATGAAAATGTAATCCTTCTATTCCCTCAGGAAGACTATCTCCAATCATATCTGCAGTAACACCAAATCTACTACCAGGAAGACATGGGTTATATATATCTGTTTCAATTATACTGCATTGTGGATTAACTCTTAATCCGGCACTTACTTTTTTATCCTGAGATGCATTGTTGAATGTTTGTAGAGAATTCTTAAATCTCTTATATTGAGAAATTGAGTTAAATGTTATGTGTGAACTACCTTTAAGAAATATTGGGAACGTATCTTCTGTGTATACCGGACAGTATGCGTGAACATCTCCCTTTAGATAATCGAGCGACAATTGCATTTCATTGAGAGAACTCGCTGTAGATGCATGTATATATTCTCTTATTATAGGGAATGTCTTCCATAAAGCATTAGCTTTAAAAGCCATAATTATATTTACATTTGCCGTATTACTGACATATCTTATTAACTCTAAGTTACGTCGGAGTCTCTCTTCGTAAATTATATAAAATGGTGTTTTTATATTTTTCATATTGTCAATTTATAATTTCAAATTTCGCGAATTTAAGCAATAATTTCTTTTCACCGACATTGTCGAAATCTACCATTATTGTAGTGCCTCCTGTCAGATTATCTATATTTGTAATCACTCCTTCTCCAAAACGTGAGTGACTGATTCTCATACCTATTTCAACTTGCTGTGTTGCCACTCCTTTATTTTGTAAATGCTGTATATCTTTGACACGTCGCAATGTTGTATTTGGTACCGAGGTCGAGGTTTGAGAAAGCTCAGAAAAATGTCGTGTTTTATCATTCATCGTCTGTTGTGGTGTAAACGGACTTCTATATTTATTGAGTGGATTTACAAATGTATTATTATAATAGGATGAAGACGGAGTAATGGATTTAGATGACTGTAGTTTCAAATATTTTGAAGATATATCAGATATAAATCTTGAAGGGCGTGTCAATTTAGTTTCTCCATTCCTATATCTAGAATTTGCGTATGTTATTGTGCAGTTTCTTTTTGCTCGAGTAATTGCCACATACATAAGTCTACGCTCTTCTTCTATTTCATTTGGACTATCATAACTCATTGCTGAAGGAAATAATTCTTCTTCAACACCTATAATATAAACATTGCCGAATTCTAAACCTTTTGCTGCATGAATTGTCATTAAAGTCACTTTAGGCTCATCATTTTCATTTTCATCTTGATCTGTCGCAAGTGATATTTCTGATAAGAATGCTTGCATTGAAACATCATCATCTCCAGACTCTAACTTTGCTATAATAAACTCTTGCAATCCATTTAGTAATTCTTGTAGATTTTCCCTTTTAGAAACCGATTCAGGAGTCTTATCTTGAGCATATATACTTAATAAACCAGAAGAGTTGAGTATTTGTTGTCCTAATTCATAAGCATTACAACCATTATTTATTTCATTCTTAAATCCATTGATTAAAGTAACAAATATTTCTAATTTTCTTGCAGTTCCTGCATTAATCTGTAAATCATATGCGACAGGTTTTTGAATTATTTCCCACAGACTTACTCGATTTTCATTCGCTGATGCTTGTATTTTTTTTATGGTTGTTTCTCCTATTCCTCGAGCAGGGAAATTAATGATTCTGCGTAGAGCTTCATCATCATTAGTGTTTACAGAAAGTCTGAAATAACTTATCGCTTCTTTTATCTCTTTACGTTGATAAAATGATAATCCACCATATATTCTATATGGGATATTACGTTTGCGTAGAGACTCTTCGACAATACGAGATTGTGCATTTGTCCGATATAGAATAGCATAATCATCATAAGAATCATGTTGCGTAAGTTTTGATTTTGAAATACTATTTGCAACAAGAAAACTTTCTTCAATGTCGCTGTAACTTTCAATCACATTAATGGGTGCTCCTATAGAATTTTCACTATATACATTTTTTTGAATCTGCTGTGTATTTTTCTCAATTAATGAGCCTGCAGCATTAATTATATTTTGAGTAGAACGATAATTTCGTTCAAGTTTAAATATTTTAATATTCGGATATACTCGTTGCAGATTTAAAATATTTGATATGTTAGCTCCTCTAAAAGAATATATGCTTTGAGCATCATCTCCGACAACACATATATTTTGATTTAACGAAGTTAATTGTGTAATTATAAGGTGTTGGGCAAAATTAGTGTCTTGATATTCATCTACAAGTACGTATCTGAAGAAATCTTGATAATGACGAAGAATATCGGGATTATCTCGCAATAATACATTCATATAGTATAGAATATCATCAAAGTCCATTGCGTCAGATAGGCGACAACGTTCACAATATGTTTTAAAAACAACTCCTGTAAGTGGCCGTTTTGCACGAGTATCTACTTCAATGTAATCTTTATCTCTAAGATACATATCTGGAGCTACTAGTGCATTTTTAGCATTTGAAATTATAGATGCTATTGTTGATGGCTTATATAGTTTTTCATCTAAGCCTTTATCTTTAATTATATTTTTAATAAGGGATTTTGTATCAGCAGAGTCATAGATAGTGAAATTGTGTGAAAATCCAATTAATTCGGAATGATTTCGTAATATTCTTAAAAAAATTGAATGAAAAGTTCCCATCCATAACTTAGATGCTGCTTTTTCTCCTACAGCAATAGAAATTCGCGATTTCATTTCACGTGCCGCCTTATTTGTAAATGTCAATGCAAGAATGCGATATGGCTCAAATCCACTATTCAAGAGATGCATAATTTTATATGTCAGTACACGTGTTTTCCCTGAACCGGCACCAGCTATTACAAGCAATGGCCCTTCAAGATACTCCACAGCTTGTCGTTGCTGCTCATTAAGTTCGCTTAAATATTTTGATATATCTGATTGTTCGCTCATTTAGTCAGAATTAGTATAATTTATTATAGGAGGGAATTTCTTCAATAAAATTATATGTGTTATTTTCATAATCTATAATGCAACAATAGTGTGTGAGACCATTAGAAACCACAAGATATTTTGCTTCTAAAACCATATTATAACGTACTATTTGGTCAAACGTCATTTGGGAGATATTAATTGTGGGTGCTTTATATTCAATAATCATTAATGGTTTACATTGGCGACTGTATACTATTGTATCACAGCGTCGACTTCGATTGTTATGTTTTATTTCGATTTCATTATTCATGAGACTTTTAGGGTAGTTTAGTTGTGTAATAAGCCAATTAGAGAATCGCTGTCTAACGGCTTCTTCTGGCGTCAGTGCAACATATTTAGTTCTCAATGAATCGTAGATTTTAAATCCTTTGTTATGTGGAATCAGTTTTGCTGATATAGGAGGCAAATTCATTAATAAGAAGCATGAAATATAAGGAAGCACAAATTTTGAAAATTCATCTTCAAAGTTAGGTGTAAAAACACCGTTGCCAATGTTTTTAATTATTTCATCAATAGCCCAAAATCGTCCACCATCTGTTTCTTCACTTGGGTTAATATCTCCATTATAGCAAATAAAGTAAATACTCACTCTTTCTGTTTCTACTGATGATTTAAAATTATATGCTGTAATGTATTGTGGAGTTGTAATCTCAATTCCAAGTTCTTCTACTGTTTCACGTTTGAGGGCAGTTTGAATATCTTCGCCATAGCCTATATGTCCTCCTACGGCTGTATCCCACTTGCCTGGTTGAATTTGTTTCCAATCAGGTCTGCGTTGAAGAAAAATTTCTCCTTTATTGTTTATGACATGCAGATGCACCACAGGGTGCAATATAAATGTTCGAGCATGGCACTCCTTTCGTGTTGCTTTGCCAATTACTTTACCATTAACATCTACAATAGGAAGTAACTCCTCTGCGTTATCATTCATTACCGATTAATTTCGCTATTTATTGGTTTGTAATTATCATCGAAAAGAGTATTCAATATATCAGCTAATCTAAGTCCTCCTTTAAGAAATTGTGTTTCTATAACAGGAGTCCATTTTGCTATATAGTCGTATGATATTTTATGATATTGGGGAGTTGAATCATAAATTGTTTGAGCTATTAGATATGTAGCTTTCCCCCATGAGTTAATATCTCCCTGAACATATTGGTTAATCTCTTCATCAGTTAGATTTCTATCAAGTTGATTACTCCATTCTGTATAGCTCCATTTATGACCACTTTCTACTATCGAACTATCCCAAACAGAATGAAGATTATTATCTTTATTGAAATAGATAACTTTGTGTTTATTTCCTCCAAGATCAGACAATCTGCCCATATGCATAGGTTGATGAAGATCTCCCATTAAATGAATAATAAGTTTAACAGCAAATGCTGATTCTTCTTTAGTTATATTTTTTAAAGATAATTTATATATATATTCTTGTAATGCACGTACTATGTTTCCTTTCGGTTCTTCATAGGCCTCTTCATATGTTTCTGTCGCATCGATATTCTTATAATGCCATGTTTTTGTAAAAGCATATTCAGGTGTATGACTCGCATTATCCAACCAATTTGAATAATAAACAATCGACTTATTGTCTAATATAGAATCAAGAACAGATAATGTTTGTTTTGTCAACCTACATTCCGCAATATATGCTATTACATCATGTCCTTTCTGCCCCCAACCATAACAATTAGAAATATATATTAATATTAACGATATAACCCAAAATGTTCTTTTCATATTTATCTGCTTTAAAATTTAAAATGCAAAATTAACGAAAATATGTGATAATTACATATTAAGATTAAAATATTCTATTATCAACATTATAAGTATAATCTTAAAAATTTTATTTGACAATCATCTTATAATCAAATAAAAAACTTCCCAAAGGAAGTTTTTTTATTTTAACTAAATTAAATTTGTCATATAATCATATTCTTTGGATATCAATAATTTATCTAAAAATAGAATTTACATATGTGTTAATTATTTTTTCTGTCAAATATGTCTATACAACTTATAATTTAAAATTATAACTAAATATGTTACTTATCATTTAGAATTTGTTTCGCATGATTTTTTGTGTCTACTTTTTCTATAATATCGGAAATTACTCCATTTTCATCAATTATAAAAGTAGTACGAACTGTTCCCATGTATTTACGACCACACATTTTCTTCTCTTGCCAAACACCAAATATTTCATTTAGTTTTAGTTCTATATCAGTTATAAGGGGGAATGGTAGATTATACTTCTCAGCAAATTTAATATGGGAAGTAGCAGAGTCTTTACTTACTCCGATAATTTCATAACCGGCGGCAATCAAATCTTGATAATGATCTCTAAGGTTACATGCTTGTGCTGTGCAACCGGAAGTATTATCTTTGGGGTAGAAATAAAGAACTACTTTTCTACCTAAGAAATCTGAAATTTTAATTTCTTTGCCATTAGCATCTATACCTAAAATTTCTGGTGCTTTGTCTCCTATTTTCATTTGCTTACATTATTTTGTTAGTGAATAAGGTTTATCTTCTTCTGATGTAACTATTCGTTTATTAGGTTTGTCGGTCATTATGAATTCCAATCTCCCCCCTTTTATAATATCACTATGGTTAATGAATCTTTTTGTATATGTTAACCCATTGAGTTTTATCTCTTTAATATATCTATTTTTATCACTGACATTTTTTGCAATTATCTCGAATTGATTACCGTTTGCTATAGATAATTTAATATATGGCAAATATGGAGTACCGATTATATATTGTTCTGTTCCCGGACAAACAGGATAGAATCCCATGGCAGAAAAAATATACCAAGCAGACATTTGCCCACAATCGTCATTACCTCCAAGGCCTCTAATATCGTTTTTATACATTCTGTTCATAACTTCTCTAATCCAGTATTGTGCTTTCCACGGCTGAGAAGTCCATGCATATAAATATGGAATATGGTGGCTTGGTTCATTACCGTGAACATATCCTCCGATTATACATTCAGCAGTTATATCTTCATTTGCTTTGTAATATTCTGAAGGGAGATCCATTGTAAAGAGTTCATCAAGTTTACGTATAAATTCTTTTTCTCCACCCATTAGTTGCATTAAAGCGGCTACATCGTGAGGCACATGAAAAGAGAAATTCCATGAGTTACCCTCAATAAATCCCTCTCCATGAGTTTGAAGCACATCAAAATCTTTTTTAAAAGTCCCATCGTTATAGCGTGGACGAGCAAATCCTATGACAGAGTCATAAAGATTTCTATAGTTCGTTGCTCTTTTATGATAGATTTGTGCTATTGAATCATTCGAATTAGCGAGAGCAATCTGATAGATAGTCCAATCATCATAGGCATATTCGAGTGTTGATGATGCAGCTGTTGAACTTACTTCCATCGGAAGATATCCTTTTTCAATATATTGTTGAAGCCCTTCGAGATAGCCTACATTTGAAGTTTCTACCATTGCTTTGAGAGCTTCCTCCTTATCGATATTTGCACCTTTAATAATAGCGTCGGCCAAAACCGATGTAGCATGATAGCCACTCATACACCAATTATCATTTGCCATATGACTCCATATTGGCAACAAGTTATGCACACTCTGCTGCTGATGCCTAATCATCGACATCACCATGTCGCGAGCTTGTTGAGGTTTCATCAGCATCAAAAATGGATGTTCTGCTCTATAAGTATCCCACAGTGAGAATATCGTATAGTTTGTAAAGTTGGACGCATAATGAATATTACCATCAACCCCCCTATATGCCCCATCTACGTCCATATATATCGATGGATTAATCATTGTATGATAGTATGATGTATAGAACATTGCTTTCTGATCATCTGTACCTTCGATTTCTATTGTTGAGAGTTCATCTCGCCATTTATTTTCTGCCATTTGAGCAATAGTATCGAAACATTTACCATCAACTTCTGCAGCAAGGTTTCGCAATGCTCCTGCCGTACTTGTCGCCGAGAGAGCGACCTTAACAATCAATTCATTTGATGATTCCGAATTGTCAAATTCAAAATATGAAACTATTTTTCTACCACCTATTTGAGGGAAATTACTATTAACCGGGAACTTTCGCCAAAAGCCGTTGTAGCGAATCGGTTCCATATCTTGATAGCCATAATTTTTTATGGGCTTGGATAATGATATAGCAAAATATGTATAATTCGTTCTTGCCCAACCATTAGTGATACGATAACCGGTAATCAACGTATCATTTTCAACACGCATTTCTGTCCATAGAGTTTTCCCATCATAATTATATATGGAATGAATCATATCGATAATAATACGCATAGTTTCTCCTCTTGGATATGTGTATTTATGTACACCGACACGCTCTGTTGCTGTTAGCTGAGCCTTAATTCCATAATCATCAAGCATCACTTCATAGTATCCTGGACGTGCTATCTCTGTAGAATGCGAAAATCTCGAACGATAACCATTATCGGGGTTATCTTCCGTACCCGGTCTTAACTTCAAATCACCTGTTGTAGGCATTATAAGAATATCACCTAAATCAGAATGTCCGGTTCCACTAAAATGTGTATGACTGAACCCTACAATTGTTTTGTCACTATATTGATATCCTGCACAATATTCATATACTCTACTTTGATATTTCCCTTCTACATTTTGGGGTATTGTATCAGTATCAGGACTTAATTGAACTATGCCAAATGGCACACATGCACCGGGAAACGTATGCCCCATTCCATCTGTTCCTATTATAGGATTTACATATTCAATTTGTCCATAGGCAGTTATAAACGATTGAAATACCATTAATAATATCAATCCAAGACTTTTACTTCTTTTCATTTTTCTAAAATTATATCTAAAAGCTAAAAACTGCACCAAATTACATAAAAATTACCAACTACACAAACAAACAAATAAATTTATTAATCTAAACGTATTTGTAAAAATTAAAAAAGAAGTAAATTATACATGGTCATTCCAAAAAAGTCAGTATCTTTGTATTCAATAATGCTAAATTTATATGAGACATATATTTAACTTAACATATTATATATTAATATCAATAGTTCTGATACCTATCACAGCAAAATCTCAAGTCAACGCCGAGCAAGTATTGGCAATTGGTAAAAATGTACTCTCTCTTGAAGACTATATGCTTTCTATCCAATATTTCAATCAAGCAATAAAAGCAAAACCATACTTAGCAGATCCTTATTTCTTTAGAGGCTTGGCAAAACTTTATCTTGAGGATTATAAAGGTGCAGAAGAAGATTGTTCGCTTGCTCTTGAAAGGAATAAATTTAAAATTGAAGCATACAAAGTAAGAGGATTTGCTCGACAAAATTTAGGTCTTGATTCTTTAGCTATTGAAGACTATAATATCGGTTTACAATATAGCCCTATTGACAAATATTTCCTTTTTTATAAAGCAGTTGCTTTAACAACACAAAAAAAATACGATGAAGCAATTACTACATATGAGGCATTACTACGTGCATATCCTAAATTCGAAGATGCATATACAGGAAGAGCTCAAGTATTTTTAGAAAAAGGAGATACCATAGCAGCCATTGCTGATATTGATCAATCTTTAACAATTGATAAAAATCTTATTAATTCATATCTCATTAGAGCAGATATATTCTCTAAACAAAAAAAATGGGACATTGCTCTTGAAAATATGACCCACGCAATTAAACTTAAGCCTCAGGAAGCAAACCTATATATCAATAGAGCATATATTAGATATAATATTGACGACTATTTTGGTGCAATGAGTGATTACAACTATGCTATAGAATTAGAGCCTTTCAACACTGCAGCTTTATTCAATAGAGCTTTACTACGTTTTGAAGTTCATGATTTCCAACGAGCCGAAACTGATTTCTCCGAAGTATTAAAATGGGACTCCACCAATTTTCATGCTCTTTATAATAGAGGTCTTATATACTTAGAACTCAACAATCCTCAAAAAGCATTATCTGATTTCAATCAGATTGCTGACAGATATCCAAAATTCTACCCTATTTACTATGCAATAGCTCAAGCTGAAGCAGATATGGGAAACCAACAAGCATACTTTCGCAATATTCGTAAAGCAGATGAGCTTGTGGAGCAATATGTTAAAGATCCGGAAAAAAATAAACTTGACCACCCGACAATCGATGCAGGAAATACGAACAACAGAGGAACAGAACAAGGTACTGATGAATCAGAAATTGATGTCATGAATAGATTCAATCAATTAGTTACTATTAGTGAGGGTATTGAATCAAACCTTGCATATAACGACAAAATTAAAGGTCGAGTGCAAGACAGAGATGTCAAAATAGAATTAGAACCAATATATGTTTTAACTTTCTATAACTCTGAAAACTCATTACAAAGTCATAGTAATTATTTCAAAGAATTAGATGAACTTAATCAAGCAAACTATATTAACCGTACAATATATCTTTCCAACGAATATATCATACAAACAGACAATTCGGAAATTAATTCTCTATTTTCTGATATTGACAGATACACTTCTCTTATAAGTCAAAACAGACAACGCCCGGTCGATTATCTTGGTCGTGCTTTAGTTTATCTAACTTTAAAAAACTACGAAGCTGCACTTACAGACCTTGATAACGCAATTTCTAAACACGAACAATTCACTGTTGCATATATGGCACGAGCATATACTCGTCATGCTCTCATTATAGCACAAGCTAAAACTTCACAAATAGAATCTTCAAATTCGACAACAACTGACCCTGAACAAAATATTCTAAAACGGAGACAACAACAAGCTGCATATATAGATATATTAGCAGACTACGATAATGCCCTTCGCATAAATCCCAGACTTATATATGCATGGTATAACAAAGCATATATATACTATGAACTTCAAGACTATACATCGGCAATTAATTGCTACACTCAAGCGATCAAAATAAATCCGGATTTCGGTCAAGCATATTACAATAGAGGATTAATATACCTTCAAATTGGCAATAAAAACCATGGAATAGCCGATCTCAGCAAAGCAGGAGAACTCGGAGTCCTTCCTTCATACAATGTGCTTAAGCGAATGAAATAAAATAAATTATAAATGTATGAATTGTCTGAATACTTATTTTTTGCTATCTTTGCAAATAAAAAATCCTTTACAACTCATTTCATCTAATGAAATTTGCTGAAATAATAGGACATAACGATCAGATCAATATACTGAAAAAACTTGTCAATGATAATAAAATTCCCCATGCATTATTAATATCAGGTCCTGCAGGAATTGGGAAATTAGCATTGGCTAGGGCTTTTGCTCAATATATACATTGTACAGGGAGAGTAAATAATGATGCTTGTGGGAAATGCCCTTCATGTCTGCAACATCAATCTATCAATAACCCTGACATGCACTACATCTTTCCGATAGTCAAACGTTCTTCTCCAAAAATGACGATTAGTGAGGATTTTATGATGCAATGGAGAGAATTTATTGACGAAACTACATATGCACCATTCGAAAAATGGCTCGAAAAAATAGATGCAGGAAATTCTCAACCTCAAATCTATGTCGAAGAAAGTGCTAATATTCTTTACAAAGCAAATCTTTCAAATTTCTCTGCAAAACATAAAATAATACTTATTTGGCTACCGGAAAAACTACGGGAAGAAGCAGCTAACAAACTACTCAAAATAATTGAAGAACCTTTTAACAACACTATATTTATATTCGTTAGCAATGAACCTCAAGCAATATTACCCACAATATTCTCACGTACGCAACGAATAAACTTACAAAAACCTAATTTAAGACAGATCGCTTCTTACGTAGCTTCATTTGCTGTAGATGAATCACAAGCAATAGAAATTGCAAGAATCAGTGATGGCAACTTCAATAAAGTTCTCGACAATTTACACTTCTCAACAGAAACAGAAAGTTTTCGAGAATTATTCCAAGAACTAATGAGAAAAGCATACTCACGCGATATTAGAGCATTAAAAGATTGGAGCGAAAATATTGCATCTATGGGACGAGAAAAAGAACGCCGTTTTCTCAATTATATGGCTCGAATGATTCGTGAAAATTATATATTCAACCTTCAAATACCAGAAATTAACTATCTTAATAACGAAGAGCTTCAATTTAGCAAACGCTTTGCACCATTCATCAATGAACAAAATGTTGAAGCTATCATAAATGAAATCAATTTAGCAGAAGTCGAAATTGCTCGTAACGCAAATGCTAGAATTATACTTTTTGATTTCTGCTTAAAACTAATATTTTTAATTAAAAACTAAATTTATCAATGAAACCCACTTTATTAATTCTTGCTGCAGGAATGGGAAGCCGATATGGCGGACTTAAACAATTAGATGGTGTTGGACCATCGGGAGAAACAATCATGGATTACTCTGTATTCGACGCTATTCGTGCCGGATTTGGTAAGATCGTATTTGTTATCAGACATGATTTCGAACAAGATTTTAGAGAAAAAATAATTTCAAAATATGAAAATCATATACCTGTAGAGATAGTATTTCAAGATATCAATAATATTCCTGATGGTTTTAAAATACACCCTGACAGGACCAAACCATGGGGTACAAATCATGCTATTATGATGGCAAAAAACGTGATTAATGAACCTTTTGCAGTCATAAACGCCGATGATTTTTATGGATCTGACAGTTTTAAGGTTCTTGCTGAGGCTCTAACTAAATTGGAAGGAAAGAGAAACCAATATTGCATGGTTGGTTTTAAAATCGAGAATACACTAAGTGAAAACGGTGGTGTGTCAAGAGGTCATTGTCAAGTTTCTCCTCAAGGTTTTCTCACTGATGTCAACGAATGTCATGGGATTCAACGAAAAGGCGACAGATTAGTACATACTCTTTCTGATGGTTCAGAAGCAGAATTCCCAATGGGTGCATACGTATCAATGAATATGTGGGGATTCACTCCCGACTATTTTGAGTATAGCGATGATGAATTTATACAATTTCTCAAAAAACATGCAGAAGAATTGAAATCTGAATTTTACATTCCTACAGTTGTCAACAATCTAATTAAAAACAATAACGTAACTCTTAAAGTTATTGAAACTTCAGCAAAATGGTTTGGAGTGACTTTTGCTGAAGATAGACCGGCAACTGTCGCACAATTCAAAAAACTAACCGAAGAAGGAATCTATCCTCAAAAATTATGGTAAAACGTTATGGCTACTAAAATACTTGTTACTGGGGGAACTGGCTATATTGGAAGTCACACAACAGTAGAACTACAAAATGCTGGTTTTGAAGTTGTTATTATCGACAACTTATCAAATTCAAATATTGAAGTTTTAGATGGAATTGAAAAAATCACAAAAATTCGTCCATCATTCGTGAAAGGTGACGTTACTGATATTAATACCCTTGAACAACTTTTTGAAAGCCATTCCGATATTAAAGGTATTATCAACTTTGCTGCATCAAAAGCTGTAGGGGAATCAGTAGAAAAACCACTTCTATATTATCGAAACAACCTTGTTTCGCTTA
Source organism: uncultured Porphyromonadaceae bacterium (assembly GCA_937911575.1). GTDB lineage: Bacteria > Bacteroidota > Bacteroidia > Bacteroidales > Muribaculaceae > Lepagella. The sequence continues at coordinate 1,249 of CALDPR010000005.1, read as the reverse complement.
TCAATTTACTTGAACTTATGCCTAAATATGGTGTAAAAGGAATCGTATTTTCTTCTTCATGCACCGTATATGGAGAACCAGACAATAATCCTATTGATGAAACTGCTCCAATAAAAGTAGCAACATCTCCATACGGAAATACTAAACAAATATCAGAAGAAATAATTACAGACTACATCAATTCAGGAATTGATATCAAAAGCATTATACTTCGCTATTTCAATCCCGTTGGAGCTCACCCGTCAGCTCATATAGGAGAACTGCCAAATGGTGTGCCAAATAATCTTATACCATTCCTCACTCAAACTGCAATCGGAATAAGAAAAGAGCTCACTGTATTTGGTAATGATTATAATACACCAGATGGTTCTTGTATTCGTGATTTCATTGATGTCGTAGACCTTGCAAAAGCACACGTAGTCGCAATGAAGCGAATGTTGGAAAAAGAAGATACAAATCCTATTGAAATATTCAATCTTGGTACAGGAAAAGGATTATCTGTGCTTCAACTAATTGATTCTTTTCAACGTTCCACAGGCGTCAGTGTACCTCATAAAATAGGGGAACGACGAAGTGGTGACATCGAACAAATTTGGGCAGAACCTGCAAAAGCCAACAAAATTCTGGGTTGGAAAGCAGATACACCTATTGAAGAAACAATGCGAAACGCTTGGGCTTGGCAATGCAGGCTCAAAGAAAAAAACAAATAAACAATTTGTCGTCTTTCTATAAAATTGTAAAAATGGTCTCAATCACTGATTTAATGTGGTTGAGACTTATTCTTATATCCATTTCGTTTTTTCAGACAGTAACAATTATTTTTATCGGACACCAATAATTTGTTTTTGTGTTTCGCGTCTTTTCAGACGCTGTGTAGGTGGGTGTTCGCTTTCCGAGGGTATCGCTTTGTTCAACCCCCGGTTATTGAATCGCTGCCACTCTCCGGTGCTTCGCACCCAACATAGTCGAAATGTCATGCAAAATGTCGTCAGAATGTTGTCGAGGGACTCTTACCCTATGCAGTCGGAATCCATATCACACAAATGCAGTCGGAAGTTCACTCAATAAGTAATTAGATAATTATATAAAATGGAGAGGATAGAGTTTAAAGTTTGTCAGAGAGGTTCTGCTTTAGATTTTGTTTTATCAAACACTAATAGAAAGGCGAGGTTGCCCCCCTCGCCTTTAATTATAGATTCACTAATTATTTTTAATCGAAGTCGAATAAATTGCGTTAGATTACCACTTT
>CALDPR010000004.1 GCA_937911575.1 uncultured Porphyromonadaceae bacterium | reverse complement strand
TAGATTTGGAATTACTTGAATCGTCGGTTGAAGAGGTGGCAATCGACAACGGCACAGTTTCTGTAAGTGTTGTTGGCAACAGTTTGCAAATCAACTCAAAGACTCCGATTTCAATGGTTGAGATCTACAATATCAGTGGAGTGAAACTTCATTCATCAGAAATGCTTGAAGGAGCAGTAGTCGACATATCAGCATTGACGAAAGGCACTTATGTTGCCCGACTTTATGCATCGAATGGCAACTCCGTATCAATCAAATTCAATAAATAACCTAAAAAATAAAATTATGAAATCAATATACAAATATATATTAATAGTAGCATTTCTATCCATGACATGGAATGCCCAAGCAGAAGAGTCGGCCGTTGTTCAAAGCAGTGTTCAGCACTCTACTGAATATTGTGAAGGTGTCTCCCAATTAGTCTTCAATATTGAAGCACCGACAATAGGAAACTATCACATCAGATTTTGGATAAACCCAACAACATCGGATAATTTGACATTTGAAAATCACAAGGTTTTAATCAATGCTGAAGAAGTTGGATTTTTAATTCCTACGAGTGGAGGGTGGCAGTCTATCGGAATTGGAGATAATGAAACAGTGATGCTTTATGAAGGGGATAATGAAATTCGCATACTTGGTGATGAGATATCTTCACCGATGATCGATATGGTTCGCATTTCGGATAGAGCCGAAGAAGTTGAAATCGCACCTGCAAGATCAGCAACACAAACAACTCAGATAGGCACTATTCAAAATGGAGAAAATTCCATTCAATCAACAAACACAGGAGTAATTACAGATGGACATACACCAATCACAGCATATTATAGTTTCAATAAAGAGATGACACTTCGACCGGGGCAGATAATCACAGTAGTAACAACCGGAGCAGCGAGACATGGTGTTGATCTGTTTCTTAAGCGAAACGTAGATGAACTTTATCCGGAAGTTGAAACTAACGATTTGAATTGGTATGGAGAATCAGACGCTTATTCCTCAACAACGACGAATCACAGAGCGACAATTCAAACCAAAATACCTGTATTGGGAAGATATATAGTTAAACTTCGCAGTGGAATATCCGGAACTCAACAAACGATATCTAACCTTACCATTACAGTACAAGATTCAATTAATGATACAGATCCGACAATATACACATACACAAATAGTAAAGCAAGTTTTACACGTATGCCAACAATAATACCGGCAAACGGAGCAGAATATCGAGTATCGGCACTTCATTTGAAGCAACAATTAGGTCAAAGTATCAGTATGGACGTATGTGTAGAGGGCGATGCAAGTGAACCTGGCAGAGTAGTCAGATATGTCAGACCGGCAACGGCCAATGGTTTATATTATACAGGTATTATAGATGCACCATATCAAATACCGGCAAGTGGAATTCATGTGTCAGTTGCGAATTCGCTGACTACATCAGCTACATGCTATTTAGCAGTTAGCGAAACTCCGGCAGAAATTGTAGAGATGCAAGCAGCAAACAATAATTCAACAGAGATCATAGAAATAAAACATAACAATAGCATAGTAAGGGTTGACGATAATCGCATTGTTATCCCAAAAAGTGGAGAGGATAAATTAGTTGAAATATACAACCTAAGCGGAACGCTGATTTATAGTGGAATAGAAGAAGAAATATTTATCCAAGAACGGGGTATTTACATTGTTCGTATCGGAGAAGAGACTCATAAAGTGGTAATCTAACGCAATTTATTCGACTTCG
>CALDPR010000003.1 GCA_937911575.1 uncultured Porphyromonadaceae bacterium | reverse complement strand
TTCAATAACCGGGGGTTGAGCGAAGCGATACCCTCGGAAAGCGAACACCCACCGATACAGCGTCTGCAAAGACGCGAAATACTAAAAATTATTGCAGTCCGATAAAAATAGTTATTGAAGTCGTTAATTTGTCAGACAGCCGATATTTTCTATGAAAGGGGGGGATTGTATTTTTTAAAACGAATCTCAATCGCTGATTTAATGCGATTGAGATTCATTCTTAGCAAGAAATTGAACGATGTTTTTCACAGAATTATATTGATAAAAATATATAGGCAGATAATAATAAATCTGCCTATATACCCATTAAATGATGTTTATGATATGAAAACGTTTTTTTAATTTTTGCTCTCGTCGACAGACAATTCGATAAGCATTTCTGCTGCTGTCTTGCCGTTAATAGGGTGTTTCCAATCCGGTGCTATCTCATTCATAGGGTGGAGGAAAAACTTCCTGTTTGGCAGATGAGGGTGAGGGACTTTCAATTCAGGTGTGTCAATTACCAAATTGTCGATTGCAACAATATCTATATCGATAATTCTGTCGATATAGTTGCCCTCGTCGTCTCTATGAGATTTGTCGCAGATTGATTTTTCTATTGATTGCAGTTTGGTTAATATATCTTGTGGATTATCGTCTGTTTGAAACATGAGCCCCATATTAAGAAATTTACGTTTTGAGGCAAATCCCCATGGTTCAGATTCTATGGAGTGAGAAACTTCAAACATTCCATATTCTGCAACGATAGCACGCAATGCTCGCGACAGATTCATTCGCCTGTCGCCAACATTGGAGCCTATATTAACAAATACGTACATTTATTGTCAGATGATTAGAGACTTTTCTTAACAGCTATTTCTTCATATGCTTCGATGATGTCGCCAACTTTAATGTCGTTGTATCCATTAACAGAGATACCACAATCGAAGCCTGATGCAACTTCTTTTACATCATCTTTGAAACGCTTCAAAGAACCTAAATCGCCGGTGTATTTTACAATGCCATCACGAATGACACGAACTTTGCTTGCTCGTTTCACTTTACCATCGCGAACTATAGCGCCGGCAATCGTTCCCACTTTGGATATATGGTAGGTTTGCAATACTTCAACCGTACCTGTAACCTCTTCTTTGATTTCAGGTGAAAGCATGCCTTCCATAGCATCACGCACTTCTTCAATAGCTTTGTAAATCACAGAATAAAGACGAATTTCGACGCCCTCTTTTTCTGCCTCCTTACGTGCTGCTGCTGATGGGCGAACTTGGAAACCGATAATAATGGCATCTGATGCAGCTGCAAGCGTTACGTCACTTTCAGATATTGCTCCAACACCTTTATGCAATACGTTGACTTGAACTTCTTCTGTTGACAGTTTTATTAGTGAGTCTGAAAGGGCTTCTATTGAACCGTCAACGTCTCCTTTGACGATAAGATTCAACTCGTGGAAATCATTCAATGCACGACGGCGACCCAATTCTTCAAGTCCAACACGTTTTTTCGTGCGAATGCCTTGTTCACGTTGTAGTTGTTCGCGTTTTGTCGCTATCTCACGAGCTTCTTGGTCGGTCTCCATGACGTTGAATGTGTCGCCTGCTGTCGGTGCTCCATTAAGCCCTAAAATTAGAACAGGAGTAGCCGGTGGTGCTTCTGTAACTCTTTGGTTACGTTCGTTGAACATCGCTTTGACTTTCCCGTAGTGTGTGCCGGCGAGGATTATATCACCTACTCGTAATGTCCCGTTTTGTACGAGTACTGTGGCAACATATCCACGACCTTTGTCGAGTGATGATTCGATAATCGAACCCATTGCTTTTCTGTTCGGATTTGCTTTCAAATCAAGCATTTCGGCTTCAAGAAGCACTTTTTCCATGAGTTCGTCAACTCCAAGACCTTTTTTAGCAGAAATATCTTGAGACTGGTATTTGCCTCCCCAATCTTCCACAAGATAGTTCATTGCAGATAACTCTTCTTTAATTTTTTCCGGATTTGCAGTTGGCTTGTCTATCTTGTTGATAGCAAATACAATAGGCACTCCGGCTGCTGATGCATGGTTGATTGCTTCTACGGTCTGAGGCATCACACTGTCGTCGGCTGCTACAATGATGATTGCAAGGTCTGTCACTTTTGCTCCTCTGGCACGCATGGCAGTAAATGCTTCGTGTCCCGGCGTGTCCAAGAATGTGATGTTACGTCCGTCGGATAATTTTACACTATATGCACCGATGTGCTGAGTGATGCCTCCGGCTTCGCCGGCAATCACATTTGCATTACGGATATAGTCGAGCAAAGATGTTTTACCATGGTCAACGTGTCCCATGACCGTAACAATAGGTGAACGTGGCAATAAATCTTCTTCAGAATCTTCTTCTGTGGCAATGGCTTCTGATACTTCTGCACTGACGTATTCAGTAGTGAATCCAAACTCTTCTGCTACAAGATTTATTGTTTCAGCGTCAAGACGTTGGTTGATGGATACCATCATGCCGATATTCATACACGTAGCAATAATATTGTTGATTGGCACTTCCATCAAGTTTGCAAGGTCGTTTGCTGTAACGAACTCTGTAATCTTGATGATTTTGCTCTCTGCTGCTGCACGTTCGGCATTTTCAAGTTCGCGATTATGCATCTCTTCGCGTTTCTCTTTACGCCATTTGACACTCTTCTTTTGTGTCTTATTTGTCAGACGTGCAAGTGTCTCTTTTACTTGTTTTTGCACATCTTCTTCGCTGATTTCAACTTTTACCGGGCGTTTTGCTTTTTGTTTATCTTTTTTGCTTCCTCCGGCATTGTTTTGTTGATTCTTATTGTTGTTTTTGCCTTGTTTGTTTTCGGTGCCAAAACCGGGTTGATTTGCAGTCTTTTCGATATCAACTTTTTCTTTACCTATGCGTTTGCGTTTTTTCTTTTCGGCATTTGAACCTGCTGATGCAACATTATTGTTACCGGCATTTGCATTGGCTGATTGTTGCTGACGAATTTTTTCGTTACGCTCTTTTCGCTTCTCTTCTTTTGTCTTTTTCTTCGGTCGTGTAGATTGATTTAATGATGAGAGATTAATTGTTCCAAGAACTTTAATCTGTGGCGTTTGTGCTACAGGATTCAAACGGAATACTTCTTCGTCATCTTTGTTGTCGTTGATTGCTTTTTCTCCCTCCACAGCTTTAGGCTCCGGCTTCGCTTCCGTTTTAACAACAGGCTTTTGCTCTATTGGAGCCGGCTTGCTTATGGGCTCTTCAATTTTATCCTTCACTTCATCGACTGTCGTCGGTATGGTCTCTGTTGTTGTTGAAGCAATCACTTGATTGCTTGGTTTTGACGGTTGTTGCTCCGTTTTAGAATCTTTGCCAATTATTTGATCAGAAGTATTTGTTTTGGGTTGTGGAGTAACTACGTTTCCTTTTTTGTCGATGTTTACTTTACCGACAACTTTTGGCCCTTTTGTAACCGGGGGCACTACTTTAATTTCAGCCGTTTTTTCTTTCTCTATTTTAGCTGCTTTTTTCTCCTCTTTTTTCTCACTTGCATATTTGGCAAGTTTATCCTTAAAGTCTTTGTCTTTGCTGTATTCTTTTATCAACAATTCGACTGCATCGTCATTTATCCGAGCATTGGGATTGTCGTCAACATTGATATTATGTTTTCTTAAAAATTCTACAGCGGTGTTGACACCGACATTTAGATCTTTTGCTACTTTACTGATTTTTGTTGGCATATATTGATGTCTAAGTTGAACTTAATGTTAATGGGTAGTTTTGTTATTTATTATTCTTCAAATTCGGCACGGAGAACTCCCAATATATAATCGACAGTATCTTCTTCCAAATCGGCATTCTCTACAAGTAGTTCGCGAGGTGCGTTCAACACTGCTTTTGCTGTTCCAAGTCCAAGATCTTTCAATGTCTCAATAATCCATGGATCTATTTCATCTCTGAATTCATCAATATAGATGTCTTCTTCTCCATCTTCAATATCGCGATATACGTCGATAGAATAACCTGTAAGCATAGATGCCAAGCGTATGTTCATACCTCCTTTTCCGATTGCTAACGACACTTCATCGGGGTGCAAGAATACTTCTGCTTTGTGTTCTTCTTCGTTTAAACGTATTGACGAAACTTTTGCCGGACTCAATGCTCTCTGAATTAATAGTTGAGGGTTTGATGTGTAATTGATTACATCAATATTCTCATTTCTTAATTCGCGTACGATGCCATGAATGCGACTCCCTTTCACTCCGACGCATGCTCCAACCGGGTCAATGCGATCATCGTAGCTTTCAACTGCGATTTTTGCTCGCTCGCCTGGTATGCGTGCTACTGTCTTTATAGTGATTAATCCATCATGAATTTCCGGAACTTCTTGTTCAAATAATCTGCGTAAGAAGCGTTCATCTGTGCGAGAAATGATGATTTTTGGATTATTATTAGGATTATCAACTCGTTTTACTATTGCACGAACCATATCCCCTTTATGGAAAAAATCGCTCGGTATTTGTTCTTCTTTCGGTAGGATTAGTTCGTTTTGGTCTTCATCTAATAGAAGCATTTCGCGTTTCCATATTTGATGAACTTCGCCAACTATAACTTCTCCTTCTAATTCTTTGAATTTTGAGTATATGGCATCTTTTTGTAAGTCTAAAATTTTTGATTGTAATGTCTGACGAAGATTTAAAATTGCTCTGCGTCCGAATTTCTCAAAGAATATCTGTTTTGCAACTTCTTCTCCTATTTCACATTCAGAGTCTATTTCGCGGGCATCAGACAAACTGATTTGCATGTCTTTATTTTCAACAGCACCGTCTGCGACAACTTCCAAGTTCTGATAAATCTCGCAATCCCCTTTGTCAGGATTCATGATTACATCGAAGTTCTCATCGGTGCCAAACATTTTGGCTATTACATTGCGAAACGATTCTTCAAGAACACTGATCATTGTAGTCTTATCAATGTTTTTGAGTTCTTTAAACTCGCTGAACTGGTCAACCATGTTTATGGTTTCTGCTTTCTTTGCCATATTAATTAAAATTGTAGAAAATATTTTGTATATTTTACTTGGTTATATTTAAATTTATATTCTACGTCCTCAATAACCGGACGTTTTGCTCCTTCTTTTTTTACTTTTTCTTTTACTATAATAGAGAATTCATCGTTAAGAACTTGGTCTAATGTGCCTTTAAGTTTTTTGCCATCTGATGTCAATACTTCTACTTCCTTTCCAATATTTTTCTGATATTGCTGTATGACCTTGAATGGAGATGTCAATCCTGCAGATCCAACTTCTAATTCATAGTCTTCTTCATCGCGATTGAATTCTGCTTCTATTGCTCGTGTTAATGCCACACAATAATCGATATCTACACCTTCAAAGCAATCTATTTCAACAACTATTTCATTGTTTTTTGAAATAGTCATATCAACAAGAAAGTATTCACTACCTTCGTTATAAGTCTCTATAAATTTCGTTAATGATGCCTTATCTATCATTTATTCAGTTGGTTAACATTTATATAATACAAGTTTGTACGCAATTAGAAATTCTTTTTTTCAATTGCGAACAAACATTTTTGTTTGTATAAACAACAGAGGGGACTCGTTGTCCCCTCCGGAATTCTTTTGCAAAGATAATAATTAATCCGTATTACTCAATTGACAATGATATTATTCTTAGAAATTTTAATCTTTTTTAAGATTTGTTAACAAAGATTAACATTGCGTATGGATTACCAATATATGATGTCTCTAATTTCAACATAGTATTGAGGTTGATAGGTCTGACGTTCTATTTCTTTTTCCGTCTCTAAATCGAACAAACAATCAGCATAATCAAGTCGAATGTTGCGATTTGTCCAATTATTGTTGATATCGATATTCTGATATTCATATGTCTCGATTATTTCTGTTTCATTTTCGTAGCCTATTGTCGCACTTTTCTTTTCGATGACCTGATTGTCAAAATATTTATAACTTATTTTTTCTGTCCACTCCCAATAGTTCTTTTCTTCTGATACAGGCAGACCATCTTTCCATGTTATCTCAGTGTATACATCGTCTACTCCGTCAGTATTTTCGCCTTTGACATCAATTATTGTTATTTGATTGTGGGTGTTTCTCCCAATATACACTTTTGCATTGTTGATTTGTTCGATGCCCCTGATGAAATTGTTGTTTTCATCATATTGAAGAATGAAGATATAATTCCAACTTAACTTATTGTCTTCAAAATAATTCATCGACATTTGCTCTAAAACGCCATTTTGAGAGAAATATAAAGTGTCGCTATAAACTAAATCTTGTTTATTTGCAATATATTTATTTTCTACAAAATTTGCACTGAAACGTTTTGTGACACAACATTTGACATGTCCTTGAAACCACCCGAATTTAGTTAAGTCGGCTGTAACGAAGTCATCAGGAGTTGATTCAGACTCCTGTTTGAAATTTGATGAATCCTTGGTTAATTTTTGTTTAGAGGAATCTGAACAGGAGTAAAATAAGATTGCAATTAATATAAGGTGGAATATTATATTAGGCTTTTTCATAAGGGAATTATTGTTGAATTATCAAATAGATAGTGTATGCGACATAACACATTAACATAAAGAGCCCTTCTATACGTGTTATTTTCCTATTGCCTATTACCAATCCACAAAGCCATAATAATAGTGATGCTGAAATCAATGTAATGAGATCAATATTATTGATTCCTCCGAGGGGTAAAGGTGCGATAGCAGCTGCGGTTCCTAAGATAAAAAAGATGTTGAATAGGCAACTGCCGATTACATTTCCTATGGCTATTCCGGGATTTTTTTTAATTGCAGCAACAACAGATGTAGCTAATTCTGGCAATGATGTTCCAACAGCTACAAGTGTAAGTCCGATAACTGATTCACTGACACCTAAAGAACGGGCAATTCCTGATGCTCCATCAACAAAAAATTGTCCACCAAATATCAAACCTGCCAATCCTCCAACTATCCATAATATTGCTTTCCATAAAGGCATAGTTTTAATCTTTCCTACATTATCCTCAGACGTGTTTTTTGCAATTGAAAATGTGTAGGCCATAAAGATAGAGAAAAAGCCCAACAACACAAGTCCATCAATTCGGCTGATTATGTTGTTTTCTCCATTGTCAAAAATTATATCATTGGAAATGCAAAAAAGTATTAGAGATGAGAGAATGACAAGTGGAATTTCTTTGCTCATCGTTCCTCGTCCGATACTTATGGGTGCTACAAGTGCAGTGCAACCAATGATTGCAAGGATATTAAATGTGTTGCTTCCCACCACGTTGCCAACTGCCAATCCGGCACTCCCTTTTAAGGCAGATAATATACTAATAATCAATTCCGGTGCCGATGTTCCTAATGCAACTATTGTCAGTCCGACAACCAAATCAGAGATGTTAAACTTTTTCGCAACAGCAGAAGCTCCGTCTGTCAGTATATTTGCTCCAATTAAAATTAAAACAAGACCTAAAATCAATAAAATGATAACCATCACATCAATTAAAAATTAAATTACTAATTCCGCATCGATATCAATTAACAATTCTTTTATATTTTCGTTTTTGTCAACTATTTTTTTTAGTAAATCTTGTGGCGAACTCATTTTGGGTCGATCATCGGTTTTAGAAACTTCAACCTCAATAGTAAGCATATCGTTTTTTAAGCCATCGCGAAGGAATGACATCAACTGAGACATTGAATTATCAAATGCACTTTTTTGTGCCGGATTTTCGACAATGATTTTGTAGGTTTCTTCATTCAATTGCATTGGATTTGCCGTACGCATAGAGTTGATAAGAATGTGCATTTCAGGGTGTCGGCTGATGAACTGCACCCAATAATCCATCAAGTCTGAACGAGTGAATGGTTGACGACGAAGCGTCGTATTTGCTTCTGCTGTTTTATCTGCAGGTTTCTTTATAGCGTTGGTTATGCTTAGTGTTGTCGGTCGTGGAATTGTTGTTTTCTGTTGTTGTGTATCAGGAGTATCAATTTTTCGTGGGGTTGATATGCCTAATATTTTATTGATAGCAGCTTCATTTTCTGAAGTTTTCTCTACTGATGTGTTTGATTTATATTGTTGAGGTGCCTCTTCTTGTTGGGGTGAAGAGGAAGAGCGTTTTTGCACAGACACTTGTTTGAGTGAAGATTTGTCTGCATTTTCATTTGAAGTTGTCGAATCAGAAGGGTGATTAAGTTGGCACATTTTAATCAACATCAATTCAACTAAAAATTGCTTGTTGGTTGAGGTGCGATAATTTAAATCACATGAGTTGCAAAGATCCATTGCTTGATAGAACCATTTAGGTTGAATGGCAGATGCTTGTGCAATATAATTTTGCGACACTTCGTCGCTGACTTCAAGCAGAGATATTGTTCGGCGATCTTTGGCAACCATCAAATCACGAATATGATTTCCCAATCCATTGACAAAGAATAAAGAATCAAATCCTTTGTCTCGAATTTCTTTATAAATGAGAAGTGTCGAAGCGACATCTCCCGAAATAAACATATCAACTAATTTAAAATAATAGTCATAGTCAAGCACATTAAGGTTGTCGATAGCTGATTGGTATGTGATATTATTCATTGATGATGCCGCCACTTGGTCGAAGATAGACAGAGCATCACGCATTGCTCCATCAGCTTTTTGGGCTATCACATTCAATGCTGCCGGCTCTGCTGAAATCCCCTCTGCAGAAGCGACATAAGCCAAATGCTCAACCATGTCGTTGATGGTGATGCGATTGAAATCATATATCTGACAGCGACTTAAAATTGTGGGAATCACCTTATGTTTTTCAGTTGTCGCCAATATGAATATTACATATTTTGGAGGCTCTTCAAGAGTTTTTAAAAAGGCATTAAATGCAGCAACAGATAGCATATGAACCTCGTCGATTATAAATACTCTGTATTTGCCAATTTGAGGTGGAATTCTTACCTGATCGGTTAATCCACGAATGTCGTCGACGGAGTTGTTAGACGCGGCATCAAGCTCTATGATATTGAATGAGCGACCTTCATTGAAAGCTCGGCATGATTCGCATTCATTGCATGCGTCTCCTTCAGTGGTGGGATTTAAACAATTAATGGTTTTGGCAAATATTCTTGCACACGATGTTTTTCCTACTCCTCGTGGTCCACAAAAAAGATAGGCTTGAGCAAGACGGTCGCTGTCTATAGCATTTTTTAATGTCGTGGTTAACGATTTTTGTCCGACAACGGTTTTAAATGTCGTCGGACGATATTTTCGTGCAGAAACGATATATTGTTCCATGAGAGTATTCAGATAATTTTGTGCGAAGATAGCAAAAAAATGCAACATTCACATAACTTTTACGTTAATAAATAAATCATTTGAAAGATAACATGGAAAAAAGTAAATTATATACTCGTACAGGAGATAAAGGGACAACTTCTCTCGTCGGTGGAGAACGTGTAAAAAAGAATAGTGTCAGAATAGAAGCATATGGCACCGTTGATGAATTCTCATCTCATTTGGGTGTGTTGATAGCTGATGATTCAATTCCTCAAGATATCAATAATCAATTGGTTGTAATTCAACATAAACTATTTAACATAGGAGGCTATTTGGCAACAAATTCCTCTAAATCCGATGAAGTCTCTGTTGCATGGGGATTGAATGAAAATGATTGTTGTAATATTGAAAAATGGATTGATCAGATTGATGCGTCGACTCCAAAAGCAAATGCCTTCGTGTTGCCCGGGGGGTGTAGGGCTGCTGCATATGCCCATATAGCCCGTACGGTTTGTAGACGTACAGAACGTAGGATTCTTGATTTGGCTGAAACGGCTCCCGTAGACAATAACGTGATTACATATTTTAATCGATTGAGCGACTATCTATTCATTTTAGCACGTCATTTAAATCATCGCAGTGGAATATCGGATTTGTTTTGGAATAAAGATATTTAACTCATTTGTTGCATAATTGCATGCATTTATGTAACTTCGCGAAAATTTTTAAAAACAGATAATTTATTAACATAGAATAATATGTATTGGACACTTGAATTAGCATCAAAGCTCGAAGATGCTCCATGGCCTGCAACAAAAGAAGAATTAATAGATTTTGCAATGAGAAGTGGAGCTCCTCTTGAAGTGATTGAAAATCTTCAAGAAATGGAAGATGAAGGAGAGACATACGAATGTATTGAAGAAATTTGGCCTGATTATCCAAGTAAAGAAGATTTCTTCTTCAACGAAGATGAATACTAAATAGAATAAGAAGAGCGATGAAAATTTTCATCGCTCTTTAGTTAATAGGATATTCAAGTCAAGTAAAGATTGGGATTTTCTATTAATAAATATAAGGGATTTCTTCTTTATCGCTATTGTCAGGGAGCAGAAAATCTTCTATTGTGTAGTTTAGGAAATCGTCAAATCTTTTTGCTTGTATCAGATAGGGCATTAGACGATCCACAATCGTTGATTGCTCATCAAAAAATGATTCTTCCAAAGTGCCAACTGCTACGTAATCTTTTGGACGGATATAATCTATAAATTCCCAATTCTTATCAAAACCTTTCGGAGCTGTTTTGAGATAATTCTCTCCTAAAACAGGTAAATACTTTTTGAATTCGGCATCTTCTACAATTGCACGATATTCTTCAATATTGTTGTAGATAGATTGTCGAATTGCTTTGATAATATGATTCTCAAGGCAGACCGTACCTCCACAAACGAAGCAGTTGTCGGGCTCTATATGCACATAATATCCTGCCGTATTGATTTTCTTTCCGAATGGTGGATTTATAAATACACCCATATGCTGTTTATATGGAGTTTTGTCGGGAGAAAATCGTGTGTCGCGATAGATGCGATATGTGCAATCCTTAAGTGTAAGTTTTGCGGCTTCTGTATCTATTGAAGCCACTGCAGCAATCATGCTTTCTGCAAAGTCATTGAATTTGGCTTGTGCTGCTAAATATGTTGGTTTATTTGCAGCAAACCATTCTCTATTGTTGTTCTCTCTTAATTGGCGTAAAAAATTGAGTACTGTTTTCATAATCAGTAATTTTTATAGGCAACAAACCCCATATCTAACAAAAGACATGGGGTTTGTTGAAATATTAATCATCAAAATTATTTCTTGATTGCTTTGTATGTTGCCACATATCCATCGATTGTATAGAATGTAACAAGGTAGATACCCGGCTCAAAACCTACAAGTGAGAATTCTTTATCGTTAGAATGTGAGCCATAAACTAAAGCTCCATCGTAAGTGCAAACACTAATTTCTTTTACTGCAGAATTAGATTTGAATTTCACCACATTACCCTCTTGATAAAGAACTATATCTGATGCTTCATTTTCAGCATCTTCTATGCCGGAAGGAAGAGTGCCTGTTTTCAAACCTTGGAAATACATTGACACAGGGATAAAGCCTTGAGCTTCAGGGAATACTGCATCGGGGACACGAATCATGATTTCATGTTCTCCTGCTTCAAATTCTCCAAGTTCCAAATAGCGGATAGGAATTGCATCGCCCGGGCACCAGTTTGAGTTTTTAATCCAAACTTCTTCTCTTTTTGCTCGAGTTCCATAGATTCCGTTTGATTGTGTATTATAGAAACGGTATGGTTCGCAACTTTTACCTCCCGGAGTATACGTAGTAAACAATTCTCCATCTACATACACTAAATGAAGACGACGGTTATATTCTTCTCCATCTACATTAGCACCATGATTTGATGTTATAAACACGATTTTTGAGTCGGTAACATTTTCAGGTACTGTGAATTTATATGTTTTTGTACAAACACCGATTGTGTCTGTTCCAGCCTCTGAATAATTGTTTAAGTTATCACCTTTATATTCCGGCGACTTAATTCGAATAGGCACAAGCACTTGATCTGTGATCTTTTCTGCCGGATCATCGTTAGAGATAAATTCTATCGTTCCACGGAACACATCATTACGCCCTTCGCATCCTTTGATTTGAGTGTTGGCTGCATAAGGAATACCAAATAGTTCATATTCCAACCATAAATCATATTGATTGCGAAGATTTGCATCACGGAAAATGTAACTCATAAAGCGAGCATCGTATTCATAAGGCACTTCCTCCGGCATTTTATTTTTATCCATGAAAGGAGTGATGAAACGAGCTAATTCAATGCGTTGCACTTCTTCGTAATTATATGTTTCAGAACCTTTAGGCACTAATGCAATATTTATATTGCCGATACGGTCATAATTGTCGCACAATGCACCGATGGTGATTCGTAGAGTCAATTCCGAACCAAACCAATCTAAATGTGTATCAGAAAGTTTTTTTGCATATAATGAATTTGAATGACGCAATACACCGTCTTGAACATCTGCGTCAAATACAGTCCCATTATAACCGTCATAGAAAACTATTTCATCATAAGGTTTAAACACTCGATAAAATTCTTGTGCAGTTGCAGATGTCGCGGATGACATAGCAGCAAAAGCAAATAGCCCAAAAACAAATTTCTTCATATGTATAAATTTTAAGTTTGTGCAAATTTAAGCAACATTTTTCTTTTTATCAAAAAAAAAAGATTTTTTTGTCCCATGTCAACAAAAATAGCATACAATAAATATGTTTTAATCTACGTTTTTATATAGATAATTACTTTTGGAGTAGTCAGAAACTTAATCATGAAAAATAATTCTCGACATAATCATATCTTTCTAATCTTATTTTTTGCCTTAATAGGATTAAGTGGTTGCAACACTGCTAAATTATCGACAGCCAATGAGCAGTTCGAGCGTGGAGAATACAACGATGCCTCAAAGACATATAGAAAAATTTACAATAAATTAACAAAAAAAGAGGAACGCCCTCTTAGAGGGGAAGTGGCCTATCAGTTAGCTACATGCTATCGCAAATTAAACATGTTTTCACGAGCCTCAGCTGCTTATCAAAATGCCATAAGATATGAATATCCCGACTCAATGGCATTTTATTATCTTGGTCGTTCATTGCAGGCTGAAGGTAAATATGGTCCGGCTATAAAAGCATACGAAGATTTTCTATTATGGAAACCCGGAAACACTCTCGCATTAGAGGGCATTGCCGGTTGCCAATTCGCTCTTGACAATAAAGGGACAAAAACCACACGATATATAGTTAAACAAGCTAAAATATTCAACTCTCGTCGATCGGATTTCTGCCCTATGTATCTTGATGGTAATTTCGATCAATTATATTTTTCTTCTACAAATGAAAAAGCCACAGGAGAAAACAGGTCTGAAATTACAGGTACAAAAAAATCAGACATTTTCTTTTCTAAGAAAAATGAGCAAGGCGAATGGCAACGCCCCGAACTTGTTGAAGGTGAATTAAACACTGACGTTGAAGAGGGAATATGCTCATTCACAGCCGACGGGCAAACCATGTATTTCACAAAAGCTCGGCGTGAACCAAATGCCAGCACATCGGTGGAGATATATAGTTCTCAACGTAGCGAGGCTCAATGGAGTGCTCCCGTAAAATATGAAGTTATTAACGACACAATATCAGCCGTAGGGCATCCGGCTGTTTCTCCTGATGGTAAATTTTTATATTTCTGTTCTGATATGCCCGGTGGATATGGAGGCAAAGATATATGGAGAGTAAATCTGCTCGACAAAATTGGTTCGCTTGAAAACTTGGGTCCCGAAATAAACACTGAAGGCGATGAGATGTTCCCATATATGCGTATGGATACAGTGATGTATTTCGCTTCTGATGGGCACCCCGGATTCGGTGCATTGGACTTGTTCAGAGCTGTATACGATATCGAAACAGAAAAATGGAGTTGCAAAAATATGGGAACGCCGATAAACTCATCTGCCGACGATTTCGGAATCACTTTTGGTGCTGAAGAGACTGGCTTTTTCAGCTCAAATAGAGGTGATGGACGTGGTTATGACCATATCTTTTCATTTGAACTCCCGGAACTCGAAATCGCAATCTCCGGTTGGGTGCTCGACAAGGACGAAGAGCCGATTCCTAACGCAATCATTCGCATTGTAGGTGATGATGGTTCCAATCAAAAAGAAGTGGCTCGAGATGATGGTTCTTTTAGATTCAAACTCAATAGAGGCGTTAAATATGTGATGATGGCAGGGGCGAGAGGTTATCTTAATGTCAAACAAGAATTTGAATCTGATTTGGCTGAAGAAGATGCCGAATATGGTATAGACTTCATTCTTTCGGCTATACACAAGCCTCAGGTTATTGAAAATATATTCTATGACTTCGATAAGGCAGTGCTTCGCGACGAGTCAAAAATCGCTCTCGATGAAATGGTTCAAATCCTTAAAGACAATCCGAATATTACTATTGAAATGGCCTCTCACACAGATCGTTGGGGTAGTGATGAATACAATATGGATTTAAGTAATCGAAGAGCTCAAAGCGTGATAGATTATTTGATTGAAGCCGGCATATCGGCTGATAGGCTTAAACCACAAGGCTATGGTGAAGCAGTGCCAAAAACTGTAACTAAGAAGATAAATCGCCAATATCCACAATTCCCCGAAGGAACTGTTTTATCAGAAGAGTTTATTGAAACTCTCTCTGAAGAAGATCAAGAAGCTGCCGACCAAATTAATCGTCGCACAGAATTCCAAGTAATGTCGATAGATTTTGAATCTTTTTGAAAATGGATTTTCGAACAATTGTTGATATAAGGAAAGGATATTTCGAGTTGAGTCCTGAGAAGCCGTTGATGTTGTTGGGCTCTTGCTTTAGCGATAATATCGGCAACCGATTAACTTCTTCAATGTGGGATTGTGCAGTCAACCCTTGTGGGGTGCTGTATAATCCGGCAAGTATAGCTATTATTGTTCAAAGAGCTATCGACAACGCTTTGATTAATGATGATGAAATAATAGCAATCGACAATCGATACATATCGTGGTTATTTGACTCCCATTTTGCCTCTGTCGAAAAAATGTTGGCTAAACAAAACATGAACAATGCATTATCAATTACATCTAATTATCTTAAAAATATAGCCTGCTTGATAGTTACGTTTGGTACGGCATGGATATATGAATTGACAGATAATAACCAGATTGTAAGTAATTGTCATAAGTCTCCTGCTAAAAATTTTAATCGCCGTAGAATGAGTGTCGATGAAATCGTGGATTTATGGATTCCATTAGTCAAACAACTGCAAAGCATTAATCCGGAAATTAAAATTATTTTTACGGTTAGTCCTATTCGTCATTTCAAAGATGGAGCTCATGAAAACACCCTCTCAAAATCAACACTGATGCTTGCAATAGATCGCATCATTTCACAAACACAACATACAGATTATTTCCCGGCTTATGAACTCGTAATTGACGAACTTCGCGACTATCGATTCTATGCCGACGATATGTTGCACCCCTCACAAATTGCGATTGATTACATTTGGCAACGTTTTTCTGAAAAGTATTTTTCTGAACAGACAATTGATATATTAAAACAAGGGGCAAAACTCTCCCGACGACTTAGACATCGACATATCACTGATGATAAACATGAAATCGAAAGATTCAATTCCGAAACTGATCGCTTAATCTCAGAATATATTGCCGCTCACCCGTATCTTCATCGACCTTAAATTAACTTGAGGTCGAATACTATTCAAAGTGAATGGAAATTTAGGCCTATAGAGCAACAATAATTTGCACAATGAACCCCAAAAGTTAGACAAAACACTTTTGGGGTTCACTTTATTTTGAAACGCTCTTTATGTAATCTCAGAGTGTTATTTTATTTTTGCAATAGCCGTACGAATACGTGCAATTACTTCTTCCTTTGGCATCAATTCTGTGATGTCAAACATATGAGGACCACGACAAGCACCCACAACAGCAAGACGGAAAGCATTCATTACGTTGCCTAAATGATATTCTTTCGAAGCAATCCAATCGAGCACAATCTTTTCTGCATTTGCAGACGTCATATCTTCAATGCCCTCAATCACATCGATAAGTTCTTCCATAATTCGTGGAGTTTCCTCTTTCCAACGTTTTTTTATGTCTTTTTCGGCATATTCTATTGGGGCTTTAAAGAAGAAGTCGGCTTGTTCCCATAGGTCTCTGACAAAGTTGATTCGACCTTTTACCATTCCTACAGCTTTCGCTACATAGTCAATGTCGGGATTCTCAACTCCCTCTTCTTTCAATACGGGTATAAATAGTTGAGCCAATGACATATCGTCCATCTTAATCAGATATTCGTGATTAAACCATATTCCTTTTTGATAGTCGAATTTAGCTCCACTTTTTGAGCAATGTTCAAATGAAAATTTAGCGATTAGTTCTTCCATGTTCATCACTTCTGTATCATCGCCCGGATTCCAACCAAGAAGTGCAAGGAAATTAACTACAGCCTCCGGCAAATAACCTTTTTCTCTGTAGCCACTTGATACTTCGCCTGAATTTGGATCATGCCATTCAAGTGGGAATACGGGAAAGCCGAGTTTGTCGCCATCGCGTTTGCTTAATTTGCCATTGCCGACCGGCTTGAGAAGTAGTGGGAGGTGAACAAATTGTGGCATCGTATCTTCCCAACCAAATGCTTTGTAGAGAAGCACATGGAGTGGAGCCGATGGCAACCATTCTTCTCCACGAATGACATGCGAAACTTCCATAAGATGGTCATCAACAATGTTGGCCAAATGATAAGTGGGCAGATGATCGGCATTTTTGTATAGCACTTTATCGTCAAGGATTGAGGAATTGATAACCACTTTCCCTCGTATTAAATCATTGACTTCTACATCAATGTTAGGCTCTATTTTAAAACGCACCACATATTGTGTGCCATTTTTTATCAACTCGTCAACTTCCTCCTTGCTCATTGACAGTGAATTACGCATTGAGCCTCGTGTTGATGCATCGTATTGGAAATTTGGGTGGGTTTCTCTTGCTGCATTCAATTCTTCAGGAGTGTCAAAAGCGATATATGCTTTATCTGATGCCAACAGTTGATCTACATATTGTTTATATATCTCTTTTCTCTCACTTTGCTTATATGGTCCAAATTTTCCACCTTCTCTCACTCCTTCATCGATGCCGATTCCAAGCCATTTTAATGACTCATTTATGTATTCTTCGGCTCCGGGAACAAAACGTTGGCTGTCAGTGTCTTCAATACGAAGAATCATGTCGCCCCCATTTTGGCGAGCAAAAAGATAATTATACAAAGCCGTACGAACTCCACCTATATGGAGTGGACCTGTCGGAGATGGTGCAAAACGCACTCTTACTTTTCTTTCCATCATCGTAGTTTATCGTTTATTTATTATTTTTCTGTTTCTTATATTTCCCATTTTGCCATTCATACGTAAGTCCGGGCAAAAGAAATAGTCTCATTATGTTATAGTCATCTTGATTGATATGTTCGCCGACAGTCAACTCAAGGTTGATATCATTCGAACCGGGTATGAATGTATATTTAATTGTAGGGAATAAAATCATCTCTTCGAGCTCTTCCATTTTGGTTATACTGCCTTTAGGAATATAGAAAAACTCTTTTATTTTGGGTGCTTTGAAATATTTTTTTGTCTCAATTTTATTGAATGATTCATCAAGGAAATAGAGCTTACTATCTGCCGCCGGACCATAATATGTATAGATTGCAGCAATGATTTTTTCATTTTTTTTGCCCGAGAGAATTTTCAACGACAGATCGCTCGCTTTGCTGATTGCAATGTGAATATAATCATTCGACAGAGTGTCGATGTGTGATTGTCCGTTCAATTGGTTGGTCGAATTATAGATACTATCCACAAGATAATATTCTAACATCTCAAATCTTGCCGATTTGTCAATTATCGGCAATAGATCATCAGGCAGATTCAAAAAAGCTTCATAAGCATTTAATTCTTTTTTTTGCTCGATACTATCATTCTCTGCAACTATTGAAAATGACCGACTGATTACAATAACTATTAATAACGTTCGTAGAACTATTCTTTTCATTTTTTCTTCTTTATGAATATGTCAAAATTACCATGTTTTTGTTTCTTTTCTTTTGAAGAAACCGGCTCTTTTATCTTTTTTGTTCCCTCTTTTTTCTTTTTGGAATTAATTGGTTTCTCGTCGAAAAAATCTGTTGGGAATTTCTCTTTTGCACTTCTTTTGTTCGAAGAATCCGGTCTCTTTTTGTCGTTTCTGCGATTGCGATGTTCGTTTATCGGTTTTTCGTTTTGCTCTTTATTGCGATTCATTCGTTCTTTTTTACCCTCTTTTCGGGAATAAGATTTCTCAGGGTTGGCAATTTCAGCATATAGGCGTGTGCCAAAAAACTCGCTCCCTTTCAAAGTTCGAATCACACGTTTGGTGTCTCCACTTTTTACGTCGAAAAGAGTATAATCAGATAACAAATCGATACGTCCTATTTCAACATGGTCGCCTTTGCAATGTTTGTTGATAATATCCATTAGATTGCCAGGGAAAAATCCATTGGCTTTTCCTACATTTAAATATACCCTTTCAAATCCCTCTTCTGCTACACGACGGTCTTTATCTCTATTCGATGGCTTCTTCCCATCTTTTCTTCTGATACCATCGTCAAGGTCAATGTTTGGCATATCTTGGTAATACTTTAACAAACGATTAAATTCCAACGACAAAATTCGTTTCAATAAGTCTTCTCCGGATAGCCACTCAAGTTTCTTTTTGACTCCGGAAATATATTGTTGCATCACATCTTCGTTAACCTCCACTCGTTCCAATTTGTCGGCAAGGTTATATAATTGTTTTTCAATGATATGTTCCGGTGATGGGACTCGTTTATGTTCAAATTCTTTACCTATTTTTTTCTCAATAAGTTTTATTTTTCCTTTCTCTCGAGAGTGAATAATAGCCACAGAGACACCTGTCTTATTTGCCCTGCCGGTTCGACCTGAACGATGGGTATAAACTGCGACATCATCGGGTAAACCATAGTTTATAACGTGTGTCAGATCATCTACATCAAGTCCACGAGCTGCTACATCTGTAGCCACAAGAAGTTGAGTCGTATGTTCACGAAATTTTTTCATTGCATAGTCTCGTTGTGCTTGCGATAGGTCGCCATGCAGACAATCGGCATTGTAGCCATCTGCAATCAACTTGTCGGCAATTTCTTGAGTGTCTTTTCGTGTACGACAAAAAATGATACCATAAATATTGGGATTATTATCGGCAACACGCTTCAAAGCAAGATACTTATCTTGTGCTTTGACCATATAATATATGTGCTTTACATTTTTTGAACCTTCGTTTCGATTGCCGGCAACAAATTCTACCGGACTATGCATGAAATTTTTGGCAATAGCAGCAATTTCTTGAGGCATTGTAGCCGAAAACATAAGCATTTTTCGTTCTTCAGGCACATTTGAAAGAATATCATTAATGTCATCAATGAATCCCATGTTGAGCATTTCATCAGCCTCATCAAGAATGACTGTATGCACAGACTCGAGTCTCACTTCCTGGCGTCGAATCAAATCAAGTAAACGTCCCGGAGTGGCTACAATCACTTGCACCCCTTTTTTTAGCGAACGAATCTGACTTTCAATGCTTGAACCTCCATAGACAGGAAGTATTTTCAAATTGTCGATATATTTGGCAAAATCAGCTAAATCACCGGCTATTTGCAAACACAATTCTCTCGTAGGTGCTATGATTAGTGCTTGTGTCGCATTTGATAATGCATTTATGCGTTGCAACACTGGCAGACCGAATGCCGCTGTTTTGCCTGTGCCGGTTTGTGCTAATCCAACTACATCACTATCTTCCTCTAAGAGATGAGGAATGACCATCTCTTGAATAGGCATAGGATATTCAAATCCAAGTTCTGTGATTGCGTTTAAGATATCTTGTCGTATTCCTAATTCGGCAAATGATTTCATTGATTATTTATTTTTCTTTTTTTACGATTCTTTTCCAACTGCAAAATTAGTTATAAAACTTTAAAAATCAGCAATAATTTTGTCTATCTCCATTTTTTTTACTAATTTCGACAGCTAAATTTTAAGACAATAGATTTATTTAACTCATTTTAATTATATGAAAATAAAAACTTTATTATTTGCAACAGCCTTTTTTGTTGCAGGAAACATTTTTGAGGCAAATGCATGTACGAATCTGATTGCCGGTCGTCATGCTACAGCAGATTCGTCAGTATATGTTACGTATGCTGCTGATTCTCACAGCCTTTACGGAGAGTTATATTACCAACCTGCGGCTAAACATGCCCCGGGAGCAATGCGTCAAATAGTGGAATGGGATACAGGTAAGCCTCTTGGACAGATTCCTGAAGTGGCAGAGACCTACAATGTAGTGGGAAATATGAATGAACACCAAGTTGTGATTGCTGAAAGCACATGGGGAGGTCGCCCGGAACTTACTGATACTACGGGAAATAGCATAATTGACTATGGCTCTTTGATTTATGTCGCTTTGCAACGCTCAAAAACTGCACGTGAAGCAATCGATGTAATGACAAAACTTGTGGCTGATTATGGTTATGCAAGTAGTGGGGAATCGTTCTCTATTGCAGACAAAAATGAAGTGTGGGTAATGGAACTCATCGGTAAAGGAGCTGAGAAAGGTGCTGTATGGGTGGCTGTTAGAATTCCTGATAATGCTATTTCAGGGCATGCTAATCACCCTCGTATTCACAAAATCAATTTTAAAGACAAAAAGAATGTATTATATTCAAAAGATGTAGTGGATTTTGCTCGAAAACGTGGCTGGTATGAAGGAAAAGATGAAGATTTCTCTTTTGCTATGACTTATGGAGAATGGGACTACGGGGCTTTGCGTGGCTGCGATGCACGTGTATGGTCTTTCTTCCGTATGTTCAATAAGGAGGCAGATAAATATTTTGCATGGTGTAATGGCGAATCAGCCGATCCGATGCCTCTTTATATCATTCCAGACAGAAAACTTACGCTCGCAGATATGCAAAATGCTATGCGTGATCACTTTGATGGTACTCCATTTGATATGCACAACGACATAGGTGCCGGTCCTAATCATGTGCCATACCGTTGGCGTCCGATGGGCTATGAAGTTGACGGTAAAACATATGTGCATGAGCGTGCAATAGCAACTCAACAAACAGGTTGGAGCTTTGTGGCTCAAACTCGTAACTACCTGCCTGATGCTGTAGGGGGTGTACTTTGGTTCGGCACTGATGATGCTGATTTTACAGTATATATGCCGTTCTATTGCTCAATGACTGAAATACCATTGGAGTTGCGTCATGGAAATGGTGATATGAACACATTCTCTTGGACTTCTAATTTTTGGATGACCAATTGGGTGGCAAATCAAGCATATCATCGCTACGACCTTATGATCCCTGATATTAAAAAGGTGCAGAGTGGTTTGGAATCATGTTTCCAAAACTCACGACCGGAAGCCGAAAACGAGCTTGTGAAACTTCTGATGTCGAATCATACTGCATTTATTAGTGCAGTAAATGCTCATGGTGCTGAGGTCGCTAATAAAGCAACAACAGCATATAAGAAGCTTGGCGAATACCTATTGGTTCGCTTCATGGACGGAAATATGAAAAAAGTGGACGAAAACGGCAATTTCATTTATAGCGAATACGGAATGCCGATATATCCTGACTTCCCGGGATATAATGAAGAATATTTCATTAATATTGTTCGCAGCACAGGTGATCATTTCCTTAATAAAGGAAACGACATTGCTCCACTAAAAAAACAATAGGAAACTTTCAAAGTAAGCCCTAAAGTTTGAATTTAAGCTTTAGGGCTTACTTTATTTTTAGACTTATACTTTATCGAATTCGTATCGTTTTTTTGAGGGGAGAATGAAGCCCGAATTGCAAAAAAAGAGGACAACAATTTATGTTGCCCTCTTTATCAGTTTTTATAAATGCTTACTTTTTAATGAAAGGTTTCCAAGTGCCATCGACCAATTTGAGATCGTATTTTTCAGTGTCAGTTGAACCATCACCATAAGTGATTTCAACTTTTACAACAGCTGTGTTGCCATCTTCAGCAATCTCTTCGCTGACAACTTGATATGAAGCAATTCCTTGTTTTTCTGCAAGTTTCTTTTCGCTTTTTTCTTTACCCATGCCGATAAGCATTGCTTTGCTTTGTTCGATTTCTTCGTCGCTCAAACCTTCATCAAAAGCCAATTCATTGACAAGACCTTCATAATCTCCTGCTTTCATTAATTCAACACATTTAGTGGCTGCATCACTTGGAGTTGCTGCTCCACCACCACAAGAGAACAATGTTGTTGCAAATAGAACAATTGCGGTTAATAATAAAAATGTTTTCTTCATAAAACTAAAAATTAATTGGTTAAACAATAATATTAATTAAAAACTATATATCTTCTTTAAATTCTTATTTTTATATATGTCTGAAGGCATTATATAATCGCCTTGCATTCCGGGAATAAAAGCAGTTGTTTTTCGTCCTTCGTTTAGGTTTATTCCTATATTAGAATAGACAAGTTGCAAAAATTCCGTACAATAGAGTTTAGTAGTATCTGTGAGATTATAGTTATGATCAAACTCTATTTTTTTATTTGCTTTAGTAATCGCCAAATGCGATAGTGTGGCTTTTTGCTCAGCATTCAATTCTAATCTTACGACAGCACCTCTTGATGCGTGGTGTTTTGAAAAGAATGTCTCAAGAGCATCTAATTTTACCCTGTCAAAATCTCCTTCATAGTCATGCTCTCCCGGTACGGCATGTGCAATTTTTAAATTTCCTTCATCGCTAACTACCATGCCAATATGAGAATACTCGCCTCCGACATCTCCAATAAGAACAATTCTGCTCATCATTCCTTCGCCTCTGCGAAAAACTATATCACCCTCTTCGATAAGTGAAGATATTGTGTCGATATGAGCATCGTTTTCATGGCCTGTGTTTTGCAAACAGGCTTCACATAAAAATGCTAACAATATGATAATTCCAAACGTGATTTTAGTAGATTTTTGAAATGTTTTTAGCATCTATTTGTGAAATTTTTTGCAATTTACGCTAATTTTACGAAAAAACAATATTATTCCTTGAATTTAACTATTGTTAATTTGTTTTATGGTTATTTTTAACATTTGAATTATACTGATTTTAGCACATGCACTTATAGTATAGTCTGAATTCCTATTGGTTGATAAGTTGATTAAATGGATTTTCTCTCATAAGAAATATTGTAGTGAATTAGGCATTTTCAAAAAAATATAGTAATTTTGCAACGAAATTGAAATACGGATATATTGATTTTTAAATACTAATAAAAAACATCGTCTAAAAAAGTTCAGCAGCGATGCTGTTCAAAGAAAGAATAAGAATGGAATCAGAAAAAAAACCTAAAAGACCACGTATCGGGACAAATATTAATAGTCAAGCAACTGACAATACTGAAGCATCAGCTCGATATGAGAAAGTAAATTATCAAGAAGGATATAATCCTACAGATCGTCAGCAACGACCACGTTATGGAAGTGAACGTCAGTATCAGCCACGTTCATACAACAATTATCGTCAAGAAAGATATGACAATCGCAATAGTTATGGCAATCAATATGGATATTCTCAAAATCAACACAATAGATATCAACAAGAAATAGCAGGAGAAAACGCTTCATCAATTGAATCTGGCGAACAAATACAAGAGAATGGCTATACCCCACGTCAAAACTATCAACCTCAAAGAGGTTACAACAACAGAGGTGGCTATAACAATAATCGTCAAGGTGGCTATAACAATTATAACCAAAATGGTTACAACAATAGAGGAGGTTATAATAATCGCCAAGGTGGTTACAACAATTATAACCAAAATGGTTACAACAATCAAGGAGGTTATAATAATAATCGTCAAGGAGGTTATAACAATTATAACCAAAATGGTTACAACAATAAAGGAGGTTATAGCAATCAACGTCAACAAAATAATCAATATGGCAATCCACGTTATCAGCAGCAGCAACGTCGGAACAATAATAGAGGCTACAATCCTCAAGGAATGAAATTTACTCCTCGACCGAAACAGATTGATTATATACTTAATGACGTCGATCCAAATGAAGAAATACGTTTGAACAAGTATATGGCTAATGCCGGTGTATGTTCTCGTCGTGAAGCTGATGAACACATTGCTGCCGGATTGGTGAAAGTCAACGGAGAAGTAGTAACAGAACTTGGAACAAAAATCTCTCGAAACGATGTGGTTGAGTATAATGACAAAGTGGTTACGCCGGAACGTAAATGCTATGTCTTGCTGAATAAACCAAAAGATTGTGTTACTACAAGCGATGATCCTAATGGGCGTACGACAGTTCTTGATTTGGTGAAAAATGCATGTCAAGAAAGAATATATCCGGTGGGCCGTCTTGATAGAAATACGACAGGTGTATTGTTGCTTACAAACGATGGGGATTTGGCTTCTAAACTAACTCACCCAAAATTTGTGAAAAAGAAGATATATCATGTATGGACAGATAAAGACATCAGTGAAGAAGATATGCAACGCATTGCCGATGGCATAGAACTTGAAGATGGTGAAATCCATGCTGATGAAATTAGTTATGTTACAGATAAGGATCGTAACCAAGCAGGTATTGAAATACATAGTGGAAGAAACAGAATTGTTCGCCGTATTTTTGAAGCTCTTGGTTATCGTGTAACAAAACTCGATAGAGTGTATTTCGCCGGATTGACTAAAAAGAATCTTCCGCGAGGTCGTTGGAGATATTTGACACAAGAAGAAGTGAACTATCTTCGTCAAGGTTCATTTGAATAATAAATTAAGTAAAAGCAAGTAATAATCTGTTGTTAATATAGATATGAAAGATATAAAAAGACTACGTATAACCGAACTCCTTGCCAAGAGTGCAGAATATGTCGGTAAAGAAATTGATGTCAAAGGCTGGGTACGTACTCGTCGAGGCAACAAAAATGTGCAGTTTGTAGCCCTTAATGATGGCTCCACAATAAAAAATTTGCAAATCGTGTTTGATTTGTCCAACTTTTCAGAAGAAGATTTGAAACCGATCACTACCGGAGCAAGTATTCATGTGCAAGGTGATTTGGTGGAATCTCAAGGTAAAGGACAAACTATCGAATTGCAAGCCAAGGAACTTGAAATCTACGGTACGGCAAGTGTCGAAGATTATCCTCTTCAAAAGAAAGGACACACACTCGAATTCCTTCGAGAGAAAGCTCATTTGCGTCCTCGCACCAATACGTTCGGTGCTGTTCTTCGCATTCGACACGCATTGGCTTTTGCTGTGCATAAATTCTTCAATGATAAAGGATTCTATTATTTTCACACACCTCTAATCACAGCGTCGGACTGTGAGGGAGCAGGGGCAATGTTCCAAGTTACAACTCTTGATGTGGAAAATCCTCCTCGAACAGAAGACGGAAAAATCGATTACTCACAAGATTTCTTTGGAAAACAGGCCAGTCTGACTGTTTCCGGCCAATTAGAAGGCGAACTTGGTGCTACTGCTTTAGGTTGTATATACACATTCGGACCTACATTCCGTGCTGAAAATTCCAATACTCCACGCCACTTATCGGAATTTTGGATGATTGAACCGGAAATGTCGTTTTATGAAATAGCCGATAACATGGATTTGGCTGAAGAGTTCATTAAATATTGTATAAACTATGCCCTTGAACATTGTATCGACGATATTCAATTCTTAAACGATATGTTTGATAACGAACTTATCGAACGATTGAATTTTGTTGTCAACAACGAATTTGTTCGCTTGTCGTACACTGAAGGTGTCAAAATCCTTGAAGAAAGTGGCAAAAAATTTGAATTCCCTGTATATTGGGGTGTTGATTTAGCTTCGGAGCATGAACGCTATCTTGTGGAACAACACTTTAAGAAACCGGTTATCCTTACTGATTATCCGAAAGAAATCAAAGCATTCTATATGAAATTGAACGACGATGGTAAAACAGTGCGTGCAATGGACGTATTGTTCCCAAAAATCGGCGAAATCATTGGTGGCTCACAGCGTGAAGAAAACTACGAAAAATTACTTGGACGCATAGAGGAGATGGGTATCCCAATGAAAGATATGTGGTGGTATCTTGATACTCGTCGCTTCGGAACTGTGCCTCATTCAGGTTTTGGACTCGGTTTCGAACGTTTGATTCTTTTCGTTACCGGAATGCAAAACATTCGTGATGTCATTCCATTCCCTCGCTATCCGAATAATTGTGAATTCTAATAAATAAGATATAAAAATCAAGGGGGAAAGAAAAGCCCTGAAAAGACGGAGAAGAGATATTCACTCCGTCTTAAATTTTTAATTATACATATCAATATCGATGAAGAAAGAAAATCTTATTTGGTATCATTTTCTGATGCTTGCCATTGTTACGGTATGGGGAACGACTTATATCTCTACCTCCATTCTACTTGAAGGTGGAATGGATTCTTCTTCTGAAGGGCTGCTCCCTATGCAAATATGTACGATTCGCAGTCTTATTGCCTACGTAGGATTACTATGTCTTAGTCATAAGAAATTCAAGGCCGACACATGGAAAGACGAACTCCGATTTGTCGCTTTGGGATTATCAGGTGTTACATTCTATTTCCTGTGTGAAAATACGGCTGTGGGGATAACACAAGCGGCAAATGTCTCAATAATAATCTCTCTTGCTCCCTTGTTGACAATAATTTTAATGTCGATCATATATAAGACTCATGTCCCTTTGTCAACAATCATGGGTGTGGTAATAGCTCTTTGTGGAGTGGCTTGTGTCGTGTTTGGAAATGGTCAAAAATGGGGGAACGGACCTTCTGCTTTCCTGGGTGATATGTTAGCGGGCACATCAGCTCTTTTGTGGGCTATCTATTGTGTTATGCTGCGTAATATGCTACTAAAATATCCCACTTTATTCATCACACGAAAAGTATTCTTTTATGGACTTCTGTCGGTGTTGACGATAGTCTTGTTGAATGGCGAAAATCCTCTGCCTATCGAAATATTATCGCGTCCGATAGTAATTGGAAATATTCTATATTTAGGCTTAATTGCATCGTTAAGTTGTTTTTTGCTCTATAATGTAGTGCTTGGCAAAATAGGTGTTATCGCTACTAATAATTATGGTTATCTCAATCCTGTGGTTACATTTATATTTGCGATTATAATTCTTAAAGATCCATTTTCATGGTTGAGTTTGATAGGAATTATAATCACATTGTCGGGGTTGTGGATTGCTCAAATGCAAGAATTCAAAAAACTACGAAAAAACAGCATCTGAAAGACGTCGATTTGTTAAATATAATAAGGTGTTGAATCAGTAAATAATTAGGTGTTTTTATCAGATAGTATTCTTGTAAGAGGATTTATAGAATAGTGCGTAATTATTGTCTGAAATCAATGTTTCTATCTTTGAGTGTCAAAAAATAGTTAAATTTTCTTTAAAAAATAATTTTTTTTATTACCTTTACACGCTAAAATGCGTTATTGTACCTTTCTTTTAACAAGGGAAGGTTATATGGCGATATATAATGCGATGATACACAGTGTTTTATAATTATATTTTATTAACTAAAATCAATTATCTATGGAGAAAAAGACTCTCAAAACAGCAGATTGGTTGAAATCAGCCTTTTTGCTCGTTGTGATGTTGATTAGCAGTTTGTCTGCATCAGCAGTAACAACAGAAGAATTGTCTCTGGGTGAATTGACTCCGGGCACAACTTACAGTGTCGGTGTAAACACTCATGTGACAGGGTCGTTTACCGCTCCGTCAGATGGTACGATTGTGTTGACATCATCAGTTGATGCCAATACTAATTTAGTGCCATATTCTGATGCAGATTACTTAAATGTGATCTCAACAGTACGCGACGATGTGGCGAGGACCAAGACATTTGATGCTCTAAGCGGAACAACTTATTATTTCGCTCAGACTACAAGTCCTACGACGTCTTTCGACGTTGTTCTCACTTTCACTCCGGCAGAAGAACCGGGTGGAGAATTAAATGCGGTATATTCACCGGACCCAAGTGTGCCAGTTGAATCACTAACTGAATTCACAATCAGTTTCCCTGATGTTCAGATAGGTGCTCTTATGGCTAACGGAACGGTAACTATACTAAAAGATGGAGTAGAAACAACATCAGAATCAGTAACATTATCACAAAAAAATAATAATGTTTTGATTAGATCAAAGTATGGAGAGATTACAAATCCTGGAGTTTATACATTCAAAATTCCGGCAAATTCAATCACAATCTATACAATGACAGGAGATGTTGTTAATGTTCCTGCATTAGAAGTTTCTTACACAATAGGTTCTGCTGTTGACCCAGAACCAGAACCGGGAACACAAGTATATATTCCACTTAGTGTAGATCCGGCAGATGGTTCAGTTGTTGAAAGTATATCAACAATAACATTGACATTCTCATCTACAGATATTTTCAAGTCAACAACACCAGTTGTAGTATATAATTCAGATAGAGAAGAAGTAGCGAGTGCAAAAATAGCTTATCATCCTACTATTTATGAGGCTGTTCAAGTAACATTCTATCCTGCAATTACAGCTAATGGAGAATATACAGTTGTATTCCCATCTGGCTCTTATAAAATAAATGGTAATTCAAATCCAAATGATTTAGTGTTGTCATATACTGTTGAGGGAGCTGTAGAACCAGAACCGGAACCGGGAGAATTAAACGTAACATTCAGTCCGGATCCAGCAGTAGCTGTTGAATCATTGCAAAATGTAGTTATTACGTTCCCTGACTATGCAGACAAATATGTGTCTGCTACAGGAACACCGGCTATCTACGATGCTAATGGAAATGCAATCAGCAGTTTTGGAACAATGAATTCAGGAATGGGTTCTGCAACTATGTATATTATCCCTTCAGCAATCACTGCTGCAGGTACTTATACAATTAAGTTCACAGAAGGCTCATTCTCTGTAGATGGTGTGGCTCTTCCAGCATTTGAAGTAACTTATACAGTAGGTTCTGCTGTTGAACCGGAACCGGAAGATAAAACATATTTCATTCCTGTTAGTGTAACACCGGCTGACGGTTCAATTGTTGAAAGTTTAGGCGTAGTGGATTTGAAGTTCAGTCATCAAGATATGTACTTCTCTCCTGCAAATCGTACTGATGCAGCAATTGTTTACGATGCTGATAGAAACCAAGTAACTACAGCTAATATGTCGAATCCTTCAGGAGACTATTATACTGTTAGATTTATTCTTAATCAGCAGATAACAACTCCGGGAGAATATACTGTAGTTATTCCGGCAGGAAAATTCTATTATACATCAACAGGTTACGATAATACTAACCCTGAGTATACATATACTTATATAATCGAAGAAAACGCAGAACCGGAACCGGGAGAATTAAACGTAACATTCAGTCCGGATCCAGCAGTAGCTGTTGAATCATTATCACAAGTAAATGTTGCATTCAATGATTATTCAAGTGTATATATTGCAAATCAAGGCAACAATGCTAAGTTGTATAAAGATGGTTCAGTGGTAGAAGGTGTAAATGTATCTTATAGCCCAAATATGGGTTGGATTGCATTATATATTTCACCGGCTGTTACTGAAGCAGGAGTATACACAATCAAAGTTCCGGAAGGCGACCTTATGGCGATGACTTCACCATATGTTCAAATTCCTGCCTTCGAAGTGTCGTATACAATTGAAGCTAAACAACCTGAGTTATGGACACCAGAGTTTTATAGCATCACACCTGCACCTAACACAATTGATGGTCCGGTAATTGAAACATTATTACCTATCAGCTTAAGAATTGATAATTCAGTTGAAGCTGATCCTGAAATTGCAGATCCGTTTGCTATAAAAATTTATAAAGACGATGATTTCAGCACACCATATGCTACACCATATGCTAAAAATGATGATAGTAACTGGGCATGTGTTAATTTGACTCCATCAAATGGTATTTATTGCAATGAGGCAGGTAAATATACAGTAGTATTCCCTGCAGGTGCATTTAAATGGCAAGGACAACTAAACGCTGAATTCCAATTAGTTTATTATGTAGGTAAACAAGGTGTTGATCCAGAACCAGAATTAAACGTAACATTCAGTCCGGATCCTACAACAGTAGTAGAGTCATTGGAAAAAATCGATATTACATTCAATGACTATGCTGGTTACTATATGATAACTAATTCAACAGATGTTACATTGTATAAAGATGGTGTAGAATATACAGATGTAACTCTTCAGTTAGGTACTGGCATGGGAACTGGCTACGTTGTTGTTTCACCTGCAATTGCAGAATCAGGAGAATATAAGTTCGTAGTTGCTGAAAATGTATTCGGTGCAATGAATATGAGTAACTATAAGACTGAAAACCTTCCTGGTTTCGAAGTTACTTATACAGTAGAAGCAAAAGCAGTTGTAGCAGATCCAGTTGCAACATGGAGTATTGAAGAAGGTTCAGTAGTAGAAAGCTTCGAAAGCGTAACAGTAACATTTGAAGGCGTAGAAGCAGCGAAAGCGACTTCAACATATAGCAACTTCATTTTCTATAAAGTGGCTGAAGATGGTACAGCAACATTAGTAGAAAATTACTGTACAGCAGGTTATATGGATACATCAGCAAGTGGCAATGTAGTAACATACACACTTGACTTGTCATGTTATTCAGCGACAGAAGAGCCATACAACGTATCAGGCAACTATCGTATCATAATTCCTGCAGGAGGTGTTTACTTCAATGGCGACAAAGAGAACAAGAATGCAGAAGAATACGTATTGAACTTCACAATTGAAGGCGAAGATCCTGCAGTAGAAATCGATGCAACATTCACAGCTGATCCTGCAAACAATTCAACAGTATCAGAAATCAGAGAAATTGTATTGACATTTACAGACTACTCAGAAATTTCACTTGCAGAACTTGACTTGAATAATGGTTCAAACATACCATATGTTTATACAGTTGATGACTTGACAGGTTCAATGATGCCTGCAGGTTATATGTTCTTCGAGCCTGCATCAGCATCAAATGCAATGCGTTTGTATGTTCCTGTAGAATATATGGGAGCAGAATCATATACAGTAGAAGGTTCTTACATGATTCGCATACCGGCAGGTGTAGTAACATTTGCAGATGGTGTTAGCAAAGAAATCATCTTGAACTACACAGTAGGCGAAGTTGCACCGGCAGATCCAGTTGCAACATGGAGCATTGAAGAAGGTTCAGTAGTAGAAAGCTTCGAAAGCGTAACAGTAACATTTGAAG
>CALDPR010000002.1 GCA_937911575.1 uncultured Porphyromonadaceae bacterium | reverse complement strand
GGACGAACTCGATCATCGGCTCCAAGCAAAGCAAATCCGGCATTATCTTCGTAGTTTACTAAATAGAGTGTCGTATCAATTGCTCCTGAACGTGTCAATTGGTTTTGTAGATATTCTACGCTTTTTACTTTGCGTGTCTTAGATCGTGTCGCAGGGTCGCCGATTTGAGATAACAAACTCTCGGCTCTTTTCAGTGCATCTTGCAGACTGACTCTATGCTCATTCTCTTTTGCCGATTGTTCCATTGCATTAGGAACTGAAACGGGCTCATCGTCGGTGCAGCCTATCATCAACAACGATAGCACTGCGAAAATAAATAGTTTCTTCATCG
Organism: uncultured Porphyromonadaceae bacterium; assembly: GCA_937911575.1. Taxonomy (GTDB): domain Bacteria; phylum Bacteroidota; class Bacteroidia; order Bacteroidales; family Muribaculaceae; genus Lepagella. Next base: position 2,898 of record CALDPR010000002.1, on the reverse strand, counting down.
GTATTAATTTTATTGGTTAGTTGTTTCGCGTGCAAGTTAAATATTAATCTTGTAAATTCCAAAATTTTTAAGCAAAAAATCAAATGTATTAATATTATTTAACATTTTAATTGTATGCAGATAGAAAAGATTTACTTTATGTAGGGTGATTCGCATGAAAGTGGCATCTGCGACCGAGTACATCTATCGGGCAATTTCAGTTCTCCCGTAGAGGCATCTTTTGCTTGGTGTCCGATAAAATTGATTAGGTGTATTATCGGAAAATATTAGGTATTCTATAGGGAATCATGCTTGATTTATATTCAATCGCCCCAATCAACATATCGTTCCGAAATCAAATATAATTCTTTATCATCTTTTTCAAACGGTGTTACAATATATTCCGTTCCTTCATCATCATACGTGATTTCACAACCATTTTCTGTTTGAACAATTGTTGCATAAAAGTGCTGTAATGGAATCTCCTCATATGTCATCAATTCGGCAGTTTGCAGACGTTCTGACGACACATAATCGCAACCAAATTTCTCAATGCCGTTTATGTCATTCACATCTCTTTCTTTTAATATTTCAGGCAAAACAACCAATTTTTTCTCTAAATCAGAATAGAAAAGCGAAATAGTGTATAAATGCCACACATCATCAGAATCAGGGACTCCTTTTACTTTATTCATTACATATTTCGGCAACATATAATCTCGAGTGTAATCGTAATATACAACGCCATCAGGCGATGATATAAATTGTTTTATCACATCTTCCAATTCTTTTCCAATCCGACATTGATAATAGACAACAGCTACATAATGAACGATTATGCCTACAAGAAACACTGACGACAAAGCATTTCTCAGTCCTCGCTTAATCTCTAAATCAAATTCAGCACACATATAAAAAATTGCTATCAAAGAATATATCTGTGAGAAGAAACCAGTGCGTCCGATAATTCCTGACGCTACACTAAAAATTGAAGATACGACTGATGCAATCACAAATATTATCCATGGAGAATATATCAATTCTCTCAACACTCTTCGACTTCTATTTCTAACGAAGATTACCGATATGAGACCCAATAATAAACACAGATAGAAATTTGATGTCAATAATATTTCTATCCAATTTCTTTCATTTGAAATATCAGTAACAGTCGAAACCCTACTCCACGACGCGGGAGATGAAACGACATATAATGCACTAACAAAAGCAGCCAATAAAATTATCTTCTGGCAAACACTGATATTTTGTCGGCGCTTCACAAACAAAGCATATGAAGCTAATCCCACAAAAACAGGCACTCCCGAAGCTTCATGCATTCCCAATGAGAAGGAGACATATAGAAATAACAATAATTTTATTGGGAAACCTACATTCTCTTTTTGCTCTGTTTTAAAGAAAAGTAGTATGACACTCAACCCCAATACAGCCGACCACACATAATTTAGCCAGCAGACATTGAGCATTAATGAATCCCACCATGGCAATGTAAACACCATCAATGCAAGCATTAACAAGTGTCCAAACAAATTTTTGGATTTCAAACGACTTAATTTAGTTGTAATCCAAAACAAAGACACTATCATTATTGAATTTGCTACTTGCATTATAATCTTTGGAAGAATAGCAAAAAATAATGGATTTATTTTATCGGCAAAGCGAGCATTACTCCACAACCAATGACGATAGAAGAAAGTAGGATAAGCAAGCCAACCACGCTCCTCTTGAATATCATTCCACCCTTTTGTGAATGTTAAATCATCACCCAATAAGGTAAAATGACATTGATAGATCAGATATGCAATTCCTATAAAGATTATTAATATCCAGAAAATTTTATCAGCCGATAATTTTAATTTCATCTTTTAATTATTTTATCCGGATTTTGAGCGATAAATTGCTCCCACGATTTCGGGCCTTTAGGAATTTTTGGTTTGCCACTTTCATAATGATGTGTCAAAGCGACAGCCAACGCATCTGTAGCATCAAGCAAATGAGGCATCTGTTGTTCAGGAATATTTAGCAATCGACGCAACATATTTGCCACTTGCTCTTTACTTGCACTTCCATTGCCCGTAATTGCCATTTTCACTGATAATGGAGCATATTCTTTTACAGGGACATCTCGAGATAAGGCAGCCGCTATAGCCACTCCTTGAGCACGCCCGAGTTTAAGCATTGACTGCACATTTTTTCCAAAAAATGGTGCCTCGACAGCCATCTCATCTGGCAAATATTCTTTAACAAGCCCACTTATTCGTTCATATATATGTCTTAATCGCATATAATGATCATCAAACTTATTTAGCCTGATAACTCCCATTACCATCATTTCAGCTTGTTTACCATTAACTCCCAACACTCCATATCCCATCACATTTGTGCCGGGGTCGATACCCATTATTACCTTTTCATACTTCATAGATTCAATTTTGCACTGATAAAGGCAACACTTCTAACACAGTTGAGAAAAACAAAACAGATTGACCAAAACGCTCACCAATCTTGCAATGTGCAACATACATATCTTTTCTAATCCATCTCTCTAATGCTTCAACATCATTAAACCGGAATTGCAATGATATGTTGGTTATTTTGTCCGTTTGTTCTTCAATCGGTACAACTCGACACAATTGTGGAGAATAGGCAATATCTGAATCAAGCATTTGTGGAATTGTTTCAGCATTCAGCCAAGCAAGAAACTCATTCAATCGCTTATCCTCACATACATAAGTCGTATTATAAATCAACATAGCTTATTTTTTACAAAAAAACGGCATGTCTGATTAGAGATGCCGTCAAAACAAAATTATGAAAACATTTAACGCAAATATTACGTCTTTTTGGAGCCTCTTGTCGGATTCGAACCAACGACCCCGAGATTACAAATCACGTGCTCTG
>CALDPR010000001.1 GCA_937911575.1 uncultured Porphyromonadaceae bacterium | reverse complement strand
TGGTTGCATTTAAATGCGAGTTAACACATACTGATTGATAATAAAATTCTACATGGGAAAATTGTCAAATCACAAATAAACTTACGCTGTGAAGCGAAAAAAAAACTTAAATACTTTGAAATATGGTTAAAATATGATAATTTTGCCACAAAATCCCATTGAATGCTCAAAAAACAGCAGTGGGATTAGTGCGAAAAAATCGTTTTTGCGAAGCGTAAAAGGACAAAAAAGCCAAGTATGCAATAGTGAAAAGCGTAAGAAAAATAACCTGACGAAAAAAAATTAAACAAATAATAACTAATTAATTAACTAAAAAATCAGAACTGCTATGTGGTTAACAAGCTCATCTGTAGGACGTAAGTTCATTATGGCACTCACTGGTGCTGCCCTCGTCCTATTTGTAACATTTCACTGTTTGATGAACAGTGTTGCCCTTCTATGGCCAGCAGCCTACAATGCAATCTGTGAGTTCCTCGGAGCAAACTGGTATGCATTGGTTGCATCAATCGGATTGGCTGCACTATTTGTCATTCACATCATCTACGCATTCTGGCTAACAATCCAGAATCGTAAAGCTCGTGGAAATGACCGTTATGCTGTAACAGCACGTCCGAAAGGCGTTGAATGGTCATCTCAAAACATGTTGGTGCTTGGAATCGTTGTTGTCGTATTCCTTGCTCTTCACTTGTATCACTTCTGGTATAAAATGCAATTCACTGAAATTGCTGCTAGTGGTGTAAACGATTGGTATCAATACCAAGGTGCACCGGTGCCTCCTGCTGCCGGCACATTATTCATTCAAATTGCATTTTCTAACATTTGGACACTTGTGGTTTACCTAATCGGATTCGTAGCTCTTTGGTTCCACATGACTCATGGATTCTGGTCTATGTTCCAAAGTATTGGTTGGGACAACACCGCATGGATTCCTCGTTTGAAATGTATTGCTAATTGGTGGACAACTATCGTTATCGGTCTTTTTGCTCTTCAAGCAGTGGTGTTCTATGTGCAAGCACAAGACAATTTCTACATCAACGACAAAGCTCTTGAAGAACAATACATTGAGCAATTCATGAAACACGCTCAAGAAGAAGCTCGCCAAATGGATCCTGCCGGCGAAGAAATCCAACAACTTCAAGCTACTTTCGAAAACTTCAACAAAACATTTGCTCCAACTCTTGTCAAAGAAGAGGAAGAACGTCAAAAAGCAGCTATGCAACAATACTATCAACAACAAGCAGCCGCTGCTGCAGCCGCTCAACAAGCAAATGAAGAAAACGTAGAACCAACTAACGAATAAGCGATATGGCAAATAATAAAGAAATCTTAATTATGAATCCGGCGGATTCTAAAATTCCTGAAGGTCCTATCGCAGAAAAATGGACCAACTATAAGGCTCATCAAAAATTAGTTAACCCGGCCAACAAACGCCGTCTCGACATCATCGTCGTTGGTACAGGTCTTGCCGGTGCTTCAGCTGCATCTACTCTTGCAGAAATGGGCTTCAACGTATTGAACTTCAATATTCAAGACAGTCCTCGTCGTGCTCACTCTATCGCTGCTCAAGGTGGTATTAATGCAGCAAAGAATTATCAAAACGACGGAGACTCAATATATCGTCTTTTCTACGACACTGTGAAAGGTGGAGACTATCGTGCTCGTGAAGCTAACGTGTATCGTTTGGCTGAAGTGTCAAACAATATCATCGACCAATGTGTGGCTCAAGGTGTGCCATTCGCCCGCGAATATGGTGGTTTATTGGCAAACCGTTCGTTCGGTGGTGCTCAAGTGTCTCGTACATTCTACGCTAAAGGTCAAACAGGTCAACAGCTTCTTCTCGGTGCTTACTCTTCTCTTAACCGTCAAATCGAACTTGGAAAAGTGAAAAGCTACAACCGCTATGAAATGCAAGATGTGGTTCTTATCAAAGACGAAAACGGTGTAGAAAGAGCTCGTGGTATTATAGCTAAAAACCTCGTTACAGGTAAACTCGAACGCTTCGCTGCTCACGCTGTAGTTATTGCTACCGGTGGATACGGAAACGCATACTTCCTTTCTACTAACGCTATGGCTTGCAACGGCTCGGCTGCTGTGGCTTGCTATCGCAAAGGTGCATACTTTGCAAACCCGGCTTTCGTGCAAATTCACCCGACATGTATTCCGGTTCATGGCGACAAACAATCAAAACTCACATTGATGTCTGAATCACTCCGTAACGACGGACGTATTTGGGTGCCTAAAAAACTTGAAGATGCTCAACGCTTGCAACGTGGTGAAATCACAGGAAGTCAGATTCCGGAAGAAGATCGCGACTACTATTTGGAACGTCGCTATCCGGCATTCGGAAACTTAGTGCCTCGTGACGTGGCTTCTCGTGCTGCTAAAGAACGTTGCGACAAAGGCTTCGGTGTCAACAACACAGGTCTTGCCGTATTCCTCGACTTCAGTGATGCAATCAATCGCCTTGGCATCGACCAAGTTCGTCAACGCTATGGTAACCTCTTCGACATGTATGAAGAAATCACCGACGTCAATCCGGGCGAACTCGGCAACGAAATCAATGGATACAAATACTACAACCCAATGATGATCTATCCTTCAATCCACTACACAATGGGTGGTATTTGGGTTGACTATGAACTTCAAACCACAATCAAAGGTCTGTTTGCAATCGGAGAATGTAACTTCTCAGATCACGGTGCTAACCGTCTTGGTGCATCTGCTCTTATGCAAGGTCTTGCTGATGGTTATTTCGTGCTTCCTTACACCATACAAAACTATCTTGCCGACCAAATTCGTGTGCCACGCTTCTCAACAGACCGTCCGGAATTTGATGAAGCAGAAAAGAATTGCCAAGCAGAAATGGATCGCTTGATGAATATCGGTGGTAAACGCTCTGTTGATTCAATCCACAAAGAATTAGGTCGTGTGATGTGGGACTTCGTTGGTATGGCTCGTACGAAAGAAAGTCTGACAACAGCTATTGCAAAACTCAAAGACTTGCGTAAAGAATTCGATACTAACCTATTCGTGCCTGGCACACAAGAAGGTATGAACATTGAACTCGACAAGGCATTGCGTCTACGCGACTTCATCACAGTAGGCGAGCTTATGGCTCACGATGCGTTGAATCGTAACGAATCATGTGGAGGACACTTCCGTGAAGAATTCCAAACAGAAGAAGGAGAAGCTAAACGTGATGACGAAAACTTCTTCTACGTTGCTTGCTGGAAATATGAGGGAGACAACGAACCTACACTCATCAAAGAAGAACTCAAATACGAAGCTATCAAAGTTCAAACACGTAACTATAAGTCATAAAACAATTAAATTGAATTTAAAATGGCAGAATTATCAATGAAAGTCAACCTCAAGGTGTGGCGTCAAGCCGGACCTAAGGCAAAAGGTGGTTTCGTGACTTATAACGATGTTGAGACCACTTCAGATACTTCATTCCTTGAGACTCTCGATATCCTTAACGAAACTCTCATCGAAAGAGGTGAAGAACCAATAGTATTCGACCACGACTGTCGCGAAGGTATCTGTGGTATGTGTTCACTCTATATCAACGGGCATCCTCACGGACCTGCAACAGGAGCTACTACTTGTCAGCTCTATATGCGTCGATTCAAAGATGGCGAAACCATCACAGTTGAGCCATGGCGTTCGGCAGCATTCCCGGTGATCAAAGACCTTATGGTTGATCGTAACGCATTCGACAAGATTCAACAAGCCGGTGGATATGTATCATTCAACTGTGGAGGTGCTCAAGATGCCAACGCAATCCCTGTGTCAAAAGAAATGGCTGATGAAGCTATGGACTCTGCGACATGTATCGGTTGTGGTGCTTGTGTAGCCGCTTGTAAGAATGGTTCTGCAATGCTATTCGTCTCTGCGAAAGTGAGCCAATTTGCTCTTCTTCCACAAGGACAAGTTGAAGCAGACCGTCGTGTAAGAGCAATGGTTAAGAGAATGGACGAACTCGGATTCGGTAACTGTACAAACACAGGAGCTTGCTCTGCTGAATGTCCGAAACAAATCAAACTCTACAACATTGGTCGCATGAATCGTGGTTATATCTCGGCAAAATGCAAAGAGTAAATTATTGTTAAAAACAATCGTATAAAAAGTGTCGGCAGGTATCTGCCGACACTTTTTGTATCAAAAAAACGTTAAATTATGGGATTATAAAGAAAAATTACTAATTTTGTAAATCAAAATGTTATGCATAGCAATTTTGCTCTACAAAAGGAATAGGATATAAATCTCTTTTACGTATATAGTATGGTCGATTTTAAAAAAACATTGGCTGACGAAGCTCCATTTAAATTATCCAACGAGACGATGGATAAGTTTTGTAGTATTATGAAGCCTATTAAATTAAAAAAGAGAGATATATTGATCGACAGTGGAAAAGTTGATACAAACATTTATATTGTAAAGAGTGGCGTGATTCGACGTCTGTATATGGACGGAATGAAAGAGACCACCGTAGCATTTGCTCTTGCCGGAACAATGATTATTTCATATCACTCATATTGTTATCGTCAGCCCACTTATCATCAATTTGAAGCTTGTTGTGATTGTGAAATAATGGTTGTTACAAAAGAAAAATTTGAAGAATTGGTTGCTGAATCTCATGAATTTGCTCGTTGGGCATTGAATATGGCTCAATGTCAGTTGTTCTATAACGAAGTCAAACAGACGGTTATTAATGGAGATGCAATGGAAAGGTATGAATCATTGCTGAAAAACAGACCTGAAATAATTCAGACAGTGTCGTTAAGAATTGTTGCCTCATATTTAGGTGTATCTCAATCTTATCTAAGTAGAATAAGAAAGAGACTTTCCAAAATTAAATGATAAAAAAAACAATATTTCGTGTGTGATATTGTTTTTTTTGACATAGGACAAAGAAATGTTGCTATTATAAATATATTTTTGCAATGTAATTCCCATAAAAGACTAAAACGAGAAAAATAAAAACCGAATAAAATAATATCTTATGAAAAGAATCATTAGTTTTCTAACTGTAATTACACTGATAATAAGCTATAGTTCAGTTGATGCAAAAGAGATTTTTGATGTAGGAAAGTCGACAGACAGAAATGTTGCGACATACGGATATAATGCTCCGGCAAAAAGAGTCTCTAAACCTACACACCAAGCAACTAAAAAGAGCAGACAAAATGCTCCATCGTCAGATTTTGCAATGGCATCGGGACTTCAATCAAACATAGAGGGCTATATGCTATATAACACAAACTATGACTACACTTCATGGTGGAAATTAAACACAAGCACAGCAAAGTCAACACGACTATGGTCAAATCCGGCTATAGATGAGTCAAGTACAGGCTTTGTTACAGACGGCACATTGTATGCCTTTTTCTATTATGATAACTTCGGACTCGAATATTTGGAAACCAAAATGATGATGTTTGATGTAGAGACCGGAGAATTGCTCAACACGATAGAATTTAATGTAGAAGATTTCTCTGAAACAGTTCTTGTTGCTACCTATGACGAGAAAGAAAAAATAGCTTATGCATACACATATAGTGCCGACCATAATAGTTCATATTTCCAAAAAATTGATATTGAAACAGGAGAATTTACATATTTGAATGAAGATGAAACATTCTCAACAAATCCGGTATTGGCATTTGCATATAATCCGGCAGATGAGAAACTATATGGAGTAACACTTTCAGGTTATTTGTGTGAAATCAACAAACAAACCGGCGAATATACCGAACTATTCAGCATAGGATTCGCTCCGCTTTATTTGATGCAATCAATGGTATACAGCCCGTTTGACAAAGGATTTGTTTATTTGGCGACAGAAAACGATGAATATTGGACTCCTCGATTAGTGGTTCTTAACCTCGCACTTCAAGAGGCAACAAAAGATATCGCAATGACACAAGAGGAACAATACACAATCCTATACTGCAACGACCCGATTGTTGCAGAGGGAGGAGCAATGCCGGCAGAAATCCAAAGTATTACATTTGCTGATTTAGCATCTGATGGCGAAGCAATTATTCTATTGCCGGAAGAGACTTTTGACGGAAACAGACTGACAGGAGAATTAACCGTAGAGATAAAAATTGATGGTGTTCAATACGGCGAAACATTGACAAAAAATGTAGGGGAAGAGATCACAATAGAATTGAAAAATATGGCAGAAGGACTTCACGTTCTCACAGTGTCTACATATTCGAATGGAATAAAAGGAGTAGATGCAATTGAAGAATTTTTCATTGGAAAAGATGCTCCGGCAAAGCCTCAAAATGTGGTTCTTTCAAACGATAAAATAACATGGGATATCGTAACAACGAGTGCTCACAACGGATATATCGAAGCAGACAAAATCACATATAACGTGTATCTTAACGATGAATTGCTAAACACCACTCCACTTACAACAAACAGCTATGACATCGAACCATATGTAGGCGAAATGAAGTCGATGGTGGCAGCTGTTGAAGCTGTCTATGAAGACAAAGTGTCGGCAAAAGGATTCTCTAAAGAATTCCTTGCTGGTGGCTATTCTATTCCGGTGGAATTTGATGTCGATGAAGAGATGTTTGACTATATGACAATCATAGATGACAATGCCGATGCCGTAACATGGTATTACAATGAATTTGAAAGCACATTGGAATATGAATACAGTCCATACTACAAAGCAGATGACTGGGCATTTTTCCCACCTATACACATAGAAGATGCTTCAAAAGTGTTTGTAATTGAGGTTGATGCTAAAACATATCCATCAATAGACTATACAGAAAAAATCGAAGTAGGAATCAGCCGTACAGACAACCTTGACGATATGAAAATAATCCTTCCGGAGGCCACACTCAATGTCTTCGACGGAACACTTTCCCACAAATTCAATGTGGACGAGGCTGGCAACTATCGCATTGCAGTTCACGTTGTTTCAGATGCTGATAATTATTGGGTAAGAATCCCGGCAATCAGAGTTTATGAAACATCGTCTACGACATCAGCTCCGGCACAATGCGAGAACATTACAGCAACAGCAGCTGAATACGGAAGATTAGAAGCGACAGTTAACTTTACACTTCCATTGCTATCGCTTGACGGAGAGTCATTGAATAGAAATGAAGATATCACGGTTGTAGTCGCATCAGAAGCAGGATCAGTGTCAGTGTCAGCCAAACCTGGTACTAATCAGACAGTTGTTGTTCCAACAATACAAAGCGACAACATCATCACACTCACACCATCAAATGCTGCCGGCGAGGGAGCTATTGCAACAATCAGCATATACACCGGCGTAGATATTCCGGGAACAGCTACATTCACTTCATCAGTAGTGTCGGAAGATAATAAATCGGTAACCTTCACATGGGAAACACCGTCAGTGGGTCTGAACGGCAAATATGTTGACCCAGCATTTGTGACATATCAAGTGGTTCGCTACTGGGAAGATTTTGATTATTGGTTTGCAGAATCAGGTGTGTTAGATGAGGCTCAATATACATTCACACTCAAAGACGATGATGACCAAGACCTTGCATTGCAAAGATTAGGTATTGTGTCAATCAGTGCGGCAGGAAGCACAAACTCAAGCGAAGTCTTAGCCGTATATCTCGGTAATCCATACAAAATGCCTATCGAAGAGGCTTTCGAAGACGGAGAATCTCACTATGTTGGAATGACTATCGAAGATGAAGAAATCTACACCGGTTCATGGAGTTTAGACAATCCGGTTTACTATGTAGAAAATGCAATCCATAGAGATGATCTTGCTTTGGTGGCAATGACAGAAGAAAACACCACATCTGTGGCGTCAGTAGTCATGCCTAAATTCTCAACAAAGGGAGCTGAAATGGCAGATGCAATCTTCAATGTTTACTTCTACGAAAATATGGGTGAGGCTGAAGTGTTTGTTCGCGACTATACAGGAGTAGAAACAAGTATTGGTAAAATCACAGGCAATGAATTCGAAAAAGGGTGGAATGAAGTTGTCTTTGCTCTCCCTGCCGAAATGATCGGTAAGACATGGTTAGAAGTTATTGTAAAAGCAACATTGGAAAACAAAAATGAATACTTCATCATCGGAGGCTACAAGTTCAAAGAAACAAGCTCGGTTCAATCATTTGAAACAGTGAATGGAATGGTTATCGGAGGCGTGAACGAAATCATTTTGAAAGGAATGCAATCAGAACTTGTCAGCATATATACAATCGACGGAAAACTTGTGTTTATGAATAATATTGAGAATGAATCGAAGAGAATACAAGTACAACCCGGTATTTATATAGTTAAAGTAGGTAGAGATACTACAAAAGTAATAGTTAAGTAAATATTGAATTTTGGGATATAGGGGATAAGTTCATATATATTCCCTATATCCGATTATATTAACGAAAGAAGTAACAACTAAATATAGATCTATATGAATAAAAAAATTTCAATTTTAGTATTAGCATTATTCACGTTGATCGGCACATCGATAGGGGTTGCCGAAGATTTGAATCAACGCTACAGCCCTGTTGTGAAAAAAACGAATAAATCGTTTTCACCGAAACGTACGCCGGATTGGGCTCCGCGATATGTGAACGAAACGAGAAATCAGTTTCCTGTATTAGGTTCCGGTATTGAAGCATTACCAAAGGCTAATCCAATGGAAGCTCCAATGCGAATTTCTCCATCAGGATCCACACTTCAAGGACTTCGATATGTCTCAACAGATCCATCATTCAAATGGGCAAGTTGGTATGAACTTTCTACAGATGGAACAGAAACCGAACTATGGGATTTACCGGAAGAAGTGTTTGTTGAAGGAGCCGGATTCGTCAGAGGAGACTATCTTTATGCTTTCTATGGTAATGAATTTTGGGGAATGATTTTCGTCAATTGGACAAAATACGATCTTCGCACAGGTCAAATTGTAGAACAACAAGAGTTGGATAGTTCCAACTTCTCAAATTGGGTTCTTACAGCCGTATATGACGAAGAATTAGATGTTGCTTATGCCTATACATACAATGCTAATGGAACAGGTGCATTGCTTCAAAAATTCGATTTTGAGACAAACACCTTTACTGTATTGAATAATTCTCCGGGTTTAGTGGATAATCGAATGGCTACATGGGCATATTATCCGAAAGATGGAGGTATCTATGGAGTGAACCTATATGGTAACTTCATGAAAATGAACAAAGAGACAGGAGAGTTTGATTATGTGGCAGGTACAGGCGTTGTTCCTGGTCCATATGTTCAAGCAATGGTTTATAGTCCACTTGATCATGCTTTCATTTGGACAGCAATTCACGGCGATCAATCAAGTTGCATCTATAGCATAGATCCGGAAACGGGTAAAGCATATCTGCTTCATGAATTTGAGTATGTGAATCAATATATTGTGTTGTCTACACCGGATAAAGTATGTGATGATAATGCACCGGGATTAGTTCAATTCAATAGCATGACTTTCAATAAAGATGAATTGACAGGTGTCGGTGAAATTGTGTTGCCAACAACAAAATTCTCAGGCGATCTTCTTATCAACCAAGAAGTGTATTATAAAGTGCAAGTTGATGGAGAGACTAAATTGACAAATCAAGTGGGAATCTCTGGCGAGACACATACATTTGAACTTACAGTTACTGAAGGGCTACATGAAATCACAGTTATTCCATATTTCAAAGATGGATACAAAGAACTTGAAGGTCACCCGGTGAGCAAAGAAGTATTTGCCGGCAACGATACGCCGAAAGCTCCAGTAAATGTAACCATCAACCAACAATTTGTAACTTGGGATCCTGTGCCGGAACGAGGTGCAAATGAAGGATATGTGGATCAATCAGCTGTATATTACAACGTATATGTGAATGGAGAAAAACAAAATACAGAACCGGTCTACGGCTCTCAATACGAAATCAACATCGAAGATGCTCCGATGGCATTCTTCAAAGCTGAAGTTGAAGCTGTATACAAAGATAAAGTATCGAAAAAAGGAGTATCTGCAGAAACAATTATCGGACACGCATTCACAGTGCCTTATTTCTTGGAACCAACTGAAGAGGATTGCCGATTGATGACATTTGTCGATAATGGACTTGGAGGATATTGGCGTTATGATGAAGACTACGAAGGGTTGACACACGTTACATCATCAACAGCAAATGCCGACGACTGGGTGTTCTTGCCTGTAACTCAATTTGATGAGACAGAGTCGTTGTATGAAATCACATATGATGCAACTGCACGTTTGGGTAATTTCCCTGAGACATATGAAGTAACGATTGGAAAAACACCTACTGCTGCTGATGCTAAAGTGTTGTTTACAGAAACACTGACAAACGAAAAAGAATTTGCAACTAAGAAAGTAGTGTTCGAAATCGAAGAACCGGGTGAATACTATATCGGTTTCCACTGTATATCACCGGCAAATATGTTCTATATGTATATTCGTGATATAACAGTTTCATTGACAGATAAAGTTTCTGATTGTCCGGCAAAATGTGACAACCTCGAAGCAATTGCTGCTCCGGAGGGCGAACTCAAAGCCACAGTTAAGTTTACGATGCCTACAAAGACTATCTCAGGCAAATCTCTCTTCACAATAGGTGGAGATTTGACAGCAACAGTAAAATCATCAGTAGAAACTAAGACTGTTACAGCAAGAGCCGGAGCTCCTATCTCAGTTGATATTGCTACAGTGCAAGGCATAAATGAAATTGCTGTATATGTATCCAACTCATTCGGTGATGGTGAAGAGATTTTAACACAACTCTTTACCGGAGAAGATGCTCCGACAATTGTGCCAGTAATTGCCGAAGTAAGTGATGATAACTATACAATGACGCTATATTGGGTTCACCCGACAGTAGGAGCTAAAGGTGGCTACATCAATCCTGACAACTTAGTGTATACGGTTTATCGTGTAAACGATAGCAGCCAATGGGAAGCTATTGATCAAGTATCAGGAGGAATTACTGAATATTCATATTCTATACGTAGAAATTCACGTCTGACATACGAACGTCTCGGTATCACCGTATCAAACGCTTATGGTTCAACATCAGAAGTGTCGTATGCAGCAGCAATTATCGGTAAACCATACGAATTGCCTATGATTGAGACATTCCCCGGCCAATTAACTTATGATATGGTTATGGAACAACACCCAGATGATAGTTATACTGGTGCATGGGAATTCAACGATCCGGCAATTATAGATGGAAACATCATTACAGAGTCGTCAATCGCTCTTATCGGTTATCCTCGCACTTATGGCACTACATACGGACGTATCGCTCTTCCGAAATTCTCAACTAAAGGTTTGACAAATGTAGAGTTCAGACTAAATTGTTACTTAGCTAATTTCACTCCAAAAATCGATGTATTGGTATGTCATAACAGCGATGAAGAGACTGTAATCGGCACAGTGGACTCAACAACAGGAGCAGGTTGGCAAACAATAAGTTTCAAACTTCCGGAACAATATCTCGACAGAGAATGGGTTTACGTTGCTGTTCGTGCAGAATATAACGGTACAGAAGCATATGCTATTATTGGTGGTTACTCAATTCGCAATATGTATGCTCAAGACTTGGCAGTCAACAACATCGATGGTCCATCATCAATTCTTATCGGTGATGCCGTATCTTACAAAGTGAAGATCGAAAACGTAGGTCTTGAAGCAATGCAAATACCTGCAATCTATTGCGATGCAATTGATGCAAACGGCGAATTGATTACTAACCTTGAAGTTGCAACCGAGCCGGATCAAACATCTTTAGAACCGGGCGAAAATTGCATCTATGAATATGAATATATTCCGGAACCGGATCACTTGGGCAACGTTACAATCAAAGCATATATAGAAGGAGGCGATATGGATCCATCAAATGATGCGATTGAATCGCTTGTGAAAGTTAACAAGACAAACGATCCTGTTGTAACAGATTTGAAAGCAAATGTCAGCGAAGATCTTTCATCAGTCGAATTGACATGGAGTGCACCGGTGCTTTCTCTTGAACTTGATGATTTTGAAGATTTGGAATCATTCGATTATTCAAACGAATTGGGACAATGGAAAAATATTGACGGAGATGAGAAAGTTAACTGGATATTCTCCGGTTGGGAATATCCTGATATGGGTACACCAAAAGCATATCAAGTGTTTAACTACAACGACATATATGTAGCCGGTTCAAGTTTTGCTCCATATTCAGGAAATCAATATCTGATCGCTATCTGTCCGGAAGATGCATCTGCAGCCGACGACTGGTTGATTTCACCTGAAATCAAAGGTGGTTCAGGTATTTCATTCTATTGGAACATCGTTAATCCTAAATATTCACCTGAAAAGATAGAGGTGATGTATTCTTCAACAACACAAGATCCTGAAGCATTCACTCTTGTAGAGACAATACAAAAGAAAAGAGCAGGTTGGGAAATGGTAACTGTATCATTCCCTGAAGATGCTAAATATTTCGCTCTTCACTATGTGAGTGCAGACAAATTTGGTGCAATGATTGATTATCTATCTTATGCTCCTATCACCAGCACAGCTGAAATCATCGGTTACAACGTATATCGTGATGGTGTTATGATTGCAGAAAAAGTTACAAGTACATCATTTGTTGACACTAATGTTGAAGCTGCTGAAGATTACCGTTATAATGTAACTGTGGTTGTTAGCGATCAAGGAGTAGAAACTGAATATGCAAAATCAAACACAGTAAATGTGAGCGTGGTAGGCATATTTGATATCCTTTCAGACAAAGCAATCTATGCTATCAACAACGCTATTGTCATTAACGGCTTTATCGGTCAAGAAGCAATCATCTCTACAATCGATGGTAAAGTTATAGCTTCTCAAGTAATTAATGATGACAAGGTCGTAATCCCGGTAGAAAATGATATTTATGTTGTCAAAGTTGGCAATACAATTAATAAAATCATAGTGAAATAGGTTGATTAAATGTAATTGATGTTTATATGAGCATCAAAAGAAGGTGGGAGTAGTGATTACTCCTGCCTTTTTGTATTTAATTACTGACATTCCTTAATATTGGTGTCCGATTAAAAAGTAAAACAATCTGTTTGAAAAGTCTGAAAAATTTTTACTTATGTCGGAAAATAGAATAAAAAAAACAAAATTTAGAAAGAAAAAATTGCAAATTTCAAAATTAATGTTTAACTTGCAAGCGTTTTTATAGAAGTTCGACAACAGCAAATCTGCAACCGGTTAAATTATGAGATTAACACTCTATAATATATGGATTTATTATTGTTCTCTGAAATTCAGTGAATAATGCTGTATTTGCATTC